>JBAYTR010000009.1:0-205309 GCA_041675505.1 Bacteroidia bacterium | reverse complement strand
CATATTACCACAAGAGAGTGGAAGAAGGCAAACCCAAAATGGTGGTGCTAAATATTATAAGAAACAAACTGGTGTCAAGAATATTTGCAACAATTAACAGAGGAACTCCCTATGTTGAACTCAACCAGTATGCTGCCTGAAAAAAAAAGATTAAAAAACTTGTTTTTAATCTTGGAATGCAGATTGGCGATGGGCGGGCTTTTTAGCACTATATTTATTTCGGAGAACTGAACTTTCTGTAACCACAAAACTGTCAAACGGAGACGAAACCCCGCCTATTGCCAATGTGCTGTTAGCACCAGTGTTTCTTTCTGTCATAATTTTCAGTCGGTAGAAAAATATAAATCTTTTTTCCAAGTTACCGCGTCTTTCGAGTCAGGGAAACAGTCCGCAAATTTTTCCCATTTATTCTCCAATTTAAGTTCTTTGTCAGCATAACTAAGGTAAATAAGCCGTGGGTTAATTTTCTTATTGTCTTGCTTATGTTGTTCTTTTGTCCTGCCAGATGGGCAAGCACTTGTCCAAGCCAATTCAATTTCAAAATGGCCATTGATGTCCGTTAATACCGTTTTAGTTTCCTCTCCAAACTTTACAGTTAAAGTAACATTTTTTAAAATCGTCTTATCAGCTGTATATGCTGTCCCGCTAATAAAATACGTCCCCGAGCAACCTTTTCCAAATGCCTCATTTGTCAGGCAAGTGATAAATAACATCGTCAAAGCGAACAAAATTGTTGTCTGCCGAATGAAATTGAATTTTCGAGTTAACTGCATAGTGTTATATGTCTTCTGTAACATTGGTGCTAACTCGTTTATATGCGATATAAACCTTCGTATATAACTCCAATATGGGAATGTATACGAAGGTTTGGTTCGTTTATCTCTAAAAAATAATTGAAGGATTGTGCAGCCATTCCCGATAAATTTCAAGTAAAAGTAATGGCTATAGGGCACAAATGCAATTGGGCGTAAATTTTAGAAGCGAATACAGCTATAAGATTAACGGCACCTTTAATTCGCTTAAATGGTTAAAACAACCCTTGAACTAGTCCTCTATTGCAACGAGAACTCAACTTTATTGAGTTTGTAACACTACCCTCACGTATTTCAAAAGTATCAATAAAACTAAATATTTACCCGTCCTTTCCCTCCGTCTCAATCAAACATGATTTTTGTCAGTAGTTGTAAAAATTAGTGTTCAATATCAGGCAGATAAGTCTACTATTTAGAATTAATCTAAGAATACTCGCCACAGACTTGACCTGAGTAGTTGAGTTACGTATACTTGCAGACTATTTATAATTAATCTAAATAAAGATAGCGTAATGAAAAAATTGATATTTAGCGCCTTAGTACTTGGTTTAGCATTTACCTCCTGTAAAAAAGACGAAGGAGATGATACTACCACTCTGCCACCTTTAACTGTACCGCAACAATATGATAGCAGCAGCTATGCACTTAACAGTACAAATGAAAAAACTGTGCTCACCAACTTTAAAGCTTTGGTAGATGAAGTAAAAAAAGGGCGCAGCATCAGCAATAACTTACAATTCAGTACCCTCATCAGTTTGTATGCTGACCTGCAAGTAAAAACCACACCTTATTACGGTGCATTAATTACCAGCACAGCATCAGGTTTCTTAAAACAAGCAGCTGATGCATCGGGTAAAACCTATCGCCCTGATAGTGCCTCTGCCAGCGGTGGTGTTTACGGAGGTTATTTGTTTAACGCTGATGGTTTAGAACCGGAGCAAATGATTGATAAAGGTTTGTACGCTGCTTTGTTATACAACCAGGCCTGTGAAGTATTAAACGGTACGCTAAGCACAGCTACTACCGACCGCGTGCTTTGCCTGTTTGGCAGTAACCCCACGTTTCCCAACAGTAACGATGCTACAAAACACAACAAGCCCGATGCTTATGCAGCAGGCTACATTGCCCGCAGAGATAAAAATGACGGCAAAGGCATGTACAGCAACATCAAAAACAACCTCATTAAACTGCAGGCTGCGGTAAAAGCCGGTCCGCTTTACGCTGCTGACCAACAGCAAGCCATCAAAGCCATAAAACTTAACTGGGAAAAAGGTAATGCAGCTACCATAATCAATTACCTGCACAGTGTTATAGGTACATTAAACGGCACCAATTTAACCGATGCTCAAAAGGCGGGTGCTATGCACAGCTATTCTGAGTGTGTTGGTTTTATTCACGGTTGGAGAACCATCAGCCAAAGTGATAAAAAAATAACCGATGCACAGATTGACGAAATACTCACCTTATTGCTGGCTCCTGCAACCGGTACCACTACCTCTGAATTATTTATTACAGATACATTTAACCAGTTGCCAAAGCTTACTCAGGTAATCAACCAACTGAAAAATATTTACGGTTTCAGCGACCAGGATATTGAAGACTTTAAAACGAACTGGGTAGCTGCTCAGGCCAGATAATCATGTATCTTTGCCGCTTGGTTTTAAACAGGTTCAACATGAAGAAGTTTACTCATTCGTTGCTGGTTATTCTGTTGCTGGTTGTAACAGGATGTACAGACAAAACGCCTGACAACGATAACGGTTTCGACCGCACCGTAATGCTGCAACATTTTAGTGGCAACATTATTCAACCTGCATTCAGGGTATGTGCCGAGGAAACGGAAACGTTAAAACAATTCATAGAGTTCTTTATTCAAAACCCTGATGAAATCAATTTAAAGATAGCACAGGAACAATGGAAAAGAGCCTTTGAACTGTTTCAGTACATTCGGCCTTTTACTTTTGGTCCTGCAGCCGAGCAAGGGGTAAATAAATCCTTAGCTGAAGAGTTGGGTACATTTCCGGTAAACGTAACCGCAACTGAAAACTACATCAACACCAACGATACCCTGTTCAACAATTTTGCGCGAGACACCAGAGGTTTTCTGGCCTTAGAATATTTACTGTTCGGCAACGGCAACAACACAGATGTGCTCAACTCCTTTACCGACCTGAAAAGAAAAAGGTATGCACTGGCAGTAGCCAACCAAATTTTCCTGAAAATACGTTCTGCCAGATATGACTGGCAGGCTTATGGATTAAGTTTTGTGGCCAACAACGGAACAGATGCGGGCAGTTCGGTTTCATTGCTGTACAATGAGTTTTTGAAAAGTTATGAACTGATTAAAAACTACAAAGTAGGTTTACCATCAGGCAACCGCCCGGGCCAAACACAACCTGAACCTCAGAAAGTAGAATGTTATTACAGCAAACAATCTGTGTACATGATAAAACGTCATTTTGAAGCTGTACACGGCATATGGCTGGGTAAAGGCTTAAATGGTGCCGATGGTGCGGGTTTTAAAGAATACCTGTCTACAGCAGTAGGTGGCATTGAACTGATTGCTGAAACGGAAAAGCAGGTGAGCAACGTGAATACAGTTTTAAGCAGCATTGATGACAATGCCGATTTGAGCCAACTGATTAACGCCAACTCTACTAAAGTTTCTGACCTGAATACTGAACTGCAAAAACTAACACGGTATTACAAAAGTGATATGTCATCAGTGCTGGGTATAGCCATTACCTATACCAGTGGTGACGGAGATTAACAATGCAGTACCGCCCGTTACAACAAACCGATATTGCTCCTTTAGCTGTTTTCAGAATAGCATTTGGTTTGATGATGACGCTGGGCACGTTGCGTTTTATGCTGTTGGGTTGGATAGAAGAACATTACACCACTCCCCTTTTTCATTTCCATTATTACGGTTTTGAATTTATTGAACCCCTCAACTTAGCGGGCATGTATGTTGTTCATGCGCTTATGTTCGCAAGTGCACTGGGCATTATGCTGGGAGCCTTTTACCGCTGGAGTGCGCTCACCTTTTTTCTCACCTTCACCTACACGGAGCTGATTGATTTAACCTACTACCTCAACCACTATTATTTTGTAAGCATAGTAGCACTGGTGATGGTGTTTTTACCTGCACACCGCTGCTGTTCTGTTGATGTAAAAAGAAATCCGTCCATTGCTGTTGATACAGTTCCACGGTGGTGCATTGATGTAATCAAATTACAAACTGCTGTGGTATACACTTACGCAGGTATTGCCAAAATAAATTACGAGTGGCTGATAGAAGCCTTGCCCCTGCGCATTTGGTTACCTGCTCAGGATACACTTCCGCTTATAGGAAAGATAATGCCATACCAAGCCACCGCCTATGCCTTCAGCTGGATTGGTATGCTGTACGATTGCACCATAGTGTGGTGGTTGATGAACAGTAAAACGCGTCCGTGGGCTTATGTTTCAGTGATTATTTTTCATGTACTCACGGGCATGATGTTTCAGATAGGCATCTTTCCCATGGTGATGATCACCACCACGCTCATCTTTTTCTCCAACGGCTTTCACCGCAAGTTGCTGCGCTTCTTTGATAAAAAAATAGCTCCGGTATGTGCGTATGAAAAAGCACTCAGCTATGCACAACAAAAATCAAGACTGGCCATAGCCGCACTGGCTGCGCATTTCACCTTTCAGATTATTTTTCCGTGGCGCTTTATGTTATACCCCGGTAAATTATTCTGGACCGAACAAGGATACCGTTTCTCTTGGCGCGTAATGCTGATGGAGAAAGCCGGAACAGCCACTTTTTATGTGCAGGATGCGCGCACAGGCAAAGAAGGTATTGTGGTGAACAGCGAATTTCTTAACCAACACCAGGAAAAACAAATGGCCTTTCAACCTGATATGATTTTGCAATACGCACATCAACTGAAGGCATGGTATGAAAACAAAAACATTCCTGTTAAAAAAATACGTGCAGAGGTGTATGTAACGCTGAACGGAAGCAGAAGTCGGCTGTACATTGACCCCAACGTAGATTTAACTCAGCTGTACGACAATTGGCAAAATAAAAACTGGATACTCCCTTTTGAAAAATAAGTTATACATAGCGCTGTTGTTTACCCTTTTCTCCTTGAGCGCTGTTGCTCAAAAGGGAAATATTTCGGGCAACGTAACCGATACGTTAAATGCCGGTATTGCCGCAACTGAAATCGTATTAAAAGACACCCGTTACAGCACAGTGAGCAACACCAAGGGAGAGTATAACCTGAAGAACATTAACTACGGCACGTATACCCTTGTTGCATTTGCTTTGGGAAAAGAAATTTATGCTACCAAAGTAGAAGTGAACAAACCGTTAGTTACAGTAAACATTGTGCTGAAACCTTTGAAAGCAGAACTGAATGAGGTAACCGTACACAGCGAACGCGAAAAAACATTTGGCATCAGCAGGCTTAAATCAGTAGATGGTGTGGCTTTATACGAAGCCAAAAAAAATGAGCTGATTGTAATGAATGATGTAACCGCCAACCTCTCGACCAACAACGCGCGGCAAATATTTGCCAAGGTACCCGGATTAAATATTTGGGAAAGCGATGGGGCCGGTTTGCAACTGG
Organism: Bacteroidia bacterium; assembly: GCA_041675505.1. Classification (GTDB taxonomy): domain Bacteria; phylum Bacteroidota; class Bacteroidia; order UKL13-3; family UKL13-3; genus JAGPCK01. The sequence goes on along the minus strand of JBAYTR010000009.1, from coordinate 199,875 downwards.
GCATTGGCGGCAGAGGATTAAGTCCGAACAGAACATCCAATTTTAATACGCGTCAAAATGGCTACGACATCAGTGCAGATGCGTTGGGTTATCCTGAAAGTTACTACACCCCTCCGTCAGAGGCACTGGAAAGAATTGAAGTGGTGCGCGGGGCATCATCCCTGCAATACGGCACACAGTTTGGCGGCATGCTCAACTTTGTAATGAAGCGTGGCCCGCATGACAAAAAAATTGAAATCAACAGCAGACAAACCTTAGGATCATGGGGGTTGTGGAACAGCTTTAACAGCGCTGGCGGAACCGTACTCAACAAAAAACTGAACTACTACACCTTCTTTCAACGCAAGCAAGGAAACGGTTGGCGGCCCAACAGTCAGTTTGAAGTAAATACCGCCTTTGCCTCCGTGCAGTACAAAGCCTCCAAAAAATTAACGGTGGGAGTTGATTACACTTTCATGCATTACCTCGCACAACAGCCCGGAGGTTTAACCGATGTGCAGTTTGAACGCGACCCAACACAATCAGTACGCAGCAGAAACTGGTTTACCGTTGACTGGAATTTATTTGCACTTACGTTTGACTACGTCATCAATGAACATACTAAAATAAACGTGCGCAACTTCGGACTTATCGCCTCGCGAAAAGCACTAGGTAACTTAGAGCGCATCAACGTACTTGATTTAGGCGGCAACCGAACTATGGTGGATGGCTCCTACCACAACATGGGCAATGAAACCCGTTTGCTGCACCATTACCGCACAGGTAAAAAATCGCATACCGTAGTTACCGGATTCCGTTTGTACAAAGGGACTACCACAGCTCGACAAGGAGATGCGAGTAACGGAAGCGATGCCAACTTCTCCTTTAACAATCCTGACAATCTGGAGAACTCCGATTTCCGTTTCCCGAATACCAACATCGCTGTGTTTGCAGAAAACATTTTCAGGTTTTCACAACGCCTCAGCCTTACACCAGGTATTCGTTATGAATACATCAACACCAAATCAGCCGGTTATTACCGTTTTATTTTGAGAGATTTAGCCGGAAACATTGTGGTGGACCAAAAGAACTACGATGAACAAAATTTATCCCGTGGCTTTTTGATTGGTGGTTTAGGACTTAGTTATAAAATTAACCTGAAACATGAGTTGTATGCCAACTTCTCGCAAAATTACCGTGCAGTTAATTTCAGCGATTTGCGCATTACCAATCCCAACATGAAAGTGGACAGCAACATGCAGGACGAAAAAGGGTTCAGTGCTGATATTGGTATTCGTGGCAACAAAGAAAACTGGTTCAACTATGATGTATCGCTGTTCATGCTCTCTTATCAGAACCGCATTGGTTTATTGTTGAAAGCCGACCAGCCACCCCTGTATCTGGATTACCGCTACCGCACCAATGTTGCGGATGCCATAACCACAGGCATTGAGTCATTTGCTGAAGTGAATGTATTAAAGTTATTGAAATCTGAAGCCAAATCAGCACTGTTATTGTTTTCCAATGTAGCCATCATTCAATCGCTGTACATCAGCAGCAATGACAATTCCATCAACAACAAAAAAGTAGAATTGGTGCCACCCATATCCGTTCGGGCAGGAAGCACCTTTCGTAACAAAAAATTTCAGGCTACTGCACAATTCTCTTATGTAGGTGAGCAATACAGCGATGCCACCAATGCCATCCGCTCCTCCTCGGCTGTAAACGGTATTATACCTGCCTATTTTATTGCTGATTTTTCCATGCGGTATACATGGAAGCGCCTCACCCTCGAAACCGGCTGCAACAATTTAGCGAACAACTATTACTTCACCCGCAGAGCAGATGGTTACCCCGGCCCCGGCATTATTCCCGCTGATGGCAGAAGTTTCTACCTCACATTAGGCGGGCGTTTCTGATTTAGAACAGTACCTGTTCACCGATAAAATTTCCGCGTTAAAAGATGTACAAAGCCTCTTGCGGATAAATATTTGGCGCATACAGAGATGAATATTACCTTCATACAAAATTTAATCACTTATGAAGAAAATACTACTCACTTTATCAATGCTGGCAGGATATTATGCTGCATCAGCACAAGGCAATGACATTACCATGCCTTTTATTAACACAGATTTACGCCCGGCCTGCGACAGTACCGTTGAGGAAATTCCGAACGGTGCAACTTACAAGTTTAACTCAGCCATAGTATTTAAACTGAACAGCAGCAGCGGCTTTATGGAAAGCATGTTGATGTATGATACCAACAAGGTTGTTGCTTTTAAAATTGACGTTTTTTACACCAGCAACAAAGCCACCCACGCCATCACCAATGTGAATGCAGGCGGTAGTATGCTCGCCTATGGCAGCACCTACTTTACCTACGATGGTAACGGAAATGTAACCAAAGAAACCATGATGCGCAACATTCCGACTGTTGATACCACAGAAACATATGAGTACACCTACGATGGTTCCAACAGAATCACACAGCACATCCGTTCCAAAAAAGAATCTGGCGTATGGGAGTTAACAGACAAAGAAGTGTTTACTTACAATGCAGCAGGTATGTGTAACAAGGCTACGCGTTATTATTACGATAACGGCAACTGGGTAGCAGAACGTGAACTGAACATGACCTACAACGCTGCCAACGCAGAAACTGAACGTATTGAAGTGAATCTGCAAACAACACAAAACGAAGAAAAAATAGTTCGCATTCTGGATGCCTCGAACAAAGACATACAAAAACTGTCGTATGATTGGGTAAGTAATGCCTGGGAACATGTGGCCAGCGACAGCAATACTTTTGTAAACAGCCTGAGAACCGAAAGCCGTGTATACAGAAAACAAAGCGGCAACTGGACATATGTTGAACGTGAGCGTTGCGCAGAAGGTAATCTTCCTTCATCTGTAAGAAACTACATCAACAGCCTTGGTTTGATTGTGTACCCTAACCCTGCTACAACTGAAGTGAATATTATGGCCCCTGCTGCTGAAATAAGCACAGCAGTGTATGACCTGAACGGAAAAAGTGTAACTGTACCTGCTACCGCTTCGGGCAACAAAACCATCTTAAATACCTCCGTTTTACCTTCGGGCATATATTTCTTAATTATCCGAAACGGAGAAAATACCAGCAAACAAAAAATTGTGATTCAATAGTTTAAAACCCATTACTACAAAAAAGCCGGCCTTGTGTCGGCTTTTTTTATGGGTAGCATGTATCAGTTTGTCCTGATACTTCGTTTATTCGTCTATTAATACCTTTCCACCATCAAACAACAGTTGACTTTTTTACTATCCGCTAATACATTCGCATAAAATAATCATTTGAAAAAACTATTTACGCTTCTGCTTTTACTCAGTTCGGGCCAACTGTTTGCTCAAATACAACCTGCCTCCATCAAAGGACAGTTGGTTGATTCAGCCACCTTCAAATACATGGGCTACTCCGGTGTATCACTCATCAAACTCAATGACTCTACTTTGGCTCACCATGTATGGAGTAAGGACAACGGCTCTTTTGAAATCAAATCCATTCAACCCGACACTTACCGTTTGCAGGTAACTCACCCGGGCTTTGCCGACTATGAAGAAAACATCATACTTAAAGCGGGAGAGAATAAAACACTGCCCGACATTACTATGCTCTCCAAGGCCCAGTTGTTAAGGGAAATTATTATTCAGGATAAACGTGATGCCATTCGAATAAAGGGAGATACCACAGAGTATTTTGTAGACAGTTTTCTGGTGAACAAAAACTCCAACGTAGAAGATCTGCTGAAAAAACTACCCGGCATTCAGGTAGATAAAAACGGAAAGATTACCGCACACGGTCAGGAAGTAAAAAAAGTATTGGTTGACGGAGAAGAGTTTTTTGGCAGCGACCCTACCGTTGCTACGCAAAACCTGCGAGCTGATAATGTAGAAACGGTGCAGGTATTTGATAAAAAAAGTGATCAATCCATAGAAACCGGTATAGATGACGGAGACAAAGAAAAAACAATAAACCTCACGCTAAAAGACGAGGCCAAAAAAGGGTATTTCGGCAAGGTGAAAGGAAGTCAGGGGACAGAGAACCGCTACGAGCACGATGCCATGTTCAACTCCTTCAGCAAAAAAAGGAAGTTGTCGTTTTATTCAGCCATGTCCAACACCAACAAAACCTCCCTCGATTGGGAAGAGTCTGACATGTATGCAGGCGGCAAAGGAGAAACTGAATTTGGTGATGACGGGATGATGTACTCCTACTACAGTTATGATGAAGATGACTTTTCAGGCATGGGCATTCCACGAACCTGGTACACCGGAGCATTTTATACCAACAAGTTCAAAGAGGATAAGCATTCTCTTACCTTCAATGCCAATTACAAAGAACTTTTTGTATCGGGCTTTGACAACAACCGCACACAGTACATCTTGCCCGATACTTTTTATTTCGACAACCAGTCGAAAAATTTCAACAGTACACGAAAGCTCACCAGCGGAAAAGCCAGTTACGAGTGGAAACTGGATTCCCTTTCTACTATTCGTATAAAAATTAACGGGAGCACCGGCACCTCAGAAAATACAGAAAACTTCTATTCGGAAAACCTGAATGAAGAAAATGCGCTTATCAACAACAACAAGCGGAAAGAGACTTATGCCAACAACAAAGAATCCGTTAGCAGTTCAGTGGCATACAATAAAAAGTTCAAACTAAAAGGACGTTCGGTTTCACTCATTTTTAACCAGAATTATTCGTTGCGCACCGGCAATGGATTTCTGAGTTCCACCACTAACTTTTACGGAGCTGATACTTCTTTATTTCAAACCGCACTGATTGACCAACGAAAAAAGGATTACAACAAAAACCTCACCTGGGAAGGAAAGCTGTCGTATACCGAACCCCTGAGTAAATACTGGTTTATTGTAGGTGACTACAAATACAGCAGTACCAACAACAACTCCGTGAGAGAAAGTTTTGACCGCAATACCTTAAACAACGAGTACACAGAATTAGTGGATTCCCTGAGCAGTAATTTCAAATATGACATTACAAAAAATGAAGGCGGACTAACCTTCAGGTATGTAAATAAAAAGGTAATTGCAGCTTTTGGCGGGCGTACTGCCTACACCGACCTTTACCAAAAAAATCTGACCACTGCCAAAGAACAAAGCCAGCACTTTCTTAATTTTTTCCCGAGTGCGTCCTTTACCTACAAACCCAAAACCACTACTACCGTTAACATCAACTACAATGGCTCCACCCGCCAGCCTACGTTGCAGCAAATACAACCCCTGCAAGACAACTCCAACCCTTTAATGATATACAAGGGCAACCCCAACCTGAAACAAAGTTTCAGAAACAATTTCAGCGTGTGGATGTCGAACTACAAACCCATTAAAGGACGCGGGTATTACTTCAACGTGTATTCTACCTTTGTAAACAATGATTTCTCCTACAGCGATTTTGTTGACACCAGCGGCCGCAGAAATAATCAAACGATCAATGTAAATGGCAACTACACCTCAGGTTTCTACAGCAACTACCATTACGAAATAAAAAATACGGGTATAGATTTACGAACCGGCCTGAACGGAAACCTGGGACGTAACACCAATTACATCAACAACAAGCAAAACGTAAATAACTACCGAAACATTACGTATTCACTTCATGTCTCCTACAGTATTGAAGAAAAGTTTGACATCTATGTTAATGGTAACTGGAACGTTAACAGCTCCAAAAGCACTTTGCGTGAAGATGTTACTACCCGCTTTCTCATTCAAACCTATGAAACCGGGTTCTGGCTACAACTCCCTAAAAAATTTGAACTGGATGGTGAATGTACTTTTAACATACGCCAGCGCACCACTGAATTTGACCGTAACCTCAACACCACCATTTGCAACCTGAGCCTTTCCAAAAAACTGCTAAAGAAAGATCAGCTGGAAGTAAAAGCTGAGGCCCGTGATTTGTTTAACCAGAACATAGGTTTTGACCGTACCGCCAACAGCAATTTCATCAATGAAAATACCCACACGGTTTTAAAACGATATATCCTGTTTTCTTTAATCTGGAACTTTACCAAAAATGGCCCGAAACCTGAATAAACTACTGCTGGTAACACTGCTGCTTACAGCACACCACACATGGGCACAAAGCCTGTTGTTAAGTGGTAAAATACGTTTTGAGCGCAAGGAAAACGTACATAAACAATTTGAAAATGAAACCGGTGCCTGGGTAGAGGAAATGATTAAACGTGTACCCAAATACAAAACCGATTATTTTGAACTCACTTTTAACCGCGAGCAATCACTTTACAAACTGGTGCAGGAAGAAGAAAACCAGATGATGACCTGGAACAACATTGCACACAACAACACCGTACATCACCATTTAGTAACGGGGCAAAGTTTGAGTTTAAAAAATGTGTATGATGAGAGTTACGCCATTCAAGATACGCTCCCGTCTTTCAAATGGAAGCTTTTGGGTGAGTACCGCAACATTGCGGGATTTAATTGTCGTAAAGCAGCCACTATTATACAAGACAGTATTTACATCATTGCTTTTTACACCGATGAGATACCCGTTAAAACCGGACCTGAATCATTTAATGGTTTACCGGGCATGATACTGGGCATTGTGGTACCACGCTTACACATGACTTTGTTTGCCACAACAGTTGACCACACACCACCTGCTGCAAACGAAGTACAAGCACCTGTTCTTCCTAAAAAGACAAAGCCTGTAACGCAAAAAGCCTTTATGCAGGAAATTACCTCAGCCCTTAAAGACTGGGGGAAATGGGCCAACAAGGTGTATTGGAAATCGGCTTTGTGATATAGTTATAAAACACAAATCCCGCAACAACCATCGGCTGTTGCGGGATTTTATATTGTTAAACGATTTCTACTTTTGAGCAGTTAATTGTTTAGGCACTTCTTTTACTTCCGCAGGCACATCAGCGGTTAAAGCATTGAGGAAAGCAACAATGCTTTGCACTTCATCATAACTGAGGTCTTTGTTTACCTGTGTCTTTCCCATAATACGAACGGCATCAGCCAGATTTTTTACACTACCGTCATGGAAATACGGATAGGTTTGGGAAATGTTACGCAAGGAAGGCACCTTAAATTTATCTTTGTCTGCCTCGTTTTTGGTTTGATCCTGCAGGCCTTTATCGTTGGTTGAACTACCCGTTAACGCATGGTAATCGTTAATCAAACCAAACTTTTGAATTTGCGCTCCACCTATAGCAGTGCCGTTGTGGCAACTGGTGCAGCCTGCTCCTACAAAGGTTTGCAGGCCGTGTTTTTCTTCAACAGAAAGTGCATCTGTTTTACCTTTAAGGTAATCATCAAAACGTGAAGGTGTAATCAAGGTACGTTCAAATGCCGCAATGGCTTTAGCAATGTTCTCGTACGTAAGCGGGTCGGCATCTTTTGGGAAAGCGGCTTTAAAGCTTTGATTGTAGAGGTCCACACCCTTCAGTTTATTGACCAGGTATTCTTTATTGGGAATAGCCATTTCCACCGGATTAAGAATAGGCATGCCGGCTTGTTCTTCTACGTCTTTTGCTCTGCCATCCCAAAACTGCAGAAAGTGTAATGCTGCATTAAAGGTAGTGGGGGAATTTCGTCCTCCTCTTTGTCCGGCATCACCTATAGAGGTTGGTTCATTGTCAACCCCGAAAGTGGCCACATTGTGGCAGGAGTTACAACTGTTGTTACCGGTTAACGACAAGCGGGTGTCGAAGTAAAGCATTTTGCCTAATTCTACTTTAGGTGCTGAACAATCATTGGCCGGATTTTCAGCAATGGCAGGTAAGGCCGCAAAAATACCCTGCGCCTGTTTAAGTAAATCAGCTTCCTGCTCTTTGGTCATTTCTACAATGCCCATTTTTTGAGCTTTGGCCTTCGCTTCTTCGCGGGCAATATCCTCGTAGCTGCCACCACAAGCGGCCAGCATCAATGAAAAAATGTATAGTGATTTGTGCTTCATGTTATTGGTTATAATGTCAAATTTAAGTTAAAAGTACAACCAATGAACGCACATCCCCAAAAATTGTTTGCCGGAAATGATGGTAACGCTTAATTCAATTTATAACGCACCAACCTGCGCTCAGTATAATTGGGGTTACTCATAAAAAACGGCAGCACCTCACTCACAATTCCTACGTTTTTGGCATACCGTGTTTGCACCTTACGCACAGGGCGGGGATTACTCCATTTGGGATAGAAATTGTACACCACATCAAAACTGGAGGTACTAAAAACACCTGCGGGAACACCTGTTACCAGATCTTTGTCTCCCATTCGGTTCTCTATGCGTGCGATAGTATCGTTGTCTGAAACAACCAGGTAAGACGTTTTGAAAACGTTGGTAAAATCAAGTACAGAGAAAAGAATCGTACCGGATTGATTCACCACGTAATGCATAGAATCGCGCATATAAGAAGTACTCAACTCTGTAAAATATGGATTAGGACGATACACTTTGTGGTAAGTTTTTCCGCCAATGAGCGTATCTTTTTCTACATAACAACTATCAAACTGCTGCATGGGGGTGGCATTACCATTGGTATCCACTGTGAATCGCTGGTATACCCAATAGTTACCCGTTTTTAAATTGGAATAAGCTGCGGCCTGCTTTGCTAAAGGAACCGGAGAGGTTACCTCCTCTTTATCTTCTTTGCATGCACAAAATAGTGAAGCCACGGAAACCCCGATGACCATTACGTTTTTTAAACTCATAGTATTTACTTTTTATAAATTTTACGAGTGAAAAACGGGAGTGCTCCTGTTTTATTGTATGCTGAAATGTATATTTAGTGAAAGAGAATATTTACCTCCAACTCAGCAATAATACCACGTGTGAAACGTTTTTGAATGTCAGCTTGCGGAATAAATTAACTGGTCAATTCCGGGAAACCATTTGGCTCTTGGAATACGTTGCAACAGCCATTCGCGGTCATGCACAAACTCCTGCTTTTCTACAAAACCGTATCCCCAAAAATTACCTTGCTCCACTAGCAAAACACCCACTTCATTTTCGTGGCGACCTGATGCCGTTAGAATATAATTGACTTCTTTTAATCCCTCCAGCATAGCGGCTACTTTAAGGTTGTACGCTGTTACATCTTCGGTTTGCAGGCAGGCTCCGTCACAGGTGCCTTCCTGATAATTACGGCAACCTGCTGAACCGGTTTCAATGCCACACAAGCGCAAACACAAACCTCTTTCAGCGGCCTGCTCTTTCAAAAAATCAACTCCGTCAATTACAGAACGGAAGTAATACAAAGGCTGCTGGTAACGCGCAATGGTTTTTACGGCTAAACGCATGTACCCTTTTTGATCGGGATACATGAATAAACCGTAACGTGGAGTATATCCTTTCATAGCACGATTAAACTCGGGCCACTTTTCTTTGATTTCAATGAGTTCCTGTATTTGTGCGAATAACTCATTGCCTGTTTCCACAAATGAGATTCGCTGCACATGGCGCATAAAATCCTGCTTTTGTTTTTGTGCGGAGTTGTTGCTGAAATGTGAGGTAACCCTGCGCTTAATGTTTTTGGCTTTACCTACATAAACTACCTTACCTGCGGCATTGTGAAAATAATATACTCCGGCTGATGAAGGAAGTTTTTCCATATCCTGCTTGAGTAAATTGGGCGGCAACAAACTTTCTTTCGAACCTTTCTTCAATGCTGTATCTAACGCCCCCACCGAATCATGCTGAAGAATTTGAGTAAATAATTTTACCGTGGCTTCTGCATCACCCATGGCCCGGTGCCGGTCGTTGATGTTAATGTTTCTGTAAGCACACACATTGCCTAAACTGTATGATTTTAAACCCGGAAATACTTTCCGGCTTAAACGCACCGTACATAGTTTGGATACGTTTAACGTATACCCTGATTGCATCAAATGGTGCCTTAGAAAAGAGTAATCGAAATTCACGTTGTGCGCCACAAATACTTTATCGTGTAATAATGCATACACCTCTTCGGCAATGTCATCAAAGTGAGGTGCATCGGCCACCATTTCATCTGTGATGCCGGTGAGTCCTGTAATAAAGCGAGGAATGGCACATCCGGGATTAATAAGCGTGTGGTAGCGCTGTAAAACCTGCTCTCCGTTATGTACCAAAACGGCCAGTTCTGTAATGGCGTGTGCGGCCGCATGTCCGCCTGTTGTTTCAATATCCACAACAGCAAATAAACGGGTTGATTGTTTACGCAAAGCCATTACTCAAATGTAGTAAGGTTCCTGCAAAAATCGCTGAAATACGTAGAATTTATTTGTTCAGACGATGGGCCACTTAAACACATAAGCACCTATACACCTAAACACGTTGCAGTTCGTTTTTAAACGTTAAACTTAAAGTGGACTATATCGCCATCCTGCATCAGGTATTCTTTGCCCTCGATGGATAGTTTACCTGCATCGCGGCAAGCTGATTCTGAACCGTAGTGAATATAATCTGCATAATGAATAACATCTGCTTTGATAAAGCCGCGCTCAAAATCACTGTGAATTACACCGGCTGCCTGCGGAGCTTTGGTGCCCACTGTAATGGTCCACGCCCGCACTTCCTGAACACCTGCGGTGAAGTAAGTGATGAGGTTTAAAAGACGGTAAGCCCCTTTGATTAGTTTAGCCACACCGGATTCGCTGAGACCTAAATCGGATAAAAACATCACACGGTCTTCGTAACTTTCCAGTTGTGAAATTTCTGATTCAATGGCTGCACAAATAACCAGCACCTCCGCATTCTCGTCTTTTACTGCTTCACGTACCACATCCACATATTTATTGCCGTTTACCACCGACTTCTCATCTACGTTGCACACGTACATGACAGGCTTGGAGGTAAGCAAAAATATGTCGGCCAAATGCACTTTGTCCTCATCGCTAAGTTCCAGCGAGCGTGCCGATTTGCCCGACTCCAAATGGAACTTCATGGCTTCGAGCACTTCAACGGCTTTCTTGGCATCTTTATCGTTGCCCACTTTGGCCATGCGGCTTACACGCTGTAATTTTTTGTCTACTGAATCAAGGTCCTTGAGTTGCAATTCGGTATCAATAATTTCTTTGTCGCGAATAGGGTTTACTGAACCGTCCACATGAATGACGTTGTCGTCATCAAAGCACCGCAACACATGTAAAATAGCATCGGTTTCGCGAATGTTGGCCAAAAACTGGTTACCCAAACCCTCTCCTTTGCTCGCTCCTTTTACCAAACCGGCAATGTCAACAATCTCAATGGTGGTGGGCACAACACGCTGAGGTTTTACAAAACCCTCCAATACATTTAAACGCTCATCGGGTACGGTTATAACACCTACGTTAGGTTCAATGGTACAAAAAGGAAAATTGGCTGCCTGCGCTTTGGCGTTTGACAAACAATTGAACAAGGTTGATTTTCCTACGTTGGGCAAGCCCACTATTCCACACTTTAAAGCCATGTATAATTAGATATGTTGATTGAAGAATTGTTATGCTATTGTTTTTGATTAACCTTTGATAATGGCTTTCATGTCTGTAATTATTTTTTCTGCCAGGTGATTGGCCGTAGCCTCACTCCTGCTTTCGGAATAGATACGAATGATAGGTTCAGTATTTGACCTGCGCAAGTGTACCCACTCTTTATCGAATTCAATCTTCACTCCGTCAACAGTGTTGATGGGTTGCTTTTTATACTTCTCCTTCATCTTGCTCATCAGGTCATCAATGTTCACTTCGGGAGTAAGTTCTATTTTCTTTTTTGCTATAAAATAATCAGGGTAGTTCTCGCGCAACATAGAGCAAATCTTTTTCTCCTTAGCCAGGTGAGTAAGGAACAATGCTATGCCTACCAACGCATCACGACCGTAGTGCAACTCAGGGAAAATAATTCCACCGTTACCTTCACCACCGATTACCGCGTTTACTTCTTTCATTTTCTCCACTACGTTTACCTCTCCCACAGCTGAAGCAAAATATTCACCTCCGGCTTTTTCTGTCACATCGCGCAAGGCACGTGTGGAGGAAAGATTCGAAACCGTATTGCCTTTGCGGTGTTTTAACACATAATCAGCAACTGCCACCAAGGTGTACTCTTCTCCGAAGAAACTACCGTCTTCACTGATAAAGCACAAGCGATCCACATCAGGGTCAACCACCACGGCCAAATCAGCTTTGGAGTGTTTTACCTCCTGTGCTGCAGAGGTTAAATGCTCCGGCAATGGCTCGGGGTTATGCGGAAATTTTCCGTCAGGTGTACAGTTGAGTTCAATTACTTCTGCCACACCTAAGGCACGCAATAACTGTGGCACAAAAATACCCCCTGTTGAGTTTACCGCATCTACCAACACCTTAAACTTACGGGCTTTGATGGCTTTTACATCCACCAAATCAATGGCCAGTATTTTATCAATGTGTTTCTGCACGTAAGAATCATCTTTGGTTATTTTACCCAGTTTATCCACCTGTGCATATACTGTATTGTCTTTATCCGCCAGGGCTAATACCTCTTCCCCGTCAGCACCCGATATAAACTCACCTTTGTGGTTCAACAACTTCAGCGCGTTCCATTGCTTCGGGTTGTGACTTGCCGTGATGATGATGCCTCCTCCGGCATTTTCTTCGGTTACGGCAATTTCTACCGTAGGTGTGGTAGATAAGCCCAAATCAACCACATCAATTCCAAGCCCTATGAGTGTGCCTGTTACCAAATTACTCACCATTTCGCCTGAAATACGGGCATCGCGACCAACAACAATTTTAGCCGTGCCGCTGTTCTTGAGTACCCAGCTACCAAAGGCTGCGGTGAATTTTACAATGTTGCCCGGTGTAAGTGCATCGTCAGATGTACCACCAATGGTACCTCGTATGCCTGAAATCGATTTAATTAAAGTCACGTTAGTTCTGTTAGTTTTAAGGGTGGCAAATTTACGGGTTACAATTGTGCCAGCCAACGGGTAAAAGATGAATGTTATACACAGATATTGCGTATTCTTGCAAAAAAATGACTGATGCCGGCTGATTGGTTTGCTACCTGGTTTGATTCCCCTTATTATCACCTGCTTTATCGCCACCGCGATGATACAGAGGCAGGGTATTTTCTGAAAAATTTACTCAAATACCTGAACCCGGGCGATGATTGCCACATGGCGGATATTCCTTGCGGCAAGGGTCGGCATGCTATATTTCTCAACAGGTTGGGGTATAAAGTAACCGGTTTGGACTTAGCCGCCAACTCCATTCAACTGGCTCAAAAATTTGCCAATGAACGGTTAAAATTCGGGGTGCACGACATGCGCCAACCGTATGAAAAAGAACAGTTTGACATTATTCTGAACCTGTTTACCAGCTTGGGTTACTTTGACAATGAAGCGGATAACCTCAAAGTATTTCATTCTTTCCACAAAGCATTGGTGCCCAACGGACAACTGGTGGTTGACTTTTTTAATGCGGCTCATGTACTCAACCACCTGAAGACCTCAGATGAGAAAGTAGTGAACAGTGTTCATTTCAGTATTACCAAACACGTAGAAGGCAACCGCATCATCAAAACCATACAGGTAAAACATATGGACCGTGAGTTTACCTTCTACGAAAAAGTACAATTAATTACCCTGAGTGAATTAAAAAACTGGCTCGCAAGCAGCGGCTTTGAGGTAACCGATTTGTTTGGCAACTATAGTTTGGATAGTTTTGACGAAGCAACATCAGAACGCATGATTGTGAAAGCCATTAAAAAATGATCAGCATACTTTACCAACTGGACCGCGAACTTTTTTACTTCATTAACGGGAGTTGCGACAATGCGCTGTTTAACCTGCTGATGCCGTGGATGCGCAACATGTACTTTTGGTTTCCACTGTACGCAGTTATTATCGGCTACATTATATACAACTTTAAGAAAAAAGCACCTTTTGTATTGCTCATGGTGGCCTTAACCGTTACAGCCAGTGACCAGTTGAGCGGCAACCTGATGAAAAAAAGCGTGAAACGCCTGCGCCCTTGCAACAACATTTCTATGGAAGGATATGTAATTGAACGGGTAACCTGCGGAAGCGGTTACAGCTTTACCTCAGCGCATGCATCCAACCATTTTAGTTTGGCGGTACTCATTATATTTTTATTCGCCTCACGGTTTCGTTGGGTAAAATGGGCAGCCCCCTTGTGGGCAGCAACCATCAGCTTTGCGCAGGTATATGTAGGCGTGCACTTTCCGTCTGATATTACCGTGGGTGCTTTGTTCGGTATATTGATTGCCCTGCTGATGATCCGTATTTTCAAACCTTATATACAAGAAGAAGCATAAATGAGCGGTTGGTTATTTCTTTTACTTGCGACCTCTACCCTTACAGGTGGTTTGCTTCCTTTCGCCCTGCGCAAAAAAGCCAACGATACCTTACTCAAAACCATGCTTTCCTTTGGTGGCTCGTTTCTGTTTTCGGTTACCATCCTGTACCTCATTCCTGAAACATTTGAATCGGGCGACAAGCTGGTGGGCGTATTTGTATTGTGCGGTTTTTTCTTTCAGATTATACTCGAACAATTTACCGGTGGCGTAGAACACGGACACCTCCACCTGCACGAACACAAAAACGAAAAACTGATTAAGGCACAAATATTTTTCAGCCTCAGTTTACATTCTTTTATGGAAGGTATTCCTTTGGGTACCGATATGTTTGGCAATGCCAATACCCAACACACGTTTTTCTTTGGCATTATGCTGCATGAATTGCCAGCGGCATTTGCTTTGAGTTCCATTTTAAATCACGGCAAACCCTTGCAATTAAAGTCGTTTGTTATGGCTTTACTCTATGCCCTGATGGCACCTGCCGGAGCATTACTTAGCCACATGCTCAGTGTGGAAGATGTGGCTCAGGTGCATGAGCACGGTCACCATGCACACAGCCAGGGTTTCAATTACCTCATGGCCTTTATCATTGGTACCTTTTTGCACATCTCTACCATTATATTGTTTGAAAACAGCCCCAACCACCGCTTCTCCCGCTACAAAATAATATCGGTGATGCTGGGTGCACTGCTGGCTTCCATGAGCCTGTGGGTATAACTGTTAAACGGTTTGCATTTGTTTTTAGCGATCCGTCAATCCTAGCTTAATTATATGCTATCAATTCAAAAAAAGTGAGTGCTAGTCTATCTTCTATTTATAATGGATAGGTGTTTGTGGCGTTCCATCAATAAACACATAGGCACATAGATTTTTTGATGTTGAATCCCTATCTGGCTATGTTTCTATGTGTTTTTGTCCTTTCTCTAAATAGTCAAATAGCTCTCAGATATCTAGTGAGTTTACTAAAAGAACTCTCTTGATAGCACAACATGTTATACATCGTATTTCCTCTGTGCAAGTAGTACAATGAAGTTCTGCGGGAACTTCTTAAATTCGTGCCATGGAAACAAAATTCATCATCGTAGAACCTGCCTACGCAACACATATAGCCTTAATACGCCTTAACCGCCCCAATGAACTGAACGCCCTTAACCTGAAACTGATGGGTGAATTGCGAGACTCCCTCAAAGCACTTGACAGCAATGACGAAGTACGTGTAATCATCATTACCGGAAATGAGCGGGCCTTTGCTGCCGGTGCCGATATCAAACAAATGGCCGATAAGAATGTGATTGACGTGTTGAAGATTGACCAGTTCAGTACCTGGGACCAGATTAAACGTACCAAAAAACCCATCATAGCAGCCGTATCCGGTTTTGCTTTGGGCGGTGGCTGTGAACTGGCCATGACCTGCGATATGATTGTGGCCTCTGAAACCGCACAGTTCGGGCAACCTGAAATTAAGATTGGCATTATGCCGGGGGCAGGTGGTACCCAACGTTTGCCCCGCGCAGTAGGCAAGGCTTTGGCCATGGAAATGGTGCTCACCGGCAACTTTATTAATGCCGAACGTGCCCTCAAAGCCGGATTGATTAACAAAATAGTTCCCGTAGAAGTATACCTGGAAGAAGCTGTAAAACTGGCCAAAGACATTGCTGCCTTATCGCCCATCTCAGTACAATTAGCCAAAGAATCAGTAAACAAAAGCTACGAGCAAAACCTGCAGGAGAGCCTTTACTTTGAACGCAAAAACTTTTACATGTGCTTTGCCAGCGAAGACCAAAAAGAAGGCATGGCTGCTTTTGTAGAAAAGAGGAAACCGGAGTTTAAGGGGAAGTAACATGCAGTTGTAGCAACTGACAGCACAAAAACTGACAACACAAAAAAATTACACATAATGATAAAACTGCCTATTGTCTTGTCTCTATTCTTCTGTTGTTTAACAAGTTTTGTTTACTCGCAAAAGAAAAGTGATTTTAAATCCATAAGCTGTGAAATCTATGAAATTCATGATGACACAGTGAATATGAAACGAATTTCAGGTTCAGTTAGCTTCAAGATTAGAACCGCTAAACACAAAGCTAAGATTAAAGTAAAGAATGATAGCCTTAATATCCCTATTGTTTTATTGAAAGATTCTGGCAGTATTGAGATTAAGATTTTCTTTAAAAAGAATTCATTTTTAATTACTGCATTAAAAGCAGAGGAAATTAATAGAGCAGAAGATATTTCTATTATTTTCTTCAAGCCCCCTTTTCAGCAGTTTTATGATAATTATTGCAAGTGGGATAAAGATAAGTACGAAGTTACAAGCGGATGTTATTTTATTTTTGATTCATGGGCAGTTTGCGCTGCAAACTACAAGCCGAGAAGGTGAAAATATACCAGATAAACCCGTCAGGTAAGTTACATACAGCAAATCATAAAATGACAAACTTCATTCTAAAACTTGCTGGTTTAATTCTTTTTATAATTAAAAGTACGTTTGTCTATTCCCAAAATAATATTGTCGGGGTTCTTAATAAAACCTTAATACCAATTTCTTCACCTGTAAATCAGAGCAATTTCAGCTTTCTTGATACTATCCTTGAAAAGAATACCATCTTATCCTTAGGAGAAGAAACACACGCAACAAAAGAGTTTTTTCTCACTAAAAACGAAATAATAAAATACTGTGTCACCAATCTGGATTACAAAATCATCTCAATAGAAGCAGATTTTTCAGGAACATCAGCTGTGAATGAATATATAACTCAGGGTAAAGGAAAAATCTCAGAGGTCATTAATAAAATGGGCATTGCTGCATGGATGACTACCGAAATGGTTGAACTGATTGAATGGCTGAAAGAATTTAATTCCCAACAAGACAAAAGCAACCAAGTCTTTTTCTATGGCTTTGACATGCAGTTTAGTTCCAATTTAGTTTCTGAATTAAAGGAGGGTATTCTTAAAAAGGAAAATCTAACAGAGCAATCGCAGGAGTATTTTAATAAGATAAGCAACCCACAGTTAATCAGTCAGGAAATCAATAAGGCAAAATCATCAACACTTATTGACGAATTAAAACGAATTCCGTTATCAAATTACCCTTCGAGGCAAATCGAATACTACACTCAATTAATCAACGTGTTTGAGCAATATTTGTCTTTCAAACTTGCCCAGGAAGGAAAAGAAAGACTATTATTAAGAGATAAATCTATGGCATCGAACATCTCTTGGCTATACGAAACTCACAAAAAGAAAATAATTGTGTGGGCACACAATGAACATATAACTAAAGATAAGTCGTATTACAAAATAAGGACTATGGGCAGCTACCTCTCAGAGAATTTTGGTAAGCGCTATTATGCAATAGGTTTCTTCACTGGAGAAGGTTCTCTGGGGTTTTACAACAAAATTAAAAAAGGAATTGACTACATAAACATTCCAAAAGACACTCAAAAAAAATCCATTAACTCCCAACTCGATCAATGTAGCAGTGACAACTATTTTCTCGATATGTCAAAAACCTCTGACTGCGGATTTAACAACAAAGAATATTTGATACGAAGCGTTACCTTATATTTTGACGTAAGGTCAAATAAATATAAATCTTACAATAGTTACCGCAAAGGAAGCATCGGTAACAATTTTGATGGTTTAATTTATCTCAGAAAAACTACCGGTGCTACTCCATTTTCAAGTGAAAAATAGCTTCACCCCCGTCAGTTGTAGCAACTGACAACACAAGACTTACTACGCGCACCAACCAATAACGAGTATCCAATAACCGCTCACCCATCACCGCTAACCACTCACCAACAACCACATTAGGTATTCTCAACTATTGGCCTTACCTTTGTGCCAGCTAAGGTGCCAACCGTTAGTACAACAACCGAGAGGCACAATCAGTGCAGCAGTCCGTTAATTCATTCTTCTGCTCGGTTTAAAATAGCACAAATTTTTATTATTTATTCACGCATCCCCCGTTACAACTATATATACGTGTGGCTGCACAAAACTTTATTAAATGACTTTTGATCAGTTAAACTTAATCAAACCAATTCTTGATGCCCTTCAAACAGAAGGTTACACCACCCCAACCCCCATTCAGGCGCAAACCATTCCTTTATTATTAGAAGGAAAAGACGTGCTGGGCTGTGCGCAAACAGGCACCGGTAAAACGGCTGCATTTGCCATTCCTATTCTGCAATTAATGACTCAGAGCATGAGCCAGAGCAAAGACCGTGGCAACCGCCACATCAAAGCACTGGTGCTTACCCCAACCCGCGAACTGGCCATTCAGATTGAAGAGAGCTTTAAAGCTTACGGCCGCAACCTTAACCTCAGGTACCTTACCGTTTTCGGAGGTGTGTCGCAACACAGCCAAACACAAGCGTTGAGAAACGGCATTGATATTCTGGTAGCCACCCCGGGCCGCTTGCTCGATTTGATGAACCAGGGGCATATCAACCTCAGAAACATTGAATTCTTTGTGTTGGACGAGGCCGATCGTATGCTCGACATGGGCTTTGTAAACGATGTAAAAAAGGTAATTGCCAAATTACCCGCCAAAAGACAATCGTTGTTTTTCTCGGCTACCATGCCAACAGAAATTGTTCGCTTAGCCGATACCATTTTAACCAACCCGTCAAAAGTAGAAGTAACACCTCCATCCTCAACAGCCGACCGAATTGAGCAGTATGTGTACTTTGTAGGCAAAAAAGACAAACGTCTTTTGCTGTCTGATATCTTAAAAGACGAGAACATTAAAACCGCTCTGGTATTTACCCGCACCAAACACGGAGCAGATAAACTGGCTTACGACCTGCACAAAAAAGGCATTAAAACAGCCGCCATTCACGGTAACAAATCTCAGAATGCGCGTCAGGCTGCGTTAAACAGTTTTAAAGACGGTAAACTCAGAATACTGGTTGCTACTGATATTGCAGCCCGCGGTATTGATGTGGATTCGCTGGGTCACGTATTTAACTACGATTTACCCAATGAGCCGGAGTCATACGTTCACCGCATTGGCCGTACGGCACGTGCCGGAGCCAGCGGTATAGCCATTTCGTTTTGCGACCATGAGGAAAAAGAATACCTGCGCGATATTCAGAAACTCATACGCAAAACCATCCCAGTGGTAGAAGAACACAATTACCCTATCAGCTCGTATGTAGAGCCTGCTCCGCAACCACGTTCATCCAACAGCGGACAACGCAGAAGCGGTGGTGGTAACAACAGCAACAGTCGCGGTGGTTCAGCAACCGGTGGAAACAGCCGCCCTAAAAGCCGCTGGGGAAATAAACCCAAGAGCAGCTCAGCCGCACCCCACATTTCCAACTTCAAAAAAGTAGGCGTTTAACCTATAACTCAATATTCTTCCAAAGCGGAGTGTTCAAAGATGAATACTCCGCTTTTGTCGTTTTTAAACAACCTCCTGAAAAAAAGTAATGGAGGGCTCAGAATTTCTGTGCATTTTTGGACTGACATGAACCCTGCTCCCAACCGCTTTATTCAGCAGTTTTTCAAATACCGCTTGCAACACATACTGTTCTGGACACTGTATGTAGTGTTTCAAACCATCATTTACCAGCGGTATGACGGCACCGGCAAAGCCTTAATTAACGCACTGATTGTAAACGCATTTCATGCGACAGCGGTATATTTTAACTTCTACTTTCTTATCCCGAGGTTATTGTATCACAAAAGGTATGTGCTGTACTTCATCATGCTTTTTTGCACGCTGTTTTTAACCGCTTTTGCCTTACTCAAACTTATCCTGTGGATGGAACCCGATACCGAGAACCTGATGCTTGAAACCTTCTCGGGACTGATAGTGGGTATTGCTTTTACCGTTACCGGCACCATGGTGGTAAAGATTATGATTTACTGGTTCAGGCAGCAGCAGCTCACGGTTCAACTGGAAAAACAACAGGTAGAAACCGAGTTAAAGTTCCTTAAATCGCAGATACAGCCACACTTTTTGTTTAATGTGCTCAACAACATTTACTCGCTGGCCTTGCAAAAATCAGAGCAAACGCCTGATGTGGTGCTGAGGCTTTCCGAGTTTCTGCGGCACATTTTGTACGAAGCCGGAGACAAAAAAATACCCCTGGAACGGGAAGTGGAATACCTGAACAACTATATTGAGCTGCAACGCATACGTTTTGGCAACAGAGCCGAAGTGAGTTTTGAGACCAGCGGCCGTATGGAGAACCTCCACATTGAACCCATGTTGCTTATCACCTTTCTGGAAAACAGCTTTAAGCATGGAGTGGGTTCACAAATGCAGCAGGTGTGGGTGAAAATTAACATGGATGTTAAGGACAATGAACTTACTTTTGAGGTACGCAACTCAAAACCCGCTGAAGATAAAAAAGGACCCAAAGGCCCCGGAGGCATTGGTTTGGAAAACGTAAAAAGACGCTTGGAATTGCTGTATCCAAACGCACACCAACTTACTGTAAATGAATTAACTGACGAATACCATATCAACCTGAAATTAAGCCTATGAAAATGAAATGTATCATTGTGGATGATGAGCCACTGGCATTGGATGTGCTGGAAAACTTCATCAAAAGAATGCCCGATCTGGAATTGGTGGCCCGTTGTGACAATGCCATGCAGGCCCTGCAAACTTTGCAGCAACAGTCGGTAGATTTGATGTTTTCTGATATTGAGATGCCGGAGTTTAACGGGTTAGACTTGTTAAAATCATTACCCAACAAGCCACTTACCATTTTTACCACAGCGCATCCGGAGTATGCGTTGCAGGGTTACGAACTCGACATTGTAGATTACCTGCTTAAACCCATTGCCTTTGAGCGCTTTGTAAAATCAGTAAACAAGGCAAGGGAGCTGATGAACTACAAAAAAGGAGATACCGGTAAAGACGGACTCGATTACATCTTTATCAAATCAGAGCAAAAGTACATCAAGGTAAATTTTAGCGATATTCTGTACATCGAAGCTTTGGCCGATTATGTAAAAGTACATACTCCGGAGAAAAGAATCATCACGCTCCAGACCATGAAAAATCTAGAAGAAAAATTATCAGGTGATAAATTTATGCGCATCCATAGGTCATATATTATAGCTTTAGATAAAATAAGTTCCATATCTGGTAACGTGATATTTATAAATAATGAAGAAATCCCCATAGGCAAAAACTTCAGGGATGAATTTTTCAAAATCATTCAACAAAATAATTTACTGGGTTAATGGACAAAAAGCTGGAAGCATTCGGTCGCTTACTTACCATCATGGATGAATTACGGGAGCAGTGCCCGTGGGACAAAAAACAAACCATGCAAAGTTTGCGCCACCTCACCATTGAAGAAACGTATGAACTTACCGATGCCATCTTTAAAAACGACTTACCCGAGGTAAAAAAAGAACTGGGCGATGTATTGCTGCACATTGTGTTTTATGCCCGCATAGCTTCTGAAACCAACGCATTCGACATAGCCGATGTGATTCACTCCCTGTGTGAAAAACTTATATCAAGGCATCCGCACATTTACGGAGATGTAAAAGTGGCCGATGAAGAAGAAGTAAAACAAAACTGGGAAAAGCTCAAACTGAAAGAGGGAAACAAATCGGTTTTGGGTGGTGTTCCCTCCTCTTTACCCTCAGTTATCAAGGCTTTACGCATCCAGGACAAAGCAGCTCAGGTAGGTTTTGACTGGCCAAATACGCAACAGGTTTGGGACAAGGTAGACGAAGAAATGGCTGAACTCAAAGAGACCATAACCGAACAACAGGAATTGAGCAAAACAGAAGAAGAATTAGGTGATTTAATGTTTGCATTGGTGAACCTCTCCCGCCACCTCAACATCAATCCCGATGACGCGCTGGAAAGAACCAATCAAAAATTTATCCAGCGTTTTCAATTTATCGAAGATCAATGCCGTGAAAAAGGCAAAAAAATAACTGACATTAACTTACTGGAAATGGAGCAGTTATGGCAATTGGCGAAAACAAAATAGACTTCACTTTTTTCGCAACACGTCTCATTTTTGAGTCATCTTATTCACATAGTGTACTTTTTAGTTCATAAACTTCACATTTTATTAAGAAATGTTTCGTAAAATTGCATCGAATAGGACACAAATCTAAATGAACAAATTTAAACTAATAATAACCGTTGCAACTGTTCTGGCTTCGGTTAATGCATCAAAAGCACAAACCGCGGATCCGCTTTCCCGTAAAAATTACAAAACGTGGAGCGTAACGTTGGGTGGTGGTATGGTGTTGGCAAAAACTGATGTTAAGCAATACGACTGGTATCCTGCATCATCTTACAACAACGAGCGCAGATATGGTTTCTACGGTGCGTTGACAAAGTCTATTACTCCTGCATTTGCCATTCAGGGCCAAATAATGAGAGGCAATGCATCAGGAACTGAAAGAGCTACCTCACAATATTTTGATGCCGATATCTGGGATTTCAGCTTGAATGCTGTAATCAATATCCGCAATCTCCTCTCTCAAGGTACCGTTAGGAAATCAAAATTCTCTTACCTGGCTACAATTGGCGGAGGTCTTAGTCAGTTCAAGACCAAACTCAAACATTTAAACGGGCCTTTTGTAAATGAAACCATTTACTCGTATGGTTACGGAGAATTTGGCGGACCTAACAAAAGAACGGTTGAAAGTTTCATGAACCTTGGAATGGGTGTTAAGTACCACATCAATAAAGATTTTGATTTGGGTGCTGATTTATACCTCAGAAATCTGAACTCAGACAAATTAGATGCCGTTGTAAACAACAACGAAAACGACAAATACATGTTGATTGCCTTAGGTCTCACTTATCACATGGGTAGCAAAAATGCTAAACCGTATGACCGTACTGAGCCAACCAAAGTATTGTATGACCAGCTATTGGCTATGCAAAGCAAAATTGATTCACTTACCAAAGATACAGATGGCGATGGTGTAGCAGATCTTTATGACAAAGACAACAACACCCCTCCCAATGCCACTGTTGACACCAAAGGTAAGGTTGTGGATACCGACAAAGACGGTGTAGTAGATGAAATGGATAAGGAAGTGTTCTCTAACAAAAACGCCAAAGTAGCTACCACGGGTGAAGAACTGGACGATGACCAGGATGGAATTCCAAACAGTAAAGATTTGGAACCTAACACGCCTTTAGGTAATATGGTTAACTTCCAGGGTAAAACAATTGTAGCTAAAAATGCAGAAGAGGTAAAAGACGACAAGTTTGCTTTCACTAACCAGCCTGTTATTCCAGATGCTAAAGATCCTAAAGTAAACATGAATACCAAAGCACCTGCTCCTGCTAACCGTGCTACAGGTTCTTACTCTTCATCCAGCGTAGGCAATTCAGTTCCTGTGTTTTTCTCTTTGGATAATGCAGCAGTATCTCAGAAATACATTCAGAACCTAGCCCAGATTGCCATGTTCATGAAAGCCAACCCTAATGCTTCCATCAAGTTAATCGGACACACCGATGCGGTTGCTTCTGAAGATTACAACTACAAATTGGGATTAAAACGTGCTGAAATAGTGAAACAGTTTATGGTTCGTCACTTTGATATTAAAGCTAGCCGAATTATTACTGAATCTAAAGGTGAAGCTGAGTTACTGAGCCCAACCATTCATCAGGTAAACAGAAGAGTTGAAGTACAAGTGGTTAAATAATCATTAACCCATATATTTTTCAAAAAAAGGAGGACAATGGTCCTCCTTTTTTTATGCCCTTTATTTCTTTTATCAACACTCTGGTAATTTCCTTTGAATAGACGTGCATTTTTCACAAACTAAATTATTTTTGCTGCGTTTCATCTATATATTTATGAGTAACACCGATTACATATTAATCTTTATCCAGTTTTTGGTTGCTGCGGGTTTTGTGGTTACTACGCTTTTTGTAACGCACCTGCTGGGCCCTAAAAGAAAAACAGAAGATAAACTCGAAACATTTGAGTGTGGTATTGAATCTAAAGGGAATGCCCGCCTGCCCTTTTCCATCAAATATTTTGTTACAGCTATTTTGTTTGTGCTGTTTGATGTGGAAGTAATTTTTCTTTACCCCTGGGCAGTAAACTTTAAAGAGTTCGGTGCATACGGATTTATCTCGATGCTTATATTTATGGGCCTGCTCTTACTGGGCTTTATTTACATAATTAAAAAAGGTGCCCTTAAGTGGGAGTAATCTAATACGAACAATATTTATGTCAGACATCAAAATAGCTGAAGCACCTGTAAGTATAGACGGACCGGGTTTTTCCTTAACCAGTCTGGATAAGGTGGTGGGACTGGCCCGTGCCAATTCTATATGGCCCTTACCTTTTGCCACCTCTTGCTGCGGTATTGAGTTTATGGCTACTATGGGAGCCAACTACGATTTGGCCCGTTTCGGTTCAGAGCGTTTGAGTTTCTCCCCCCGTCAGGCTGATTTGTTGATGGTGATGGGTACCATTGCTAAAAAGATGGGCCCGGTGCTGCGTCAGGTTTACCTGCAAATGGCTGAACCCCGTTGGGTAATTGCCGTAGGTGCCTGTGCATCGAGCGGTGGTATATTTGATACCTACAGCGTATTGCAAGGTATTGACC
Source organism: Bacteroidia bacterium (assembly GCA_041675505.1). Lineage (GTDB taxonomy): Bacteria > Bacteroidota > Bacteroidia > UKL13-3 > UKL13-3 > JAGPCK01. The sequence continues at coordinate 174,983 of JBAYTR010000009.1, read as the reverse complement.
GTGTAATTCCGGTTGACGTATATGTACCCGGCTGCCCGCCTCGCCCTGAACAGATTATTGACGGAGTAATGCGCATTCAGGATTTGGTTAAAACCGAATCACTGCGCAGAAGAAATGAACCTGAGTACAAACAATTACTGGCCGGATACGGAATACAATAATGGCAACGCTTACCAACGAATACGTTCAATCACGCATCGCCAGTCAGTTTGGCGACAAGATTACTGAACAGGTAGAGTCATACGGTATGCTTACCGTAACTGTTCACCACGAGGCCTATTTTGATTTAATCAAATGGCTCAAAGAAGATGCGGAAATAAATTGCATGTTCCTTACCGACCTTACCGCAGCACACTACCCGGATAGAAAAGAGGAGGAGTTGAATGTGGTGGTGCACCTGCACAATCTGCCGGCTAACTTTCGCATACGTGTTAAAACATACATTGCCTCAGCACACCCTCACCTGCCTTCTTTAACACCTTTATATAAAGGTGCCAACTGGATGGAGCGAGAATCATTTGATTTCTTTGGCGTGAAATTTACCGGCCATCCTAAACTTAAAACTATTCTGAATGTAGACGACATGGATTATCATCCGATGTTGAAGCAATACCCCATGGAAGATCAAACCCGTGAAGACAAAGACAATAAATACTTTGGAAGATGAGCACTACGGAAAAAAACACCACCACAGCCGTTGAGGAAAAAGAATACAATATTCTGAATCTGGGTCCTACGCACCCTGCCACCCACGGTATTTTCCAGAATGTGCTTAAAATGGACGGGGAAATTATTGTGGAAGCCGAACCTACCATAGGTTACATTCACCGTGCGTTTGAAAAAATTGCCGAGCGCAGACCCTTTTACCAGATTACCACACTTACTGACCGTTTAAACTACTGTTCCTCTCCCATCAACAATATGGGATGGCACATGACGGTTGAAAAACTAATTGGTGCACAATTGCCTAAAAAGGTAGAATACATGCGGGTAATTGTAATGGAACTGGCCCGCATTGCCGACCACATTATATGCAACTCTGTAATTGCAGTTGATACCGGAGCACTTACCGGTTTTACCTACGTATTTCAGTGGCGCGAGAAAATTTATGAGATGTACGAAGAAATCTGCGGGGCACGTCTTACCACTAACGTGGGTCGCATAGGCGGATTTGAACGCGATTTCTCTGATAAGTTCCACAAGAAACTCAACGACTTTCTGGCTGATTTTCCTGCTGCCTGGAAAGAGTTTGAGTCACTCATTAACCGCAACCGCATATTTATGGATCGCACCATTGGCTGCGGACCAATTACAGCAGAGATGGCACTGGAATACAGTTTCACCGGACCTAACCTGAGAGCTGCCGGTGTTGATTACGATGTACGCGCTATGAATCCTTACAGCTCATATCAGGATTTTGATTTTGTAATTCCTGTAGGTACCAATGGTGATACGTATGATCGCTTTATGGTGCGCAACGAAGAAATATGGCAGAGCCTCAGCATTATTAAACAGGCTTTGGAGAAAATGCCCGAAGGAAAACACCACGCAGATATTCCTGAGTTTTACTTACCTCCCAAAGAAGACGTTTACACCACTATGGAAGGCCTTATCTGGCACTTCAAAATTGTGATGGGCGAAACAGAGGTACCCAAAGGAGAAGTTTACCATGCGGTAGAAGGTGGTAACGGTGAATTAGGATTTTATCTGGTAAGCGATGGCGGACGTGCTCCTTACCGTTTACACTTCCGCAGGCCATGTTACATTTACTACCAAGCTTACCCGGAAATGATTAAAGGCGGAATGCTTTCAGATGCCATCATCACCATGAGCAGCATGAACGTAATTGCAGGAGAACTTGACGCATAATTGAACAACATGAACACAGGTCAAACACATCAGAACATTCAATTCAGTGACGAAAGTCTTGAACTGGTAAAAAACATAATTGCCCGCTATCCTGAAGGCAAACAAAAATCGGCACTGTTGCCTATTCTCCATTTAGCTCAGGCGGAGTTTGACGGATGGCTGAGTGCTCCCGTTATGGATTACGTGGCCTCATTGCTTAACATCCAACCTATTGAAGTATACGAAGTGGCATCCTTCTACAGCATGTACAACTTACAACCGGTGGGTAAATGCCTTATTGAAGTATGCCAAACCAGCAGTTGTTGGTTACTGGGTGCTGAAGACATAGTGAAGCACATAGAGAAAAAATTAAACATTAAAGTAGGTGAGACCACCAAAGACGGTATGTTCACACTCAAAACTGTGGAATGCTTAGGTTCCTGCGGTACTGCTCCTATGCTGATGTGTGGTGCTCAGTTTCATGAAAACCTGACCATCGAAAAGGTAGATACTTTACTTACTGATTTAAAAACGGAAGGTAAACGCAAAACCTATTTGGACGAAGTTAAAATTGATAAATACTAACTAATAGCCGCTAATAGCGCTGAAGAACATAAGAAGACACTGATTGCACTGATTGACACAGAAAAAATAAAAGATAAACACACTGATTACAAAGACTACTGAAAAATTAAAACGACACTGATTGCACTGATTAACACAGAAGAACAAAAGACCAAGACACTGATTACAAAGACTACAGAGAAATAAAATAAGAAGACACTGATTGAACTGATTGACACAGAAGAAAATTAGAGAAAGACACTGACTATAGAGAAAAAAATATAAAATGGTAAATGTTTTAGAAGATATTCAGCTTAATGCGAAGGATTACCCTCTTCAACAAGAGACGTATACCATAATCGGGCTGTGTATGGAAGTACATAAAACATTAGGCCGGGGGCTTGCGGAGGTTGTTTACAAAGACGCTTTGCAAATTGAATTTAAACAAAACAACATACCGTTTGAACGAGAGAAGAAATACGAAATAACCTATAAAGGAACTCCGCTTCAACACCACTATTATGCTGATTTTATCATTTTCGATAAAATTATTCTGGAGGTAAAAGCCATTAGCAGTATAGTAGAAGAACATTATAAACAAGTGATAAACTATCTGGCCCTGTCAAAAAACAAAGTAGGATTAATTGTTAACTTCGGAGAAGATTCATTAGTTCATAAACGTGTAATACTATAAAAAAATCAGTGAAATCTGTGGCATAAAAAAAGCATGGGAAAGAAACTACTTTTAGAACACGATAACGTACCCGGCATACAGGGATATGAGGTGTACCGCAGCAAGGGCGGTTATGCTTCTGTGGAGAAAGCTATCAAAAACATGACACCCGATGCCGTGGTGGAAGAAGTAAAAAAATCAGGGCTAAGGGGCCGTGGTGGTGCGGGTTTTCCTACGGGTATGAAATGGAGTTTTTTGGCCAAGCCCGATGGTGTTCCGCGCCATTTGGTTTGTAATGCCGATGAATCAGAACCCGGTACGTTCAAAGACCGTTACCTCATGTCGCGCATCCCGCACTTGCTGGTGGAAGGCATGATTACCTCCAGCTTTGCTTTGGGAGCCAATACTTCGTACATCTACATTCGCGGTGAGTACTATTACATCGTTCGCATATTAGAAAAAGCCATTGCTGAAGCTTATGCTCACGGGTGGTTGGGTAAAAATATTTTAGGTACTGGTTACAACCTCGACCTGTATGTGCAGGTAGGTGGTGGCGCCTACATTTGCGGAGAAGAAACCGCTTTGCTTGAATCATTGGAAGGCAAGCGTGGTAACCCGCGTATTAAACCTCCCTTCCCTGCCGTAAAAGGATTGTGGGAACGCCCAACGGTAGTAAACAATGTGGAAACCATTGCTGCCGTAGTGCCTATAGTAAACAACGGTGGTGATGCTTATGCAGCCATTGGGGTTGGAAAATCAACAGGTACCAAATTAATTTCTGCATCGGGGCATTTGAACAAACCCGGTGTGTATGAAATTGAATTGGGTTTGCCGGTAGAAGAGTTTATTTATTCTGATGAATACTGCGGTGGCATTCGCAACGGACGTGAGCTGAAAGCCGTAGTGGCCGGTGGTTCTTCTGTTCCTATATTGCCCAAACATTTAATATTAAACACAGCAGCCGGTGAACCCCGCTTAATGAGCTACGAGTCATTGGCCGATGGAGGTTTTATTACCGGCACCATGATGGGCTCGGGTGGTTTTATTGCCATGGACGATACCACCAGCATTGTAAAAAACCTGTACACCTTTACCCGTTTTTACCACCATGAAAGCTGCGGACAATGCAGCCCCTGCCGCGAAGGCACCGGATGGATGGAAAAAGTACTACACAAAATACTTGACGGGCATGGCACCCTGGCTGATGTTGACCTGCTATGGGATTTACAAAAAAACATTGAAGGCAAAACCATTTGCCCGCTGGGCGAAGCTGCTGCCTGGCCCGTGGCCGCTGCCATACGTCATTTCCGTAGTGAGTTTGAAGAGTTTGTAAAAAACCCTACCCGCATTAAAGATGTAAAACACTACTACCGCTTAAATAATTTGCCTGAACCTGTAATGTAAACCTGTATGAAAAAACAACTTCTACTCGCCTTATTTATTGTTGCCGGTTTAGCGGCTGTGTTGGCTTTTAAGCAAGAACCACCTAAAAAGTACCTGACGCTTAATTTTTACCCACAAAATTGGATAACAATTGTCGATGAAAAAGGTGGAAAAGAGACTACAGATTTAAAAACTATTTTAATGAAATCAGATAAATGGATAGAACACCATCAGTCCCCTCTTACAGTTAAACTGAATGAATTAGCAGCTAAAGGCTATAAATTAGTAGCTATTGATGGCCAACATTCAATCTACATTTTCGAAAAAGAATAAAGCTGCAACATGAACTTGATACAGCAACACATATCATCCATTAACCACCTGTGCATACAATATCGGGTAAAGGAGTTGTATGCGTACGGTTCAGTAACAGATAGTGAGTTGTTCACCCCGCAAAGTGATGTGGATTTGATAGTGAAGTTTAAAGAAGAAGTACCTGTAGAGGCCTATGCTGATTTGTACTTTGACTTAGCTGAAAGCCTGGAAGAAGTGTTGCACCGCAAAGTAGATTTAATGACCGACAAGCCCATTCAAAACAGAATTTTGAAAGCGCACATTGAGGCCAGCAAACAACAAATATATGCCGCATGAAGTTACTAAATACCTGTTGGACATTGTGGACTCCGTTGATGCCATTAAATTGCACACCCAAGGCATTACCCAATACAGTGAGTTCATTGCCAACCGAACTATTTACCGTGCAGTGGAAAGGGAATTGGAAATAATTGCTGAAGCAATAAACAAAATGCAGAAACTGAAACAAGATATTCAACTCACCAATGCCAAGCGGATAATCGGATTGCGTAACCGCGTGATTCATTCCTATGACCATATCAATTACGATATAGTTTGGGGCGTGGTAGTGAATCATCTTGACCCTTTAAAAACTGAAGTACAAGAACTGATAAAACAACATGAATAACCTGCAAATACACAATCACCTTGCTAAAAAAAGTTACCTTATGAAAAAACAACTTCTTTACACCTTGCTTATTGTTGTTGGCCTGGCCAGCATCTTCGCATTTAAGAACTCAGGGCAAGCGCCTAAGTATGCCCGCCTGGTTTCTTACATTGACGGTACTATGGTAATGGAGTACGAAGACAACACCACCGAAACCATGAAATCGGGGCAAATGAAACCATTGGCTAAAATCAACCAAGTGGCAGCCAAAGGCTACAAAATGATATCATCACACGGTGGTGATAAGTACCATGTGTACGTTTTTGAAAAGCAATAAAGAACACGCCACACTGCAAGATTAATTTCTAAGGTGTGGCAACAAAAAAAAGATATGCCTAAAGTAACGATAGACGGACGCACCATAGAAGTACCTGAGGGTACTACCATTTTGCAGGCAGCCCGCATGATTGGCCCTGAAGTGGCCCCTCCTGCCATGTGCTACTACACCAAACTGAAAACCAGTGGCGGGTATTGCCGCACGTGTATAGTAAAGGTAACGCAGGGTTCTGAAAAAGACCCGCGCCCTATGCCCAAGCCTGTGCCCAGTTGCCGCACTACGGTAATGGACGGTATGGTAGTAGAAAACGAAACCTCGGCTGAGATTGTAGAAGCCCGCAAAGGTGTGGTGGAATTTTTACTGGCCAATCACCCTTTGGATTGCCCCGTGTGCGACCAGGCCGGTGAATGCCACCTGCAGGATTTGAGTTACGAGCACGGTGCAGCCAAATCACGTTACGAGTTTGAACGCAGAACGTTTGATAAAATTGATATAGGCCCCTATGTGCAGTTACACATGACACGGTGCATACTGTGCTACCGCTGTGTAAAAACTGCCGAACAAATAACTGACGGACGTGTACATGGAGTAATTAACCGTGGCGACCATGCAGAAATTTCTACTTACATAGAACAAGCTATTGACAATGATTTCTCCGGTAACGTAATTGACGTGTGCCCCGTAGGTGCGTTAACCGATAAAACTTTCCGCTTTAAAAGCCGTGTTTGGTTTACCAAACCGGTAGATGCCCACCGCGATTGCCCCAAGTGCAGCGGCAAAGTAGTATTGTGGAACCAGGGAGAAGAAGTGCTGCGTGTTACCGGTCGTAAAGACCAGTGGGGCGAAGTAGAAGAATTTATTTGTAACGAATGTCGCTTTGAGAAAAAGAAAACAAGCGATTGGGTAATTGAAGGCCCCCGTGCCATTGACCGTCATTCGGTTATTTCACAAGGGCAGTACACCCGCAATTTGCAAATTCCTGAACACACCAAAAAGAAACTGATAGATAATAAGTAAGACATGGACTTAACATTACTACTGGACAAAACAGTACTCATACTTGTACTCTTCGGAGTTACCCTGTTCATTGCCATGTACAGCACTTATGCTGAACGTAAGGTGGCTGCCTTTCTGCAGGACCGCATAGGACCCGATCGTGCAGGACCATTCGGTATTTTACAACCACTGGCCGATGGGGTAAAAATGTTCATGAAAGAAGAAATTATTCCCAATGCTGCCGATAAGGTTTTGTTTATTATTGGTCCGGGTATTGCCATGCTCACCGCCTTAATGACCAGTGCCGTAATTCCCTGGGGTAAGGACCTTACCTTGTTTGACCGCACCATCAGTCTGCAAGTGGCCGACATTAACATTGGTATCCTGTACATTTTCGGAGTAGTATCATTAGGCGTGTACGGCATTATGATTGGTGGCTGGGCATCGAACAACAAGTTCGCGCTGCTGGGTGCCATTCGTGCCTCTTCACAAATGATCAGTTATGAACTGGGCATGGGTATGAGCATTGTGGCCATACTGATGTCAACCGGCTCATTAAGTTTACGCGATATTGTTGATGAGCAGCACGGCTTCAATTGGAACATTTGGACACAGCCTTTGGGCTTCCTTATTTTTATTGTGTGTGCTTTTGCTGAGTGTAACCGTACCCCTTTCGACTTACCCGAGTGCGAAAGCGAATTGGTGGGCGGTTACCACACTGAGTACAGCTCGATGAAACTGGGCTTTTACCTGTTTGCTGAGTACACCAATATGTTCATTTCCTCTGCCATTATCTCTTCGCTTTATTTCGGAGGATACAACTTCCCCGGCATGGATATGTTTAGCGGTAACACACAGGCCTTGTTGGGTACAGCAGCCTTCTTCCTCAAAATTTTCTTCTTCATTTTCTTCTTCATGTGGATTCGCTGGACCGTACCGCGTTTCCGCTATGACCAGTTAATGAAGTTGGGCTGGCAGGTAATGATACCTTTGGCTATATTCAACATTTTGGCTACCGGAGCCTGGTTAACATTTAAAGATCAATTAGGATTTTAAGACTATAAAAACATGCAACTCACCAACCGTTCTAAAGTTGTTGTAAAAAAAGAAATGAACTGGGTAGAAAAAATCTACCTGCCGGCCATCTTTGGCGGACTGTTCATTACTATAAAACACTTTTTTCGCAAAGGAGCCACCGTGCGTTACCCTGAGGTAAAGCGTGAAGTGAGCAACGTGTACCGCGGCCGCCACGTATTGAAGCGTGACGAACAAGGGCGCGAAAACTGTACCGCCTGCGGCTTATGTGCCGTAGCCTGCCCTGCAGAAGCCATTACCATGGATGCAGCCGAGCGTAAAAAAGGTGAAGAACACTTGTACCGCGAAGAGAAGTATGCAGCCATGTATGAAATTAACATGCTGCGTTGCATCTTTTGCGGCTTGTGCGAAGAAGCCTGCCCTAAACAAGCCATCTACCTCACTACTGAATTTGCCGCTGCCAGTTATGAGCGCGAAGATTTTATTTACGGCAAAGACAAACTGGTAGAAAAAATTGACCAACGTATAGATGTAAATCTGCGTAAGCAAGTACATACCTCTTAACGCATTTTTATTGTAATGAATAAACTTTTAATATTGCCCACCAATAGCTGAAACAGGAAAATGAGTCACTACGTATTTTTATTTCTTTCCCTTCTTTCCATACTGTGTGCCATGGCTGTGATATTTGCCAGAAACCCCGTTTACAGTGTGATGTACCTCATTCTTTGTTTTTTCTCCATTGCCGGTCACTACGTGCTGCTCAATGCACAGTTTCTGGCCATAGTACACATCATTGTGTATTCAGGAGCTATTATGGTACTTTTTCTGTTCACCGTAATGTTGCTTAACCTGAATGCCGACAGCGAAACACATAAACCCATGCTGCTCAAGTTTGCTGCAGTAATAGCCGGTGGCACGTTGATGATTACATTGCTGGCTACGTTCCGCAATGCAGAGATTTTGCAAACCACTGACCCTATCAATGCCCAACTGGGTTTGGTAAAAAACCTGGGGCATGTGTTGTTCACTGATTTTGTACTGCCTTTTGAAATATCATCTGTGTTGTTTATAGCTGCCATGGTAGGTGCAGTAATATTGGCTAAAAAAGAATTAAATTAATGGAAACAGTAAGCGAAACCATCCGACTTGTTCCCATCAACTGGTACCTGGCATTAAGCACCATCTTATTTTCGATTGGTGTGGCCGGGGTATTGTTGAGACGGAATGCCATTGTTATTTTTATGTCGATTGAGCTTATGCTCAACTCGGTGAATTTGTTGCTGGCGGCCTTTTCGGCTTATTCCAATAATCCGGCCGGGCAGGTGTTTGTGTTCTTCATTATGGTGGTAGCCGCAGCCGAAGTAGCTGTAGGTTTAGCCATTCTGGTGATGATATTCCGCAACACCAAATCAACCGACATCAACACCTTAAGTAATTTGAAGTGGTAATTAAACGCGTAGAAGCATAGTATAATGACACAATTGGCCTGGCTCATTCCTATATTCCCTCTGGTTGGTTTTCTGATCAACGCACTGTGGGGCAAAAAACTTTCTAAATCTGCATCGGGTATTGCCGGTAGCGCTGCCGTGCTGGCATCCTTCGTTATTGCACTCGGCATTTTTTTGGGTTCGCACAGCGAATCATTTCAACCCGTTACCGTAAAACTGTTCGACTGGATAAGTGCAGGAACCTTGAACATTCCCTTTGAATTTCTGATTGATCAATTCGCGTTAATGATGTTACTCATCGTTACCGGAATAGGTTTTCTGATACATGTTTACAGCATAGGTTACATGCACGATGACGAAGGTTTTCAGCGTTTCTTCTCCTACCTCAACCTGTTTATTTTCTTTATGTTGTTGCTGGTTATGGGCAACAACTACCTCATTGTATTTATTGGTTGGGAAGGTGTAGGACTTTGTTCTTACCTGCTCATCGGTTTCTGGTATAAAAATCAGGCTTACAATGATGCTGCTAAAAAAGCTTTCATCATGAACCGCATTGGCGACTTAGGCTTTCTGCTGGGTTTGTTTTTAATGGCCAAAACATTCGGCACATTAACTTTCAGTGAAGTTTTCGAAGCTTCCAAAGCTTACTCTACCGATAGCAGTATGATGATTGCCATCACGGTATTGTTGTTTATTGGTGCGATTGGTAAAAGTGCTCAGTTGCCTTTGTACACCTGGTTACCTGATGCCATGGCCGGACCAACACCTGTATCAGCATTGATACACGCAGCCACTATGGTTACTGCCGGTATTTACCTCATTGCCCGTTCTAATCCGCTGTTCAGTGCAGCTCCGTTTACACAGAACATTATTCTGGTTGTAGGTTTGCTTACCGCCATATTTGCCGCTACTATAGGTTTAAAACAAAACGACATCAAAAAAGTGTTGGCCTACTCTACGGTTAGTCAGCTGGGCTTTATGTTTATTGCATTAGGCTTAGGTGCATACACCACAGCTTTTTTCCACGTAACCACACACGCATTTTTCAAAGCCTTGTTATTTCTTGGTGCAGGAAGTGTAATTCACGCCATGGGTGGTGAGCAAGACATTCGTTTTATGGGCGGATTAAAAGACAAGATTCCAACCACCTACAAAACATTCCTCATTGGTACCATTGCTATTGCCGGTATTCCACCTTTGGCCGGTTTCTTTTCCAAAGACGAAATTTTAGCCTTTGCCTTTGGTCGCAGTCCGATTATCTGGGCCTTGGGGGCCATTGCCTCTATGGTTACTGCTTTCTATATGTTCCGTTTGTTATTCCTTACTTTTTTCGGAGAGTTCAGAGGCACACGTCACCAACTGGAACACCTGCATGAATCACCAGCGAGCATGACCGTACCGTTAATGGTATTAGCCGGTTTATCCATCGTAGGTGGATTTATGGGAGTACCTGAAGTATTGGGTGGTTCACACTGGCTCAAAGAATATCTTTCACCTGTTTTCGGTATCAGTTTATCAGCAGAAGCGGCTCACTTAAGTCATACCACAGAATATGTGCTGATGGCTGTTGCAGTAGCTTTAGCAGCTGCCATGATAGTGTATGCCAAATCACTTTACGTTACCAAAGGCGTATTACCTGAGCAGAATGAGATAGACATTAAAGGATACGCCAAAGTGCTTTACCACAAATACTACATAGATGAATTATATGATAAGTTCATTGTACAACCTATGTCGGCTATATCAGGATTTTTATACCGTTTTGTTGAAGTAAAATTTGTTGACGGCATAGTAAACGGATTGGGACAACTGGCTATGGGTATTGCGCAAAACCTGCGTTTGTTGCAAACAGGTGCTACCGGTTTTTACATATTCATTATGGTCATCAGCATTATTGCAGCATTGTTTTTACAAGTTTTTTAACTGACGAATTAGCGAAGCATGATAACATTATTTCTTATAGCATGGCCTTTGATTACAGGATTACTCCTGTTTCTTTCCGGTGAAGAATCAGCACGTAAACTGGCACTGGTAAGTTCATTGGTTCAACTGGTTGCTACAGCTTTCCTGTTTTTCTCTTTCCAATCAACTGCTGAAACACAGTTTCTGGTTGACTGGCCTTGGGTACAATCGCTGGGCATACATTTTAAAGTAGGCATTGACGGTATCAGCATCATCATGGTGTTGTTAACCAACCTGCTTCTGCCGTTTATTATTCTTTCTTCGGGCCTTAACCGCTATGATAAAAGCAATGCCCTGTATGCGTTGATGCTCATTATGCAATCAGCGCTTATCGGTGTATTCACTTCTTTAGATGGTTTCCTGTATTACATTTTCTGGGAACTGGCTCTTATCCCGGTTTACTTTATTTTATTACTGTGGGGCAGCAACCGCAAGGTTACCGTTAAGTTTTTTCTGTACACTTTAGCCGGTAGTTTATTTATGCTGGCCGGATTAATTTACCTGTATACACAAACCGAAAGTAAGTCATTTGACATTGATGCATTCTATGCCCTGAACTTACCTGCTGAAACACAGAAGTGGGTATTCTGGCTCATCTTTATTGCCTTTGCCATTAAAATTCCGGTGTTCCCTTTCCACAGCTGGCAACCTGCCACCTATACCGAGTCACCTACACCCGGCACCATGTTACTTTCAGGCATTATGCTCAAAATGGGTCTGTATTCTATGATTCGTTGGATACTACCTGTGTTGCCTGAAGCAGCAGATCATTGGGACAACGCAGTAATAGGCTTGTGTGTGATAGGCATTATTTACGGAGCCTGGATTGCCATTAACCAAAAAGACATCAAAACACTTTTCGCTTTCTCTTCCATGAGCCACGTGGGTTTAATTGCTGCGGGTATTATGGCGGCCAACGTGCATGGATTGCAGGGAAGTTTGATACAAATGCTGAGTCACGGTATCAATGTAGTAGGTTTATTCTTTATTGCCGACATCATTTACAAACGTACCGGCACCCGCGAAATTGAACACCTCGGAGGCATTCGTTCAAAGGCACCTGTATTCGCCACCTTGTTCATGATTATACTGTTGGGTTCAGTTGCTTTGCCTTTAACCAATGGTTTTGTAGGCGAGTTTCTGTTACTATCAGGCGTGTATCAATTTAATGCCTGGTATGCAGCTGCAGCAGGAACCACCATTATACTGGGGGCCGTGTACATGCTCAAAATGTACCAGCACACCATGCTGGGTGATGTACAAACTGCCACAGCAGACTTTGCAGAAGTAACCTTACAGGAAAAATTAGTATTGGTTCCGATAGTCATATTGGTAATAGCCATTGGCGTTTATCCTAAACCATTGCTGGATATTTCAGCACCTGCTGTAAACCACTTGTTGGAACAAATGAATTCATATACCACGTATTTGAGATAATAAAAGAATGACCGCACTCATCGTAATATCTTTAGTTGGAATAGCTACCTTATTCGGAGGTGTATTCAACTGGAAAGGCAAAACCTTATGGTTTGCCGTGGCCGGAATTATTGCTACTCTGGTTCTCAATTTCATGGACTGGAATACCGGTTATTCTTACTTTAACCAAATGGTGAAGTTTGATAACTATGCGCTGGCATTTAACGGAATTCTGCTTACCTCTACCCTGCTCATTATGCTACTGTGCAGCCACCATTACCGGAATGTAGCACAAAACATGATTGCCGATATTTACGGCCTTATCATTTTCACGTTGGTAGGCGGTATGCTCATGACCAGTTACAGCAACCTCACCATGCTGTTCTTAGGCATTGAGATTTTATCTATCCCGTTGTACATCCTTGCCGGTAGTAACCGTGCCGATAGCAAGTCGAACGAATCGGCCATGAAGTATTTCCTGATGGGTTCTTTTGCCAGCGGATTTTTACTTTTTGGTATAGCCCTCCTGTTCGGAGCAACGGGTTCTTTTCATTTAGAAGGCATTAAAACATTTTTGAGTAACAATCCTTCCTCCGCCAACAATTCCATGGTGGCTGTGGGCATATTGATGCTGATGGTTGGTTTCCTGTTTAAAGTAGCTGCGGTTCCTTTTCACTTTTGGGCTCCTGATGTGTACGAAGGTGCGCCAACATTGATTACAGGTTTTATGGCTACGGTGGTAAAAACAGCAGGCTTTGCTGCTTTCTACCGTTTGTTCTCTTATTGTTTCGCTGACCTCTCCGGTTTATGGGTACCGTTGCTCAGCATTGCAGCAGTGCTTACTCTGTTTGTTGGAAACATTACTGCCCTTTATCAAAAAGGAATCAAGAGATTATTAGCCTATTCCAGTATCTCCCATGCCGGTTACCTTATTCTGGCGGTATTGGCCATGCAGGATCAATCAGACAGTGCCTTATTGTTTTACACTGCGGTGTATTCCGTTTCTACCATTTGTGCCTTTGCTGTGCTTATTGCCATTAAAGAAGTTACAGGTACGGATAGCATTGAGTCACTTCACGGCATGGCACGCAAAAATCCGTTGCTGGGCATTGCCACTACAATCGCCTTTCTTTCACTGGCGGGCATTCCCCCGCTGGCTGGTTTCTTTGCCAAATACTTCATTTTCGTTACAGCCATGAAAAGCGGGTACGGATGGTTGGTTTTAATCGCTGTAATTAATTCTTTAATTGGTGCATATTACTACCTTCGCGTCATCAATTCGGTGTTTACCAAGAATGAACAGGCTGAAAAAATTGAATTGAACTGGGCGTATAATCTGGTTTTAATTTTAACGGCACTGCTTTCATTAGCCATAGGAATTGCGCCTGACTTTTTGGTGAACCTGATTTAAACAATATTGCCTTGAGCACTCATCCTACCCGCAACACGCTATCTAAATTTACGGTAGCAGGTTTTCTCATTACCCTTGGTATTGTGTTTGGAGATATCGGTACATCTCCACTATACGTAATGAGGGCTATTATGGATAAGAAGATCATAACCGAAGATCTGATATTCGGAGCTATATCCTGTGTGTTTTGGACCCTTACCATTCAAACTACATTCAAATACGTTCTCCTCACACTCAATGCTGATAACAAAGGTGAAGGTGGAATTTTCTCTTTGTTTGCTTTAGTAAGAAGAAGGGCTAAATGGTTAATGATTCCGGCCATAATAGGCGGTAGCGCTTTACTCGCAGATGGCATTATCACTCCTCCAATTTCTGTAACTTCAGCTGTTGAAGGTTTGCGAATCATTCAACCTGATATTCCGGTTGTACCTATTGTAATAATAATAATAACAGGGCTATTCATTTTTCAGCAGTTCGGCACCAAAGTAGTTGGGGTAGCGTTTGGCCCTATGATGATGTTGTGGTTCTTAATGTTGGGTGGTTTTGGCTTTGCACAAGTAATACAACACCCCGATGTTTTAAGAGCCATCAACCCGTTTTATGCCTACCATTTGCTGGTAGTATACCCGGGTGGCTTTTGGTTGTTAGGAGCCGTTTTTTTATGTACTACCGGAGCTGAGGCACTATACTCTGATTTAGGTCACTGCGGAAGAAGTAACATACGTGTAAGCTGGATATTTGTGAAAGTAGCACTATTATTAAACTACTTTGGACAGGGAGCCTGGCTTACCACTAAAATAGATACACAACTGGGAGACCTTAATCCCTTCTATTACATACTCCCATCCTGGTTTCTTATTCCGGGTATTATCATAGCAACCATGGCGGCTATTATTGCCAGCCAGGCGTTAATCAGTGGATCTTTCACACTTATCAGTGAAGCTATACGACTTAACTTTTGGCCCAAGATTGAAATTGACTACCCTTCCAATATGAAAGGACAACTGTATGTTCCTTCGCTCAACTGGATTCTGTATGCAGGTTGTATTGGTGTGGTATTGTTTTTCAGAGAATCGGCTAACATGGAAGCAGCCTATGGTTTGGCTATTACATTAACCATGATGATGACCACCATTCTGCTTACCTACTACCTCAAAAAGCATAAAGTTGGGTATGTAATCATTTGGCTGTTTTTCATTTTGTTTTTTGCCATTGAAGGTTCATTCTTCGTGGCCAATATTATTAAGTTCTCCCATGGCGGCTGGGTAACTATTTTAATAAGCTCCGTTTTAATATTTGTGATGTGGGTGTGGTGGAAAGCCCGTAAAATCAAAAACAAGTTCACAGAATTTGAGCCCATTGATAAGTACCTGCCCATGTTGAGCGATTTGTGCGAAGATGAAACTGTTCCGAAATTCTCTACCAACTTAGTTTACCTCACCAGTGCTGATTTTAAAAGCGAGATAGAAACTAAAATAGTGTACTCCATTTTTAACAAGCAACCCAAGCGTGCTGATGTGTATTGGTTTGTACACGTGCACATTCTTGATGAGCCTTACACCATGGAATATTCTGCTGAAGAACTGGTGGAGGATAAAGTGATGCGCATTGACTTCCGTTTAGGTTTCCGTATAGAGCCACGCATTAATGTTTACCTGCGCAAGGTGATACAGGAAATGGTGGAGAACAAGGAAGTAAACGTAATGAGCCGGTATGACTCACTCAAGAAATACAACATAATGGGTGACTTCCGTTTTGTAGTAATTGACCGTATTTTCAACTACGATCTGGAGCAATCGGCTTGGGAGCGTTTTGTGGTAAGGGTTTACTTCATTCTGAAATCGCTGGGCTTATCAGAGGAGAAAGCCTTTGGTTTAGATACCAGCAACGTAAAAGTAGAAAAGGTGCCCTTGGTTATCAGCAAACCACAAGGTATCAAGATGAAACGTATCTCTCCGAGAAATTTCTAAAAAATATTTTATTTAATCTGAGGCAGATTAATGTCATCAGGTACCAGAAAGGCCTTGGGAAAAATGGGTAACAACTGGTGATACATTTGCTGTGCCTCCGCCTGAGTTCTGAAATCTCCCACACGCACTTTAAAATACGGTTGCTGGTAGATAATGTATACCTCAGCTCCGGGTAAATTCTTTTGTACATCACTTTTGGTATCCAAGGCACCTAAACGTTCAGCACCGGTAAACAATTGTATGCGGTACCCTTTGATGACAGGCTGAGCATTGTTTCGTTGGTAAATGGTATCAAGCAAGGCATCCAAACGAATGTCGCGCACTATCTCACTGGAATAATGTTTATAGGGTGTTTTGACCACCTGAGCATCGGCTGAAAAAACGGCTCCGGTTACAAAAACTGTTGATGCTATATATTTACGCCACTGAATCATTTCCGGCTATAAGTTCCATACTTGCAGAGGTACCTATACGCTCAGCACCTGCCTGTATAAGTTCCAGTGCAAATGCGGCATCTTTAATTCCTCCCGCTGCTTTGATTTTAATTTTGGCAGGCAAGGTTTCACGCATCAGTTTTACAGCTTCGATAGTGGCACCTGAAGATGCAAAACCTGTTGAGGTTTTAACAAAATCAACACCGCACTCAGAACATATCTTGCAAATGTCAACTATCTCCTCGTTGCTCAGGTAAGCTGTTTCAATAATGACTTTAACAATTTTATTTTGTAAATGACAAGCAGTGGCCACACTGGAAACGTCATTGGTAAAAGCGGTGGAATCGCCTGATTTGTATGCGGCAATATTCATCACCATATCAATCTCATCGGCTCCTTCAATAAAGGCTTTTTTCACTTCTTCCACCTTGGCACCAACGGTTGAATACCCCAAAGGAAAACCTACTACTGTAATCACCTTAACGTGAGACTTAGGCCCTAGTGTTTTTTTGGCCACCTGAACATAATAAGGCGGCACACACACACCATGAAAACCATTGTCCTCCGCCTCTTTACATAATTGAATAATATCTTCTTTTGTAGCTGTAGCCTTTAATAAGGTGTGCTCAATGTGATTTGCTAAATTGATTTCCATAACTCTTTCTATTACGCTCTATACTCCTTCTTCTTTTCCGTGACACTGTTTAAATTTCTTTCCGCTGCCACAAGGACAAGGATCATTACGACCAACTTTTACCACACCTTTAATTTGTTGTGGTTTCTGCGGAGCTGCTGCTTCCGGATTTTGCTGCTGGGTAATTTCATCCGTACGTTTGGTTTGCAAACGGCTGGTATCCTGCTTGGGCAAGGGTTTTGCCTCCTTGTAATTATCAGGCTGCTGGGTAACGATGTAGCCCTTAAACAACATGGACAGTACATCTTTATTTACACGAGACAACAGTGATTTGAATAAGTTGAATGATTCCAGTTTGTAAATAAGCAACGGATCTTTTTGTTCCAAAGCTGCGTTTTGAACTGATTGTTTCAAGTCATCCATTTCACGCAAATGCTCTTTCCACTCATCATCTATCAGTGCTAAAGAAACAAACTTTTCAAAGGCATGAATAATTTCTTTTCCTTTGGAATCATACGCTTTCTTCAGGTCCACGCCCATTTGCAGGTTGCGCACCCCATCAGAAAACGGAACACCTAAAAACTGAATCTGGCTGCCGCGGTTTTCAAATACTTCTTTCACCACCGGGAAGGCCATTTCAGCAATGTGATTGCTCTTGTGGTGGTATTGCTCCAGTAATTCATCAAACAACTGCTGAACAAGTTGCTCAGGTTTACCTTTGCTGAACTCCGCTTCTGTCATTTTGATTTCGTAGGCCATCAAACGGAGTATTTCCATTTTGAATTCGGTATAGGAAGCAAATTCCGTTACCAACTCCTCGCACAAATCATACAACATGTTGTTGATGTCCAATGCCAGTTTATCTCCGAACAGAGCATTTCTACGTTTGGTGTAAATCACCTCACGCTGTGAGTTCATCACGTCATCGTATTCCAGCAAACGTTTACGAATGCCGAAGTTATTCTGCTCTACTTTCTTTTGTGCGCGTTCAATGTTCTTGGTGATAAGTGAGTGTTGAATCACCTCCCCTTCCTGCAAACCTATGCGGTCCATTACTTTCGAAATACGCTCTGAACCAAACAAACGCATCAAATCATCTTCCAGTGAAACAAAGAACTGAGATGAACCCGGATCACCCTGACGACCTGAACGACCTCGCAACTGCCTGTCAACCCTTCGCGACTCGTGACGTTCAGTACCAATGATGGCCAATCCTCCGGCTTCTTTTACTCCTGCTCCAAGTTTAATATCTGTACCACGACCGGCCATGTTGGTGGCTATGGTAACTGTTCCGGCTTGCCCGGCTTCCGCTACGATATCAGCTTCACGTTGGTGTTGTTTTGCATTCAATACATTGTGTTTAAGCTTACGCAAATTCAACATACGACTTAACAATTCTGACACTTCCACCGAAGTAGTACCCACCAATACCGGGCGCCCCTTTTCTGTTAAGGCAACAATCTCGTCAATAACGGCATTGTATTTCTCCCGCTTGGTTTTGTATATCTTATCGTCTTCATCCTTACGAATGATGTTGCGGTTGGTGGGAATAACCACCACGTCCAGTTTGTATATTTCCCAAAGTTCACCTGCTTCTGTTTCCGCTGTACCGGTCATACCGGCAAGTTTGTGGTACATACGGAAGAAGTTTTGTAAAGTAACCGTGGCATACGTTTGCGTAGCCGCTTCTACTTTTACATTTTCTTTGGCTTCAATGGCCTGGTGCAATCCGTCACTGTAGCGTCTGCCATCCAATATACGACCTGTTTGTTCATCAACAATCTTCACCTTACCATCCTGAACAATGTATTCCACATCTGCTTCAAATAAGGTATAGGCTTTAAGTAATTGCTGCAGTGTATGAATACGTTCTGACTTCACTGCAAAGTCGCGCATCAGTTCATCCTTGCGATTGCGTTTATCTTCTTCATTCAGGTTGGCGCGTTCTATTTCGGCTATTTCTGATCCTACATCGGGCATAATGAAAAACGCAGGATCCTCACCGTTGCTGGTAATGGTTTCAATGCCTTTTTCAGTTAGTTCAATGGAGTTATTTTTTTCATCAATTACAAAAAACAATTCTGCATCTACCTTATGCATTTCCTTTTGCTGATCCTGCATGTAGAAGTTTTCAGTTTTTTGCAAAACGGCTTTCACACCTGATTCTCCCAGGTATTTAATCAAGGCTTTATTTTTAGGCAAACCACGGTAAGCACGTAACAGGGCCATACCTCCATCGGTATCATTGCCTGATTCAATCAGTTTTTTAGCATCGGTTAAAGCGGTGTTGATGTAACGTTTCTGCATATCCACCAAACGTTCAATACGTGGTTTCAGGATATGGAACATCTGATCATCACCCTTGGGTACCGGACCTGAAATAATTAAAGGCGTACGGGCATCATCCACCAATACAGAATCCACCTCATCCACCATAGCAAAATGATGTTTACGCTGAACCAAATCTTCCGGATCGCGCGCCATGTTATCACGCAGGTAATCGAAACCGAATTCGTTATTTGTTCCGTAGGTGATATCAGCTAAATAAGCCTGCCTGCGTTGTGGTGAATTGGGCTGATGGTAATCAATACAATCAACACTTATACCGTGAAACTGAAACAGTGGTCCGTTCCATTCACAGTCCCTACGGGCCAGGTAATCGTTTACAGTTACTATGTGAACCCCGAGTCCTGCAAGTGCATTGAGGTAAGCAGGCAAGGTAGACACCAGTGTTTTTCCTTCACCGGTAGCCATCTCAGATATTTTACCGGAGTGCAATACAATACCACCAATGAGTTGTACATCGTAGTGTACCATGTTCCACACCACTTCCGTACCGGCAGCATCCCAGGAGTTTTTCCAAAGTGCTTTATCACCTTGTATACTCACAAAACTTTTGCGAGCAGCGGCAAGGTTTTTATCAAAATCAGTAGCTGTAACTTCAAGTATTGTGTTTTCGGTTAACCTACGGGCTGTTTCTTTTACCACAGCAAAAGCTTCAGGCAACAGATCCTTTAGCACAACCTCCAGTTCCTCATCACGGGTTTTCTTTAATTTATCAACCTGTTTATATAGGTCTTCTTTCTTGCCCAGGTCCATTTCGGGGTCGGCCTGCAACTGCCCGTTCAACGCAGCTATGTCACTATCTATTTTTGATAAAGACTCTTTGATACGTGCCCTGAACTCGAGCGTTTTCCCGCGTAATTCATCATTGGTTAATGTGTTGTAAGTTGCAAAGTGAGCATTAATCTGCTCCACGACAGGTTGCACTTCTTTTACGTCACGATCTGACTTGTTGCCGAAAATTCTGGATAATCCTTGTACGATGTAATTTAACATGATGCGCTATATATCTCGCTTAATCTTTTTTGTAAGGCTGTAAAAATAATATAAAAATACTTTCCCTGTATTGCTACTTTTGTGCCTTGTTGATAGTCAATAACCTTACCAAGCACAAAAAGGCATGAACATACTACTGATTGGCTCCGGAGGCAGGGAACACGCGTTTGCCTGGAAACTTACACAAAGCCCTAAATGTGAACAACTTTTCATCGCCCCGGGCAATGCCGGAACTGCTTTGTGCGGCACTAATGTCAATATTTCAGTCAATGACCAGCAAGGGTTAAAAAATCTTTGTCGTGAAAAAAACATAGGCCTGGTTATAGTGGGCCCCGAAGAACCTTTGGTAAAAGGATTGCGCGATAGCTTTGCCGCTGAGAATGACCTCAGAAACATACCGTTTATAGGTCCGGATGCTCAGGGTGCACAACTGGAAGGAAGTAAAGACTTTTCCAAGCAGTTCATGGTGAAATACGGAGTTCCTACTGCAACTGCCAAAACTTTTGATGCCGATTCGTTTACACAAGGTATTGATTATCTGAACAACCACAGTCTACCCATCGTACTAAAGGCTGACGGACTGGCAGCCGGCAAGGGAGTAGTTATTTGCGGAAGCCGCGAAGAGGCCATTCAGGAGTTTACTTCCTTTATTCAGGAAGCCCGTTTTGGCGATGCCAGTAAAAAGGTTTTGGTAGAACAATTTCTGGATGGCATTGAACTCTCTGTTTTTGTGCTTACCGATGGAAAAAGTTTTGTTACGCTACCCTCAGCCAAAGATTACAAACGCATTGGTGTAGGTGATACCGGCCCCAACACCGGTGGCATGGGAGCTGTTTCCCCAGTTCCGTTTGCTGATGAAAATTTTCTGAAAAAAGTTACTGAACAGGTTACCCTCCCCACGTTAAAAGGACTTCAACAAGAGGGCATAGACTACGTAGGATTTATTTTTATCGGATTGATGAACGTGGGTGGCGAACCCATAGTGATTGAATACAATTGCCGCATGGGCGACCCTGAAACAGAAGTTGTACTGCCCCGCATCAAAAATGATTTAGTGGATTTGTTTGTGGCTTGCGGAAATAAACAACTGCATACCCAAGAGTTAATAACGGATGAAAGATGTGCCACTACAGTAATGCTGGTGGCCGCAGGATACCCGGGTGAGTATGAAAAAGGGAAAGTGATGAGTGGTTTTGAACGTTGCGAAAACTCCATGCTCTTTCATGCCGGCACCATCCAAAATAACACGGGTGAAATTGTTACCAATGGAGGGCGGATTTTAGCTGTAACTTCCTACGGAAAAAATCTCGAAGAAGCATTAAACAACTCTCTCACCAACGCTGCAAAAATTGAATTTGAAGGTAAATATTACCGTACCGATATCGGCTATGAATTTAAATCTTCCGGCTCATGATGCAATTTGAAAAAGAAAACCTGCAACGTTCAGCACGCAGTCGTTTTCGTATACTGGTTAACTACTTTATTAAGGGCTTACTCATTATTGTTCCGTTGGCCCTCACCTATCTGGTACTGAGTTCTGCCATTATTTGGGTAGATACCACTGTTGACAGCATGATTCATATCGATATACCCGGCATGGGTATATTGATTATGGTGGCTGTGATTACAATTTTAGGTTTTGTAGGAAGCAAGTTAATGTTCAGCAACCTGCTCGACCTGCTGGATGATTTACTCTCTAAAGTACCATTCATTAAGATTGTTTACACTTTTGTAAAAGATTTTATCGAAGCCTTTGTAGGAGATAAGAAAAAGTTTACTGAAGCCGTGATGGTGGAAGTGAGCAGTTCAGGTGTATGCAAACTGGGTTTTATTACTCAAAAGGATTTAACTAAGTTAGGCATTGAAGATTACATCGCGGTGTACTTTCCGCTCTCTTATGCACTTACGGGTGAAATGTACGTGGTACCCAAAGACAAAGTAAAACCCATCACCGCCAACTCTGCTGATCTCATGAAATTTATTGTATCGGGTGGAGTTACTGAGCTCGGGCAAACTACTACAACAAAATAATCAGGCTTACTCTTCCCGTAAATCCGTTTCTGCTTGTTGCAACACTTTTTGGTAATAGTCGGCAAAGGCAGCACAACCTTGCGCAGGTTGCAAATAAAATGTTGCCGTAGGTTTTGGCTGCGAGCCGAAGTGCGTTAACACCACTCCGTAAACTAACTGAGCTTTAGCCTGTGCTTTCTTCCAAATGTGCTCTGCTCCTTTGCCCATGTTCATCTGGCGTATCCAGTGCACTTCAATTTCACCCTGCGGAAAAATTACAACCAAGTTATCGGGATGCTCCAACAAATTCGCAGCATAATCTAATGACTCCAACACCGAGCGCGAGTTTTTTTTCACCGAAAAAGCACCCAGGTATTTGAAAAACCAAAAACGTTCCAGCTGTTCTTCCAGCATCATGATGTGAAAGTTTTTGCGAAACACAAATTTATTCGCCTGGTACCAGAAAAAACCGTCCCACCAGCTAAAGTGATTAGCAATTAACAATACACTCTTGCCTTGCTCCAATCCCTCAACTGAGACAGGAATATTTAACCGATGGAAATGCTTACGAAAAAGATAACGGAGGTAAGGAGCAAAAAGTAATCGGGCTAAAGAATGGTGACGGGTTGTAATCATTTGTTGTCCTCATCAATCATATCTGCCACAATTTTTGCTGATGCCAGTACAAGTGGAATACCTCCGCCCGGGTGCACGCTGCCACCGCAAAAATACAAGCCTTCAATGTGCGAACTGAAATTGGCATGACGCATAAAAGCCGCATACTTACTGTTGGAAGCATTGCCGTACAATGCACCCAAATGAGAGCCGGTATTCAGTTCAATACCTCGTGGATCCAGCACTTCTTCACACACAATGTAATCACTCACTGCAATGCCCAATGTGCGTTGTATTTTATCCTGAATATTTTTACGTGCTTCAGCTATGTATTCGTCCCAATTCTGTCCACGGTTATGTGGTGCATTAATCATCACAAACCAGTTCTCCTGCCCTGAAGGAGCATCCGTTGCTTCAACTTTAGAACTCACATAAATGTAAACCGTAGGGTCGTCTAAAATTTCCCCGCTATGCATAGCAGCAAACTCTTTTTCATACTGTGTGCTGAATAAAATGTTGTGTACTTCCACATCGGGGAAACGGGCTTTCATGCCCCAGTAAAAAATAATTGCCGAGGTAGATTTTTCCTGCTGCAAAAGTTTTTCCGGTTGCTTTTCTTCACTAAGTAAATGCCGGTATGTTTTGTACACATCTACATTACTCACCACTACATCAGCCGGCAGGTTATCATCATTCACTTCTACTGAAACTACCTTGCCTTTTGAAGTATGTATAGCTTTTGCAGGAGCATTGTAAAGAATACGTACGCCCACATGGCGGGCCAAACTTTCCAGAGCTTTAGGAATAGTGTAAATACCTCCTTTGGGAAACCAGGTACCGGTGTTGTGCTCCAGGTGAGGAATAACATTTAAAGTAGCAGGAGCCTTGTAAGGATTGGAGCCGTTGTATGTTGCGTAACGGTTAAACAATTGAATAGTGTGCTCATCTTTAAAAAACCTGCGAATGGCCTTGTTCATGGTGCGAAACGTGTCGAGTTTCCGAAGATTAAAAAACGCATGAAAGGCATCAGAGGTAAGGTAGGTTTTAAAACGGTGCAGCGAATTAAATATAAACACATTGGACGTAAGGTCGTAAATGCGGGCACTGTACCTCAGAAATTTCAGCACACTTTCTTTGGTGTCATTTGTTTTAGAAGCAACTTCCTCCGCAAAAGCAATAGCATCCTGATGGCCATTGATAACGGTGCCGTCCTCATAAAAATATTTGCAGCTGTAGGGCAAACTCTGGTAGGAGAAATATTCTCTGGGATTTTTTCCGTGCAGTACAAACAACTCATCTACCAGTTCAGGCAGTGTAAAAAGTGAAGGGCCGGTATCAAAACGAAAACCGTTTTTGCTCAACTCCCCTGCCTTTCCTCCCGGATGGGCCGAAGCCTCAATCAAAGTTACCTGATACCCTTTGGCGCGCAAGCGAATAGCGGCAGCCAAGCCGGCTAATCCCGCTCCGATTACAACCGCTTTATCCTCTTTGATACGTTTTCTGCTTTTCATACAGTGTTACATTTAACAGCAGCAAATCAAGTTGGTATATTAAGTCTTCCACAGGAATAGTATACAGCCGAATGCCCAAAATAAATTCACTGTTGTAGGTTACCACCGGCAACGAAGTTAAAATTCCGTTCACAACAAAGAAAGGAATACAACACACGATGTAAGTGAGCCAGAATCGGCCCAACCAGGGCTTTGGAAAAAACACGTGGTGCCAACTGAGCAAGGTGACAGCAAAAAGCGCTGCAACCGATGTATACAATTTATCGGGGTACTGAAAAATAAGCCAGATGCACAACAGCATAAGCACTATACCCAACGGGCGTGCTACCCATTTAAGGATGTCTTTTTTTACCACAAAATTCAGTACAGCATAGAGAAACAGGCAGGCAAAAGGTACGGTAATAAAAAACAAAATTTCCTCCAGCGGTAATGCCCACAATAGTATTCCTGAAATATACTTCGGATTAAAGCCCCATACCTCCCAAATGGTGAAGAAGTGATCCCACACCACAAAAATAAGCAGGGACGTGATGATGGCCGGCCACACAAAACGCCACAGAGTAACAAACCTCACCTTTTTCTCAAATGAGAAAAGTACGGGGAAAAGTAGCGTGAAAAAATTAATTAAAAGATACGTGTACATTTAGTGCTTCAATGCATTTCGCATCAAAACTAATTCAGAAGCACTGCATTCCTTACGCTCTTCGAAAAATTTTATGATATTTTCTACCAGAAATACTTCCTGAGCGGTAAACTTCCGCTGCTGAATGCCGGAAATAATTACTCGCTTATCTTCAGCGATGTGCTTGCTGTAGCCCAAAAAAGACGGCACAAAATACTCCACGGTGTAACGTAAAAAGCGTATTTCAATATTGTCAGGCTCTGCTTTAATTGCTTTATCCAACGTAACAATGGCCGCATTCAAATGTTCCATTTTTTTGTACGGATTCCAGGCGTGTTTGGCTTTAAGTGCTTCCAAAGCACCGATAAAACCAATTACCAAAGGTTTATTTGATTTTAATGCCACCAACTTATGGTGAAGTGTATTGGTTCTGTCGGCATCTGATACACACTTGTAATACTCTTGCCGCAGAAAGTTGACATCTACGTCTCCACCCGCATAACTTCGGGTGAATACACATAAACATATAAGTAAAAAAAGGCTGCGCATTACAACAGATTTAAACGATAGCGCAGATAAGAAAATGTAAACAGGTAAAACTTTTGTGCTCCTGAAACACTTACCCTTTTATTCAATAACGTATCGGGATTGAGGCGTTTGATTTTACCCAACAAGGCGTAAAAATAAATATATGCAATGTACACCCCAAGTTTGCTACCTGCTGGCAATCTTTTAATGCCTGCAAGGGCCGATTTAAAATCACGAGCAATATCTTCTTCAATGGTGCGTTTCATGGCAGCATCAAAGTTTTCGTTCATTTTTACTGAAGGAAAATACACGCGCCCGCGTTCCCAATAATCTGAATTCAAATCGCGGAGGAAATTTATTTTCTGGAAAGCTGCACCCAGTTTTTTAGCCGGTTCCACCAAACTGTTGTACTTCGCTTCATCCCCTTCACAAAATACTCTCAGGCACATCAACCCTACTACTTCGGCTGAACCGAAAATGTATTTATTGTACTCCTCTTCTCTGTATTTCTCATGTGTTAAGTCCATTTCCATGCTGAACAGAAAGGCATCAATCAATTCATGCGGAATACGGTATTTATTTACAACCAGTTGAAACGAATGCAAAACCGGATTGAGACTGATACCGTTGCGGATGGCTTTGTAGGCCTCATCACGAAACTCATGCAGCAGTTTTTGTTTGTCGTGCCCGTGGAAGGTATCTACAATCTCATCCGCAAAACGAACGAATCCATAAATATCCCGGATGGGCGCTCTGAATCTTTTGTCGAAACACAATATACCTAAACTGAAAGAAGTAGAGTAACTGCTTGTAATGATGTGACTGCATTTTTCACATACTTTATCAAACAGTTGGAGGTGTTGTTGAATTTCCATAGCCTTATTGATTAAACATTTGATGAACCTGCTGTGCCACTACTTTTCCCGATATGATGGAAGGCGGAACACCCGGACCGGGAACAGTAAGCTGACCAGAGTAAAACAGATTATTTAACTTTTTGTTTTTAAGACTTGGTTTTAGTATGGCTGTTTGTTTTAACGTATTGGCTAAACCATACGCATTGCCTTTGTATGAGTGGTAATCCTGAACAAAGTTATTGTGGGCGTAAGAGCGTTTGTAAATTACGTGCTGCCGTATGTTCTGTCCGGTTAGGGATTCCAAACGTTCCATCACCATATGGTAATACTTCTCCCTTATTTCTTCGCTATCATTAAGTTCAGGAGCAACAGGCACCAATACAAATAAATTCTCCATGCCTTCCGGTGCAACAGAAGGGTCTGTTTTGGAAGGGCAACTCACATAAAAAAGAGGCTTATCGGGCCACGCAGGATCTTCATAAATCTGGTGGGCATGTTGTGTAAAATCCTCGTCAAAAAACAAGTTGTGGTGTTGCAGGTTATTCAGTTTCCTGTCTACACCCAGGTAAAAAATAAGTGAAGACGGAGCCATCACTCTGCTATCCCAATACTCGGGCGTGTAGTTGCTGTATTCTTTGGGTAATAAATGTTGATCAATGTGGTAGTAATCGGCAGCAGCAACAACTGCATCCACATTCAGCTTATTGGTATCGGTGCGTAAAGAAATTACGTCCTTTCCGGTGATGTCAAATCCTTTGGCGGCTTCATCAAATATAAAATTCACCCCAAGTTCAATGGCCAAACTGTGCATGGCTTTTACAATGTTGTGCATGCCCCCCATCGGGTACCAGGTACCCAATTTAATATCGGCAAAGTTCATCAAACTGTAGAGGGCGGGAGTATTTTGAGGTGTTGCTCCTAAAAACAAAACGGGGAATTCCATCAGTTCAATAATGCGCGGGTCTTTAAAATACTTGCGTATATGCTTACTCATGGACGTAAACACATCCAAACGAAAAACCCCTTTGGCCAAACGCCAGTCAAAAAATTCTGTAAGGGATTGCGATGGGCGGTAAACTAAATCATTCACGCCAACATCATATTTATAGGCTGCTTCTTTCAGAAAATCATCACACTTTACTGCGGCTCCGGGTTCAATGGCATCAAGCATGTTGCGGAAGGCACCGTAATCTGCCGGAATATCCCATACATCATTTTTACTGAATACTACGCGATAAGATGGATCCAGTCTCAAGAGTTGATAATAGTCGCTTACCTTTTTACCAAAATCAGCAAAGAATTTTTCAAACACATCAGGCATCCAATACCAACTGGGGCCCATATCAAATACAAATCCGTTTGATTCAAAAACGCGTGCCCTGCCTCCTGCTGAATCATTTTTTTCCAACACCGTTACCCTGTAACCCGCTTTAGCCAGATAACAAGCGGTAGACAAACCGGCAAAACCTGCTCCTATTACTACAACTCTTTTTTTGTTCACTGTATTAACTTTCCATTAAACCAAATGCGTCTCCGTAATTCTTGAGCTGTCCGCGCAAAATTCTTCTCGCTACAAATATCCTTGTTTTCACCGTACCAATAGGAATGTTCAAAATCTCGGCAATTTCATGGTACTTAAAACCACTGTAGTTCATGGTAAAGGTTTTTCTCAAATCTTTGGGCAACTGCTCAATGGCCGCTTCAATGTCGCGCATCACAAATTTGTGGTCGCTGCTATTGGCCGTTGCATGTGCCATGGAATCTATATAATACGTATTGTCAGTACCGTCAATAAACGTGTTACGTTTTACCAACCTGCGGTAGTTATTAATAAAACTGTTTTTCATGATGGTGTACAACCACCCTTTCAGGTTGGTGCCCTCCTGAAAACGCGCTTTGTAGGTAAAAGCCTTCAACATGGTTTCCTGAACCAAGTCATGTGCATCCTCTACGTTACGGGTAAGCTGGTAAGCATATTGGCGAAGTGACGATGCCTCCTTAGTAACCATTTTATCGAATTCAGCTGCTTGCATAGTGTTTAACTTTTTAGTAATTTGATTAAACAAATGTAAGTCCAAAATTCGCCACAGCAAAGTTTTGTTTAATATTTGTTTATAAATATTAAACAAAAATCACATAAAGCTGAAAATCAGGAATTAAATATTCTTCGGTAAGTAAATTTTCTGAAATAAATGGTGAGAAACAAAAACGGGTACAGGAACAGGTCAGCCAATCCATTGCCTGAGGTGAAGGTTACCTCATCACTTATGCTACAACCGGTGCCGTTGTCTTCAATCAGGTGCACGTGTATCCAGCGTTGGAGCGGAAAAGGCAGAACGGTACCTTTATCTATAAAGTAGGTTGCAGTTTCTGTGCTGCCTTCATCAACAATTTTGGCATCCCAGCGCAACTGCGCAAAACCGGCTTTCAACAACAGATGTACCTCATCGTTAACGCTACAGCCATCAAACCTCAGCAACTCCACTTTGGGGTATGGCGGGGCCAGGGCGAGAAAAAGTTCCCGGTTAAACGCTGACCAAACTTTACTTCTGCTTTCTCTTACAGGGGTTTTTACTTTTATTTGCATATTAATTGTAACTTTAAATAAAGAAATAAGTTTGGGCGCAATGCATTTTGTTTAAATAAAACTTAAACAGTTTAAACAAAACTCCCTGATGCTTGTTCTATATCACAAATGAAAGTATCCGTAACACGAAAAGGACATTTTAACGCAGCCCACCGACTGCATGTAGCTGAATGGAGTGAGGAAAAAAACAAAGCCTTTTTCGGGCTGTGTAATAATCCGAATTTTCACGGGCACAACTACAATTTGCAGGTAAAGGTAACAGGTGAAGTTGACCCCGTGAGCGGTTACCTCATTGACATGAAGTTGCTGAGCGACATTATTCACGATGAAGTAGAACAACGTTTTGATCACCGTAACCTCAACCTGGATACGGACGAGTTTAAGAATCTCAATCCTACAGCAGAGAATATTGCTATTGTTATCTGGCAACTCATCAGAAAACGTTTGCCACAAAACTTATCATTAACCATTACATTATATGAAACAGAAAGAAACTTCGTTGAATTCTCAGGAGAATGAGAAAATGATGTTTGAAGAAATGGGTGAAGAACACATGAGTACTGCCATAGATACGCCTTTGCGTGCCGATGCTTTTGAGAAAGACGATGACCTGAAGATAGAACTGATTGAAAAACATTTTCGTGAGATAATGCTCATACTGGGTCTTGACTTGGATGACGACAGCCTTCGCGGTACACCACACCGTGTGGCCAAAATGTACGTGAAAGAAATTTTCAAGGGTCTCAACCCTGCCAATAAACCTAAAGCCTCGTTGTTTGAAAACAAGTACCAGTACAAACAAATGCTGGTAGAAAAGCACATCAGTTTTTACAGCAACTGCGAGCACCACTTTGTACCTATTATTGGTAAGGCACACGTGGCCTATATTTCCAGCGGTAAAGTGATAGGTTTGTCTAAACTCAACCGTATTGTACGCTATTTTGCTGCCCGCCCGCAAGTGCAGGAACGCATGACCGTACAAATTGCCAACGAACTGAAACAGATTTTACAAACAGAAGATGTGGCCGTAGTAATAGATGCCAAACACCTGTGTGTTTCTTCACGCGGTATTAAAGATGAAACCAGCAGCACCGTTACCAGCGAATTCAGCGGTAAGTTTCTGGATGCACAAACCCGCAACGAGTTTTTAAAATACCTGGAATTAGGTACTGAATAATTTAGTTGATTGATAGTTATAGCAGAAAGCCTCGCAGTATTGCGGGGCTTTTTTGTTTTTAGCTATTCTTAAGGTTTACTCTTCATTTACTTTGCCCCATACTTTGCTTTTAAAAAGCGAATGGTTTCCTCCATCAGATTTTTGAGTTCCTTTTGGTCAATGTCTGAAAGTTTTTTAATGTAAATGCACGCCTTGCCCATTTTAAACTTCCCCAGGTTTTGTAATAAATGCCGGTGTTGTTCACTTCCTGTATACACGTAAAGCGAAATGGCAGACTTGCGGGGTGAGAAGCCAATAAGCGGCCAGTCTCCTTCTTGCCGGCTTCTTTCCGACTTGTAATGAAAGCTTCCAAAACCAATCATAGTCGGTCCCCACATTTTGGGTTCACAGCCTGAAGTTTTTTGCATCAGTTGTAATAGCTCAAAACTGTCTTTGCGCTTTTGTTCTGTATCAGCAAAGGAGTTGATAAACTCGTGAACATCTGCGTTGGTTTGTTTCGTCTTTATTTCTGCCATAATATCAAATTATTTGAGGTACTGCTGTTGGTTACTTTGCGGGTTCATAGTAGAGTATTAGTGCACCACTGCTAAAAGTCTTAGTTTTGATGAGTTTAAAAATCATTCTACTGTTTATATGCTCAAACAAGGGCAAACCGCTCCCTGCAACAACGGGGTACACACAAAGCTGGAATTCATCCACTAAGTTCAGTTTCAACAGCTGCAGAATTAAACTGCGGCTGCCAACAAAAATATCTTTGCCCGGTTGCTGCTTTAATTCATTCACCAGCTCTTCGATGGGTTGGTTGGCCAGTTGTGCACTGTGCCATCCTGTATCTTTAAGTGTATGCGAAAAAACAATTTTGGGAACTTGGTCTATAGCCAAAGCAAAGTCATCCATTGATTTTTCACCTGACGGTTTTTCTACCAGGGTTTGCCAGAATTGCATCAGTTGATAGGTTGTTCTTCCATACAGAATCACTCCTGCGTTATGTAACAGATTGGCGTAATGTTGGTGTATTTCCTCATCCGGCAGCCCCGCTGTGTGGTCGAAAACACCATCAATTGTCATGTTGATTGCCGCAATTACTTTTCTCATTCTGTTTCGTTAATCAATAGTAAAACACTTTGTTGTGTAAAACTGGTGAGAAAAAATAATAAAAGCAAGTTTAAAGAATGCTTTGGCGCAGACTAAGGATAGCGAGGGTAGTGCAACAGCTACATGTGTTAGCCCAGTCCCTCATAATATCACCATTCTTTGTCACCTACAATTTTGCCGCTCAATACCGAAGACTCAAGCTCGTCTATCATTTTTTTGATTTTATCATTTATCTCAACGTAGGTATTTTCGATAAGTTTCCCTCCCTTTTTATATAAGTATTCATTCTTGAAACCCTCTTCTAGAGAGACCATCCTTTGTTGCGAGCTTCCATCCTCGATACTTTTATATATATAATTTAAGCTAAAATTATCAACGACTACTTTATATTTCCCATCTTTACAGTAAACGCTGAATTTAAAGTTCACTGTAATGTTATTAAACCTTCCCTGATTGCTTAGCAGAAGATTACCTGTTGCGTTTAATGAACTTTTATTCAAGTTATCAAG
Source organism: Bacteroidia bacterium (assembly GCA_041675505.1). Taxonomy (GTDB): domain Bacteria; phylum Bacteroidota; class Bacteroidia; order UKL13-3; family UKL13-3; genus JAGPCK01. The sequence continues at coordinate 143,058 of JBAYTR010000009.1, read as the reverse complement.
ATTAATTGCATTGTCTGACGACTTAAGCGTTCGTACAATCCAATTTTTTGCCCCGGTATAAATGTCGGATTGTTTCAATGAGTCTGCTTGAATTACTTGTTCATACTTGAATTTTCCTGTTAGGGAATCCGTTGGTATTGTTTGTCCGTAAGCAAACAAGAATCCGAAGATAAATAGAAATAAAATCTTGAATTTCATATAACTTATTTTTACGAAGATAGTAATTTAAACCATTACATATTGTGACTACCAGTACGATTGCCCCAAACGTCAAAGGGAAAAACGCCTCCACCCTTTGCAGTGTAAAACTGGTGAGAAAAAATAATAAAAGCAAGTTAAAGAATCTCTAGCCTACAGCTAAGAACAGCAAAGGAGATTAAAGTACATCACGTATTTCTGCTACCTTATCAAAAACACTTCGGGCAAACTGGCACAACGGAACTATTTTAATCTTTTTCTCCCGGGCAAAAGCTAGGGCTTTAAGTAGCATTTGTTTACCGGCACTCTTACCTTTTAACACTTCACTTACCTCGGTATGGTCAATAATAATGCGGTCGGTACCTGCCCATACATAAGTCATCTCGGCAGCAACTGCACCTGCTTCTTCAATATAGAAGCTGCCTTTTTTGCCATCGTCTTTTTGTTGAACGTTCATGTTGTGCTAACTTTAAATAACAGTTGTAATACGTTCACACGCGTTGCAAACACGCGAGTGAGGATAGGTGCTGTTAGGCGTTCGTACTTTTTATACTTATCTTTACCTAATTAATTTTTCCAGCCTAATTCTTGTTGGAAACCCCGGTGTCTTGATAGTTATATTTTCACCACAATTGTTAGTTTTAGAAATGTCAATTACACCTGTTTTGCTTGTCAGTCCATAATTATATTTGGGGCTAAGTAATACTCGTTTAAATGTGTAATTAGTAACAGAACAGTTTTTGTAATTCGATAAATTATTACAATAGTTAATGAATATTTCAGAGGCAATGAATTGGTCTACATAGTTTTTTACTTTTGGCTTCATAGATTTTAGTTCGAATAAAACAATCAATTGTTGACTTGGAATAATTAAACAATAATCACAACCTTTATGAATAAAAGATTCTCCTCGTTTTAAATACTTTGATTTCTGTTTATATTCTGGCTTATCAACATCCAATTTTAACAATATTGCGTCTACTGGAATACCACCAATTGTTATTAATTGTCTGTTTTCATCTTCACGTAAAACCATTGTTTGATTCAATTGGTCAAAGTTTTGAATCACTTCTGTATCACAAAAAATCTCTCTCATACTTTAATCAATTAAATAATCTAAGTCAGAAGAGACAGTAAAGAGACTATTAATTTCATCATCAAAAAATGGAATCTCGATTCCTTTATGAGATACAGTTAACTTATCTAATTGCCCATTGTTTGCTTGATACACAGAAATATCTTGGTGGTTTAATTTATCAGAAGATGAATAAGCTTTTTTGTTCTTTGTAAGCCAAGTTGCCTTTTCTTTAAAGTCGTTCGATAATAATATTAAATTATTTAATTCCTTTACTAAAAAGTCACTATGAGTAGTAATAAAAACACGAATATTTAGATTAACAAGCGAAGCAATTAGCTTTGCCATTAACCTTTGATTTTTTAATGTTAAATGACTTTCAGGTTCATCAATTATTAAAATATCACCTTCTTTCGCTATATGTTTCAAGTAAAAATAAATGTCTACTATACACCTTGCAGATGAAGATGCTAAATAAAGTGGTATGTCAAATTTGTTGTTTTTTTTATTTTTCGTATAAAAGCGAATGTCTTGTTTGTTTTCCTTTTTGAATTCAGCTCCGAGAATTTCTTTTATAATTTCCATTGAATAAGCTGAATCAAGTTTGGAACTATTTTTTTTAATATTGTCTAAATTCCTTGTGAATGCAATGTGGTCACGAATTGGCGTTGCATAATATGCACTCATAGATAAAAACATATCTAATGGATGATATTCTTTTTCAGTATTTTCTAATTTTTGAAGACTATCAACTAAAGATGCTTTTCTTTCGTCAAGTTCTTTGTAAAATAGAGATATGCCTAATCTTTCGGCTGTAATAATAATCGGGTCTGGAAAAATATCATCAAAAACAAGTGAAGTAAATAAGTCACCTAACACTCTTCTGAATAGTCTTTCATCAATATCCTTATCAGCTTCTTTGGTATAGCTAATTGATAAAGTATTGTTTTTAAGTTTTCCTTCAAACGAGATTTTTTCACCAATTTGTATTTTTCTTTCAGAGTCTTTAAAAACTGTTGGTTTATCAAATTCTAATTTCACCTTGGCATCAGCAAATATTTTTTCTTTGTCGTTAAATAAGTCCCTTATTCTTTTTTGAAAGTTAGAACTATCGGAAGTAATACTTTTTGCTACAATACTAATAAGTTCTTCTTTATCTAAAGTTATTTGACCTTCACTTTTCAGTCTAGTTTCTATTGATCTAAAACTTGAATAGTTAATAAAATCTGACCAGTTTTTCAGTAAGCCATAAGTACTATAAGTAATATAAGTTTTACCAGAGTTATTGTCCCCAACAAGTATTGTTAAATTATTTAGTTCTAATTCACTATGTATAATTTTCCCTAGATTGTCTATTGTAAGTTTCATTTCTCTTTTTATAAAATTCAATTTTCAAAGGTACAAAATATCTTGTCTATTTGAGTCTAAATGCTGTTCGATTGCTTCTTCAATATGACGCCTAACTCGTTGATATATGAACATTTGGTTCGTATATCTCACCATTTTGGCATACATGCAATCCTTAGGTTCCCTTTTGGTAAATATACCAACAACCCCATTAAAAACAAAAGCCCTGCATAACTGCGGGGCTTTTAAAATCGAGTATGTTGTTAAACCTTACTCCTCCATTTGCTGCAACTGTACAATCTGTTGCTTGCCGTTGAGGGTGCTGTGGCGTATTAAAAAGTCTTCAATCTGTTCGCTTACCAAACGTTTGGCAATTATCTTTTTGTTCTCGTCCAGTATAAAAAATACGGGGGTGCTGGTTACATCGTATTGTCTGCGCGAGAGGTCGTGGTCCACCACGTTAATAAATGAGGTGTGTTTGTTATCACGTATATATTTTTTCCACTCTTCTACCTGCGAGGTAGCACAAACGGAGTACACCTGCACATCCATTTTATCGGCCAGCATTTTTTTGTGAGCAGTTACCAGCTTAGGCATTTCTTTTTGGCAATGTCCGCAACCCGGGTCCCAGAACACCACTACGGTGTACTTGGCTTTTACTCCATACAAGGGTATGGGGCGGGTTAAGGTAGAGTCATAGCTGTTGAGCGGTGGTGCAATTTTGCCCAGCATAATGGGGGTTAAATCATCGGCACGTTTAATAATACGTACCAATGAGGCGGTATCAACCCAATAGGCCTGGTTGGTGCGGTAGTATTTGTTTACCATGTGTACAAAGCCGGCATCCATGCCCATAATATCAGAGGTTTCACAACGGTTGGTAATGGTTACCACCAGGTACTTGAACATTTCTTTGTTGCCGTTGGTACGGTCAATCATTTTTACGGCTTCTTTAAAAACAGTATCGGGTTGTTGTATCACCACGTTATCAAAAAAACGTTTGAACTTATCATTGAACAAAGGTGTGCGCAGTAAGCGGTCGTCTGCTAAATCCACCTTATCCCAGTAGTGTGCTTTGTAATAGCGGTAGCCAAAGGTAGAATCAATTTGTCCGTTGGGTAATTTAGGCGCCTCGGGAACATCTACCTCCTGCATCATCAGCAACACTTTGGGGAAAAGCGCTTTGGGGTAGCGGGCAATAAAATTCTTTTTATAATCCTGCACCGTGCTGTCCATAACACTCATTTGCGTTTTGTAAATAGCAGCAGAATCTTTGTTGGTGGCTTTGTTGCGGTTGTAGGCCTCTTGCAGGGGCATCATTTTTTCGTACTGCGCCTGCATGTGTTTGAGGTATTCATAAAAAATATCGTTCTCTACTGAGCCGGTAATTTTCATGTGCATGTTAAAGTCGGCTGTATCGGTAACAATGTTTATCTGCTGGGTTTCGTCCACGATAAAATCAAAGTACTTGATGCGTGCCTGTCCGGCTACGGTGTACATACCCTGATCTAATTTTTTAGTACCCTTAAACACGTAATATCCCTGCTTATCTAAAAAGGCACTGTCGCGTAGGTACTGTTTATCGGCATAATAATTAGCCAGCAAAATCATGGAGTCTTTCACCCCAGTAATTTTTACTTTAATGAGGTAACCGTTGTCTTTGCCTTGGGGTTCTTTGGCCAAAGCGGCCCCGGCAATACCTAAAACAAAAAGAGCTAATGCGTAAAAACGAGTAAATTTTATCATATGCATGGTGCAATTTTAAGGTTTATCGCGCAAAATTACGCGACATATTGTAGCAATGATTTTGCCAAAAAATAAACCTCAGCGTTTTATCAAACGGTTGGAATACAATTTATTGCCCTCGCTCACCTGCAAATGGTACAGGCCCGAAGGCAAACGGGTAAGATCAAGTGCCTGCTGCGAGGCATTATTTTCAGGAGTAAAATGTTGCTCCAATACCAAGGCACCTTTGTTGTCAAACAGGTGTACAGCAATGTTTTTACCCGCCAATTCACTCAATTCCAACACGGCCCAACCGTCCACCGGATTGGGATATACCTGTACTCCGTTTAATGTGGCAAGGCTGTTATCCGATAGTGCCACCGATACCTGTATTGTTTTTACTTCGCCTGCACAACCGTTAACTGCGGTTTCCTGCACCTCTACTTTGCCCAGTTGCGGGTTATTGCCCCACTGCACCGAGATGGTGTTGCTGTTGCCTCCGACTGTTTGCACACCGCCTGTTATGGTCCACGTGTAAACAGAACCTGCAGTTCCCGGCAATACTTGATAGGTAGTGAGCATATTGCGACTAACCTGCGTGGCTCCCGTAATGCCCGGTGTTACCGGTGTGGGTTTAACCGTAAGGTTGACATACTGCTGTGAGAGGTTGCTGCATCCGTAAATATTGGTTACCTGCAAACGGTAGCTGCCATCCAGAAAAGCAGGAAAATCTTTAATGGTGGCACCTGCTAAAGATTGCCCGTTGCGGAACCATTGGTAGTTGATATCCGTGCCGTTCACTCCCTGAAGTAACAGGTTGTTGCCTGAGCACAGCACCGTGTCTCCCGTGTAAGTGAAAGAAGAAAACGTAACCGGAGCAATGGTAATATCGGCACCGTTATCTGCTGAAAGAGTACTGGGAACAGTGGCTTCCAAGCGAATGCGGTAACGTGTTCCCGGCAACAAAAAAGTAGGCACATACACGGAATACAACTGCCCTACACGCGAGTTCAAAATACCCAATAAGGTAGAGTTAGAAAAATCACCCGCGGTGTCGGAGAGGTAAATGTAAAACTGATTGCCGGTACCAAATGCTTCGGTAGTGGCAATGGAAAGTTGTAACGAATCATGCGTACACACTTTTGTTTTTTGCACCGTAAACGTAAGGGCAGGATTGATACCTACAAACATTACCGCAGAATCACGCATGGGGCAGGCTCCGTTAAAGGCATACAGTTTTACCTGATAAGAACCTGCAGTGGCGTAAGTATAATTGGGAGAAAATTGTGTGCTCTGTTGTCCGTTGCCGTAGTTCCAGATATAAGAGGCAGCTCCGGTGGAGGTGTTGTTAAAGTTAACCGTTAACCCGAATTGGGTGAATGTAAAAGCAGCCTTAGGAAAATCATTGCACAGAAAAAACGATTGCGTTTCGTACAAACTCCATCGGCCATCAGCACCTTTCACACGCACATGAATGGAGTGCCAGCCTGTATCTAAAGCTGCAATAGAAATAAGCGGAGAAATATCCACTGAATCTGATGCCGAAATGGTAAGCGCAGTTCCGTTGCCAAAACCCGGGTCGCTGTAGTCAAAGAAATATTCCACCGCTTGCAAGGTGGCTGCCGGCTGTTCTTCTTCTACCAGAAAAAAAGCACCCGCTTCATAGTGGCTCCATTGGTTGTATGAATTAAGGTAACGCAAAAACACGTTGTGCCTGCCGGTACTTAACCCGTTAATGGAAAGACCCAGGTTGTTCCAGTTAATGGAATCTGTAGCGCTGAATGTGATTGGAATTGCGTTTCCTGAACCCGGGTCGGTATCATAAAAATATTCGCCTTTGGTAATTTTTGAATTGAGCGAAATACTATCATACAGATACACCTGAGCTGTTTCATACATGCTCCACCTGTTGAGGGAATCTTTTACCCGAATACTGAGGCGATGTTTACCTGCTGCCATAGTTGACGTAGCCAGATTAAAGGTGTGATCAATGGAATCAGCCTGAGTGAAAGAAAATGCAGTGCCGGTATTTTGTCCGCCATCTGTTCCTGTAAATGTTTCACCGGCTGTTAAGGCAGTGGCAAATGTTTCTTCGGGATAAACATAAAACTGTTGTGCATCATACAAACTCCACACTCCTGCGGAGTCCATTACCCGCACACACAGGCGGTGAAAGCCGGCAGAGAGCGATGTGGTGCTGAGTGAGGTGCTGATGTTGATACTATCCGCAGGCGTTACACTCAAAGCCGTAGCATTGCCAAAACCGGGGTCGGTATCAAAAAAATACTCTACCCGTTCAATGCGTTGCGCAAAAACAGCCACATGCGCCAACAGCAGAAGAAATAACAACTGGAGTTGTTTCATCTGTGTGCTTAGTCTTGCTTTTTAGCTTTGATGTTAATTTGCAACGTGCTGTTCTTTTTTACCACAGGTGCTACTGTAAACGTTTTAATCTGCGGAATGGAAGGCTCTCCTCCGTAAGCAGGCAATGGTGCACCGCCTCCGTACAATCCTATGTCCGTAGCATCAGTACCTGCGCCTTTGCCGGGTGAAGCTGATTGCAAGTGGTAGTCCTGATTAAAATCAAAAGCGTATTGTGTGGCATTAACAAACTGCGGATTGGTTGCACTCAGGTTGCCGCTTCCTCCGTTGGTTCCGTAAGGCAAAGTATTGTTGGAGGTGTTGTACGTAATGTTGTTGCTAAAGTTGGAATTGCTGCATCCCTGCGGAGCCATGCCATAAAAAATATTGTTGGCAATTAAGGCATTCGATACGTTGATGAAAGCATTGGCCTGTCCGGTAAAAAGGTTGTTAAGCAATACCGCTCCTCCGCTGGCATTACGAAACGGACAACCGATAATGTTGTTGCGCACCAAACAATTGGTGGCCACACCCAAGTCAAAATCAACAGCCGAAGAACTGTCGAAGATATTTTGTTCAATGGTGCAATCAACGGCTAAAAGCGAAAGCCCTGCAAAGTTGTAATTCGGGTTTTTAATGAACCTGTTGCGTTTAATGAGCAAATTGCGGAGATAAAGATTATTAACTGTGCCCAGTTTGGTAATCTCAAAACCCATGATAACCGTTCCGCTGGCAGAGGCACCTGCATTGGCTCCTGAACCCACGGAGTCTAATGCCACAATGTTTAACTTGGATGGTAACGGGTTGGATTTATTGGGGCGGTAACCTGCACCCAAAAGTACAAGTCGTTTGGTAATACTGATGTTTCCGTAATCAGTGGCAGAGCCTTGCACATAGATGGTATCACCCGTTGCTGCGGTATCAATGGCTGCCTGCAAACTGCTGAAAGCCGAGGGAGAACCTGCATTGTTGTTTACCGTAATAACCCTTGCCGATGTGAGTAGAGGTAAAAGTAAGGTGAGGGTCAGTATGAATTGTTTCATGCCGTAAAGTTTATTTGAGGTAAAAGTACCTCATCCTCACCATTTGCTCAGCACATTTTTCGTTCAACTCACCGTATAGGCGGGTGAAATAACACTAAAGCTAAAATTCCACAATGACCCCGATGCTGGGAATAGGAGTTCCTGAATTCAGATTTTTAATGATAACAGGCTTTCCGTTACTGCCGTTGTAGGGCAGTCCGTCTACTGTGATAATCTGATTGGCAGCATTGCGAGCCACCACAAATTCAGGTGCTCCCGGCTGAATGCTTCCGGTAACATTTTGTATATCGAGGTAAATATCCAGCGTTGATTTTTTAAAGTTCCATTTTTTATCAATACGAATATCCATAACGCTGTAGGTGCCCAAACGTTTAGAGTTGACACGGCTGTAATCAGGAATACCTCCTCCTCTTACACCATAATTCAGGCGGGAAAGAAGCGTATCAATTGGGGTATACGGAGCCTTACCTAAGTAGCGGTAACGCAATCCCATTTCCCAGTTGCGTTTAAATTTATATCCTCCGGTAAAAGAAATTAAATGGCGATTGTCCCAGCCTGACGGGATAAAACGGCTGCGGTCAAAACCCGTAAACTGACTGTAGTAATAGGTGTAGGCCAGAATACCGTAGAAATTTTTCACAAATTTTTGTTGCAGACAAATTTCCACACCGTATGTTCTTCCCCTTCCAATGCTGCTGATGTCTTCATTGCCCAACACTCCGAAATCTCCACCCAGATTGGCCAGTGAAATGGAGTCGCGGTTAGATACCGGATAGTTATCGTACCACTTATAAAACCCTTCTACTGTTATGCGTGTGGCCTTAAAAGGAAGGTACTCCACCCCTGCTGTTAAATGGTCAGATTGAATGTAGGGTGCATCTTTGTTTACCAACTTACCGGTGTTGTCTCTAAAGCCCAACACCGTGTAAGGAGCAATTTTATAATACCGCCCCAAAGAGGCATTCACGTTTACCTTTGTTGTTAAAGCGTAGGTAGCAGCCAGTCTTGGAGAGAGTCGTTTTTGAAGTTCGTTGCCATCATTGGTAAAAGTGTTTCCATCAGTTCGCAAACCTGCAGAAGCAGAGAAGCGACCAAAGGAACGTGTAGCCTGAGCAAAAAGACCGTAACGTAAAAACTGAATAGACGTATTGTAATTAATCACTATCAAGGGCACAGCTTGCAAACGGCTGTAAGTAGAATTGCTGTACTCTGAGTTTTGAGCATTAAATCCATAAGCATATTTCCATTTGCCTTTGTACTTGGCCACCTCTACGCGCAATTTATTTTCATCTTCTACTGATTTGTATTTTAGAATAAGTGCCTTGCTGGCATCATTGCTATCGTATTTAACCGCTTCGTTGTTGAGGTAATTTCCACTTAAGGCAATGTTTAACGAACCGTTTTTAATGCGGTGTTTCCACACCAGGCCAATGGTGCTGCTCCACTGTGAATTCACCGGAATGCGATCATAGATAGCAGCACGACTAAACCATTCTTCATCTGTTTCATCACTTTTACGTTCAGGTTTATTCAGTTCAAAATCATCAATGGAACCCAAACCAATCAAACTGATTTCGTTCTTGTCGTCAATTTTCCAATTCATCTTGTATTGGTAATCCCAGTAAGATGGTAAAAATGGAAGTCCTAAAAACTTGAACAAAAATTGCAGGTAAGATCGTCTGGCTGAAATGATGTAAGTGATGTTTTTATTTTTCTTTGACAACGGACCTTCCAGTGTGAATGCGGCCTCACTTGCACCCAACCTGAAATTACCTTGCGTACGGTCTTCACTGCCGTTGCGCTGCCTGAACTGCAATACACCTGAAAGCGGATTATCGTACCTGGAATTAAAGGATGAGGTGCTGAGTGTTACATCTTCAATAAAGGAAACGTTTATCATACCTACCGGACCACCGGAACTGCCTTGCGTGGCAAAGTGGTTAATATTGGGAATTTCTATCCCATCCAGATAATACACGTTTTCATTGGGAGCACCACCGCGAATGATAATGTCATTTCTGAAACCCACTGAACCGGAAACACCGGGTAGTGATTGCACCACCTTTGCAATATCATTGTTACCTCCGGGATAGGAAATAACTTCTTGTCGCGAAAGGGTTTGAACCGATAGCGGTGTTTCATTCGATTTCGAAAACGGACTGGCCACTATTTTTACCTCAGAAAGTTCTTTAAAAGATTCTTCCAACTGAAAGTTGAGGGAATAGGTGTTACCTGACGTGATGATAACATCATACTTATAAAGTGTTTTGTACCCCAGATAACTGGCAAAAACCGTGTATGATTTGGTAGGAACCTGTTCAATTTTATAGTATCCTTTAATATCCGTGATAGTGGCTAATGTCGTGCCTTCCAGCGCAACCGAAACTCCTACAAGTGGTTCATCTGTTTTTGCATCTTTTACGTAACCTGATATTTTCCCGGTCGACTGGGCATAGACGAAACTTTGCAGCAATAGCGTAATAATAACAACTAAATGGCGTAGTGATAGGGTCATATAAAATTAATTGGGAATAATATTTCGGCCAAACTCGTCTAACAGAGCGGTGAAGTAAGCCATATCGTTTACCACGGTTACGTTGGATTGTACATTTACTGTTCTTCCATGGAGCTGACTACCGGTAAGAATAACAGTAGCTTCGGGCCACGACTGAGCCAGTTCATTGGCAAAGTGAGTGAGCTCTTCATCTGTAATGGATGAGGTGAGCGTGGTTAAAACATACTGAGGATTATAAACCGCAAACACCTCCTGCAACTCATGGTGCGGCAAACTCTGTCCCAGGTAAATAACCTGATGCCCTCTGGCCCGCAACATAAAATTGGCAAAAAGTAAACCTATCTCATGTGGCTCTCCTTCTTTCAGAAAAAGTAGAAACTTTTTGCCTGTGGTACCCTCATAAAAGTTTTGTCCGTCAACCGCCACGTACAACTTTTGTTTAATGAGGTTGGTAATAAAATGTTCATGGGCCACATGTATGGAACCTATTTGCCACAGCAAACCTACTTCCTGAAGAAAAGGTATAACAATATTTATAAAAGTTTGCTCCAACCCGATCTGAAGAATGTTGGTAGACAAAATGTAATGGAAGCCCTTTTCGTCTAAAGTAAGCATAGTTGCAACCAGCGACTTCACCTGACTGTTGAACTTTCTGTCGGTGGCACTTACTTCCAAAACAGCCTGTTGAATTTGTGCAGAAGACATGGCTGCAATCTCCGATATCTTGTACCCGTTGTTGTTCAATACACTGATATTCAAGATTAATTTTAAATCCTGATCATCGTAATAGCGAATATTGGTATCTGTGCGTTTGGGACGAATAATTCCGTACCGCTGCTCCCAAATCCTGAGGGTATGGCTTTTAATGCCACTTACTGTTTCGATGTCTTTTATTGAAAATTTAGCCAATTGGTCGAAAGTATATTGCAAATAAACACTTATGTGATATAATTGTTTAGGTATTTTTAGGTTTAGGTAATAAAGTTTAACAATTTGAAACAAATTCTGATTGCAGGCGGATCAGGGCTGGTGGGTACTTCGTTAACGCGAAGGCTCAAAGCCAAAGGCTACAAGGTAGCTTTTCTGGGCCGTAAATCACGCAAACGCGTGAAAGGAGTTGACAAATACACCTGGGATATTCATTCAGGTTACATTGACCCGGCTGCATTTGAAAACACCGAAGTAGTCATTAACCTGTCTGGAGCCGGAGTGGCTGATAAACGCTGGAGCAGCAAAAGGAAAAATGAAATTTACAACAGCCGCATTAAAGGCACTCAATTACTTAACGAAGGAATTTCAAAATACGGCAAAGAGGTGAATACAGTAATTTCTGCTTCAGCCATTGGTTATTACGGTGACCGTGAAGATGAAATTCTGTTTGAGGAGTCTTATGCCGGAAATGATTTTTTGTCTAACACCTGCAAAGACTGGGAAGCCGAAGCAGAAGGGATTAAAAGCATAAACAATAAAATACGCCTGTGCATATTGCGCATAGGTTTAGTGCTCACCAACCGCGGTGGTTACTTTGCCAAAATGAAACGCCCCATCAAATGGGGATTGGGTGCAGCCCCTTCGCCCGGCACACAATACCAAAGCTGGATTCACATGGACGACCTGTGTCATTGCATTATCTACTTAACAGAGAACCCGCAGGTTGAAGGTACCTTTAATGCTGTAGCACCTGAACCGGTTACTGCCGATGTAATGATTGCCAATATTGCACAACGTTTTCGCAAACCTTATTTCCTGCCGCCTGTTCCTTCTTGGATTATGCACCTGATATTTGGTGAAATGGCCGATACCATATCAGCCAGCCAGTATGTGAACTCGGAGAAGTTGAGGGCAACAGGCTTTCGCTTTAAATACGCTGATTTAAATACCGCACTGAACAATTTAATACTGGAATAAGTTATAACTTTACGAATAGTTCATACCGAAGAATAAACTCCTGACTTGGTAACGGGACATTCGACATTTGAAATTTCATAACTTAACCTGTATACCCCTTGAGTAAAATAGCGATTGTTTGGCTCAGACGAGATTTGCGACTGCATGACAATGCCGCGTTGTACCATGCCTTAAAATCACCCTATCCTGTATTGCCTCTGTTTATTTTTGATAAGAATATTCTCGATAAACTGGAAGACAGAGATGATGCAAGGGTTACCTTTATTCACCAAACCCTTACTGCACTTCATCAGGAACTGCAAAAGTTAAAATCATCTCTTTTAGTGGAGTACAACACGCCTGTTGAAGCATGGACAACCGTTCTGAAAAAATATCAGGTAGCTGAAGTATACACCAACCACGATTACGAGCCATATGCCATTGAGCGCGATGCTCAAATACGCGAACTGTTGCAAACTCAAGGTATAAGTTTTCACACGTACAAAGACCAGTGCATTTTCGAAAAAAGTGAAGTTGTTAAGGATGACGGTAAACCCTACACCGTGTTCACCCCCTACTCCAAAAAGTGGAAGGCTCATTTAAAAGACTTTCACCTCAAGGCCTATCCTACTGAAAAATATTTCAGCAACCTGTATGCTACTTCTCCACTCCCGATTCCCACACTTAGTGAAATGAATTTTACCGCTTCGAAAATCAGCATACCACCCGCACAAACCACGGTGGAGTTGATTAAGCAGTATGGAGAAAAACGCAACTTCCCTGCCATTCCGGGTACCAGCAAACTGGGCATTCACTTTCGTTTCGGCACCATCAGCATCAGAGAGAAAGCCCGAAAAGCACAAGGCTTAAGTGAGACCTGGATCAATGAACTTATATGGCGCGATTTCTACATGCAGATATTGTGGCACTTTCCGCATGTGGCCAAAGGTGCATTTAAGCCCGCTTATGACCGCATTGAATGGCGCAACAATCCGGATGAATTTGAACGTTGGTGCAACGGACAAACAGGCTATCCCATTGTTGATGCCGGTATGCGTGAATTAAACGCCACGGGTTTTATGCACAACAGAGTGCGCATGATTGTAGCCAGCTTTCTCACTAAACACTTACTCATAGACTGGCGCTGGGGCGAAGCTTACTTTGCCCGTAAACTGCTCGACTTCGACCTTTCGGCCAACAACGGTGGATGGCAATGGGCGGCAGGCAGCGGAACCGATGCCGCACCTTATTTCAGAGTATTTAATCCCACCTTGCAAACCGAAAAATTTGATAAACAATTTCAGTACATTAAACAATGGGTGCCTGAGTTCAATACACCCCGTTACGTTAAGCCTGTGGTACAGCATGAGCTGGCCCGGCAACGTTGTTTGACCACTTACAAAACCGCACTTACTTAATCAGAAAACTTTTCACTGATATGCGTGTTTGCATTGCATGGAAAAACTTCAGGGAAAAAACGTTTTAATAGCCGGAGCAACAGGTGGCATAGGGCAAGAAATTGCTAAACTGTTACATCACAGCGGAGCACATATTTTTTTAACCGGGCGAAATGCAGCTAAATTGGAAATACTGTCTGCCTCGTTACAACTTCCCGTCACACGAACCTTTGCTGCCGACCTGAGTATACCGGATGAAGTAAAGCAACTCTCCTTGAAATACTTTAATGAGTTCCCAACTATTGACATACTTATCAATGCCTCAGGGGTGGGTATTATTAAACCGCTGGAAGAGTTAACTGAAACAGATTTTCTCCGCTCACTAAACTACAACTTGTACGCACCTTTTCTGTTGCTCAAAAACTTTTTGCCTGCCATGAAAGAGTCTAAAAAAGGCCTTATTATTAACATACCCGGAGTATTGGGCAAAACACCCATGAGTGGAGCCGCTGCCTACAGTGCCGGTAAATACGGACTCAACGGCATGATGAAATCAGTACGCGAAGAATTAAAAAGAACTGAAATACGCATTACCAATGTTTTCTTAGGCGGAACAGACACTCCTTTCTGGGACACCATTGACTTGCGTGTGCAGCGCGACAAATTTGTGCTGGCAGAAGAAGCCGCAAAAAGTATATGGTTCCTGTGCCAACAACCTTCCTCGGGTGTGGTTTCGGAACTGGTGATTCAACCGTTCAACCATCAAGCTATTTAACATGAAAGTAACTGCACCTGAATTTCAGCAATGGGAACGTTTTTACCGCGCCAATTTTATCAACTCACTTAGTGGTTACAAAAGTGCAAGCCTCATAGGCACTTGCAATGCCGAAAAAAAACTAACCTCGCCATCTTCAGCAACATTGTACACCTGGGTGCTGATCCTGCGTTGATTGGTTTCATCAACCGGCCCTTGGCTGCCTCTGTGCATACCCTGAGCAATATCGAAGAAACCGGTTATTACACCATTAACCACATCCATCCCGGTATGGTAGAACGTGCGCACCAAACCTCAGCCAAATACCCGAAGGAAATTTCTGAATTTAAAGCCACCTTGCTTGCCGAAGAATGGACCGAGTTTCCTGCACCTTACGTAAAAGAAAGCTTTGTTAAGTACGGATTAAAATACGCAGAAACCATACGCATTGAACGCAACAACACCTTTCTGGTTATTGGCGAAATTGTGGAAGTATACCTGCCCGATGCTATTGTTCATCCGGATGGTTTTATTGCGCTGGAAGATGCGCACAGTATAGCCTCATTGGGTTTAGACAGTTATTACTTACCCAAACGATTGAATAAATTCAAGTACGCTAAACCACAATAAAAAAAAGCCGCTGCAACTTTCGCTGCAACGGCTTTTATATTTTGTGCTTTTAATTAAGCAGAGGCTTTACCTAACTTAGATTTCAGGTTGGTATCTAAGGCATCCAAGAACTCTTGTGTATTGAGGTAATGTTCACCGTGAGTTACTTTATTGCCGTGAATACATACGGCTAAGTCTTTGGTCATTTTACCACTCTCAACAGTTTCCACACACACTGCTTCCAAGGCATGACAGAAATTAATCAACTCCTGGTTACCGTCTAACTTACCACGAAACTCCAAACCGCGGGTCCATGCAAAAATGGAAGCGATAGGGTTGGTAGAAGTTGATTTACCTGCCTGATGGTCGCGGTAGTGACGGGTAACTGTACCGTGAGCTGCTTCAGCTTCCATAGTTTTTCCGTCAGGTGTAACTAAGGTGGAGGTCATTAATCCCAAAGAACCGAATCCTTGCGCTACGGTATCACTTTGTACATCTCCGTCATAGTTTTTACAAGCCCACACAAAGTTACCGTTCCACTTAAGGGCACTGGCTACCATGTCATCAATCAAACGGTGTTCGTAAACTATTCCGGCAGCGGTAAATTTAGCTTTGTAATCTGCCTGATAAACTTCTTCAAAAATATCTTTGAAACGACCATCGTATTTTTTCAGAATGGTATTTTTGGTAGAAAGGTACAACGGCCATTTTTTGCTCAAAGCCTGGTTGAAACAAGCGTGCGCAAAACCACGGATAGACTCATCGGTATTGTACATGGCTAAAGCCACACCATCGCCTTTAAAGTTGAATACCTCAAACTCCTGCACGGTACCGTCTTCACCTTCAAACTTAACCGTAAGTTTTCCTTTTCCTTTGGTAACAAAATCTGTGGCGCGATATTGGTCGCCAAAAGCATGACGTCCTATACAAATAGGTGCTGTCCAGTTAGGCACCAAGCGCGGTACGTTGCTGCACACAATAGGCTCACGAAAAACAGTACCGTCAAGAATGTTACGGATGGTGCCATTGGGGCTCTTCCACATTTGCTTGAGGTTAAATTCTGTTACACGGGCTTCATCCGGTGTGATGGTGGCACACTTGATACCTACGTTATATTTCTTAATGGCTTCCGCAGCATCAATGGTTACCTGATCATTAGTAGCATCGCGGTGTTCAATACCTAAATCGTAGTATTTAATATCCAAATCAATGTATGGAAGAATCAATTTGTCTTTAATGAACTTCCATATGATGCGGGTCATTTCGTCACCGTCAAGCTCTACAACGGGGTTGGTTACTTTAATTTTTGTCATCTATAAAATGTGTTTATTTTTTATCGTATTTCAAATTCTTTGCTGCCAATCAAAAAGCCTTCGCAATAGATTTCAGCTTTGTAGTTGCCTTTAGCAAATTCGTTGCCTTTGTTCCATATCATGGAAGCATCCATTTGTGCATTTTCATAATTAAAGGTTTTCATCATGGAATACAACTCATCTTTACCTTGGTATTTGAACACATTGGTGGAGTTTTCCTGCGCAAAAGCGGGTGTTCCGTCCATGTTGGCCACTCTCAGGTAAACATCTTTCGGGCCCTTTTCTGCCACAAAGTTTTCCATAATGGTGAAGGTTACCTTAATGGCTTCCATCTGGCTGGCGCGGTTAGTTTCTCTTTCCTTACCATTGCTGCGAAGTTTAATTCCCGTAACAAAAATATTCTGTACGTTCAGTTTGGCTCCAATGGAAACTTTAGTATTCAGTTTAATATTTTCCATAGTAAGGTCTTCCACTTTACGCTTTTGTTTATCTACGTCACCCTGAAGCGTTTTGTTCTCATCAGTGAGGCGCTGATTTTCTTTAGCGAGTTCATCAATTTGACGAAGATATTTTTGCTTGTAGTAACGAAGCACATCGAGTTCGTCTCTTGCCTTGGCCAGTTCTTTGGCACTGATTTGCCCTTTCTTAAGCAATTGCTCAATGCGTTCCGCCTGATCGAGCAGTGAGTCATTCTTTTCTTTCAGCATCTGATCCAGTTGTGCGTTCTTGCCTTTGTATTGGTCAAGTTGCACCTCAGTTTCAGAAAGTAGTTTCTCTAATTCAGCTTTAGCATCTTCTGTTGAAACCAGTTTTTCTTCCGTTACAGTAAGTTTCTTACCCGTACTGTAGAAATTGTAAATAAAAACCAAATTGAGCAATAGCAGCACAATGATGATGATAACCAAAAACAACTTGTTCGACTTCCTTTTACTTTCTTCCATTTTATCAAGTATTTGGGTGAAGTGCAAAAATATGCTTTTCAGCCCGAATCAGTACGGCTTTAGTTTGATTTTTCATTTTTCATTCTCAGACCTGCTGTTACCTTTGTGCAGGATATGGAAGTTATAAAAACACCCCTGGAAGGACTATTAGTTATTGAACCAAAGGTATTTAAGGATCACCGAGGTTATTTTTATGAATCATATAACGCAGAAGCTTTTAAACAAGCCGGTATAGATGCTGTTTTTGTGCAGGACAACCAATCGCTCTCGCAAAAAGGCATTCTGCGTGGTTTACATTTTCAGGCTCCACCTCATGCACAGGGTAAGTTGGTGCGTGTTATCAAAGGAGCTGTATTGGATGTGGTGGTGGATATTCGAAAGAACTCTCCAACCTACGGACAACATTTCAGCATTGAGCTTACAGAGGATAATTTTAAAATGTTCTGGATTCCTGCCGGCTTTGCACACGGATTTGTGACATTGGAGGACCATACCATTTTCAGTTATAAATGCACGGATGTATACAACAAAGCAGCTGAAGGTGGCTTGTTGTGGAACGACCCTGAACTGGGTATTAATTGGGGAATTGAGCAGCCTGTACTTTCTGAAAAAGACACCCTCAATCCTTCACTGAAAAACTTTAGCAGTCCTTTTTAGCGCTTAATCAATTGTAGCAATCACCTTCAGTTCAATGGCAATTGGGGTTGGCAGGCAATTAATCTCTAACGTAGTTCTGCAAGGCGGGTTCTCCTTAAAATATTCGGCCCACAGCTTATTGTACACCGGAAAATCATCTTTCATGTTGGTGAGAAAAACGGTAACGTCAACTATTTTATCCCAACTGCTGCCGGAGTCTTCGAGAATATTTTTGATGTTGTTAAAAACCGAGTGACACTGCTCAGCAATATCGTATGAAGTAATTTCTCCTTTTTCATTCAGCTCAACTCCCGGAATTTTTTTAGTGCCTTTCTGGCGAGGTCCCACACCTGAAAGAAACAATAAGTTCCCTACTCTGCGTGCATGGGGATAGTGCCCAACGGCTTCGGGGGCTTTTGATGAATTAATGGATTCCTGATTCATGATAATTTTTTAGACCACAAATGTACTAAAATGGACTTATTGCATCTCCTTCATTTTCCCTTTCAGTTCTTCGATGGCTGCATTACATACTGAAACAAATTCAGGAAGTAAACCGGGTATCTCATCCAGGTTTGTCTGACTTTTGGCATCTTCGTGTATTTTCTCTATCAACTTTTCAGCTGATACAATTCCGGCATACGTGATGGAGGGCTTTATTTTATGCGCTATTTCCCTGAATGTTTTCCAATCTTCTGTTTGGGCCGATTCAGTAAGACCCTGCAACATATCCGGTGTTTCAGTCAGAAAAATTTCTACCATCTCTTTCATCAACTCTTCACTTCCGCCCGAAATCTCCTTCAGATAACTTAAATCCGTAAGGTCCTGATTAATTTTGATCAACTGCTCCTGCTCTCCTTTATCGAAACCAATAAACTTCGGATTCTCGATTAACGCCTTCATTTTTTTAAACAGCTTTTCACTTTCCAATGGCTTCGATACAAAATCATTCATACCTGATTTTTCGCACCTTTCACGTTCAGTAAGAGTAGCATGTGCTGTAACAGCTATAATCGGCACTTCATTTTGCGGAGCCGGAAGTTGATGCCTGATATACTCGGTAGCCTGATAACCGTCCATAACGGGCATTTGTATATCCATCAAGACAATATCGTATTTTTTATTCCGAAGCATATCTACGGCAATCTGTCCGTTGTCGGCCATGTCTACGTTAGCTTTCCAACCCAGCAGAATATTTTTAATAAGTAGTTTATTAAAGTTATTGTCCTCTACTACCAAAACATCTACATCAGATAACATAGGCTTATCAATCACCTGCTCAGAAACAGATTCTTCTGGTGCAGTTGATTTTTCAAATTCTAAAGTAACTGTAAAGACTGACCCTTTACCTACCTCACTTTTTACGGTTATCCTACCTCCCATAAGTTCCACCAGTTGTCTGGCAATGGTAAGACCAAGACCCGTACCTCCGTACAACCGGGTAGTATCTTCGCTGGCTTGTTTAAAATTATCAAATATTACACCCAGCTTATCCTGTGCAATACCTATCCCTGTGTCTGAAATCTCAAAAATAAGCTGGGCTTTGGCCGGTGATGATTTTCCTTCCTTCACCTCCAAAATAACAGCGCCCTTATCTGTAAATTTAACGGCATTACTCAAAATGTTAAGTAATACCTGATTCAATCTGGTTTTATCGCCTAAAAGAAACCTGTGTATGGAACTGTCAATATGCTTTTCAAATTGCAGGGACTTCTCTTCGGCTTTGTATTTTAACGTACTGAATAATCCGTTAATAAAATCATCCAGGTGAAATGTTTTGTTTTCGAGGGTCATTTTACCCGCCTGAATTTTCGAGAGGTCGAGTATATCGTTAATAATGACCAACAGATTTTCAGCAGAAAGTTTTATGGCATCAACAAATTCATGCTGGTTGGGGTTGAGCGTTGACTGCAACAGCAATTGACTCATGCCCATAATAGCATTCATGGGTGTACGAATCTCGTGGGTAATGTTAGCCAAAAATTGCTCCTGGTATTTTTTACTTTGTTCAGCTACATTTTTTGCACGTATAAGTTCCAGTTCCGTTTGTTTACGTAAAGTTACATCACGCGCAATACCTATAGCACCTATTACATCATGTTCATCTTTAAGCGGAACAGAAGTTATTTCAGCATACCGGTAGTCACCGCTTTTAGTAAGTACACGCAACTCGTGAACTGGAGGATAACCTCCTTTGCTCAACGCATCAAAATTTTTAATGGCAACTTTTATATCATCGGGGTGAATGTAGTTTCTAAAATGTTTACCAATCATCTCCGATTTCTCATACCCTGTTAAATCTACAAACGCTCTGTTGAGGTAAGAAAATGCTCCTTCCATATTCAGCGTATAGATAACGTCCCGGGCCGATTCAAAAATTGCGGTATACCTGAACTCAGATGATTTGGCTGCCGACTCTGCTTTCAGTTGATCAGTAATGTCGCGAAGTACTATGATTAATCCGGTTTTTACTTCTTCCTCATTTTTAATTGAAGCTACCAGGTAATCTATGGGTTTTACTTTTTGCCCTGCTGTATGCAGGTTTACACGACTGGCCGTAGTAAACGGTTTATCTTCTTCAATGAGTGCAAGCGGTGAATGTGAATAAACGGAATCTGTTCTGCTTTCAATGCTGAACACTTCTTCAATATTGCTGCCGATAATTGTTTTTTCATTTCCGTCCAACAACTCCACAGCCATTGGATTAGCAAATGCAATAACTCCTGAGAGGTCGCAAACAATTATTCCTTCACCGGTACTGTTTAAAATGGTACGGTACCACTTTTCATTGTACCGAATTTGTTGCTCCATCTTGTACTTGTGAAGCGCCATTTCAATAATGGAGTGTAATTCACGTTCCTCGTATGGCTTCAGAATGTAACCGTATGGCTCTGTTTTTTTGGCCCGCTCTAAGGTTTTATCATCACTGTAAGCTGTAAGATAAACTACAGGAACATCCGTTATAAATTTTAATTTTTCAGCGGTTTCAACCCCTGTCATACCCTCCTTCAGGTTGATGTCCATTAATACCAGATCGGGCTTAGCCAATGGTATTTTAATCAATGCATCTTCACCTGAAATACTGTATCCCACGCAGTCATAACCAAACTGACGAAGTGTTGCTTCAATGTCTTTGGCAATGATACGTTCGTCTTCTACAATGTAGATAGTTGGTTGATTACTTTGACCTTTAGTTGACGCCATGGCTGCCTACTGATTGTTTATGTGGAACAGGAACAACTAACTCAAATTTCACCCCTGATGTAAAATCTGTTTTTACAAATGCTTTCACTTGTTCACAAAGTGAATGAAATATCATCATACCTAATGAAGAATTCGATGAAATGGAAAAATCAGGAGGCATACCTATTCCGTCATCCATTACCTGAAGCTGCATATAATCACCTGAAGTGTACTTAAAACGAACTTTCAATGTACCTGTTTCACGTCCGTTGAATGCATGTTTGAAACTGTTTGAAACAAGCTCGTTAATAATGAGTCCGCAAGGTGTTGCAATATCCACCGGCAAAGATGCTTTATCCAAATCAAACTCAACTTTTACACGTGTAAGATCCACTTTGCTGTTGCGCAGCAACTGGTTCACCAATGAATGAATGTATTGGGCAAAATCGATGTGTGAAATTTCATCTGCTCCGTAAAGATTTTCGTGAATAAGTGCAAGTGTACGCACCCGGTTCAAGCTATCATTAATCAATTGTTTCACGTGATCATACGTAACAAAAGACGATTGCAGCTTGAGCAAACTTGAAATAATCTGCAGGTTGTTTCTCACCCTGTGATGTATTTCCTGAATGAGCGTGTCCTTGTCAGACAATGATTTCTCCAGCAGTTTCTCACGGTCGAGTAAAAGTTGTTCTTTCTGAACAAGGTCGTCAATGTTAATGAGTAAGCCGATTTTATATTTTACCCCGGCACTGTTATGCACCTGGAACATCTGATCCTGAACCCAGATATAACTTCCGTCTGCACGTTTCATCCGGTAAGTGGATGTCCATGTTTGTACGTTATCTGTATAGTACCACTGGTAAGAGGAATTGTAAATTTTATTGTAATCATCCGGATGAATGAGCGTCCAGAAAAAACTATGGTCTTTAAAATCAGCTATGGGATGCCCGAACATTTTGGTTACGTTGTCACTCACATAATCTCTTCCTGATCCGCTTTCATAGATAACAACATTATCTAAATGACTGGTAAGAATGCGCATTCTGTGAAACAAGTCTTCCTGTTCAGCCGAGAGCGGATTACCCGTTGTTGAGGTTAAGGTTTCAATAACTACCAACAGGTTTTTAGCTGCATCAGCATCCGACACCTGCTTTACGGTCATTTTGTAAAGCTCGCTTTCTTTTCCTTCAATTTTAACCATTCCGCTCCAGTTACCTTTGCCGGTAATATCAAGGTACATTTGGCCTGAATCCAGACCAGCCTGAACCAGATTGAATATATTCTCACCTGTGAGTACCTCCGCATTAAAAAAGTTCTCTGATGCTTTATTCACTTCAATAATTAACCCTTGCTGAGAAACCAGAAAACAAGGATCAGGAGAAGAGCTAAAAAGAGATAATTTAGCTGTAATGGTGTTTAAAGCTGCCTTTAAAGGAAGGTCTTTGTTGAAATTGTTTTCTTTCACAAATTCATACAGCAACCTGCTCTCTCTTCGCAGGCGCCACTCTTCTTTGGCTCTGTGGATGGTTAGCTCAATAGTGGCCTTGAGTTCTGATTCATTTAAGGGCTTTAGTAAGTACGCAAAAGGACCTACATCTTTGGCCCGGTCAATGGTTTCAGTATCGGAATAAGCGGTTAAAAAAACTACGGGGGTAAAATAGGTGGAGTTAATGATTCTGGCTGTTTCTATTCCGTCAATATCACCATCAATGTATACATCCATTAACACAACATCGGGGCGGAGGGATTTTACCTTTGATATAGCTTCCAGGCTGTCTTGTGCAACGCCAACCACATCGTATCCAAGACTGATAAGTCCTCTTTCGATGTCTTTGGCTATGATGCGCTCATCTTCTACAACAAGCACCTTTGCTTTGCCCATATTCTATTTTTTGTTGTGGTGAACAGCAGAGCATGGTTATATAGCGTTTAAGGTTTTTAACAGTGTATCTTTATATGAAATACCTATGGGAATAAGTTTTTTCTCTACTACCAGCAGTCCGTCATCTAAATCTACTTTTTCAATTTTATTGGTATTCACAATAAAAGAACGGTGAACGCGCAAAAACTTATCTTTGGGTAACTTGCTCTCAATATTTTTCATTGTTGAGTGCACAGTGTATTTGTCTTTATCTGTAAAAATGTTGATGTAATCACCCAATGCTTCTACCCAAAAAATAGAGTCATTGTCAATTTTCAACAGATTATAAGCCTGCTTTATAAAAATATGGTTGTTGTTGTTGGATACAATGCTTTGTTGCAGTATTTCTATTTCTTCTTTGGCCCTGTTAACGGCTTTCAAAAAACGCGGATAGGTAACGGGCTTCAGCAGATAATCAGTTACACCTTGCTCAAAAGCCTCAATAGCGTGATTGTCATGACCGCTGATTAAAATAATCTGAGGCAAATTCTCAAACGTACGTAACAACTCCATGCCGGTCATACCGGGCATTTGAATATCCAGAAACATAATGTCTATGTTCTTGTTCTTGGAGTTGTTGATATAATTTGCTGCTTCTATACCATCCGTAAACTCGCCCAACAGGTTCAGAAACCCTGTTTGTTGAACAAAACTTTTGATGATTTTTATACTCAGGTTATCATCATCAACCAATATACAGTTTAAGGTCATTGTTGTAAGTAGACTTATTTGAAAGTACTGCTAAGGTATTTTAAAATATTTTAAAAATCACATAAATTTATTTCTGTCATCTGTGCCATTCCTTTTTGTAGCTTACACTACAGGCTCTTATTCCAATGGCAGGGTGCATTTTTTCTACTTTAACAACCAATCTATCAACCATTTGAAAATTAAGCAGAATGCTTTTGGCCACCTGCTCATTAATTTGTTCAAGTAAGGTTACCGGTTGTTGAAAAACTATCTTTATACAATCAGCCACAGCTGCATAATCGACAGTTTGGGTAAGCTCTGCGATATTTCCGCTTACATCCACCCACATTTTCACAGAAACGCGAAACTCATTGGCAATGAGCAATTCCTCGGCATACCACCCTATCCGGGCCCAAATACTGATGTTTTTTATTTCAATTACCCCCATGTTGTTCGTTTACGCGCAAATATTCCACAAAAGAAAACCTTGTGAAAGGTAATTATTACCTTCGCAACCTACAAAAAGAAAATCAATGAGTTTAAATATGTCATCAGAACATTCATTTCACTCTGCCAGCAAAGCAGATTTATACGTACAACCTGATTTTTATATGGTTGACGATTTACTAACTGAAGAACACAAACTAATTCGCAATACGGTACGTGATTGGGTGAAAAAGCACATCTCCCCCATTATTGAAGATGCAGCTCAAAAGGCTCAGTTTCCGCACCATCTTTTAAAAGGATTAGGGGAAATAGGCGCTTTCGGAGCACAATTGCCTGTGGAGTATGGATGTGGTGGACTTGACTACATCTCCTACGGTCTCATTATGCAGGAACTGGAAAGATGCGACTCTGGAATTCGCTCAACGGCTTCCGTACAAGGCTCTTTGGTGATGTACCCCATTTTTAAATTCGGTTCTGAAGAACAAAAAAGAAAATACCTTCCCAAACTAGCTAAAGGTGAATTAATGGGTTGTTTCGGGTTAACCGAACCTGACCATGGCTCTAACCCGAGTGGCATGACCACTAACATTAAAGACATGGGCGACCATTATTTACTCAACGGTGCTAAAATGTGGATTTCCAATGCACCTTTTGCTGATATCGCTGTGGTGTGGGCAAAAAATGAGCAGGGAAAAATAAGAGGTATAATTGTAGAGCGCGGAATGGCCGGCTTTACCACACCTGAAACTCACAACAAATGGTCATTACGTGCCTCTGCCACCGGAGAGTTGGTTTTTGACAATGTAAAAGTTCCGAAAGAAAATTTGTTGCCCGGTGTGGAAGGTCTAAAAGGCCCGTTAACCTGCCTTAACTCAGCCCGCTACGGTATCAGTTGGGGAGCCTTGGGTGCTGCAATGGATTGTTACGACTCAGCTCTTCGTTATTCTAAAGAACGTATTCAGTTTGGCCGCCCCATTGCCGGGTTTCAGTTACAACAAAAGAAACTGGCCGAAATGATTACTGAAATTACTAAAGCCCAGTTATTGGCATGGAGACTAGGCACACTGATGAATGATGGTAAAGCCACTCCGGCACAAATATCCATGTGCAAAAGAAACAACGTGGAAATAGCCTTGAATATAGCCCGCGAAGCACGTCAGATACATGGCGGAATGGGCATTACAGGCGAGTATCCGATTATGCGCCACATGATGAATCTGGAATCAGTGATTACCTATGAGGGCACCCATGATGTACACCTGCTTATTCTGGGAATGGAAATAACGGGAGAAAATGCTTTTGCGTAAAACTCATTTATTTACACTGCTCTCTTTTTTCTGCCTGCTTTCGTATTCTGATAAGGTTGCCGCATACGAACAAAAGCCGGTTATTATTCAGTTGTTTGCCGCTGAACAACCCGACACCATGGGTTTTAATTTAGCCACTGCTTTGCCTGCTTTTTTGTACGACAAAATACTTTCAGGAGAAGTAAAACTGTATGACTCCCCAAAGAAAGACGTGGAAATATCTCCTTCTACCCTACAACAGATTGAACAAAACAACAACAGCCGGATGTCGTATTCCAAATCAATCTTTATACATGAATTGTGGACCCTCAAAAAAGGCAGGTTCACTTTTTATCCGATGGGTGTCACCTTATCCGATTTTGATCTAAGCGGTAAAGTGGTATCCTATGGCTATGTTGATTTTCAGGAAATTTTTGAAACCTTAACTCAAAATCCTATCAGTTGTAATGCCAACGGCTCTGCTAATTTCAGCCATTGGGACGCTATAAAAAGCAGACGGTATGTTTACAGATTAATTCAATTTGGTAAAAAGGTACTGCACGACAAACAAGAGGCCATTTACATTCTGCAAAATACCGATTACAAAACAAAAAAAACGGAAGAGTTGCCTTGTCTTAAAACAGAAAAACTGGTGCGTTACAACATTGACCGCGATGTGCAACACAATGGCAACACTGAAATAATTAACCGCATAGAGAAAGCATTGCGTAACGACAAAGAACTTTATGACTCTGTTATGCACAAATCGCCTGTTGATGCCTACTCACAGTTACGTATCACCGGTATTGAAATAGTGGAACTGTGGCGAAAAAACGAAGAGTTTTTTGAGTACAGCCCTGTTTCAGTAAAACTTTTCAATCATGGAAAACCACTTAAAGAAATTCAGTTTGCAGACTTTCAAGGGGAAGATTTCAAGTTGTTTGAAAATGACATTACCTCTAAGCGGTTTGAGCTCACTATTATTGAAATCAATAAACAAAAAATCCAGTACGGAGAATCACTTAAATTCCTCAATGCATTGCGGGGAGCCGATTCCTGGACACAGATAACCACTTTTGTAAAAAATAATTAAACGTTACTGATATGAAAATTAAATTCGGAACTGACGGATGGAGAGGAATTATTGCGCAGGATTTTACCGTAGAAAATGTAAGCAGGGTTGCTCAGGCAACTGCAGCTTGGCTTAAGAAAAACAATACTAATCCCGTTGCTGTGGTAGGACACGACTGCCGTTTTGCCGGAGAGATGTTTGCCGAAACCACTGCAGCAATTTTAGTTGCCAACGGCATTAAGGTATTTCTGGCCAAAGATTTTGTATCAACCCCTATGATTTCATTGGGAACGGTTCATTACAAAGCCGATGCGGGTATCATTATTACAGCCAGCCATAACCCACCCTCTTACAACGGTTTTAAAATCAAAGCATCTTACGGAGGCCCCGCCACACCTGCTATGATTGAAGAGGTAGAAACACTCATACCTGATACATTTGACGGTAACATAGCCGATTTCAGTAAGGCTGTTGCTGATAAAAAAATTGAATACATTAACCTGGAAGACCTCTACTGTGAACACATCGAAAAGAATTTCGACATTCAATTAATAAAAGACAAAAAACTGGAGCTGGCTTACGATGCCATGTACGGAGCAGGACAAAACGTAATCAGACGACTTTTCCCGGAGGCTACTTTCTTACATTGCGATTATAACCCGGGGTTTATGGGACAGGCACCTGAGCCTATTCACAAAAACCTGCAGGAGTTTTCTGACATGATTCGTTTGTCTGAAGAAATTGACTGTGGCCTTGTAACAGACGGAGATGCTGACCGTATAGGACTTTACAATAAAAAAGGAGAGTTTGTTGACTCCCATCATATCATCCTTTTGCTGGTGCATTACCTGCACAAGTACAAAGGACTTTCAGGTAAAGTAATCACCACCTTTAGTGCCACCAGTAAAGTAGCTAAGCTTTGTGAGGCTTATAACCTGCCCGTGCAAATTACCAAAATCGGGTTCAAATACATTTGCGAGTACATGATTGCCGAAAACGTTCTGGTAGGCGGAGAAGAATCAGGCGGTATTGCCATTACCGGCCACATTCCTGAGCGCGATGGTATATGGATTGGCATTACCCTGTGGGAGTTTATGGCCAAAACCGGGAAATCACTTGATGAACTCATACAGGAGGTTTATGAAGTAACCGGCACTTTCTCCATGGAACGTAACGACCTTCATCTTAAAGAAGAGAAAAAACAGGAAATTATAAGCAATTGTAACAAGGGTATGTACAAAGCATTTGACGACCTTATTGTAGAGCGCACAGAAGATTTAGACGGGTATAAGTTCCATCTGGGTAACGGTGAATGGGTAATGATTCGTCCGAGCGGAACCGAGCCTGTATTAAGAACTTATGCTGAAGCTTCTAGCAAAAAGAGAGCGGAAGAAATTTTACAAAAAACGGCCAACACCATTTTACACTAAATTAGACGAACACGGCATAAGCGAGGATAAATATTTTTGATGTCAGGGTTCAAACAACGGATATTTGTCACAACAAAGAAAAACACCGCATGATAAATTTAATACTATCCTTTTTCACTGCACTTGCGGTTGTTATATTCGCCATTCCAACTATACGCATGGTCTCCACCATGAAAGGCTTGTTTGATGTTCCTGATGAAAGGAAGATTCACAGCGAAGACATTCCCCGCCTGGGTGGGTTAGCCATTTTTGCCGGATTCTTTTTCTCCACCACACTTTGGGGTATATGGACCGACCTGCCACGTTTACAGTACTTTGAAGCTGCGCTGTTTATATTATTCTTCTCCGGCCTCAAAGACGATTTGGTTAAGCTGACTCCTTACAAAAAATTAATCTCTCAGATTCTCGCTGCCATCATCATCATTTTAGGATCAGATATCCGCATCTCTTCTTTTTACGGTATTTTTGGAATACATGAAATCCCTTACGTAGCCAGCTTTCTCATTACCACCTTCACCATTATTGTAATTACCAATTCGTTCAACCTCATTGATGGTATTGACGGATTAGCCGGAGGCATAGGAATGATTACCGCCCTTACCTTTGGTATATGGTTCAACTTTATAGGCTACATAGGTTGGTCGGTTATCGCATTCGGATTGGCCGGTGCTTTGTTGGGTTTCTTGTTCTATAACTTTAACCCTGCACGCATCTTTATGGGAGATTCCGGTGCACTCACCATCGGATTCATTATTTCTATTTTCACCCTCGTATTCATTAATTCAGCAGCTGTTAAACCCGTTAACTTTAGCTTTAACTCGGGCACTTTACCCTCCATTGCTATTTCTATCCTTATTTTACCTCTGGCTGATACATTGCGGGTGTTTATACTGCGTGTGGTGAAACGTCAATCTCCTCTGAAAGCTGACCAAAACCACTTACACCACTCCATTCTTCAACTGGGTTTAAACCACGCAGAAGCCTCTTTGCTTCTCTACCTCATCAATATCATTTTTGTGATTATGGGTTTCATTATGAAAGACGCACCTGTAATGAATCACCTGCTTACCGTTTCGGGTATAGCTTTAATTCTGTGTTTTATACCTGAATTCCTCATTCAGCAAAATAAGAATGAGAGCAACTTTATGCGTGAAAAAAATCTGAAAGCTAAAAAAGCGGAAAGAGGACAGGCATAAATTTTAAGCCGAACACAAAAAATCAGCTAACTTCCTTACTGCTATTGCCCGGTGACTGATGTCATTCTTTTGCGCGGCTGTCATTTCAGCAAAGGTTGTGTCGTAACCTGCCGGAATAAAAACCGGGTCATAACCAAACCCGTTATCTCCGTTCACCTCTTCAGAAATACTTCCTTCCACTACTCCTTCAAACAAGTATTCCTTTCCTTCTATAATCAGGGCTATAACCGTCTTAAATCTGGCTGTTCTTTTCTTTATTCCCTGCAATTCCTGCAACAGTAAAAGAATATTGTTCCTGTCGTTTTTTGGCTCACCGGCATACCTGGCGGAATAAACACCCGGCCTGCCCCCTAAGGCATCGACTTCCAAACCAGTATCATCAGCAAAACAATCGCAATGCAACTTGCTGTAAATACATCTCGCTTTTAGTAATGCGTTCTCCGTTAAAGTACTGCCCGTCTCTTCAATTTCCTCGGTAAAACCGCTTTCAGCCAATGACTGTACGTTGTATTTGCCCTCCAGTAACTGATTTATCTCTTTTACTTTATGCGCATTGTGTGAGGCGAAAATCAGGTTTTTCATCTTACTTCTTTAAAATAGTTTGCAACGCCTGCCAGAACTTCTTCTTCACATTCACATCGTCACTTATCTTTTGCAATGAATCGGCTGTTATTACCTGAGTATCTTCAGTAAAAAAGGGAACATATTTCTCTGTGGCATTTCTTCTGATGCCTAACTGTTGGGGGTCCACACCAAACAGTACCAGGTGTTTAACGGATGTTAGCGACTTCAGTTCATTCCATCCAAAATTATTGTCCCAAGTAATCTGAGCACAATCATCTTCGGTATATTTTAGCCCCTTAACTATAATGTCATTGAGTAACTGATCAAGAATTTCATTTTCAGTATCCGCTACCGCCCTAAGAAAAACCAGCCCTTTTTGATTGGCTCCGGTGTACTGTGGCAGACTTGCTTTTTCGGGCGTAACTGCGGTTCTGTGAACGATTAACGGCTCATCAAAAAGCATAGCAATAGCATGCAAATCAGGCCTTGTGGAATTATCTGTACTCATAATTTGTTTTCGAGGCAAATTACACGAAATTTGGCCACCCCAACAAAGGGTTTTTACATGGAAATAAAAGTAACAACCTCCACCGCCTCCAGAATAGATCAATGTGACTTTGATAATGTGCAGTTCGGAAAAATATTTACCGACCACATGTTTTGCGTTGATTACAGTGAGGGAACATGGCAAAATGCGCGCATTATTCCTTTTGGCCCCATACCGTTCAGTCCGGCTATGAGTGTAATCCACTACGGACAGGGAATTTTTGAGGGAATGAAGGCTTACAAAAATACCGCAGGGGAGGCACTTCTGTTCAGACCGATGGATAACTGGGCCAGATTAAATGCCTCAGCCCGAAGAATGTGTATGCCCGAGATTCCTGACGACATTTTTATGGCCGGCTTAAAAACACTTATTGCTAAAGACATCAACTGGATACCCACTAAAGAAGGCAGCGGACTGTATGTACGTCCTTTTATGTTTGCCACGGATGATTTTATTGGTGTACGCCCCTCTGCCAACTACTCCTTCATGATTTTTTGTTGCCCTGTAAACGCATACTACAACAAGCCGCTTAGAGTAAAGGTAGCTGAGAAATACGTACGCTCTTTTGACGGAGGCGCTGGCTTTGCCAAAGCTGCCGGAAACTATGGAATTTCCATGTTGCCCACACTGGAAGCACAAAAAGAAGGATACGATCAAATTATATGGATGGACGGACGTGATTTTACCTACGTGGAAGAATCAGGAACCACCAACCTGTTTTTTGAAATTGACGGAACAGTAGTAACACCTCAATTGGATGGCAACATTCTGGATGGGGTAACCCGCAAATCATGCATTGAAATTTTACGCCACAACGGCTACCGGGTAGAAGAACGCAAAGTGAAAATTACAGAGGTGATTGATGCTTGTCAACAAGGTAAACTAACGGATGCATTCGGCACGGGTACGGCAGCCACCATTGCCCCTATATCTACTATAGGTTATAAAGGCACAGACTATGAACTTCCTGAAGCCGAAACAAGGGTGGTTTCAAAGATGCTGAAACAAACCATGGAAGATATTAAAACGGCCAAAATCGCTGATACGTTTGGCTGGGTAGTAAAAGTTTAAACCATGGCCTCCTCATCTGTTCAATTGGATGAAAGCTGGAAAAAACTACTTCATGAAGAGTTCAACTCAGCTTATTTTGCCTCGCTCAAAACATTTCTCATAGCCGAAAAAAACAGCGGAAAAATTATCTATCCCCCGGGCAAACAAATTTTTGCAGCATTTGATGCAACTCCATTTGACCAGGTTAAAGTAGTGATACTGGGGCAAGACCCCTACCACGGGCCGGGACAAGCGAACGGCTTATGTTTTTCAGTTAACCGAGGGGTTAAACCACCACCCTCTTTAGTCAACATTTTTAAAGAACTGCAGGCAGATTTAAACATCCCCATTCCCTCTCATGGTGATTTAAGTGCATGGGCACAGCAAGGTATATTGTTACTCAACGCCACCCTAACTGTAAGGGCACATGAAGCCGGTTCTCATCAAAACAAGGGTTGGGAGGTTTTCACCGACAAAACTATTCAGGCTATTTCAGAAAATAAAACACACGTTGTTTTTATTTTATGGGGCCGTTATGCTCAAAGTAAACGCACGTTAATTGATGAAAGCAAACACCATGTTATAGCCTCGGCACACCCCTCACCACTTTCAGCACACAACGGATTTTTGGGGTCAAAACCTTTCTCAAAAACAAATGCCTACCTGATAAGCAAGGGTATTCCTCCGGTTGATTTTAGTCTTTGATGCAACTGTTGTTGCCTATCGTTAGTCTTGAATAAAGTAACTTAACCATTTGCTTTTAAGCCTATTTTGCATAAATTCGCTTTTACAAACCTAATGAAACCTTTACGTTTAATATTATTTTTACTCGCATTAGTTACTGCCAATACAGTAAATGCTCAGGTTACAGTGAGCGGAACCGTAGGCGGTTCAAATACGTATGGTACGCTTTCTACGGCTTTCTCAGCCATTAATAACGGAACACATGGCGGTAGTATTTCAATACTCATAACGGCCAACAGTTCTCTCAGCTCTTCAACAGCCACACTTGCAGCAAGCGGTGTGGGTTCTGCCAATTACACCTCCATTAACATCAGTCCTTCCGGTGGAAATTTTACTATTTCAGGCTCAGCCAACGGCCCCCTGATTCTTTTAAACGGTGCTGATAATGTTACCATCAACGGCATTAATAGCGGAACAAACAGCCTCACCTTTACCAACAGTAATACCTCTCAGGGGCATATCATACAATTAACCAACGGGGCTTCCAACAACCTTTTTACCAATTGTACCTTTCTAAGCTCCAACACTACTGATTTTTGGGGAGTAATTACTTTTATGGGCAACATTGGTAACTCCAATAATACCATCAGCAATAACAGCATAGGCTCATCAGGTTCAGGAAACCCAACCTACGGCATTATTGCCCGTGGAGAAACGACTTCCAGTTCTCCCAGCGGACAATACTCTACCAATGTTACGGTAAGCAACAACAACATTTACAATTATGGCAGCAACAGCAACCACTCCTTTGGCATTTATATTTTAGACGGGCACAGCGGATGGAACATTACCGGCAATCGTTTTTATCAAACATCCGGTTTAACTTTAAGTGTTTCAGCCACACGCTTTCACGGAGCTATTTGGATTTACAGTATAAGTCATGGTGGCTTTACTATTAGCAATAACCTCATTGGCCATGCTAACTCCAGCGGCACGGGCACTTACTCTGTAAACACCAATGCTGACGTATATTTCTGGGGCATTACCTTGTGGTTGAGTTCTACGGCCACTTCTACTGTTGACGGGAATATTATACGGGCCATCAATTTCTCAACCAATGCCACAGGGGCATCACTATCGGCCAACACTTCCTTCGGGGTGTTTTCTGCGATATGGGCCAGAGCCGGAAACATTAATATTGGCAATACCAACGGCAATATTATTGGAGGAAATAGTGCCAATATTTCAGTAACTTTTACTAACTCAACTTCTGCAAGCCCGGGGTCATTGGTAAATGGCATCGTGTCTGGAGCAAATGGTACGATAAAAAATAATACAATATCTGATTTTCTGGTTAGCCACTCTACTATAAACTCAACATACGCTTTGACATTTTATGGTATAAACGGTGGCACATCAGAAATATCAAGTAATGTAATTGGCAACAGTAGCAGAACAATGTTTTTAGGGGCTGCCTCAGGAACTAATGTTGCAGCTTATACTTTCATAGGAATAAACAATACCCCCCCAATTACAGGAATTGCTATTAATAATAATACTATTCAGAATATAGAAAACAGGGGTCATGGCAATACTGCTACAATTGGGGGAATTCAAATTAGTAATGGGTTTAATGTATCCATAACAGGAAACACCGTTTCTGAGTTAAAAGGATACGGTTACTCCACTTCTACAAGCTCAACCCTTTTTGTATTTGGTATATATATGACTTCTATAACCGGTAATCATAAAATAAGTAGTAATACCATAAAATACCTTAGCAATAATCAAAGTACAACAGGCTCATATGTGCGCGTAAATGGAATCCATGTAAGAGCAGGTAGTTCAACGTCTCTTCCCGTTTCGAATTGTAATCTCAACCGCATTAACAATTTGAGCTGCACTTCTGCAAACCCAACATATGCAGCTGCAATTTATCTCAACTTTAATAACGGACATTGGAACATTGGAAATAACACTATTACTCATGCTACCAATAATACTAAAGAGGTACACGGCATTAATATTGAAAGTGGAAATAACAACAACATATACTATAACAGTGTCTATATTAGCGGTGGAAACAGCACAAACGGAATATCTTCATGTTTCACACGAAACGGTGGAGGCACTTATATCCTGATGAATAACTTGCTGTTTAATGGTCGGACATTAGGGACAAATTATACATTATTTAATTCATCAACTAACAACCTAAATAGTAATTATAATCTTTACATTGCTTCTGACACATCATCTCTGTTTAGGTGGGGAGGAAACAACCGTTCATGGTACAACTACTACACTACATCCAACCCCAATGACAAATACAGTTGGTGTGCTTCCGCAGGTAGCTTAGCTAGTATGTTCATGCATCCGGATACCGGAGACCTGCGCATTAACCCCGCTAATGCCAACAGCTGGTACATTAACGGCAAAGGAATACCCATTGCAGACATTGACTATGACTGGGAACAACTGAACGGGGATCGCTCAGCCTCATTAAGTGACGGAGCCACCGATATTGGTGCCGATGAAGTGGTACCATCCGTTGCACCACCTGCAGCCACACATACCGGTACTTTTGCCGCTGGGCAATCTTCGGTGTATGTATTTGGCGGACGTACCATTGCACAAATTGACTGGCAAACCGGCTCCACTTTACCCACCGCTCAACCTACAGTATTGTATTACTCCGGCAACAATCCTCCCTACCCTATTCCCGGTAAAAATGCAGCCAACTGCTATTGGAAAATAGATGCCACAGCAACAGCCGACTTGAATTATAAACTTAAACTGTGGATGTCTCCTGCGGTTATGGGAGCAGTGCCCTCTACCTCAGATTTACGCATGGCTAAAAACAGTTCCAACGCCCCCAGCGGTTGGAGTTGTGCCTGCAGCAGTACCAACATGGATGCAAATACTTATTCCTTTAACAATACAGCAAGTTATACGTCATTCTCCTTCTTTACAGCAACCGACAACAACAACCCGTTACCTGTGGAGTTATTGAGTTTTACGGCAACACCCTATCTGGATAAAGCACGATTAACCTGGGCCACTGCCAGCGAACAAAACAGCGCGTATTTTGATATTGAACGCAGCACCGATGGAAACATCTTTTCAAAAACAGGAACCGTTGCAGCAGCGGGAAATAGTATTAGTACCCAAGAATACGCATTTGAAGATGCGACTCCGATTACAACTCCAATAACCTACTACCGACTCAAAATGGTAGATGCAGATGGTGCCTTCAGTTACTCTGAAGTACGAAAAATAGAGCGAACTCTGACAAATGGTGCCATTTCTGTTTACCCGTCTCCTACAAACGGCACATTTTATATAGCAATGCCTGAGGGGCAGGAAGTACCTGCTCACCTTGAGCTTACGGATATTACAGGTAAAGTGTGGTTAATGCAAGAAATTACCCTTACCGCACATACCCCCTTAAAGTTGGAGTTCCCTTTCAAAGCCGCTTCAGGGCTTTACTTTTTAAGTGTATCGTGTAACGGTAAAACCTCTCTAGTTAAACTGTCTCTTAGCCATTAAACTAATTTTCAACACTTTATTTTTCATCATAAAATTGAAATGTTGAAAAATTGTGTAAATTTGTGTCACAAGCCCCCTAAATAAATGGTACGTAAGATAATATACGGCCTTATTTGTCTGCCTTTTCTTGTGGTTTCGTTTATAGCCAATGCACAGGTTGCTGTAACTACAGGCGGACCACCCACTAATTATGGAACGCTTACAGCAGCTTTTACTGCCATTAACAACGGAACGCATACCGGTACAATAACCATTACACTTACTGCCAGCCATACACTTACGGCATCTGCAATTTTAAATGCCAGTGGAAGCGGTTCAGCTAGCTATACATCAATTAGTATTTCGCCTAATACGAATGTGACACTAAGTTGCTCAACAACTTTAAACTCACCTGCAATAATCCTGAATGGTTCTGATAACATTACAATTGATGGGGTTAATAGCTCAGGGCAGAGTCTTACTATTTCACACCAGGGAATCAATTCTTCATCAACAATCAGAATTACTAATTCTGCTTCAAACATTACAATTAAAAATGCTAATCTATATAGTAACGTAAAAACCACTGGTAACATCTTTATTGACAATGTTTCAAGTAACAATGACAACATTCTTATAAGCAATAACAATATTGGGGATGTTAGTACAGGGCAGATAATTGCAATATATGCTCCTGATGATGGTACAGGAACTTTTGACCACAGTAATAATGTAACAATTCTAAACAATAATATCTTCGATTATTTTACTGCTACAAATAACAATTCTTATGGTATTTATAAAGGTCCAGGTCAAAATAATTGGACAATACAAGGAAACAAGCTATTCCAAACTTCAACATTTAGTATTGTTGCATTCAATGTTAGTCATTATGGGATTCGTATACTTGAATATGCTTATTCAAAAATACGTATTATAAACAATACAATAGGTTATAGCTCAGCAGCAGGAACAGGCACATACACAATTAATTCAACACAAGTAACTTCTTTTTACCCAATTATTGTTACTGCGAATTCTACAGATACTGCTAGTATTCAAGGTAATATTATCAGCAACATTAGCTTTTCAACAAGAAACACAGGGAATGTATTTTTTGGGATTTATTTAGTATCCGGAAATGCTACTATTGGCGACTCAATCGGAAACCGAATTGGCAGTACAACTTCAACAGATAATATTATAATCACAATGACGGGGTTCACCGGAAGTTCAACTAATACTCATGCATTCGGTATATATAGTTACGCATCTAATAGCTACGCTATGTGTAAGAATAATAGCATAGGAGGTATCAAGTTTACTGCAAGTACTAATTCATATCCTTTGGCTTTTTATGGAATTTATTTAATAACCACTGCTGCAGATTACATATCAAACAACACAGTCGGAAGTAGTACTGTTAGTAATAGCATTCAACTTGGCTCTTCTGTTTCCACAGCAAATCACCTCTTTATTGGTATACTTTATAATTCGGGCTTCTCTTACACTTATATTAAAGACAATATCGTATCAAATGTGCTATGTTATGGGGCCGGGACAACAGATGGATACTCATACATGGGTGCTATCAGAGTAATTGGCAATCAAAGTGAAATTAAAAATAATACTATCAAAAACTTAACCACGTACTCAGGAGCTACAAATACTGCTTACTATCAAACATTGATTGGAATATTCAACTATACAACATCAGGAACTACAACCAATATAGATCAAAATACAATTACAAATCTCAAAAACCAAAACTCAACATCTGCAAATATTATGGTTAGTGGAATAACACACTATGCTGGTTCAGGATTAACAGTATCTATGAATAAACTATCTGATATCGGAATTAGTGGTTCAGCATCAGGAACAATATCAAATGGCATTTATATTTATCTTGGCACGGCAAATATCATAAATAACTTTATTCATTATAATAATAACCTTACACAAAATATTAGAGGAGTAATCATAACAGGAGGGTCAAACCATACTTGCAACTATAATACTATTCTAATAGAGGGAACAAACACACTGACTGGAGTATCTGCCTGCTTTATGAGAAGCAACGTTACCATGTCTGTTCAAAACAATATTTTCTTTAATAAAAGAAGCAGCTCGGGTACTAATTATTCTTTATACAACAACACAAGTATTTTCACAGGTGCAACCATTGGCTATAATTTACACGTTGTTCCCAATACCTCAACAGCCATTTACCACAATAGTGCAGCAAGAACTTGGGCCAATTATTATTCCGTTCAAAATTCCAGCGACCGTTTTAGTTGGTGTGAGAGCACCACCAATCTGGCCGCTACCAGTCTATTTACCAATACCACCACATCAGATTTAACCATCAACTCAGCCAACTCAGCTTGTTGGTACGTAAACGGAAAAGGCTGGCCCATCAGCGGTTTAGATTATGATTGGGAAAATCTTTCAGGTGATCGTTCAGCCGCAATAACAGATGGCGGCACCGATATAGGTGCAGATGAATTCAATACTTCCACCACCCCACCCACGGCTACAGCCAGTGCAGCACCGGCAGCAGGCACTACGACAACTTATACCTTTGCGGGTAAAACTGTTGCCAGTATTGCCTGGACAGGTGGTTCCAATGTACCGGCTTCTGTGTCGGTTTGGTACTATAGCGGTAACAACCCACCTGTGCCCATACCGGGGAAAAATGCATTCAACTGCTATTGGCGCATTGAACCCTCCACCACTCCATCAGGCATGAGTTACAGGCCTACCTTGTATTTCAGCGATGCCTTGCTTGGAGCAGTGCCTTCCACCACAGATTTACGGAT
Source organism: Bacteroidia bacterium (assembly GCA_041675505.1). Taxonomy (GTDB): domain Bacteria; phylum Bacteroidota; class Bacteroidia; order UKL13-3; family UKL13-3; genus JAGPCK01. The sequence continues at coordinate 104,834 of JBAYTR010000009.1, read as the reverse complement.
GGCCAAAAACAGCGGCCTCACCCCCAGTATCAACAACTGGAGTTGTGCCTGCTCGGGAACAACTGTAAATGCTACCACCAGAACATTCGTACCCACCACTCCATACACCTCCTTTTCTATTTTTACCGGAACAGATATCAATGCCCCACTCCCTGTAGAATTGCTGTCCTTCACTGCCACCAAACAAGACAAAGACATTTTACTTCAATGGCAAACTGCCAGTGAAAAAAACAGTGAACGGTTTGACATTGAACGTTCATATAACGGAGTAGATTTTGAATACACCGGCAAATCAGTAAGTGCCGCAGATATGAGTAACACACTTCGCAGTTACAATTCAATTGACGGGGAGTACGCACACACAGCAACTGTTGTTTATTACAGGTTAAAAATAGTGGATCGTAACGGGTATTTCGAATATTCAACTGTAGCAGTGGTAACTATTAATGCCACAAAACAAACTTCTGCAATAGTACACCCTAACCCTTTCAGTAACACTACCACGCTTACGCTGCAAAATGCAAAGTCCGGCAGAATAGAAATTATCATTATGGATTTGGCCGGAAATCAACTTTATAGTCAAAACTATGATGTAATTAATGCTGAAGAGGACATTAAAATAGATACTGAGTTCTTGAAAAGCGGTACGTATGTATTACGTGTTGTAACAGCAAAAGAATCTGTAACCAGGAAATTAATCCGGTATTAAAACGGATACCCTATAGCCAGATTCAACTGCAGGTTATTTCTAACCCACCGATTAGTGCCTATATTATTTACTACCCATCTTTTGTCTGCGGCATAACCTGGGTCTCTTAAGGGAAGTGCTCCGTCTAACCTGAAGATAAAGAAGCTAAAGTTTAAACGTAAACCCATACCGGCATCCATAGCGTACTCTTGTGTAAAACGGGAAAAGTTAAATTCCCCGTCAGGGAACGAAGGGTCTTTTCTGGATAACCATATATTTCCTGCATCAGCAAAAAATGCAGCTTCCAGATACGGGTCAAGTATATCAAATCTGTATTCAATGTTGGCTTCCAGTTTTATTTCACCCGAGCGGTCAATTTGAGTACCACTGCTATTGGCAAAACCTCCCGGACCAAGAATACGCGGACGCCAGGCTCGTAAATCATTTGCCCCGCCCATAAAAAACCTTCGTTCAAAAGGCATGACTCTTGAATTACCGTAGGGCACGCCCAAACCAAAATAGGTGCGGCATACCATAGAGGTGTTTTCATTAAAAATGGTGTTGTAACGTACATCCAGTGTCGACCTGAAATATTGGTAATAGTTTAAGCCCAAAAAGCGATAACTGCCTAACGTAGTATCAATAGATTCTCCTGTGAGTTTTTGAACAGCATTGATGGCATTACCTGCAAATTCAGCCACATCAGAAATAATGTACCAATAACTTCTTCCCCTATGTTTTTGTTGGTTACTGTAAACAACCGTAAAGCGGTTATTCATAATCATATTATTGGAGAACAGGTTGCGCAGAAAAATATCCTGCAATGTATCTAAATAGCTGCTAAAGCGCGGTGTGGGGTTGGTTTGAATAAAGCTGACCTCCAAAGGGGTAAAACTGAACGTGAATAAATTACGTCTTTGTTGGTAGTTATATGAGCCGGTAAGTAATCTTCTTACAAAATCAATATTGGTTTCGTAGGTAAATGCCAGGTTAAAACTGGTTTTATTGCGGCTGGCATTTTTCCTTACCTCTAAGGCCCTCAAGCCAAGTAACCTGGGCTGAATAAGACTGGCTGTAATGGACTGTTCTGAACTGAAGTACCTGCCTCCATTGGTGTTGGTAGGTTGTATTTCAAGTGCTGCTCTCCAGGTAAGCTGAAGAATTTCGCCTCTTTTGAATGTGTTTTTATTCCGGAAAATAAAATTGTTGGCCACCCCGTAATTCCTGAAGTTACGATTGGTTAGTGCACTGTTTTGGTCTGACGTAATGAGCTGAGGTTCTTCAATAAATTCATTAACAAGATGAGGGGACATTCGTAGCGTGCAGTTAACCCAACCGCTTGTATCACTTCCTACTGCCTCAAACGCTATATTGACAAAACGAAATAACTGCATATCCAATAAGCGGGAATAACTTGCCTGCACCTTTGCCTGATTGTAAATATCATTCGCTCTGATATCAATCATACGTTCCATAATTTCAGGCTTTACATAATATCCTTTGTACACATACGTAACACCCTTGTATTCTACAGTATCAATTCGCGGATTTATTTCTTCTTCATCATTTAACTCAGCTCTAACAAAACGTATATAAAATTTCATGTGCTTTCGGTTGCCGGGGTTCTTTACATTAAGTGAAAGCTTAACCGTGTTGTTCATGTTATTGGAATCAACATCGAACGTGATGTAGTCTTTTGTAAAATAGAAATACCCGTTGTTGCGAAGAATATCTGTAATCCTGTTTTTCTCTTTCAGCAAATTGTTAAGATCATAGTGCTGCCCCATCTCCAGCACCCGTTTGCTTGTATCGGCATAAATTACATTGGCCAGGTCAGAATCCGGGATATTGTAATACAACACCGCAATTTTATAAGGAGAACCTGTATTGATGGAATAATGCACCCGGGCCTTTCTTCCTTTATTTATTTCAGCAGATACTTCAGCAGCATAATACCCTTTGTTAAACATGTACTGCTTCATCTGCCTTTGTGTGCTCACCACAAATCCTGAGTCAAGTATAACAGGAGCCTCTCCCACTCTTCTGAAAAACCGTCTTATCCAGGCACTCTGTTTACCTTTGTTCCCGTTGATGTAAAACCAGCAATACATCCGCATACCGAGAATTTTTGTGTTGGGTTTCTGTTTAATCAATGCCTCCAGTTCATCTTTTTGCTGCGGAGTTAAACCGGGAGCCTTTATGGTATTTTTCACCAACAGTTTTTGGTTGGGCTCAATATTTTTCACAATATTGCAGCCCGACAGCAGTGCAGCCGTTAGTAAAAACAGTAATATTGCTTTAACTTTATTCAATGCTAAGTAAAAATGACATTAAACGGATACGCTCACTGTCTGAAAAGAAAGAGCGGCAACAGCAAGGGCTGTTTATAGCTGAAGGAGACAAAACCTGCCGTGACATCATGGGGTCAAAAATAAGGATAAACAGCATATACGCCACAGCCGATTGGTTGGAGCAATATACACAAATTATACCTGAAGGATGCGAATGTGTAGTACTTACTCAAAAAGAACTTGAAAAACTTAGCCGACATAACGCTCCGCAGCAAGCCATTTTGCTGGCTCATATCCCTGAAAATGCGCTTAACCTCGAAAGAGATTCACTCACTTTGGTTTTAGATAACCTGCAGGACCCCGGTAATTTGGGTACAATAATCCGCACTGCCGACTGGTACGGGATTAAAAACATCTTTTGCAGTTCAGATACTGTAGATGCCTACAACCCCAAAGTAGTAGACTCTACCATGGGTTCCATAGGGCGGGTAAATATGGTTTACGGAGACATTGCTGAACTGTTGGAAAAGCACAAGAACATTCCCGTATATGGAGCCTTATTGAATGGCGAATCAGTTTACACGGCACCACTTCAAACTCCGGCATTTTTAATTATAGGAAATGAGGGCAAAGGCATCAGCAAAGAAATAGTGCATTTAATTAATCGTCCACTACACATTCCGGGAAAAGGTGGTGCAGAATCACTGAATGCTGCCGTGGCCACAGCGATTCTATGTGATCACTTTGCACAAAAAATTACTCTTTAGTCTTCAGTTTTTTCTTATCAAACAACAACTCGTGTTCTACCCACATGTTGTCTTTCCATTCCATGTAATCGTAGGTACCATCAGGAATGTACAGCTCAGGCACCTGAAAATCTTTCATGGATGGAGACATCAGGTGATCATACGTAATAATATTGTCTTTGGGCAAGTATCGAATAGAAACTGAGGCTTCCTGATTGTATACTATGATAAACCGGGTTTTCACTTTTCCTTTCACCTGAAACATGGGTGCTCCGAACTGAGGCTTGCCATCTGTAAATGTAAGCACATCAACCAGTTTTTTGTCTCCCACCTTACCATTGCCATCGTATCCGAAAAGGAAATAATACGTTTGTTTACCTAATTTACGCTGAATGATATTGTAGTACAAAGCCCCGAACCAGAATTCAGGACCGAGTAATGTATCAGCAGGACGTGACACACTATCTGAACGGTCGATAAGCGGGTAGTACATGCGCAAATCATCCCGTTCTTCCATTCCTTTTCCCGGGTATTTATCAGGATTCATTTGGAGCACACCATACTGGCGGTAAACACCATTATCCAATCGCAAATGCCAGGTAAAAATTCTGAACAGATTATCAGGGGCACGTAAAACAGAAACCGACTTGATGGAATCGAACCTGTATTCGTATGATCCACGTGTACGCATAGCCCTGGCCATTGTCTTTACAAAATAGTAGGCACTGCTAACACGAGTACGTTCATCGGGTGAGTTAACAAATTCTTGTGACAATCCTTGCAACTGAATTTCCATGTCGCGCAAGGAATCTACCTGAAGTGAATCAATACGTTTCTGCGCAAAAGCAGAAAACACAGGTAAAGTCAAACATACTAAAAGTATCCTTTTTATCATATTTACCCGCTTAACGAAAGAGTGCGACTGTTTGGTACAGTTACACCTTTTCAATCACAATAGCTGAGGCTCCTCCACCTCCGTTACAAATACCTGCGGCACCCACTTTTCCGCCTTCCTGATGAAGAACAGAAATAAGTGTAACCACTATACGTGCACCACTGCAACCCAACGGATGGCCAAGCGATACCGCACCTCCGTAAACGTTTACTTTGGCCGGATCAAGTTTCATCTCGCGGTTATTGGCTACAGAAACTACCGAGAAAGCCTCGTTGATTTCATAAAAATCTACATCAGTGGTGCTTTTTCCTGCACGCTGCAATGCTAATGGAATAGCTTTGGAAGGTGCCATAGTAAACCACTCAGGGGCCTGAGCAGCATCAGCAAAAGATAGAATTTTAGCCAATGGTTTTGCACCGGTACGCTCAACAGCTTCTTTGCTCATCAAAACCAGAGCGGCAGCACCGTCATTCAATGCCGAAGCATTGGCTGCAGTTACGGTTCCGTCTTTTATAAATACAGGCTTCAAACCCGGTATTTTATCAAAATTCACCTTAGTAAAATCTTCATCGGCTTTTACCACAACAGGATCTTTACCGCGTACCGGAATTTCTAAAGGCACTATCTCCCGGTCAAACTTACCCGCAGCATGAGCAGCGGATGAACGTTTATACGACTCAATGGCATAAGCGTCCTGATCTTCACGGGTAACGTTACATTCTTTTGCACACAACTCTGCAGCATTGCCCATGTGGTAGTCGTTGTAAACATCCCACAAACCGTCTTTTATCAATCCGTCAATTACAGTACCGTTACCTAAGCGGTATCCGTTACGGGCTTTATCTAAGTAGTAAGGTACGTTTGACATGCTTTCCATTCCTCCGGCAACCACTACTTCATTTTGTCCTAACATAATGGATTGTGCAGCCAACATAATTGCTTTGGTACCTGAAGCGCATACTTTATTTACTGTGGTAGAAGGAATTGTATTCGGCAATCCGGCAAATATCATGGCTTGTGTGGCAGGGGCTTGTCCGACACCTGCTGAAAGTACATTACCCATATACACTTCGTTTATCTGGCTCCCGTCAATACCTGCTTTTTCCATAGCTGATTTTATAGCTGCTGCTCCCAATTGCGGGGCAGTTAAAGCAGATAAACTTCCTGAAAAACTTCCCATTGGAGTTCTTACGGCCGATACAATAAATACTTCTTTCATGATATACGATTATGTTAGAATTTTCTTTTGCGGCAAAAGTAATACTTAATCCAAATAATGAGGCACTTTAGGTATAGGCTTATATTCACCTCTGAATTACAGCAACATAAATTGAATCGTGTGTTAATCTCACAAAAAAATGGAATCTTTGAAGGGTGTTTATTGCCTCTTTACCCTTTTACAAAAAATTATCACGCCAACGGAGCATTAATATTGCCCGATACATTGCTCCCCTGCTACCCGATTCAGGTCAGGTACTTGATTTCGGCTGCGGAAACGGATACACTGCATTGGAAGTGCTGGAGCAAAAGCCGGCCATCTCTATAGTGGGGGTAGACGTTGTGCCCGACCAGAATCTGAATCAGAACGACCTAAATAAGCGATTCAGCTTTATTGAAAACAAACAAGATGCACTCCCCTTTGCTGATAGTACATTTGATGCTTCCATAGCCGCATCGGCCATGCACCATACGTTTAGTCCTGAGTTTTATGTGGATGAGCTGATACGTTGCACTAAACCCGGAGGCAGCATCATTCTGGTAGAAGAAATGTACCTGAACATGCCTGATAAAATTATCATTTCGGCCCAGGATTGGTTTTTTAATAAAATGAAAAAAGGCATTCCGGTACCCCTGCATTTTCGTTCTAATCGGCACTACCTGCAGTTATTTAAAGACAAAAATCTGGAAGTAACCTTTGCCGGTAGTATACGCCCCTGCCCCCCTTACATCCACCATTACGTGTACCGTTTAAAAGTGAACAAGTGAAAACGCGATTGATTAACTTTAACGGAAATGTGTGTGCAGAGGATGAATTAGTTTTCCCTGTAACTGAACGAATTCTCCGCTACGGAGATGGTCTTTTTGAGAGTATGCGTGCTTTTAACGGCAAAATAATGTGGGTGGCTGAGCATTACAACAGGCTCTATTCAGGCGCCCGATTATTGCAGCTGCCTTTGGAAGACGTATTACCTTTCGAACGTTTCAGTGAGCAAGCTCACTACCTGCTGGCTAGCAATGCCTTTAAAAATGCCCGACTTCGTTTTTGTGTTTACCGCAAAGGTGATGGGTTTTATGCCCCGGAGAAAAACACCACCGGATACTTTATCGAAGCCACTGAAAGCCCTGAGCCGCATTACTCTTTCAATGAATCGGGGTTAAAATTAGGTATTTATACCGGCCAGTTTAAAAGTTGCACCTCTTTGTCCAATTACAAAACCAGCAATGCCTTGTTGTATGTTTTAGCCGGCTTGTATAAAAACGAACAACAATTGGATGAATGCCTTATACTGAATCAGAAGGGCTGTGTTGCCGAAGCCATCAGTGCCAATATTTTTACTGTAAAAAAAGGCAAAATGTATACACCCGCAGCGAACCAGGGCTGCATTATGGGCATCATGCGAAAAAAAATAATTGAGCTGGCTTATCAGCAATCAATTGAGGTAAATGAAGGCGTGCTTACACTTGACGACCTGCTGGGTGCTGATGAAATTTTTCTGACCAATGCCTCCCGTGGAATTCAGTGGGTAGATAACCTGTTGGATAAGCACTATGAACAAAGCCTGAGCAGGAATCTTTTAAGCGCTTTGAATAGCGCAATTGTGTAAACGGGCAAGTATATTTGCCCTTTCTGAAATTAATATGAATCGTACACGTTTACTGATATTCACTTTGGCTGTGGTTCTTTTCACTTCAGCCAAAACAGATGAGGGCATGTTTCCGCTCTCTGAACTCTCCAAACTGGACTTAAAAAAGGCCGGTCTAAGAATACCCTTTCAGCAATTATACAATCCCAATGGTGCCAGCATTATGGATGCCATTGTGCGTGTGGGAGGCTGCACGGGCTCCTTTATTTCACCTGACGGACTCATCATTACTAATCATCACTGTGCATTCAGTTTTGTAGCCAACATAAGTGATTCGGTAAACGACTACATTAAAAACGGCTTTCTGGCAAAAGATAAAAGTGAAGAACGTTTAGCCGGAGGTTTGGTGTGTAAGATTACCGCATCGTATGAAGACGTTTCGGAAAAAGTGTTAAGCAGCTCTAAAGCGGAGGCCGATCCTTTAAAAAGAAAAAAGCTGATTGAAGATGCTGTAGAGTCCATACTGGAAGTTGAACGTAAAAAATATCCCGACTTACAAAGTGAGATATCAGAAATGTTTATTGGCCGAACCTATGTACTTTTCCGGTATAAATTACTCAAAGATGTGCGTTTGGTTTATGTTCCTCCGCGCAGCATTGGTGAGTTTGGCGGTGAAGGTGATAACTGGGTATGGCCCCGCCATTCCGGTGACTTTGCGGTACTGAGGGCTTATGTAGGTAAAGATGGAAAAGCTGCGGCCTATTCCAAAGATAATGTTCCGTACCAACCGGTTCAACATTTGAAAATTAATCCGAAGGGAGTTAACGAGAATGATTTTATCTTCATTCTGGGTTATCCGGGCAGAACTTTTAGACATTACCCTGCCGGCTTTTTTGAATACCACCAAAACTACATGCTGCCATTCATCTCTTCGCTGTATGACTTTCAGATAAAGGCCATGCAGGAAGCAGGCAAAAACAGCCGTAGCAAACAAATATTCTTTTCTTCCAAAATTAAAAGTCTGGCCAACGTAACCAAAAACTACAAAGGCAAACTTCAGGGTTTTAGACGCACACAGTTGGCTGAAGAAAAAAGAGCTGAAGAAAAAATGCTTAGTACTTACATCAAAAATGACCGTGAACTCACTTATCTCTATGGTGATGTGCTGCCCAGAATTGATGCCATTTATTCTGACATTTTTAAAGATGCTCCGTTGAACCTGTGGATAGACAACATTTACGGTGCATCAGGCTTGATTAATGCCGCCAGTTTTATTGCCAAGTATGACAAATACATGAAAGTTCTGACCAAAGAAGAGCAGAAGGAATTCTTAAAAAGCAAGGGCAATGATTTAAAGAACGGTTTCTCCCGCAGCTACAATTATTTTGATGCCGATGTAGATAAAACGGTATTGAAAAAAATGTTGGTTGATGCCTTTCGTATCAATGATACACGCCTTGACCCTATTCGCGCAAAAATAAAAATCAAAAACAACAACATTGAAAAATCAGTTAATGACTGGGTAGAAAAGGCCGTTGAAAAAAGTAAGTTAAAAGATGCTACTGCCTGCCTTAAGCTGATGAAAGAATCTCCTGAAAAAGTTTTCACGTTTAAAGATCCGCTTATTGAGTTGGCAGGTGTAATCAATGAGGTTTTCATTACACAAGATGAAACAGATACTAAACGCGATGCTGATTTAAAAACACTTATGTCAAGGTACGTAGAGGTAAAACAAAAATGGAAGCAATCGTCCTTTATACCTGATGCCAACGGTACTTTACGTTTTACCTACGGATATGTGCGTGGTTACCGTCCGCAGGATGGCGAATACCATAAACCTTTTACTACCATTAAAGGCATATTGGAGAAAGAAGACAACGATGAGTATGCCATGCTGGAAATTATCAAAGAACTTTATCGTTCAAAAGACTGGGGAGCATATGCTCATGCTCAGTTGGGCGAAGTTCCTGTTGACTTCCTCTACAATCTTGACACCACAGGAGGTAATTCCGGCAGTCCGATATTGGATGCTGACGGGAATCTGATAGGCGTAAACTTTGACCGCGCATTTACTGCTACCATAAACGATTATGCCTGGAACGAAAATTACAGTCGCTCCGTTGGTGTTGACATACGCTATGTATTGTGGGTGCTTAAAAAAGTAGCTAAAGCTGACCATGTGCTTAAAGAAATAGGCATGTAATGCAATTGCGTAACTTCATACTTTTCCTGCTTCTGGTTTGCGTTTCATTAAATAGCCGCGCACAGGACAAGGACAGTCTGGAGTTACTGCTAAAAACAAATCTGAGTGACACCGGTCGTGTCAAAATCCTTAATCAACTGGGGTATATTTACCTGAATATAGATTCTGCCAAAGCAGTTAATCACCTGTCGGAAGCATTGCAAATGGCCCGTAGAATGAATTACAAAAAGGGCATGGCAACTGCCCTGAAAAACTACGGTGTGCTGTATGAGTATTCAGGGGAGTATAAAAAAGCTATCTCCTTTTACGGAGATGCACTGGAACTTTTCACCGACATAGACGATAAGGAAGGGATGGCCGATGCGCACAATAACTTCGGAGTAATTTATTATCTGCAGGGCATATACGACAAAGCACTACACTCCTATCTTGAAGCAGAGAAGATATACCCCAAGGCACTCAACTCTGAATTTTACAGCAACATTCTTAACAACATCGGGCTCATTTATGACAAGCAAAAGCAATTTGACAACGCTTTGCACTACTACAACGATGCCTTGAAAATACGGTTGGAAACAGGAAACAAAGCAAAAATAAGTTCAGTATACAACAACATCGGTTTACTTTATCAAGGCAGGCATCAGCTTGACTCTGCTTTGTTATACCACCAGCTTGCCCTTCAACTTCGTGAAGAAACAGGAGATATTAAAGCGCATGGAGCCAGTTTAAATAATATGGCTGACATTTATTTGCAACAAGGCCGACACAAAGATGCCTTATCTGCCTTTAGCATTGCTTTACAACTCAAAGAAAAGTCAGGAGACAAACGAGGACAGTCTTTCTCCCTTTTAGGCATAGCTGAAACCTATAACCAAATGCACAACTACCCAATGGCTATTGAGGCTGGAAACAAAGCGCTGGCTATTGCCCGCAGCCTTGATTTGAGAGAACATTTGGTTAACGTACTTTCTACCGTTTCAGAAACCTATGAGGCACAAGGCAACTATAAAATGGCCAATAAACTGGTGCGCGAAGCCTTACTCTATAAAGACAGCATTTATCAGCAGGAACAATTGCTCAACATAGCAGAAATGGCCGTAAGGTTCGATTTGGAAAAATCGCAGTTGGAGAAAAAAGAACTGACTAAAGATGTACTAATGAAAGATGTTGAAATAGCGAGTTCACATGATGCTGTAAAAAAACAAAACATCGTTATCCTCATTGTTTCGCTGGCATTATTAATCCTGATTTTCCTGATTTTCGCTCTGCGTAAAACAATCAAAGAACGCGACCGTATTAACCTTGAACTTAAGGCTTCTTCACAAAACCTGAATGAATCAAATAAAATAAAGGATAAACTCTTCTCCATTATTTCGCACGATTACAGAGGACCACTGGCCTCGGTAAAATCTACGCTCAGCCTTTTTGAACAAGGTTTGATTTCACCCGAAGAAGAAAAAAACATTGTGCAAACAGTACAGAATGAAATTGACCACACGTTGAACCTGCTTGACAATATGCTTTTCTGGGCCAATACCCAACTCAACGGAATTGAGGTACACAAAGAGTCATTCCTGCTTACAGAATGTATTGACACTACCGTAAAACTGATGTTACCTCAGGCCGAGCATAAGGGTATCATTTTACAAATAGGCAACTCCGTTATGGCACAAGTTTCCGCTGATAAAGAAATGGTGACGCTTGTATTGCGCAACCTCATTTCGAATGCCATTAAATTCAGCAAAAGATCAGATACGATATCCATTTTTTGCATACAAAAAGACCAGTGGGCTGAAGTACATATTAAAGACACCGGAATAGGCATGAGTGCAGATAAAAAAGAGCAACTTTTTAAATTAGAAAATGCGAAATCAACCTATGGCACTAACAATGAAAAAGGAGTAGGTCTTGGCCTCCCTCTTTGCAGAGATTTTATACATCGAAACGGGGGAACGCTTTATATCTCTTCAGAAGAAGGAAAAGGTTCTGATTTTTACTTTACACTTCCTTTAGCTTAAATTTACCATACAATGCCTTTTCGTCTCATTTCAGACTACGTTCCTACCGGTGACCAACCCGAGGCCATCAAACAACTGCATGAAGGGTTGCTGAGAGGCGACCATGCACAAACCTTACTGGGGGTTACGGGTTCAGGAAAAACGTTTACCATAGCCAACGTCATTGAAAAAGTACAACGCCCAACGCTTGTGCTTAGTCACAACAAAACACTGGTAGCACAATTGTATGGAGAATTCACTCAGTTCTTTCCTGACAATGCCGTAGAGTATTATGTTTCCTATTACGATTATTATCAACCGGAGGCCTACTTACCTACCAGCAATACTTATATTGAAAAAGACTTGAACATCAACGAGGAAATTGAAAAAATGCGTTTAAAAACCATTTCTTCTCTCCTATCGGGGCGCAGAGATGTATTGGTAGTTGCTTCGGTGTCCTGCATATACGGAGCGGGTAATCCGAGTGACTATGAAGGTAGCATTATCCGATTACATACAGGTCAAAAACTCAACCGTAATCAATTATTGTATTCGCTTGTTGATAGCCTGTATTCACGTACAACAGCAGATTTTAAACGAGGAAATTTTCGGGTAAAAGGTGATGTGGTGGATGTATTTTTGGCTTATGCAGATTACGGTGTACGGGTATCCTTCTTTGGTAATGAAATTGAAGAAATTGAACTGTTTGACCCCTCCAGCGGCAAGCGAATAGAAAAGACAGAAGCTGCAGCCATATTCCCGGCTAACATATACGTAACACCCAAAGAACGATTGCATCAGGCCATCAATCAGATTCAGGATGATATGATGGAGCAGGTGGAGTATTTCAAAAATCAGGGACGGTTTCTGGAGGCTAAACGTTTGGAAGACCGCGTGGTTTTCGACATTGAAATGATGCGTGAATTAGGTTACTGCAGTGGTATTGAAAACTACAGCCGTTACATGGATCGCAGAAATCCGGGAGATCGCCCGTTTTGCCTGGTTGATTATTTCCCTAAAGACTTTTTACTGGTGGTAGACGAAAGCCACGTGTCTATGCCACAAGTAAGGGCCATGTATGGTGGCGACCGTTCGCGTAAAGAAAATCTGGTGGAGTACGGTTTCAGACTACCCGCAGCAATGGATAACCGACCCCTTACTTTTAATGAGTTTGAATCTTTGATTAAACAGGTAATATATGTAAGTGCCACTCCGGGTGATTATGAAATACAACAATGCGAAGGTGTGGTGGTAGAACAACTTATTCGCCCGACAGGTTTACTTGATCCTGTTATAGAAGTACGACCAATAGGCAATCAGGTAGATGATTTGCTGGATGAAATTGATGAGCGCATTAAAATGGGCGACCGGATTTTAGTGACTACACTTACCAAACGTATGGCTGAGGAACTGGCCAAGTACATGGCTAAACTGAATGTAAAATGCCGTTACATACACTCTGAAGTAAAAACATTGGACCGCGTAGAAATTCTGCGCGATTTACGATTAGGAAAATTTGATGTCCTTATAGGTGTTAACCTTTTACGTGAAGGATTGGATTTACCCGAAGTATCTCTGGTAGCTATTCTGGATGCAGATAAAGAAGGATTCCTGCGAAATAACCGTTCGCTTATTCAAACCATAGGACGAGCCGCACGTAATGAAAAAGGGAAAGTGATTATGTATGCAGATACTATTACCCGAAGCATGCAGCAAACCATTGAGGAAACCAACCGCAGAAGAGAAAAACAGATAGCATATAACAAGGAACATGGTATTACCCCGCGTACGATAAGAAAATCTACAGAAGACATCATGAAACAAACCACCGTGGCCAATGCCAATAAAGGACTGGAGCCTGGTGCTTATGTTGAACCGGAAGAAATATCAGTAGCCGCTGATCCTGTTGTACAATACATGAACAAGGAACAACTGCAGAAGACTTTGGAGGAAACCAAAGCCAGAATGATGAAGGCAGCCAAAGACCTGGACTTTATGGAAGCCGCCAGGTTGCGGGATGAAATGTTTGCATTGGAAAAAATGATTAATGCATAAAAAAGAAAAGGAGGCCAATGGCCTCCTTTTCTTTTTTATGGAATGTACTCTCGTTATTACTTAGCGTTGCTAACGTTTACGAAGTCATATCCTGAACCATTCTTTTTCCAGATAACTGCATACACATCCATGTTAGCAGCAACCCATGAAGGGTCCATTGTAAATTCTTTGTTGATGTCTTTAAATGTACCGGCAGCAATAGAGCCTGTGAAAATAGTTTCACCCCAAGTACCGTTCATTGAACCTCTTAATACATAGTGGTGAGGAATAGGTGTTGTAGCACCTGTAGCATGTCCTGATTGTTTCCACATAGCTAAGTTCTCAACAACATAGAAAGCTACATTGTAATCACCGCTGCCAGCTTGAAAGAATTTGGCTGAAGCTTTTACGCTTAATGTATTACCAGAAATGGTCATTTTCACACCGGTATTAGCAACAACCGGTGCAGCTGCATGTGCATCCATGCTAGCCTTACACATTGCCTTTTCATTAGTGGTGTTTACGCTACCTGAAGGACGGTCAGCTTTTAAAGCTCCGTTTACAGAAAATACAGGGTAACCTTTAGAACCTGCAGCCCATTTGGTATCCATGTCATTGGCAACTGTAGTAATGAAACCTTCAGCTACAAAATTCTGAGAAAAAGTGCCAAGATAAAGTGCTTTACCTTCACCGTATGTAATCAGCTCTTCTGCCATTGTCCAACCCCATCCACCACATGGAGGACATTTGGTGCCGGAGAATTTTTGAGTAAGTGACGTGTTTTTTGAGTCAACAGGAACCTGAGGACCTGCAACAGGAGTAGTGTCTTTCTTCTCTTCGTCTTTGCTACAGCCTGCAAACAATGTTGCAATAACAGCTGCTGATAAAAGTAATTTTTTCATTTGTTATATTTGATTTTATGATTTTTCAAATTTATGCAAGAATTTCAAATTTCCAAGTTATGAAGAAAAAGCTAAAAATTATAACATATTGATATAAAGTAATTTGAAATATTTTTATTCCGACAACTCCAATTGCATCTCTACCAGTTTGCGGTACACTCCGTTTTCGTTGGTAAGGAGTTGCTCATGACTTCCTTCTTCAGCAATACGTCCTTCATGTATAACAAGAATACGTGAAGCATTTCTGATAGTTGACAACCTGTGTGCAATAACAAAAGAAGTTCTGTTCTCCATCAGATTATCCAATGCACCCTGAACTAATTTTTCAGACTCCGCATCAAGAGAAGACGTGGCCTCATCCAAAATTAATATAGCAGGATTTTTAAGAATTGCTCTGGCAATGGCAATGCGTTGCCGTTGTCCACCGGAAAGCTTCACCCCTCTTTCGCCTACAATGGTATCATACGCCTCAGGAAATGCTGCAATAAATTCATGAGCATTAGCTTTGCGGGCAGCAGCTTCCACTTCCTGTAAAGTTGCATCGGGTTTGCCGTATAGAATATTTTCCAGAATACTTCCCCCAAACAACATCACATCTTGTGGCACCAACGCCATTTGATTTCTGAGCTCACTCAGCGGAAAAGAAGTGGCCGGTTTGTTATCAAAAAGAATCGTTCCTGCATCGGGTTGATAAAACTGCAGCAGTAAAGATGTGACTGTACTTTTACCTGCACCGCTCGGCCCCACAATAGCAATCTGTTCTCCTGATTTCACTTTAAGGTTAATATCCCTCAGCACCTGAACATCTTTACGGGACGGATAACTGAACATCACATTGGTGAACTCTACCTCACCTTTAAGTAAATTGTTTTGCTGCACTACAGTATTTTCCAGCAGGTGAACATCTTCTCCTTTTTCCTGCATAATTTCTCGTACACGTTGCGTGGCTCCTATGGTCTTTTGCAACTGACTGAACATATCGGCAAAGCCGGCAAAAGTACCACCTACAAAGGCTGAAAAAATAACAAACATGGTGAGTTTACCTGTGGTTAAATCTCCTTCACCCAATTGAATCATGCGTGTACCATACCAAATAACAAACCCGATAGCACCAAATACACTGAATATCATAAACGACACAAACGCCCCTCTGTAACGCGCATTGCTGATGGCTATGGATACAACCGAATAGACACTTTTGGTATAGCGGTTACGCTCAAAGGCCTCACCCGTAAATGCTTTAACAGTAGCTATACCTTGAAATGCTTCCTGCACAATGGTACCTGACTCTGCCAACTGATCTTGTGCCTTGCGCGACATTTTCCTGATTCGCATTCCAAACACAACGGCCAATACCGCAATAACAGGAACCACAGAGAGCATCACCAAAGCCAGCTCAGGTGATATCCAGAAAATCAAGACTAAGCCTACCACCATGGTAAACAACCCACGCAGAAACTCCGCCAGTGTAAACGAAATAGTATCCTGTATCTGCGATAAATCGGAAGAAATTCTGCTGGATAACTCTCCTACCCTTCGCTCAGAAAAAAAACTCATTGGCATGGTGAGCAATCTTGAAAAAACTGCTGAACGTAAATCAGCTAATGAACGTTCCCCCACTTCAGTAAACAAATAAATGCGCATAAAAGAAAATACCATCTGCACTACCAACTGCGCAAACAACAGCAATACCAGCGTATTTAAATCAAAATGTAAATCTTTCAAACTCCATTCGCCCGGTATCTGTTGTGCAATGGGATTAGCCATAACCGTTGCAGATGAATCAGCTCCAATGCCTGCTGCATCAATCATTTTTCCAATGAGGTAAGGAAATACCATTGTGGAGAATGCTGACAAGGCAATAAACACCATACCCAACACAAACTTACTTTTATAGGGTTGGAGGTAAGTAAAGATATAAAGCATCTGCTTGAGCGACTCTCTGGTAATTTTTACCTTAGGCGCCTCATCCTTCAGTTGACCATTGCTATTAAAACCTGTTCGTTTAGCCATGAATAAAATTTATGGCTGCGAATTTCGGATTAAAAGAGGTTAAAACCGAAGACTATTCCACATAGTCGGCAAGGTACTGGTAGCGGTCGGTAAGACTACCCTTTTCTGTAATGGTAGCCCTTTGGATAATGCTATCGGTATCTTCATTGAGCAGGTGTGGCATCACATACCTGAGTATAGACTCCCCAAACTCTGTAGACGCATCAGCCGGAACTTCGCAGGGTAAATTCCCCACCGCCATTACATCTACGGTATGTTTTAGAAAAGGTTCGGTAATTTTTTCTGAAAACGGATGATAACCGTAAACCGGATTCTCAATTGTTGTTGCTTTGGTAGTCGAAGGAATGGGGCCATTCAAATCACAGGTAATATCTGCTATGACTTTAATATTAAAATCACTTTCTTTCATTTCTTCTTTAGTGAAAAATGCCGGAATTCCCTGGTGCCAGAAAATTGCATTCACCATCATGTCAGCTACCTGATAGTACGGTTTAAAAGAGCTCTCGTATTCCTCCGGGTTATGATAGAAATCTGACTTGTCCCACACCTTACCGTCTTTACGGGCATAATAATCCTCTGAACGAAGGTGAACAAAAACAGGTTTATCAAATTTTCCTTCCAGAAACTCCTGTTTGGTCACTTCTCTTATTTTAAGGTAGCGCAATAGCTCCAATGCTCCGTGAGCCACGCGCCCGTCACCGCACATAGCTATTTTAATTGCAGGCAAAGTAATGTTCTTGTATTGAAATTTAAGGTCAAGATAATTTTTGCATTCATAAGCCGGTTTCAGGTTATACAAACCAAACTTCTTTCCCCAGGTGAGAAAACCATTGTGCATGCCCACTATACCTGCAAAACGCCCGAAACCCAATATACGACTGCCGTTCTCCCAGGTCAGACATTCATAGTCAATAAGGCGAATGTTGCGCTCAAGTATTGTACGCAGCATGGCTCTGTTGTATGGCTGCTTTTTAATAGTGTGGCTGAAAAATAAATACGTTTTATCGGCAATAAGTTTTTCTTTCGGTATTTCTTTAATACCCATCAATACATCGCACTCGTGTATGTCATCTACAATGCGTAAACCTTCTTTACGGTAAGCATCATCAGAAAAACAACGCCAGTTGGAACTTTGCACCACCACTTCTACGTCAGGAAATTTACGCATCAATTCTACACACTGGTGCGGGTTTAACGCTACTCTTAAATCAGCCGGTTGTTTTTCCTCTCTGATAAGTCCGATTTTAATTGTCATGATGAGCAAAGGTATAAAAAAGAAAGCCCCGCTGTATGGCGGGGCTTTCAAAAGATATATTTACAGGTTAGTTGGCTTTCACCACACGTAAAGTGTGTTGCGTATTACCTACCTGCAAACGTACATAATAAACTCCTGACGACAGGTTAGTTGCATTAAAGTCTACCTGATGAGTTCCGGCTTGTTTAAGTCCGGCAGGTAGTTGCATTACTTCCTGACCAAGAAGATTTACTACACGAATACTTACGGTTTCAGCAACAGGTAAAGTGTAACTTAATTGAGCTGAACCTGTAAACGGATTAGGATAAACCTCAGCATTAAAGCCGTTAGACTTAGCATCAGCAAATCCAACCGATACCACACTTACAGCTTGTGTTGAAGAATCTGAACAACCTGAAGTTGGATTTACAACTACCAGTTTCACGTTGTAATTACCGTTGGTGGTGTACTTGTGTGTAGGACTAACCACTGTTGAGTTATTACCGTCACCAAAACTCCAATTGTATGCTAAACCATTAGCAGTTGTGGGAGCAAAGGTAATGCCTCCCATAAATTGTGATTGAACAGTAAATGTTCCGTTGGGTTTATTGTAAAACACAACAACAACCGGTTTGCGTTCTGCAGTTGCACAAACACCGTTACGTGCTTCTGCATAATAAATAGAAGTTTGAGTGATACCGTTTACACTGATGGTTGAACCGCTATCAACAGGGCTTCCTCCAAATAAATCAGTATACCAGAAGATATCAGCAGTACCTGAAGTTGCAGTTAACGTTGCAGCTAATCCTTCACAAACCTTGGTATTAGAAGCTGATGGTACCGGAGCTAAACTGGTTACCCAAGCAAATACACGATTGCGCTGACTCTCGCACCCAAGTTCAGTAACTGAAACAAAGAACGTATCCATTGAAGTCAATGGTAATGTTGTAAATACATTTCCTGAAAACTCAGGTGTTCCTCCAATTGCATCGTTATACCACTTAAGATTTCCTGATGTACTGCTGTAATTAAATGTTGCAGTGCTGCCTTCGCAGGTAATTTCATCAGTTACCTGAGGTGCTGCTGGAATTGGATTCACTGTTACTAAAGCAGAAGTACGGGCAGCATTACTACAACCTGCGGCTGATTTAATTCCTGCATAGTAAGTAGCATTGGCTGAAAGTGTAGAAGTAGTGTATACTGAACCCGATGCTAACATATTGCCGTTAGTAGCAGCATCGTACCACATAATACTGTCACCTGTAGCAAAACCTGTTGCTGTTAAGATTCCTGTTGAACCGTCACAAATGGCTATGTCCTGAACTGAAGGTAAAGAAGGGATAGCATTTACAGTAACTACAACTGATTTACGTGTTGAACTCACACAACCATTTTCAATATTATCTGCATAATAAGTAGTATTAGCAGTAAGAGTTGATGTAGTAAGTGTATCTCCGGTGTAAATAGCTGTTCCACCTGTTGCATCAGTATACCATCTGCGTGAACCTGCACCGCTGTTGGCTATAATCATGGCTGTGTTACCTGAGCATATTGCTGCCGGAGTAGTGATAACAGGTGCTGTAGGAAGTGCATTCACTGTAACTTTAACCAGGGTACGGGTAGTGCTGATACATGAATTTACATTATTCTCAACATAATAGTTAGCGTTAGCTGTCAGAACACCGGTAACCAATGTATCACCTGTATAAATGGATGTTCCACCGGTAGCTGCGGTATACCACTTACGGCTTCCTGCTGTAATGTCAGATATAATGGTTGCCGTTGAACCTGTACAAATAGTAGGTTGAACTGCCACGTTTGGAGCAGCAGGGTTACTAAGTACTGTAACGTTTACTTTCGTTCTTGCGCTGGTACAACCAGCAGTTGTTACAGAAACATAGAATGAATCGTTTGCTGTAAGAGCAGCAGTAGTGTAGTTACTTCCTGTACCTAATGCAGTGCCTCCTGTAGGATTTTTAAACCAACTGAAAGTACCGGTTCCTGTTGCATTCAAAACTGCAGCAGTTCCTGAACAGGTGGAAGCATTTGAAGCGGTGGGAGCTGCAGGTGAGTTAACAACTACATTCACCTTGGTACGTGTACTTGTACATCCTTGTGCGTTTGTTACACTAACATAAAAACTGTCATTGGCAGTTAATGCACCTGTATTATAAGTAGCACCTGCGCCCAAAGCCGATCCTCCGGTAGCATTTTTGTACCAGATAAAGGTTCCGGTACCGGATGCTGTAAGATTGGTTGAATCACCGGAACAAATACTAGATGCAGCACTTGCTGACGGAGGATTAGGGGCTGAGTTTACCGTAACAAAAACGGTATCACGTGCCACAAAACCAAATGTATCCGTTGCTGTAACAATGTATGAGGTGTTAGTTGCAGGTGAAACACTTGGGTTAGAGGTGTTGCCTGCTGATGGGCTCCATGCATAGGTATAAGGTGCAATTCCTCCTGTTACAATGCTGGCTCCGCCAATTTGTACAGAAGAACCACTGCACACAGCAGTATCAACACCTGCATTTACACTCATGTTCAACGGAGTTGAGCCTTCAAATGCACCCATGTAACTAATAGGCCTACGGGTTACGTTGTCGTAATCAGCATTGGTAAGTGAATTATTAAGATTAACACTTCTGAGGTAAAAATCTCCGTTTGAAGAACCCGTAAGTCTTAAATTAGAATTAGCCGTATCAACAAAAGAAACTACTCTTGACTGAGAAGATACATCAGCTGTAACTGCTGCCTTCCATGCACTCAATGTTTGAATAGTACTTCCCTGATAACCCAGTGCGCTCTGAGAACCAACTGCAGTATAATTATTGTAGCCTATATTAGAGAATACTGTTGAAGCACCTGAATTGTATACAGCATAAGAGGTTTGAGTGCCTGTTGTATTAAACAATGAATTTCTGAAAATATTATTTAACACCTCTACATTAGAGACTGTGCTGCTTCCGATAACTAATGCTGCACTAATATCGGTTGCAGCCCCTGAGCGTGAAATGGTACCACTCAGACTAACCGTATTGTGGCGGATAGATACACCACCCGATGTTCCTAAAACACGAATACCTGCAATAATATCGTTTCCAAAAGTCCAACCATCACCCGACATATTGCTTATAACATTATTCACTATAACTATACGGCTATTTGTAATAGTTGTATTTACATCAATACCTTTTCCGCCATAGCCACTTGTTCCAACATAAAACACATTCTTGATTGTGTTGTTGCTTACCACAATGTTAGAATCAGTTGACACTAACGATAAGCCAACCGGATTACTTCCGGTAGACTGAATATTTGTAATTGTATTGCTGCTAAATGAAGCATTTCTAACTGCATTTAAACTGATAGCAGAAAGAGCAGCTGTACCAAGTACATTCGAGATTGTATTATTATTACAAGTAAGACCGGTAAGATTGGCCAGAAGGGCACCTGATGTGGCTAAAGTGTCGCCACCTATAATATTGCTGGTGATAACAACCTCATCGGTAGTATTTGGAGCAACATTACCACCCACGTAAATACCATAAGCACCTGAACGGATAACATTGTTCATGATTGCTAAAGAATCATTGTCAGATCCTGTATTACCTAATACTCCGCCAACAGCAATACCAATTGAGGTAGGACCTGTTCGAGGTAATGAGAAGGTACAGTTACGAATAGTATTGTTTGTAGCACCTTGTCCGTTGCCTAAGCTGCTTAACTGAACAGCGGCAGTCACACCTGAGGTTGCTGAATTCACAATGGTTAAGTAATTACCTGTTCCGCTATTGTTGAACCTGCCATCAATAGATACGCGGTCAGCACCGTTCAAACGAATTAAACCACCAACGTAATTTCCACTTATGGTTCTTACGCTTGGAGCGCTAGGCTGAATGCTGATTTTAAAATTACTTCCACCAAACTCTGAAGTTTGATTCAAAGCGATTGCACCGGTTTCAGAAAGGTTAGATGTGATTAATGCTACCACATCACCTGCAATTACGTTATTGTTCAGGTATTGGAAAAGTCCTCCGGTATTTGTCAGAGAGGTAAAAGTTTGGCCTGTTCCAACCAAGTAAGTACCACTTAACTGAAATGCGATAGTGTAGCTGTTAATATTTCCGCTTGCAGGAAAATGTGAACTGTTGAGATTAACAGATGCCGGTTCAGAAAGAAGTTGAGCATTAGCTACTGTAACATTGGGCACAGATGCCATATCCTGTGCTACAACAAAGTATTGAATCATGTCACCTTGAGTTACCCCTCCGCTTGTTAACAAGGAATAATCAATGGTAAAGTCGAAAGGCGAAATGGTATCTGTTGCTTCAACCCATTTCCAACCATTGTCTGCGCTGGTGTTTCCCGCAAAAGTATTGGCGTTGGTTGACTTCTTAAAGTAAAGTCTGGGGCGTGTACCTGAAGTTATATTGATACCTGAAGCATCGGTAATGGTAGCAAAACCTGTTTCTACTCTATTGGCCGTAGAAGCAGTATTAGACAGCGTTGTAAATGAAATCACAGGTAAAAGAAACTCTCCTCCCAACTCATATGCACCTATGGTTGGAGTAGTTACACTTCTTGTGGTGCCTCTGAAATCTGTAGTTTGCCCCGCAATTGTTACTCCGGCATTTAGCAATGGAGAACTAGCAGTTGGGCGAAGGTTGTTTGATGCATTAAATAAGGGATTTGATGAAATTGAACTGGCGTTTTGACCGAACCCTGTTTGAATTGCCGCTAAAGTAGTTCTATCAGTTGCACCTATGTAGCCAAGTACTCCTTGTGTAGCTCCAACGAAATAGCAGTTGTTATTCATGTTGGAATATGCTGTATTCGCAGCAAGTGAGTAAACGGCAAAGGATTTTGAAGTGCCTGGTGTAGCATTTATATTAACAATCGCATTGCTGATAACGTTATTTCTGAAATCAAGGCTCGATACGTTTGCCCCAACAAACACCCCATACTGAAGACATGATCCATTCCTGTTTACATTTCCTGTAAGATTAATGCTATTGTGATACATATTTACACCGCCAGTGGTGGTAGTGGTGGTGGTGCTCACCCCAACTGCTCCTAACATAATACCCGTGCAATTTGATGCAGCGTTGGTAGTTGAATAGGCAGCAATAACGTCATAAATAACATTGTTACTTATCGTAACAGAACTACCTGTTTGTCCGGTAGCTAATGTAATTCCTCTTAAAACAGGCAAGGCTGATGTGCTGGTTGCTTTTACCTTGCTTATCAGGTTTCTGTTTACTACAGATGAAATGAAGCCTGTCTCCAATGATATACCAACCATTGTTCCGCTTGATGTCTCTATACTGATGTTATTTAAGCTCACTGAAGAGTTTAATGTGTTTCCAGCTCGTATTCCGTAACATCCACTAATTGAGGAAACAAAACTTACCGTATTCCCTGAAATATTAAGGTTATCATTACCTCCTGTTGAGCCAGAGCTGGTACCAATTGCATAGATACCTGTTGTAACTGTACCAATAATATTGTTCTGTACTGTATTATTATCATTATCTGCACCTGTTGAACCCGGTGTTGCACCTCCTATAGAAATGCCATAAGTAACAACGTTGGTGGCACCATTCGAAATATTACAATTCTTGATAGTGTTATTGGTTGCTCCTGCAGCAGTCCCTAAACTCGCCAATAACACAACTGAACTACTTGCTGTATTACTATTGATAATAGAAAGATTACGGGTACTTGTGCCGCTATTTGAACCATCAATGGTAACAAAGTCTGCTCCGTTTAATGACAAAATAGAAGAAGCATTTCCCGTGATAGTTGCATCAACACCTGATGCAGGTTTTATAGTAACTGTGTTTACTGCACTTCCGCCTGAAAACTGGTTAATAACAATAGGGAAAGTTTCATTAACACCATAAATATTGTCTGTAAGATTAAAAGTTACTGGGGCTCCAACTCCAACGGAATTCAAGGCAGTAATTGCAGCGGTTAATGTAGAAAAAGTACCTGATACACCAACATTATAAACACCTGACAGAGGAAATAGAATTTGACGACTGCCTGACGGATTAGTTATAGTTGGAGTGTAGTTTGTTCCGCCCACAGTTACCTGTGTGCATTGTGCATCTATCAGATTTAAATTACCGGGAGTAGCAGAAATATCATACGCCAGCCAGAAGTAATTAACTCCATCAGCCAAATTCTGAGAACCTGTAACCGAAAATGCACCCGATGGACTACTAACTGTTGAACCGAACTGCGTTGTAGTGGAAAATGTTGCATTGCTGCCTGTAAAGTAGACTTTCGCGCCAGAAATGTCTGCCACGTTCGTGGTACCAGTTGTGTTAAAATTAATTCCTGTTAATGCAATTGTTGTAGCACTTCCACTAACTGTAACCGGAACACTCAAAATAACTTGATTAGTTGCAGAAGCCCCTAGTGGGTTAGTAGAAGCTTGGTTGGTAGTAGATGAACTATAAGCCATAGGGCCTATAATTGTACAACTCACATCGTCAATATGAATATCGTTTCCGTACTTCGATGTTCCTTCGATAATAAGGTAATTAGTTCCAGTGTTAAATGATCCGGGCAAATTAAAATCATATTT
The DNA here is from genome assembly GCA_041675505.1 of Bacteroidia bacterium. Lineage (GTDB taxonomy): Bacteria > Bacteroidota > Bacteroidia > UKL13-3 > UKL13-3 > JAGPCK01. The sequence continues at coordinate 80,429 of JBAYTR010000009.1, read as the reverse complement.
ATACCAACCATCTGAACCTACTACTGGGGCAAGGCTTCGTGAACGACTTACAAAGCCAAGATATGTTGCACCGGTAACACTTGACGATGTGTTTATACGAACTGATATACTATCGTTATCAGTCGAATACCCATTCTCACGGTATACCCACACAGAAACAATAGCGTTATTAGTACCTCGGGCGGCCAAACTAAAGGAACTGGAAATTAATGTTGCTGTTCCACTACTCACACTGTAACAATTCAGCCTAAGTAAACCAGATCCGCTTCTTGGCGATATTCCTGACGGATAAGTAGAGGTGGTAACTCGTGCCCAATTCAGTCCGCTTCCTGCTGCAGTGTTAGTCCAACCAGATGGAGGGAACCCACCATCAAAACTTTCAGAAAGTACCGTAGTGTTCTGAGCAAATAGTTGATGGGAAAAAAACAACACGAAGAAAAAAGTTGACAGAAGAAAACTGACTTTTATAAGCCCGCTCTTCGCTTTTCTATTTACACAATCTTTGTGCAAGTAGAACTGTTTAGGTAAAGTGTTATACATATGCTAAGGTTTATTTTTTGGAAAATTAGTGCGTTTTATACATAAATCCAATAACTCACATCGAATTTGTGGAAAACGCGCAGAAATAAGTGAATTACTTACCTCTACCCTGAAAAATGATAAGGACGGTGTATATGAGGATTTTCAAATCAACGGCCAGAGACATATTTTCGATATAGATAATATCAAACTTCAGTCGCTCAATCATTTGGTCAACATTCTCGGCATACCCGTACTTTACCTGACCCCAGGAAGTAATTCCCGGACGAACCTTGTGCAGGTGCTTATAGTGTGGTGCCCTTTGTACAATCTGATTAATAAAAAACTGGCGCTCGGGTCTGGGACCAACCAACGACATTTCGCCTTTAATTACATTAAAAAACTGTGGCAACTCATCTAACCTGAACTTGCGGAGTATTCTGCCAAAAGGAGTAATACGTTTATCCTCTTTGCTGGAAAGAGCCGGACCATGCTTTTCAGCATCAGTATACATAGTTCTGAACTTATATATGTAAAAGGGTTTTGCGTGCCAACCAACACGCTCCTGTTTGAAAAAAACCGGACCTTTGGAAGACATTTTTACCCCGATGGCCAAAATCAAATAAACGGGTAACAAAAGAATGAGTACCAATACAGAGAATACAATATCAATAGTTCTTTTTAAACTCTGCTGCCAGGCCGGCATTATCTCCGGATTAATTTGAATTAGAACTGTACCGAAGATATGGTTCATTTTCACTAAGCCCGATATGATATCATACATATCCGGAATAATTTTTATAATCACTCGCTCATCTTCCAGCAGATTAATAATCTCATTCAGCTTTTTATGTTCTGAACTTTCAATGGCAATAATCACCTCTTCCACATTTTTATCTCTGATGTGTTTGGGTAAATCGTGATATTGCCCCAGATTTGGCAGCTTTCCTGAAAGCAGATGTTCGTTCTCCGGTTCATTTACCGTAACAAACCCTCTTAAAAAATACCCTTGAGAGCGCTTATCCGATTCAAATTCCTGATATAACTCCAGTGCTTTTTCATTAGAACCCACTATGATGGTGTTGAAACCTATTTCTCTGTTGCGAAGACGATGTGCTGTTTTACTTGATAAATAAAACCTTCCTACCGATGTAAAGGTGAAATGCAATCCTAACAGCGTAATGATAGTTTTGTAATAAGCCGTGTAGGAACTAACCTGATCATCCAACAACAACAAAAAAAACAGTACTAATACGCCTAGTACAGAATTTTGAAGTGTTTGAAGAATTTCATTCAAACGGGCTTTTCTGTAAATATTCAGGTAGGTACCTGTGGCGGCATACAAGGCTATCCAATAGAGTGGAATAACAATCAATCCGAGGTACAGGTTTATATCCGGCTCTACCGGAATCTGGTAACCGAACTTATCCGGTTCAATAAATAATTTTCTATAGGCAAAAAAAGACAACCAGGCAATTACTGCAGAGAAGTAATCCCACGCCATGTACTTAAGAACCTGTAGGCGCTTATTCAAAGTGAACCAGTTTTACGTTATCAATGTAAATTTTGGGCTGGTACAATTTACCTCCTTTTGCACTTCCCATAAAGAGTTTATATTTAGTTCCTTCTGCCTGTGAGCCTATGTCTTCTTTAAGACTGATGTAGGCTTTTTTCCAAATACTATCTGTGGGGTAAAATGTTATGATAGAAGTGTATTGAGGAATATCTCCGCTTGGAATAGCTATGTAACCTAAAGTAAACTGAAAGTCACATTTATAATCCAATTCAACAAATACATCAGCACCTGAACCGGGTAAAGAATACTCGCTGATAGTGGCAATCTCCAACACGCTTGATGTATCCGCTTTCATCTCCAGCAAACCTGACCCACCTGTTCCACCGAATACTTCTGCAGGATTAGTTACCGTAACAAATGTATCTTTAAGAAAACGTTTAGTAATCTCAAATTTGGTACTTAGTTCATCAAATCCTTCTATCAACTTAAAGTTAATATTGTTCTGATATCCTACAACAATAGGCCCCAATGTATCCGTTACTTTAGGTGCCAAAGTAGTATACTTTACATAAGTAGAATAAAACGGGTAATACATCCTGCTGTTTGACTGTCCGTTTTTACGGATACCGGCCCGAATCTCAATTTTACAATATCCTTTTTTAGTAACCGGTATAGTGGCGGGTAATTCAAAAACTCCAATCAGGTAATCATCGACATAAACCCACCCATCGGCAATGCCGTTAGAATTGGAGCCTTGAGAAGGGTAATCTGTATTTAATGTAATTTTGGGTATGTACAGATAAGAAGGAATCTCTTCATCGGGATTTATAACCTCACATCCGCTGAACTGAAATAAAACAACTAAAAGGGCCGATAACAGGCCTGACTTGTACAAATTATTTTTCTTTATCATTTAACTAATCGATACCGCTGTTATTGATTTTCTCCATGATTTGGCGGGCAACATCCAATGCCTGAAAAGCTTCATTAAAACTTACCACAGGATTGGTATTGGCGTTTATCGAATGCAAAAATAACTCTAATTCTGTTCTTACCCTATCTTGTTCCTGAATATGATTTTGTAACGTGCTAATATCACTGTTAATACTGCCCCCGCAAAGCAATTCCTGTAACTCTTCAGGCGTCAATCGGCCGTTTTGACGGGTATGTTGTACTACCTCATAGCTATTTTTCAAAAAATCTATGGCTACATAAGCATTAAATTGGAAAACACGTGTTTTGCACATGCTCTGCCTGGAGATACGGCTCGCAGTTAAATTTACGGTACATCCGCTGTTCATTTCCAATCTAACGTTAGCAATATCAGGAGAATCACTAACCACTGAAACCCCGTTAGCACTTACTTTTCTTACAGTTGAACCTGTAAGATGCAAAACAGTATCAATATCATGAATCATGTGGTCCAGTACAATTGACCCTGAAGCGCTCTCAGTATCGTAATTCATGAGACGATGCACTTCAATAAATAAAGGACGTTGTATGTATTGCTTAGCTGCTATAAAAGCCGGGTTTAATCTTTCAGAAAGTCCGATTTGAAATTTAACGTTGGCCTCGTGTGAAAGATTGCGGAGGTGTTGTGCCTGAGCTTCATCAAAAGCAAAGGGCATATCAATGTACAGGTGACGGGCTGAACGAAGTACAGCTTGTGCTATATCATAATTATATTGCGGTGAGGAAACCAGCACAGCATCGCTGGCTTTAATTAATTCTTCAGGGGAGTTGAACACCTTATCTTTTTCAGATAAGGCTTGTTTTGCATCACCTGCCGCATAATATCCCACAGGATCAAACCCGCTTATTTTATGCAACCGTTCAGCCAACGTTTTAAATCGTGGTGATGTGGCCACTATACCAACTCTTACCATTTGCGAAGTATTTGAAACAAATTTACCTTAATTTGCCCCCCTGAATAGTACAGTTTATTAACGGAACATGTGGGTATGGCGCATTTTGAGGACAGCTACAAACAACAAGGGCAACGCAAACAATTAGTCAATGAATTAAAGAAGAAGGGCATCCATGATGCCGCTGTCTTAGATGCTATAGGCAAAGTACCCCGCCATATTTTCTTCGATAAAACATTTCACGAGTTCGCCTATAAAGATCAGGCCTTCCCTATTGCTGATGGCCAAACGATATCCCATCCTTTTACGGTTGCCTACCAAACCCAACTTTTGCATATTCAAAAGGGAGATAAAGTATTGGAAATAGGAACAGGCTCGGGGTATCAAACCTGCGTTTTGTGTGAAGTGGGGGCTAAAGTGTATACCATTGAACGGCAAACCAACCTGTACCACCAAACCAAATCACTGTTAGGTAAAATGGGGTACAAGGCCACATTCATTCTGGGCGATGGCTCAAAAGGATGGCCTTCCTTTGCTCCTTATGACAAAATTATTGTAACTGCCGGAGCGCCTTACATTCCTCCCACACTGGTAAGTCAATTGGCTACCGGAGGTGTAATGATAATACCTGTGGGTAATGAAAAAACACAAAAGATGGTGAGTGTTATCAAAAAAAGTGATGGCAGCTATGAACAAGTGGAACTGGATGATTTTCGATTTGTACCCCTGATAGGTGATAATGCATGGTAAAATGCTATAACTAAGAAGGGCAGCCAATGGCTGCCCTTCTTAATATGTTTAAACGAATAACTTGCGCATTACAGTTTTACTGATAATCCTAAAGTTAACACAGATATACCGTAACCTAATTCCACGTTTGCTCCTATTTTATCTGTAAAATAGTATCGGCCACCTGCTGTTATGCCCCAAAGAACACCACCGGCTGAACCTCCAACACCCGGATCTGCTCCGGCTCCGTCCCATTTTACGCTGGCAACATTGTACCCTAAAGTAAGACCACCATAAGCGTCAATATTCTCAGGAAGACCAAGCATTTCAGATACATGGTAGTTTCCACGTCCACCAATCAAAATATAAGAATACTTATATTTGAATGCACCAAATTCATATTTAGAACCTGCATATCCCAACAAGCCACCGATTCCTAATTTACCCTCAAGAAGAGAGGTAGGAAACTCTAATTGAACTTGAATAGGTGGTAATGTAGCATCTGTTCCTGAGGCCACAAAAGCTGATCCCCCGAAACCTGCTCCTATTGAAAATACTTTTTGCTCACCCCATGCTTGGGCATTTGCACTAAGTCCGGCAACACAAAATGCTGCAATTGCGAGTAATTTTTTTGTTGTTTTCATGATATTGTAATTAGGTTAAAAATTTACACATCAAAATTAGGAAATGCGTTACCTACAAAAACATGATTTAAAACAACCCTTATCAACATTTAAAGCAAAGTAAAAGTAAATCAGCGCTTTAAAAATAGACACCTGTGCATTTAGTCGCTAAATAGTTGTAAAAAATCTGTGAACTGAGCCTGATTCAATCGTATTCCCTGCGTTTCAACTGTCTTTCCACATCTCTTTCCTTCACATCTTCGCGCTTATCAAACAACTTTTTACCTTTAGCTACTGCAATCTCTGCTTTTATAAATCCTGTATCAGAGAGAAAGATTTTAATGGGTATAAGTGTTAATCCTTTTTCTTTTATGCGCTCTTTTATTTTCTCCAGCTCACTCTTCTTAAGTAAAAGTTTTCTCGCTCTTAATGGCTCGTGATTATAATGCCCGCCACTTTTAAACTCAGAAATGTGCATGTTTTTAAGAAATAACCCGCCCGACTCAAAAGCACAATAAGCCTCTGAAATATTGACATTACCTGCTTTCACTGATTTCACTTCAGTGCCCGTAAGCTGTAAACCGGCAGTATATTTAGCCAAAAAAGCATATTCAAATGATGCTTTTCTGTTGACAATATTTAATTGTAGTGCTTTGTGCTTTTCACTCATTTCAGTTGCTCAAACAAACGTTCCAGTTTTGTCTTTTTTAATATTTTTTGCCCTTGTTCACCACTGGCAATTAATCTTTCATCTACTTTAGCAGTGTAAGTACAAATGATTTCATGCCCGTTGATATTTTTTACGGTTGCTTCAAAAATCACTTCGCTGTTTAATAATGCTGGCGAATGATGATGCACCGTTAAAAAAGTACCTATCCCCTCTTCATCGGCTTCTTTCATTTCCAGTACAAACAACCGGCAAACCCATTCAGCATCCCGACCTAAAGCAAAGGTAGCATATACCGGATGCACTTCACCACTATCGAAACTGGCGGTATCCTGCTCAGTAACTTTTTTAATGTACTGCTTTTTATCTCCGGGTTTAAACGGATTAATCATGTGTTTCAGCTTTTACAATCATTACCGGTATAGATACTTTGTGTCGTACCTCATCGGCAGTGCTGCCAAAGATAATATCTTTTATGCCTTTGTGACCATGTGAACCCATGATGAGCAAATCGCAATTTGATTTTTTCACCTGCTCTGTTATCTTAACTACAGGGCTTCCAAATTCCAATACCGCAATGGTTTCAAAACCCATCTTGCTCATTTGTTCTGCATAACTTCCCAATATGCGTTCATCTTCCTGTGTTTCTTTATCCTGTATGTCTTTCCCCAATAGTCTGGCTCCGGCTGTTTCCACAATATGAATCAATACATATCGAACGGATTTACCTCCTAACGAAGTGGCCTGCTCTATCATCTGTCTATCGGTACCCGAAAAGTCGAGTGCTATACCAATACAGTTGTATGATTTATGTTCGATGGAAGAAATATCTACTGCAAAACCATGTGGTAATGTAATATTGTGGGCATACTTTTTCATTAGAGGAAATAAGACCACGTAAACCAGAAGCAGTGCGACAAAAAGCATGCAGCCGGCCAGTAATAACTTCCACAAAATAGAAATATTGCTATGAAATATAACGGAGGTCTCATCAATAACCAGATGAATATTCAGTGAGACAATAATTGCCGCAATTAACCATGCTGAAAACTTCACCTTGTTACTGATAACAAACTCTTTCATCTGAACCTTATCACTTACAAAATGAATAAGTGGAATAATAGCAAAGCCCAACTGTAAACTTAACACCACCTGACTCAACACCAGTAATTCACCCAACTCGTTTTCACCAAAATACATAATGGTGAATACAGCCGGTACTATAGCAATGGCTCGGGTAAGTATTCTGCGAATCCAGGGACGTATGCGTAAATCCAGATAACCTTCCATCACTATTTGCCCGGCAAGCGTACCGGTTATCGTAGAACTTTGTCCTGCTGCTATAAGTGCTATAGCAAATAAAGCAGGTGCCATACTCCCGAAGATATTGCTCAGCAATAAGTGCGCATCCTGTATCTCGGCTACATCATTGTACCCATTTTTAAAAAATGCGGTGGCTGCCAACACAAGTATAGCTGCATTAACAAAAAAGGCCAGATTAAGCGCAATGGTTGAATCAATAAAATTATATTTCAATGCCCGTTTAATCCCCTCATGAGTTCGTTCAATTTTGCGCGACTGTACCAACGAAGAGTGCAGGTAAAGATTGTGCGGCATAACTGTAGCACCTATAATCCCGATAGCAATGTAAAGTGCACTTCCATCCAAGCCGGTGGGAACAAAGCCTTTTACCACTTCAGACATTTGCGGTTGCACAATTATCATCTCCAGTAAAAAAGAAAAACCGATAATGCTCACCAGCGAGATGATGAATGCCTCCATAACCCGTATGCCTTTATTAATGAGAAACAGCAGAATGAAGGAGTCAAGCACGGTAATTAACACGCCCCATAACAAAGGAAAACCAAACAGCAAATGAAGACCGATGGCCATACCAATTATCTCTGCCAAATCAGTAGCAGCAATAGCAATCTCTGCTAAACCATATAAACTGTAATTTACCCATGCCGGATAAGTATGGCGTGAAGCCTGCGCTAAGTCTAACCCGCGCACTATACCCAAACGGGCGCTTAAACTTTGTAGTAACAAAGCCATCAGGTTGGACATGAGCAAAACCCAAATGAGGCGATAACCGAATGCGCTTCCACCCGCAATATCCGTGGCCCAGTTACCCGGATCCATATACCCCACACTTACCAGATAAGCTGGTCCTATATAAGCCAGTAATGTTTTAAATGAACTCTTTTTCACCGGTACTTCTACCGATTCGTGTACTTCAGCCAATGATTTTCTTTTGTTACTCATCACGCATCAGCGACTAAAATATTTTTTGCTACCTCTTTACTTATCTGTACCGGGCTGCCTTTGCCTATTTGCAACTGCACTGAGCCATCAAATTTCAATATCTCATTCACCTTAATCTTTTTCCCTAAAAGCAAACCCGTTTTTTCAAGATACTGTAAAAACACAGGCGAGTGTTCCTTTACACCCGACATGATGACTGATTTCCCCTCTGAAATATCTGACAGTACTTTAAGCTTAGCATCTTTGATTGTTCCGTCCCTGCGGGGAATAGGGTCTCCATGCGGGTCAACGGTAGGAAAATTAAGAAAAGCATCCAGCTTATCCATCAAAACATCTGATTGAATATGCTCCAGTTGTTCCGCAATATCATGCACTTCATCCCACTTGAACTCCAGTTTTTCATGCAGAAAAACTTCCCATAAACGGTGCTTTCTTACCGTAATAACAGCTACTTTTCGACCTTTCTCTGTTAAGCTCACTCCCTGATATTTCACATAGGTAATCAGCTTTTTATCTGCTAATTTCTTAAGCATATCCGTTACCGATGCCGCTTTTGTTTTTAATTCAACAGCTATCGCATTGGTAGTAGCGCTGTCATCCTGCGACAGCTTGTAAATGGCTTTCAGGTAATTTTCTTCCGTAAACGAATACATCGGGTCAAATATAAAATATTTTTTAGACTCACCTAAATTTTTAAATTACTATAATTCACTACCTTTGAAGTATTGCATTTACAACTACTCCCATCATGATAAAAAAATTCATCGGTTACATGCTTTTCTGGAAAAAGACTGAACCTGTTACCAACAGCAACCTGCGCATGATGCACGGCATCAACCGCATTTCTATTCTTCTTTTTTTATTTGCCATAGGGGTAATCGTGGTGAGATTACTGACAAATTAGCATTTGGAACAGCTATTGCAGGCAAACACGTACAAAAAAATTACAACTTAAAATGGCAGGAATTTATTTAATCGGCTTAGTATTTTTAGGCTTGAGCATGCTGGTGAGCTGGCGATTCAAATCTAAATTCACTCAATTTTCACAGGAAGCATTGAGCAACGGATTATCAGGGGCTGAAATTGCTGAGCGTATGTTGCGTGAAAACAATATTTATGACGTTAAAGTCATCAGTACTGAGGGGCAGTTAACCGATCACTATAATCCGGAAAACAAAACCGTAAATCTGAGTAATGATGTTTTTTACGGGCGCAGTGTTGCTGCTGCTGCAGTAGCTGCTCACGAATGCGGACACGCAGTACAACATGCTACTGCATACACCTGGCTTACCATGCGTTCAAAACTGGTTCCTTTGGTAAGTATATCCTCCCGGTACATGCAATGGATTATTTTGGGAGGCATACTGCTCATCAATACTACACCGGTTTTATTGGAAATAGGCGTGGCTCTTTTTGCCGCCACCACTATTTTTACCTTTATTACATTGCCCGTAGAATTTGATGCAAGCAACAGAGCGGTAGCCTGGTTAACTTCACGTGGTATGGTTCGCTCACAGGAAGAGACTCAGGTACGTGAGTCCTTACGCTGGGCGGCCATGACTTATGTAGTTGCTGCATTATCATCTCTAGCTACACTACTTTACTATATCTCCATTCTTAATGGCAGAAGCAGAGACTAATTTTATTTTGATTAATCAACATCTACTAAACGCACGGCAAATGTCGTGCGTTTAGTATTTTTGCAGTACGCTGATGAGAAAACTTTTGAGCTTTCTGATAGCTGTAATAAGCCTTTACAGTTCGGCACAACAACCGGTGATGCTGAACGCTGAAGTTGTATCATCTCAGTTTGATAAATTTCTTACTCCCCTACCTGTTTTTAAATTCACCTCTGCTCACATCACTTTAAACAACTTGCAGGGTAACAAAAAAATGGAAAAACTACCGGTTATACTTCCTGAATTTCCACAGGAAACTGATACCGGGTATTTCTTTCTCTACAGCGGCATTAACGAAAACGGCCCAACTAAAGGCTACATTACCGTTGTGGTAAGTAATTGTTGTAATAATAAAGATGCCTATTTATACGTGGACTTAAATGCAAACCTCAATTTTACTGATGATGGAAGTCTGATTCGTATGCCTAAAGACAGGGGGTATGTTGACCTAAGTTTAACCGAAGCAGATAACCCGGCCCGTAATGTAACTTACCGACTATCCCGGTTTAATTTCTTTGGTAAGGATACCTACTTTAGTATGCTTGATGAATTTTACAGAACAGAAGAAAAAGGCCGCGCATTTGCCGGCATAAGAAATTCGTTCCGGGAACAAAGACTTAATTGCAAAGGAGGTGATTACAACTCAGGGACCGACTCTTTCACGGTTGGTTTGTTTGACGCCAATAACAATGGACTTTACAATGATAAAGGCATTGATCGCTTTTTGGTGGCTGATTACAAATCACGCGTACTGGCGGTTGAACTTGAAAAAGGGGCTTACCTGATACCTGAAAAAGGAGATTTACAGGTAGAGCGAAACGGTAATGTTTATGGAATAAAAACAAATGACGTATATGGCAACAGCATCGTCATTCTAAAAGACAGTAATGCCATTGCTCAATCTGTTTTTACAGAGGGGCAAAGACTACCTCCGCTAAAGTTTAACTCTTGGAACAATAAAAAAATACGCCTCAGACGTATCAGCAGAAAACATCCGGTTTACATTCATGTGGTTCAATTTCCATATGATAATTTTCAGCAAGACACCGCCATATTTTCAAAATTACTGAAAAAGCATCCTGACTTGCGCATTATCTGGTTGCAATACGGAGGCAAAGCAAATAACGTAAACATCATTGCCCAGCTACCCAATGTAACCTGGTACATGGGGCACACCAACCTGAAACTAAACAGGAAAATGCGTGTAAATAAATATCCGTTTGGCATTTTATTGAGACCCAAAAGAAAGGTACTTGCCTTTAACTGCAATACAACAGAACTCAACAATTTTCTGCATAAGCTATCGCTTGAGAAGGCTATCATTAATCCGTAATTCTGACGGGTGAGGTGTTGTACTACTGATTTCAGCAAGTTTTAAACCTCACTCCCGCTTATCCACAAACCTGCTTTTGTCATCCACATTGCAGTTGTTCATAAAGATAAAATATCTTGTTAGTCAGGCGATTTAAACCTGAAAAGAAATCCACACTCCAAATAAGGTGATTTTCAAAAAGCCTGTTTATCAGCACTAAGATGTTCCACGACACAAATGCTACAAGTAAATAAGCGCACGATACCTCGCTGGTTAACATATAAAGCATTTGTAAACAAGCAATTAAATCGAGATAAAAATAGATTTACCTGTTGAAAGAAATTGCTTCAGGTTAGTCCTGAAAGTCGTATTTTTACCCTTCAGTATTTTAAGCAAAACAGCACTCAGAAAGTAATGAAAGTAAAGTATTTAGGCCATTCTTGTTTCCAAATGGAGGTCAGCGGTAAAATGCTGGTGTTTGATCCGTTCATCACCCCCAACCATTTGGCCAAAAATATTTCACTTAAAGATGTTAAGGCAGACTATATACTGGTTTCTCATGCCCACCAAGACCACATGGCCGATGTATTGGAATTAGCCAAACAGCATGACTCTACTTTAATCTCCAATTGGGAAATATGTGCCTGGTTTACAGAGAAAGGTTTGCACAAAATACATCCGATGAATACCGGAGGGAAATGGTCATTCGAGTTCGGAGAAGTACAGCTCACCTCAGCCACACACTCCAGTTCTTTCCCTGATGGTACATACGGAGGAAACCCCATGGGCTTCTTACTTAAGGCTGAGAACAAAACCATTTATTATGCCGGTGATACCGCACTAAATGTGGACATGCAGCTTTTAGGTAAATACAACCGCCCCGATTTGGCCTTTTTACCCATAGGCAGTAATTTTACCATGAACCATGAAGATGCATTACTGGCTGCTGATATGATTCAATGCAACAACATTATAGGGATGCACTTTGATACCTTCCCTTACATTGTGATAAATCATGAAGAAGTCAAAAATAGCTTTACCAAAGCCGGCAAAAACATTAACCTGATGCAAATCAACGAAACAATTACTTTTTAAACTTACAGCAACTAACAATACAAGAGGATATTTGAGCAATGGGAAAAATAATAGCAATAGCTAATCAAAAAGGCGGTGTGGGCAAAACCACAACTGCCATCAATCTGGCCGCAAGTTTGGCGGTTCTGGAGTACAAAACCTTACTGGTAGATGCCGATCCACAGGCCAACTCTACTTCAGGCAATGGTTTCGACCCTAAAAATATACGAACCGGCATTTACGACTGCCTTATCAACGAAGTAGCGGCACGGGATGTAATTTTGAAAACCGACACTGATTTTCTTGACCTTTTACCTGCGAGCATTGATTTGGTTGGGGCTGAGATAGAACTGGTGGACCGCCTGAGTCGTGAACGCATGATGAAAATTGCCTTGGAAAAAGTGCGCAATGATTATGATTTTATCATTATTGATTGTTCGCCTTCACTAGGCATTATCACTACCAATGCCCTGTGCGCTGCTGATTCAGTGATTGTACCCGTTCAGTGCGAATATTTTGCATTAGAAGGTTTGGGCAAATTACTCAACACCATCAAAATTATTCAGAACAACCTGAACCCCAATCTGCAAATTGAGGGTATACTGCTTACCATGTACGATTCACGCCTGCGGTTGAGCAATCAGGTAGTAGAAGAAGTAAAAATGCACTTTCAGCAACTTGTATTTGACACCATCATTCAGCGCAATACAAAATTGAGTGAGGCGCCAAGCTTTGGTGTACCCGTTATTCAGCATGATGCTGCCAGCCGTGGAACGGTAAACTACCTGAACCTTGCGCGTGAACTGCTCACCAAAAACGGATTAACCAAAATGACTGCCGTAGATAACATCATTAACAATTAAGCGACTGAACAATACGAAACAGCCCGTTGGAGGGCAACAATATAGAGGACAAAGCACATGACAGTAACCAAAAAAGGCGGACTCGGAAGAGGATTAGCCGCACTATTAGAAAATTCAGATACCGACATTACCTCCACCGAAAATAAACCGGTAGGTTCAGTAAGCGAAATTGATATCAGCCAAATTGAGGCTAACCCGTTTCAACCACGAAATGATTTTGACCGCCAGGCACTGAATGAACTGGCAGAATCCATTAAAGTGCATGGCGTTATTCAACCCATCACGGTTCGCAAAATGGGTTTTGATAAATTTCAGATTATCTCCGGTGAACGCAGAACACGTGCTTCCATTCAAGCCGGTTTAACCAAAATACCTGCCTACATTCGCTTAGCCAACGACCAGGAAATGCTGGAGATGGCTTTGATTGAAAACATTCAACGTCAGGATTTGAATGCCATTGAAGTGGCCTTAAGTTACAAACGCCTGATTGATGAATGTACGTTAACACAGGAACAGGTGGCCGACCGTGTAGGCAAAGAAAGAAGTACTGTTGCCAATTACCTGCGCCTGCTTCGTTTGCCCGATGAGATTCAAGCCGCTATTCGTGACGGAGCTTTGAGCATGGGACATGCACGTGCCATCATCAGCATTGACGATGAAGACCAGCAAATGTTCATTTTTAATCAGATTAAAGAGGGCAGCCTCTCTGTAAGAAGAGCGGAAGAACTTGTCAGAACCCACAAGGGCAATGAACCCAGTATAAAATCTGTTTTGCCAAAGCGCACTAAAAACAGCGATGGCTTAATGCTGAATGATTATACCATTCACCAGAAAACCTTATCCAGTCAATACAACTCTAAGGTTACCCTAAAAGCAAATGATGAAGGAAGAGGCTCTCTGCAATTTCATTTCGACAACTTACAGGAATTGCAGCGATTAATTGACATGCTCGAAAATTGAGGTTAACACTCCCCATATTGACTTTTCTGTTACTGCTTACCTCGCTGCAACTAGTGGCTCAATCTGCTTTGCCCGACAGCACCGCAAAAAAGACCACAACTATAACCCCGCAACAGGACTCCGCAAAAAAACAAATCAATGCACCTGTGGCCCGAATGGATTCCCTTAAACGCGAAATCCACTCGCCCCGTAAGGCAAGTATACGCTCTGCCATATTACCGGGTTGGGGACAGGCCTACAATAAAAAATACTGGAAAATACCCATTATATACGTGGGTGCCGCTGCCCTGATTTATGGCCTGAAATGGAACCATGACAACTACAAAGACTTCAAACAACTGAGCATTTACATCAGCGACCAGGATAGCAGCACTATCCCTGTTTACAACGGACGAGTGCTTAATGAAGGGTACGCCAACTGGGCCTCAGGAAACAGGGATTATTTCCGCAAAAACCGTGACCTGTGCGCTATAGGATTGGGGGCACTGTATGTACTCAATATTATTGATGCCAATGTGGATGCACATTTATTTGAATTCAATATCAATGATGACTTATCTTTGAAGTTGCAACCTAACCTTTGGATACAACAGAATTATATGTTTGCCGGAATAGGCGCCACACTTAAACTTAAATAACGTGAGAATAGCATTACTCGGATATGGCAAAATGGGCAAGGCAGTTGAAAAAATTGCTGAGGCCCGCGGACATGAAATAGTCTACAAGATTAATCTTGAAAACGCCCACAACTTTTTATCCATCAGTTTAAAAAATGTTGATGTGGCCATTGACTTCAGTATGCCTACTTCGGCTTATGATAACATCATGAAATGTTTTGATGCCAAGGTACCGGTGGTAGTGGGTACAACAGGTTGGTACGATCAGTTTGATGCAGTAAAGGCCCGTTGTGAAAGCGAAGGACAGAGCATGATTTATTCTACCAACTTCAGCCTGGGTGTAAACATCTTTTTTAAAATCAACAAATTACTTTCTCGTTATATGGGGCAGCGCAATGATTACGATGTAATGATTGAAGAAGTACATCATACCGAAAAAAAGGACCACCCCAGCGGTACTGCCATCACATTAGCCAAACAAATTCTGGACAACAGCAACACTAAGAAAAGTTGGAAAGGGCGCCTGTTTTTTGAACACCAGCATGAAAATGTGCCCATGCAAAGTTTACAAACCGATGAAATGCTTATCGAGTCTCAACGCATCAAAGATGTACCCGGAGATCATACAGTTATATACAGTTCAGCCAATGACAGCATTGTAATTAAACATACTGCCATTACCCGGCATGGATTTGCTGAAGGTGCTGTTCTCGCTGCAGAATGGATACAAGGCAAAAAAGGTTTATTCACTATGGAAGACCTGCTCAAACTTGATTAACTATACTACTGATTACTATATTTCGTTTACTACGTATCATTTTAGCACTTACGAATGAATTTCTTTAAAAACTTCTTTGCCATTTTAACCAAGCGTGAAAAAACCGGCTTCTGGTTTCTCACTGCACTTAATGTGTTGCTCTTTCTGCTGCTTATCGCCTTTACCCCGGTAAGTTTTGTTACACCTGTTACGCTGGTTATACTTACACAGGTTATACTTTTTGCTTACTATTACTTTATCAATAAACTGGAGCGCAAAAGTAAAACCCGTGAATGGATTGATGCAATTGCCTTTGCAGTAGTTGCGGCTACTTTAATAAGAGGTTTGTTCTTAGAAGCCTACACCATACCTACCCCATCCATGGAAAAATCATTGCTGGTAGGCGATTTCCTTTTTGTAAGCAAATACCACTACGGTCCGCGTGTACCTATGACACCCATCTCCTTCCCTTTTGCTCACCATACCATGCCCGTGTTAGGCACCAAAGCTTACTCTGAAGCAATAAAATTACCTTACTACCGCCTGCCGGGTTTTACTACCATCAAAAATAATGATGTGGTAGTTTTTAATTACCCCGCTGAAAACGAAGGACGGCCCGTTGATAAAAAAGAGAATTACATTAAACGTTGCATTGCCATACCGGGCGATTCGGTTTCGTTGGTTGACGGACAAGTATTCGTGAACGGACAAGCGAATGAAAATGCGCCCCGCATGCAAATGATTTACCATGTAAAAACAAAAGACGGTAATGGTTTCGACTCTTTATATCTGAAAAAAATTGATGCCAATATGTTGCAAATACTCACCAATCAGGGTGATTTTCAAATGCAGATTAAAGAAGAGACAGTCCCTGTTTTTAAAGGCATGGAAAACGTACAATCCATTGAGCCCATCGTTCAAACACGTGGTGAGTTCATGGATTTTATTTACCCTTTCAGAAAAGAAATACCTTGGAACGTAGACAACTACGGACCACTTTACATACCTAAAGCAGGAGACAACATTTCTCTCACACAAATGAACTACTGGTTGTATGAAAAAGCCATCCGCGACTATGAGGGTAACCCCACGCTAAAAATGGAAAATGGTAAAGTGTACATCAAAAATAAAGAAATTACTTCGTACACTTTTCAACGCAACTACTACTTTATGATGGGTGATAACCGCCATTTCTCTGCCGACTCACGCTTTTGGGGTATGGTACCGGATGATCACATCGTTGGTAAAGCTGTATTCATCTGGATGAGCTGGGATGCCAATGAAAGTAACATCTTTAAAAAAGTGCGTTGGAACAGACTGTTTAACCTGATTCATTAAGGCATCATTCATTCCTGCCGCTATAGAACTATTTCCCTTTTTGCATATTGGTCGAATTTAACATTTACTTAAGGTTAATACTTTTAGTTTGTGCTTAAATTTACCACATGAAATCCTCATATTTTCGACTGTTATTTCTACTCCCATTTTTTGCACTGGGTTATATCAAAAGTATAGCTCAATGCAATCCCAACGACTCTGTTCCTTTCAGCACAGATTCTACTCACCTTACTGTTTGGAACGGTAATAAGTATGTTCCCTTCTTTGTAAAAGGGGTTAATCTGGGAGCTTCTATTCCGGGTAAGTTCCCGGGTGAGCTGGATGTTAGCAAACTGCAGTACATCAATTGGATTATACAGATGCGCGAAGCAGGTTTCAATGTTATTCGCCTGTACACCTTGCACTACCCGCACTTCTATCAGGTACTTGATTCCATTAACGATGCTAATCCTCAAAAGCCGGTATTCATTTTTCAGGGTATATGGCTGGATGAGGAACCTGTAGGATACACGCATGATTTATATGAACTCACTACCATCTTTGACGAAGAGATTCAGAACAATATCAACTGCATACATGGCAACAACAATATTGCTCAACGACCCGGCAAAGCTTGGGGCAGCTATACGGTTGATGTTTCCAAATGGACTATGGGTTATATCATTGGCAGGGAAGTATACCCGAATGAGGTTTTAAATGCGAATAACAATCACACCGGCAATACTGCATTTTACGGAGCACGTGTTGCCATTACCAGTACCACTCCTGCTGAGGCTTGGGTAGCAGGGCGGCTCAACCGCCTGGTTACTTACGAGTACCAATATTACCAAACCATGCGCCCGGTAAGTTTCTCCAGCTGGCCAACACTTGATCCTTTGAATCATCCGCAAGAGCCTGCACGAGATGAAGATACCGCCAGCCTGAGTATGGCCAACCTTGACATGAGTAACTCACCTGCAGGTTATTTTGCAAGTTATCACGCTTATCCGTATTACCCGGATTTTATGAGTACAGATTCAAAATATACGCCTTTCAAAGACGAGACGGGACAGAACAGTTACCTGGGCTACCTCACCTACTTGAAACAAGTATATAAAAAATTCCCGCTCATTATTGCAGAATATGGTGTACCCAGCAGTTGGGTCTCCGCTCACTTTGCACAAAGCGGTATGCACCACGGAGGTTTTGATGAACGTGCCCAGGGTGAAAACAACATGCGCATTCTCCGTAACATTGAAACCTCGGGTTGCGGAGGAGGAATGGTATTTGCCTGGATTGACGAATGGTTTAAACGCACATGGATAGCCGATCCGCTGGACTATGTAACCGACAGTCGAATCCTTTGGCACAACCTCAGCTCTCCGGAACAAAACTTCGGCCTCATCGGATTTCAGAGACCATTTAATTTGCAAAGCTGGCAAACGTTTTCACCCGGCTCACCTGTAAGAGAGATAAAAGCTTTTGCTGATTATGATTTTTTCCATATGCAACTCGATTTGTTAAACCCACTCGCTTTACAAGATACAGTTTGGATTGCTTTGGACACTTATGCTCCGTCTTTGGGTGAATCAGCTTTACCTGATGGACATATGGTGAGTAACCGCGCTGAGTTTGCACTGCGCATAACCAATTATTCCGCTCAGCTTTTTGTAACTGAAGCTTATGATTTATTTGGCATATGGCACAATACTTCAACACCTGAACAACAATACCATTCTGTGGTAAGCAACGGTGGCAAATGGAATATACTGCGCATGCGGAACAACAGCTTCTATTCGGATGTGCAATACATAGGTAACCTGCAACTGCACAAAGGCGGGCTGTTACCCTCTTCCAAAGATGCAGTCACAATTTACGATGACCATATTGAAGTAAAACTCCCCTGGAATTACCTGCATTTTGTGGCACCTGATAAAAAAAGAGTATTTCATGATTACCGCAATCAACCCGGAGATAAAGATACCACGTCTGATGGTATTGCCGTCACTATATTACACAACGGTTACACCTTATCACCTTCCACACGTTTCAGATGGAACGATTGGAACACGGCCTTAGATGTAGTGGAACACCATAAAGAATCATACTACATTATGAAAGACCAACTACCACTGTTTAACTCAGCAGCTGTGACACGTTGTGACCAGTACATCATTACCGGCACCACACAACCTGACGCCATAACTGTAGCCAACGGAGTGTTAAAGAATGATTTTGATATGGACGGCAACACGCTGGAAGCAGTACTGATAAAAAACCCTGCAAACGGCAAAGTGGACTTAAATCGTGATGGCTCTTTTACCTACACACCCAATGCCGGCTATACCGGTGCGGATGTATTTGAGTACAGTGTGTACGATGGAAGGAGCCTTTCGGAACCTACTAAGGTTTTTGTTCAGGTTAGTTTTGCGGCCTCCATTCAAAAACCGGAGCAGGAAAATGACAATTTATTTGTCATATATCCGAATCCCGGTAATGGCAGGTTCACCATAAAATCAGAACAGCTCATTCATGATGTCACAGTATTTAATGTCCGCGGAGAAAAGTTGGGCACTATGCCTTTGAATAGCAAAAGTGAACACATCAATATCAGCCATCTGGATGCAGGAATATATTTCATTAAAGCTACCATAGGTAAACAAGCTTTAGTGAAACGGGTGATGTTGGTGAAAAATTAAAATCAGGAATACTTTACTTCCATTGTATGAATAAAAGAATTCATTAAGTGCTTCACATGCTCCAATGTGACTTCATCAGTAATGGAATTTCCTTTCACTTTTGTTTTTACATAGGATATTAACAATTGAGATGACTCCGGAATATTTGCTTCAATTATATGTAAAGTTTCAAGTAACGACCTGTGACCTTTTTGCCCCACTGAGGATGCGGTAATTAATGCAGTAGGTTTGTGCGAAAATTCCATGGAGGAAACCGTCCAGTCAATTGCATTTTTTAAGGAGCCAGGCACACCCATAGCATACTCAGGGGTGCAGATGAGAATGCCCTCTACTCCTTGCAGCAGCTTGCGAAAATCAGCAACGGCCTGTGGTGGATTATCGTTATCCAAATCAGGATTAAAATGAGGTACAAGAGCAATACCCGGAGCAATTACCACATCTAACTTATCTGCATACAACTCTTGTATAGCATGAATTAAATTCAGGTTGGTAGAGTGATCTCTGGTACTCCCTGATATGGCTGCAATCTTGTACTTCTTTGTCATATGCTAATCTTTTGTGGCTATAATGGTGACCAACCTGTTCACCACAACATTACATTCTATACGCAGGCCATTGGCTTCCAATAGTTGTGTCACATGTGCTGTGGTCAACCTGACTTTCTTGTATGCACTTACCTTTTGCAACCATCCGGTGGCTGTTTTTTCATGGAGCAAATCTGTTACCGTTACACTATTCTCCTCATAGTCCAATATGCAGGTAAGTATTCTTGTATCATCACTTTTAACCGGAATAAAACGACTGTTGCCGGTGAGTGGTTCACTATAATCACGAAACGAAAGCAACACCCTACCTCCCTTAACAAGCGTAACAGAAATGTCTTTGATGAACTGTTCTACTTCACCTTTATTGTCAAGGTGCGCGAGTGTATCACCACAACATAAAATAAGTTCAGGTTCATATGGAGCAAATTTGTTCACATGCCTGATATCTTCATGTATTACATCTACAGATAAGCCTTTCGTATGTTCTTTCAACTCATCGAGTAGTTGTTGGTTAAAATCAACGGATATTACTTTAAATCCAAGCTTAGCCAGCGGTACAGTTTGCAATCCGTGTCCTGCACCTAAATCTAATGCTGTTTTTGAATGTGAAGGATAAATACCTTGCTCTCTCAAAAATTGCAGAAATTCATTTTGTTTGGTATCAAAATCTCCCGCCATCCAGGAGTAGAAGTTCCCAAGGTGATTAGCGTAATGTTCTTTGACAGTCACTTATTGTAAGGAAAATAACTACTTCTTCTCCGTAAAAATTCTGAATTTACCTAATCCCCATTTTTGCAGGCGGTAAATAAAAGAGGTACGCAATACACCCAAACCATAGGTTACACTGCGCGAGAAATTAATGGATGAGGCTTCTTCAAAATATTTAGTAGGGCAGGTTACTTCGGCTATTTCAAAGCCGGCATAAAACACCTGAGCTGCCATCTCATTATCAAACACAAAATCATCGGAACAGGTTTGGTAATTAACTGTACGTAATACCTCTCCGCTAAAGGCTCGGTAACCGGTGTGGTACTCCGAAAGCTTTTGTCCCATCAATATATTTTGTGTAAGTGTGAGTACCCGGTTAAAGAAATACTTGTACAATGGCATGCCCCCTCTTAATGCACCACGACCCAGTATACGTGAACCAAACACCGCAGGATACACCTCATACGCAATAATGCTGGCCATAGCCGTAATAAGCTTAGGGGTATACTGGTAATCGGGATGCAGCATAATTACTATATCTGCATTTAATGAAAGGGCTGTATTGTAACAGGTTTTCTGGTTGCCACCGTAGCCTTTGTTCTTTTCGTGTTTAATTACGTTACGTATGCCCAGTTTGGTTCCAATCTCTGAGGTATTGTCTTTACTCGCATCATCTACCAGCACTACATCGTCTACAATATCAAAAGGGATTTCACTGTAGGTACGTTCAATGGTTAGGGCTGCATTGTAAGCAGGCAAAACCACAACTATTTTTTTTCCGTTTAACATGTCAGTTGCAAAGATGCATTAAAAAAATAATAACCAGATAAAGAGTAAAACAGGCAGCAGGATAGGAATGCTGTAGCGCCCTATATAGGCACCGAAAGAGGGCATTTTAACTCCTGCATGTTCCGCAATGGCTTTCACCATAAAATTAGGTCCGTTGCCAATATAGGTCATGGCTCCGAAAAACACGGAACCCACCGACACTGCAGCTAATAGAATGACCCCTTCGCTGTGTACCAGCTGCCGCACATGCTCCACATTGTTTACACTTAACCCCATAGAAGAAAGTATAACAGCCAGCACATTCATGTAAGTAGGCGCATTATCCAACACACTGGAAAATATTCCGGAACCGAAATAGATGAGAGCGGGTGTAAGGTGTATATCCGCTCCGGCAGTTTGCATAGTATGTTCCAGCAGTTGCAGGGCGGGCACCATGCATAAAAAAATTCCGAAGAAAAGGTAAGCCACTTCTTTTATAGGTTCAAAACTGAACTCATTACTTTGCATAGCATGTTTATTCGCTGTTTTGTAGCACAGGTAGGCAATACTCAATTGCAAGATCTCCCGGATAAACGACACCTTTTTACCGTGAATTTCGAAACAGGGTAAGCCGTCTATTACGTTAGGGTCAATAAAAACAGAAGCTATACCTAAACCCAACCAGATAAAATTTTGTGAACCGTTGATGATAAATTTGTTGGTATATCGGGCACTGTCGTCCACATCATCCAATGCGGTGTTACGTTTTTCAAAGAAGTAAAAAATAATAAGTAAAAGCAGATTAGCTATTAACCACTGCGGCCACAAATGCGAAAGCGTCCATTGAAAAGGAACACCTTTCAAAAAACCCATGAACAAAGGCGGATCACCAATGGGCGTTAATAAACCTCCCAAATTGGATACGATGAAGATAAAAAACACAATGTGATACGGTTGTAAACGGTAACGGTTAATGCGCATAAACGGCCGAATCAATAACACCGATGCACCGGTGGTACCCATCACGTTGGTGAGTATAGCTGCCAGAAAAAGAAAGATAATGTTGGTGGTAGCTTTTGATTCCACATCCACAAACAGGTACACGCCTCCGCTGGCTATAAATAATACCGTAAGCAAGCTGATAAAGGAAATATACTCGGCTAAGGTTTCTAAAGGCAACCAGGGCTCGTGCATAAAAAACACGTAATAGGCCGCTACCAGTATACCTGATCCGATGCTGATACGTACATAGTTTTTGTGCCAGAAATGCGGCATCATTACCGGACCAATGGCAATGAGCAGCAGTAATGACACAAAGGGCAATATGAGCCACACTGGAGGAATAGCTACAGATAATAACATGGGCCAAATATACAGTCCGCAAATGATTTAGCCTAAGACACAGCTTAAAACCCTGTTTTTAAAAGACAAAAAGCACAGGGTGAAAGTTTACACTGAAAACAGTAATTTCGTGATGTGCGAAATCCCAATACTGATCCGGACGAGGAACAACTTTCTCCGGTAGACAAAGACATTGAAAAAGTACTGCGACCGGCTTCCTTTGAAGACTTTACCGGTCAGGATAAAATTATTGAAAACCTGCGCGTATTTGTGGGTGCAGCCAAACAACGGGGCGAAGCACTGGACCACGTGTTGCTGCACGGCCCTCCGGGATTGGGTAAAACCACCCTGTCGCACATTATTGCCAATGAATTGGGCTCCAATATCAAAATTACTTCAGGGCCGGTAATGGAAAAACCAGGTGATTTAGCCGGACTACTCACCAACCTCGAAGAAGGTGATGTGTTGTTTATTGATGAGATTCACCGCCTGAGTGCCGTGGTGGAAGAGTACCTGTACTCGGCAATGGAAGACTACAAAATCGACATCATGATTGACTCCGGGCCCAATGCCCGTTCCATACAAATTACGCTTAACCCGTTTACATTAATTGGTGCCACTACACGTTCCGGCTTACTCACCTCTCCCCTGCGCGCTCGTTTTGGTATCAATGCCCGTTTGGAGTATTATGATGTGGCTTTATTAACCGGAATTGTAAAACGCTCTTCAGCAATTATCAAAACAGATATTGACGATAATGCAGCCAAAGAAATTGCCCGAAGAAGCAGAGGAACGCCCAGAATTGCTAATGCCCTTTTACGCAGAACACGCGACTTTGCTCAAATAAAAGGCAACGGTAGTATTGACATTGAAATTGCCCGATATGCGTTAAATGCATTAAACGTAGACACCATGGGGCTGGATGAAATGGACAACAAAATACTGCTTACCATTATAGAAAAATTCAAAGGCGGACCGGTAGGATTAAACACCATTGCCACCGCCATAAGCGAAGACCCCGGAACCGTAGAAGAAGTTTATGAACCTTACCTGATACAGGAAGGTTTTCTGATGCGTACACCGCGCGGAAGAGAAGTAACTGAAACCGCTTACCGGCATTTAGGAAAAATACCCAGCAAAGGTGGAGGACTCTTTGACCAATAATTGCCTGCTTATTGTACCTCTTATCAATATGTGGTGCGGCACTCTGTAGTTAGATATCATGCTTTCCCTTTCACAACAAATAAAACACAAAGCGCAGGAGTTGGGATTCAGTTCTTGTGGCATAAGTAAAGCTGATTTTCTGGAGGAAGAAGCACCTCGTTTAGAAGCCTGGTTGAAAGCAGGAAAACACGGACAGATGCAGTACATGGAGAATCACTTCGACAAACGTCTAGACCCGAGACTGCTTGTACCCGGAGCTAAATCAGTGATATCTCTTTTATTGAATTACTACACTCCCGAAAAACAAACAGATGCCCACGCCCCCAAATTGTCCATGTATGCTTACGGAGAAGATTACCACACCGTAATCAAAGACAAACTGTTTGAGTTGCTGCAATTCATACAATCAACAACAGGTGAAGTAGGCGGTAGAGCATTTGTAGACTCTGCTCCTGTGCTTGACCGTGCCTGGGCACGCAAAAGCGGCTTGGGATGGATTGGTAAAAATGCCAACCTTATTTCTAAAAAAAGCGGCTCGTTCTTTTTTATTGCTGAACTGATTGTAGATATTGAACTGGAATACGATGGTGCCGTAACTGACCACTGCGGCACTTGCACTGCCTGTATTGATGCCTGCCCTACAGAAGCAATTGTGGATGCCCGTGTGGTAGATGGAAGCAAATGCATATCTTACCTTACTATTGAACTACGGGAGGCCATTCCGCAGGAGTTTAAAGGAAAGATGGATAACTGGATGTTTGGCTGTGATGTGTGCCAGCAAGTTTGCCCCTGGAACAGATTCAGTGAACCACACCAGGAAAAACGTTTTGCACCCGATAAACGTTTATTGCACATGACAGATCAGGAATGGATAGACATAACGGAAGAAACCTTCGGACAGTTATTCGCGAAATCGGCTGTAAAAAGAGCCAAATTCAACGGACTCAAAAAAAACCTTACCTTTTTATCTAAGGATTGACAACCTTTGTGAAGTTTGCCATGACTATTAAAGCAACCACCGCATTGAAACAATTATTCATTTTACTACTTATTTGTGCACTGCACCTCAGTGTTGTTGCTCAAGATACAATTCCCTCGTCAGAACAAAAGCCGGGGAAGCTGTGGTATGGCGTAAAACTTAACGGCAACCGCACCATTTTGGGCAGTAACAAAAGCGATTCCATCAACGGGGCCTTCAGCGTGGGCGGAGGTTTTTTCGCAGCGTATTCCGTAAACAAATATTTCAGGCCACAGTTGGAAGTGGAATACTCTACCATCAGTTTTGTTAAAACTACTGATGAACGTACCAACAAAAATTACCTTGATTTAGGGTTAAATTTTCTGATTACGCCAGGCAACAGAACTACATTACAACTTATGGGAGGTTTTCAGGCATCTATCTGCCAGGGCATTACCAACCATGTACTCAGCGGCTCCAGCATTAGCGGAACCACTAAACAATATGATAAATCAGAAACAGGCAGAGTTGATTACCAATGGACCGCAGGAGCATCTATACCTGCCAGCGATAAGGTTGATTTTTTTGTAAAATACCACAAGACAATTACCGGCTCTACCACGCCACAACAAGTAAAAGGTAAAACGGATTACCTGCAATTCGGCATCACCGTTAACCTGAATAAATTTATAGAAGACAATCAGTTGCCTTCAGCTGAGGAACTGGAAGAAGTAAAAGACAACCGCACACTGGGTGAAGGCGGGGTGTTGCTCGTACGTCTTAATTACAACCTGCCACTTATAAAATGGTATGAGGAAAACAAACGATGGGCTGAGGCCGATAGCGTGCGAAGACAAAACGATAACTTCAATAAAACCTTAATGCAGGCATTTAAAAAATACTACACCTTCAGTAAGGTGTACTTCTTTAAAGATGATAAGAGTTACGAAGTTGCCGGTGGCAGCCCCGAAGGCATATTTGTGAACGACAGTCTGGAAATTGATTCGTCTCAAAGCATCCTTGGTAAACGTTTTCTAATTGCTGAAATTGGCTTTGTTGAATCCTTTACCGGAAGTACTATTGACAACATGATGGTGGTGTTAAACTCTAAATTCAAACAGATGAAAAGCCCGTTCCCTTATTCTACCAATAACCTCAAAGCTTTTCAAACCTACCGCAGGTACCTTACTGACAAAAAAGAAGAGGATTTTAAAAACGCTCTTGAACTACAAGTCTATGTGCTTAATAAACGCATCAGCGCTTATTACCAGGAATACAACCCCAACAAATAATTAATGAATGCGGTCGCCCCGCAGGTCAAGTGAGGCAAGAATAGCCACCTCGGCATCGAGTAATTCCTGCCAGCGTTTTTTCACGTATTCCTCCGGCATATGCCTTTTAGCCAAATCAATAAACATGCGGTAATGTCCGGCTTCCGACACCATAAATTCATGGTAAAATTCTCTGAAGTATTCATCCTCCATGTGGATGGACAATAACCTGAAACGTTCACAACTTCTTGCCTCAATAAGGGCATTCACCAGCAGATGCTCCACCAGATGCAATTCTCTTGAGCCCCCTTTGTAAATTTGCTTGAGCAGTTGTGCCACATACTCATCCTTGCGCTGAACACCCAACTTAAGTCCTCTTTTATCCAGCTCTTTAACTACTTTCCTAAAATGGCCCCACTCTTCTGCTACTAAGGGAGTAATTTCCTCCACAATGCCTTCTTTATCGGCATATTTTACAATCAGTGTTATTCCGTTGGTTGCAGCTTTTTGCTCACAATAAGCATGGTCGGTAAGAATTTCCTCAAGCTGTTTTTCAGCAATGTTCACCCAGCGCGGATCTGTGGGTAGTTTGAGTCCCAGCATAAAATCAGGAAGAGAAGTACTTCTCTTTAAGTTCCCTCAGGCGTTCAACGGCCAATGGTTTGGTGATATAATCTGATACCTCTTCATAAACTCTGGAGTGTTCCACATCTTCGCGGTACAAGGAAGATGACAGCATAAAAATAAGCACACGTTTAGGCAACTTCGGCTTCATCTCCTTGAACTTATCTAAAAAGTCCCAACCATTTTTACCCGGCATATTGATATCCAGAAAAACTAAGTCGGGAAGGCCGTCTGCATTGGAGATATTATTTTCAAGAATGGCCATGCCGTCATCGGCACTTAGCACGCACTCCACCTTATCAGTTAAACCGGAGAGTTTGATAATTCTTGAGCAGACAAAATTATTGATGGTGTCATCATCAATAATAAGAACATATTTTGCTTCAGGCATGTAAGTCGGATTAGTTTGATAATCTATGGAACAAATATAAATTATAATTTTTCTATATAATCGAGGTCTTTTCCAAAAGTTTCTTTCACGTACAATGTGGCCACAAATGCCAGCAACATAGCCGCAACTCCCACTATTAAGGCACTGTTTATTACACCAAAATTCCCTTTTAACAGAATAAAAATACTGGTCATGGGATAAACTGCACCCCGCACAAAGTTGGGTACCGTGGTGGTAACTGTAGAACGCAAATTGGTGCCAAACTGCTCAGCAGCAATGGTAACAAACAATGCCCAAAAACCGGTGGCAGCACCCAATAGGAAACATTGCATATAAAACCAGGAGATACTGCTGCCGGGAGAAAAAAGAAACAACAGCGTAAAAAGCATGTTCAATACTATAAACAGCAGCACCACTTTTTTGCGGCTCTTCCACACCTGACTTAATACTCCGCTGATTAAATCGCCAACCGACAAACCGATGTAAGCATACATAATGGATTTGCCCGCCATTACCGGCTCTGAGATATTAAGTGCTTTGCCGAACTCCGGAGAAAAAATAATAAGAATACCAATAGTAAACCAAACCGGTAGCCCAATAAGTATGGAAGCAAAATAACGTTTAAACCGGGAAGTATTATTGAATAATGAAATGAACGAACCTTTACGAACATCACTGTGTTTGAGCTGACTGAACATGCCTGATTCAAGGGCACCCACGCGCATAACCAACAGCAGCATACCTAAACCTCCGCCCACATAATAAGCCGTGCGCCAGTTAAAATAGTCGCCCACTATAGCTGCCAACACTGCACCCAGTGCACCGAATACCACAACAACCATAGTGCCCCAGCCTCGCTTGTCCTTGTGCATGGTTTCACTTACTAAAGTAATACCGGCTCCAAGTTCACCGGCCAAACCCACGCCAGCAATAAACCGGATGATGGCATAGGTGTTTATATCTGTTACCATACCATTGGCAATATTGGCTGCTGAGTACATAAATATAGAACCGAACAAAACAGAGATTCGTCCTTTTACATCTCCTAAAACTCCCCACAGAATACCGCCTACCAGCATACCCAACATTTGCATGTTGAGTAAATCAACACCGCGATCCATCAATTCGCTTCCCGTGAAACCCAGTTCTTTTAAACTCGGGTTACGTACTATACCGAACAGAATAAGATCATATATATCTACAAAGTAGCCCAGTGCAGCTACTATAACCAGCTTATTGATTCCTTTGGTTTGCATTAGCCAAATATAGGAAAAATGATGAATGCACTCAGAACAATTCCGAAAGACGCTGACAGAGTTGTTCTAAAAACTGTCTATCCACCTCATCAAAATGACTGAGGTGTTCACTATCGGCATCCAAAACGGCCAGCACCTGTTCACCTTTTTTAATGGGTACCACTATCTCTGAACGAGAAGCGCTGCTGCAGGCAATATGTCCGGGAAACTGCTCCACATCAGGCACTACAATAGTTTCTTTTTTAACCCAACTGCTTCCGCACACACCTTTACCTGATGCAATGCGCGTGCAAGCCACCGGCCCTTGGAACGGACCAAGCACCAATTCATTTTCTTTTACCAGATAAAAACCAATCCACCACCACTGAAACGTTTCTTTTAATGCGGCTGCCACATTGGCCAGATTGGCTGTTAAGTCGGGCTCTCCTTCAACAAGTGCATAGATTTGCGGAAGCAAGGAAGTATACCTTTTTTCTTTTGACAAGTGAGGTAAAGAGTGAAGTTCGTGCATGAGGTTTAAATTAAAATATCTGCGGAAGTAAGCCTCCGCAGATATTTAGTTTATGAGTTAATGAATAAACGTCTTAGTTTTTATAGGGTAGAAAGCTGTATTTCTTTCCGAAGTACAGTTGTTGCTCCAGGAAATTCTCCGGAATTTCTAGTTTCACGTTCTTCACTTTCTCCCCTTCCATTTCAGCTGTGAGCTGTGGTTGTAAGAATCCTTTGTAAGCAGCAACATTCAATTTATTGAAACGGTCCTTTACTTCTTTCAGCAATTCCTGATCTACTTTTACACCATAGCTTTCCACTAAATCAGTAGCTGCCTTAAAATCACCTTCTGATTTTATCCGCTGAATTTCGCTCAACAATGCTCCGAATAATTTACGTAGTTTGTCATAGTCATTCACTTTTACATACGTCTTACCATCACGTTTTACGTATTCGATTACATTTTCTGCCTTGCCTTTTTCATACGCCCATTTAGCCACCAGCTGGCGATTACGCATGTGTGCTTCTTCCATATGTTCACCTAAGTTGAGGCGGGTAAGTTGTGTTATTAAACCATTCATGATGTAATTATCGTATTCAGCCTTACCTACTTCTAAAGAAGGCATCACACCCATCTCCACCAGTTTATTATCCAGTACATAATATAAGGCCACTAAATCAGCACGTGCTTCTTCAAGTGTGGAAGCATAGTTTTTCAACGTTTGGTCGGGGTCACCCACACCTTTGTTGATTTGTCCTGAGGCGTGACCGATTACCTCGTGCATATCGGTATGCAAATCACCGGCCAGTGAGGCAAACTCTTTGGCGCGTTTAATCTGTTCTTCGCTTACAGCAAATTCTTTGAGCATGGGGCTGGTTTTTCCTGCCTCATTGTAAGCATGCACAATGTTACCCAATGAAACTGATTTTGAACCGTGCTGCTGACGAATCCAGTTGGCATTAGGCAGGTTGATACCAATAGGCGTAGAAGGTGCAGCATCTCCCGCTTCCTGAATTACTGTAATCACCTTAGCCGTAATTCCTTTTACTTCTTTCTTTTTGTGATTGGGTTGTATAGGTGAATTATCTTCAAACCATTGTGCTTCTTTGGCAATAGCGGCAATACGTTTAGTGGCTTCCATGTCTTTCATGCTTACCACACTTTCGTAAGAGGCGCGTTTACCTATGGCATCGCCATATACTTCTATAAATCCGTTTACAACATCCAAGCGTGAATTAACATCATTCACCCAGGCAATATTGTACTCGTCCCATTTTTTCAAGTCACCGGTTTTGTAATACTCCACCAACAACTGCAACGTTTTTTTCTGTTGGTCGTTTTCAGCTACTGTTACTGCTTTTTCGAGCCAGTAAACAATTTTCTCAATAGCCGGGCTGTACATCCCTCCTACTTTCCATACCTTCTCGGTAAGTTTTCCGTTCTCTTTTACCATTTTAGAATTCAGGCCCCAAGAGATCGGAGTTGTATCTGTGGCATCTATTTTACCTGCATAATATGCTTCTACTTCCTGTTGTGTAACGCCTTCGTAAAAATTATTGGCAGAAGCAACCACGTTGTCAATACCGGATGCGAGATCCACTATTTTGTTGTCCACTTTCGCATCGAACAACACAGGATTTAGCATAGCAATTAATTGATCCACTGATTGGCCCTCATCCAGCGGAAGTTGAGCCACATCTGCACCATTCACCAACTCGGCAAAATATGTCTGATCAAATTCAGGCATAATCTTCAGATTAGAATAATGGTGGTGAATACCGTTGCTGAAGAACACGCGCTTGGCATACGTTTCAAATTTTTTCCAGTTATCCGATTTCCTGTCGGCTTTGGATGTTTCGAAAACAGCTTCCAAAACTTTACGTATGCGCAGGTTGTGCTTATACTTCTGATCCCAGATAATATCCCGCCCGCACAAAGCGGCTTCGGTTAAGTAATAAGCTAGTTCTTTTTGCTGAGCAGAGAGTTCGTTAAAACCGGGTACCTCATAACGTAATACCTCCAAATCAGCAAAACGATCAGCTGATACTTTGAAAGTGGATTCGGTTGTTTGGCCTGACTCTTTAGTTGTTGAATTGTTACACGCGGAGAATAATCCCGCAGCTAATATTCCCATAGCCAGTGAATGATTTAGTTTAAATGACATAAGCTGTTTGAATTGTGTTATCTATACAAAACAACAGCATTACGCCCACAAATCAAAAGTTGAGCCTGTTTTGCAGGCAGATTATCGACTAATGCACTATAGAAACCTTTCGAAGTTGCGATTCTCCCTGCGAGTTCAGTAAACGTAGCGTATAAAAACCTGCGGGCAATTGAACCGTAGATATGTCTGTTTGGGATTGAGTAGAAAATCCTGATGCCACTGTATTTCCGGCAGAAGAAAACATTTCCCAACTAAAGGTTGACCAATTATTCCCAACGGCATCAATCGTTAACCTTTGATTTACCGGATTGGGATACACGTTGGCCTTCATCACCTGCGGCAATGGAGAGACACCCGTGTTCAGATTACAAACCAGTTTATTTATTTCGGTCCACATTTCTTTGTCAAACACTACAGGCACCAAACTGCTGTCGGCAGCGGGATTACCCATGCGCACCACCACTATTTTTTGCGAGGGCCACACGTACAATTTCTGGTCATTTTTTCCCAGAGCCGCATAAACTTCATCGGGTGCAGGGGGACAAATATCTCCCTGAAAAGTAAGGTTGGTGCCCGGCAGTTTGTGTGATGATTTTCCGTTGAGCCACCACAAATAACCATACGACTGGTTAAGGTTCTGTGAGGTATTAATCATCTCGCGGTAGTAAGTAGTGTCTTTAAGCAAGGTATCTCCGTTCCACACTCCTTTGTTCAGCATAAGCAATCCAAAGCGTGCCATGTTGCGGGGCTTGGAATAAAACACTCCGTCCAACCACAAACCAAATGCACCCGTTCTGTTGGATAAACGGGTATTGGTAAATTGCTGATAAGTAATTCCGGAAGCATTCTCTAAAACATCCTGCAACAACAAATATGGTGCATTGTGGTAAAACCATTGTGAACCTGCATCGGCTTTGTATTTGAGGCAGGCTGGTAACTTGCAATCCCAGTCGGGTATAATGTAGTCTAAACCGGTGGTCATGGTGAGTTGGTGACGCACAGTGATGAGTCGTTCTTTTTCTGGCGGACAGGTGGTCCACCCTGTTCCCAAGTACTTGGAAGTAGAATCATAAATGGAGAGTTTCCCTTCCTGTTGAGCCATACCCACTAAAAAGGAGGTAACCGTTTTGCCTGCTGAGGCCCAATACCACAAAGAGTCTTTAGTAAATGTATCGAAGTATTTTTCTACCACAATTTTTCCGTCTTTCAAAATAATAAATGCTTTGGTGTTGTTGCGCTGAAGCAAATCATACAAAGAATCAATGCGCTCTGTACACCAGCCTAATTGTTGCGGACTGATGGTATCCCAATT
This sequence comes from Bacteroidia bacterium, assembly GCA_041675505.1. GTDB lineage: Bacteria > Bacteroidota > Bacteroidia > UKL13-3 > UKL13-3 > JAGPCK01. The sequence goes on along the minus strand of JBAYTR010000009.1, from coordinate 47,975 downwards.
GGCCCCAAGTATGGGCGGAAAATACAATTGCGCTTTAGATGTTAAAGACAGGCTGACCAGCAGCACCAGAGTGGTAAGTATTTTTTTCATGATAAAAATTTAGAACTAAGATACAGGGATTACCCGTTGGTTTAACTCTGTACAAATATTTATTTTCAGGTGTAAGTGCTTTCCATTATACTTGTTGAACAATAAAAAAGATGTTACCCAACGGACCAATAGGCGTATTTGATTCAGGTTACGGCGGACTAACCGTATTAAAGGAAATGGTAAAACTTTTACCGCAATACGATTACATTTATCTGGGTGATAATGCACGGGCACCCTACGGTAACCGCTCCTTTGAAACCGTTTACCATTACACGCTGGAGTGTGTAAAACATTTGTTCAACGAAGGTTGTCCGTTGGTTATTCTGGCTTGCAACACCGCATCAGCCAAGGCATTGCGCACCATTCAGCAAAAAGACCTGCCGGACATTCATCCTGATTTAAGGGTGTTGGGGGTTATACGCCCCACTACTGAAGTGATTGGCAACTACACTAAAACAGGGCACGTAGGCATTATGGGCACCAGCGGAACCGTTGCCTCCAACTCCTACCCTGTAGAAATTGAAAAACTTTTTCCGAATGTTATGGTGCACCAGGAAGCCTGCCCCATGTGGGTGCCTCTGGTAGAAAACAATGAACACCTGAGCAACGGTGCCGACTATTTCATTAAGCAACACATTGACCACCTGTTGCAGCAGGATAAAGACATTGATACCATTTTACTGGGATGCACACATTACCCTTTGCTCACTGATAAAATAAAAAAACATGTGCCTGCCGGAATGAAAATTATTTCTCAAGGCGAAATTGTAGCGCACAGTTTGCAACAGTATTTTGAACGTCATCCCAACATGAACAATGCCTGCAGTAAAAATGGTTCACGCAGATTTTTAACAACGGATGATACCGACTCCTTTAACAAGCATGCCGCCATCTTTTTTGGCGAAGAGGTAAAGTCAACACATGTAGCGTGGTAATTACCTTGCTATCACTGCAATATTTTTTCCTTTGCCACGCTCATTTTTGATAAATAGTTCTATTTTGCAGAACCAAAAAACAAATCATGAGTATCTGGAGAAAAAAATCATTAGACGCTCTGTTAGCGCAGGCAGAAGGAAGCAAACTTAAACGGACTTTAGGAGCAAGAAGTTTAATTACACTAGGAATCGGAGCCATTATAGGGGCCGGATTATTTGTAAGAACTGCTGCTGCTGCCGCAGAGGCTGCGGGTTCAGGAGTTACACTTTCGTTTATGGTTGCCGCAATAGGTTGCGCATTTGCCGGATTATGTTATGCAGAGTTTGCTGCCATGATACCCATTTCAGGAAGTGCCTATGCTTACTCGTTTGTTACGATGGGCGAACTGGTGGCCTGGATTATCGGATGGTCATTAATTATGGAATATGCCTTGGGTGCAGCAACCGTTTCAATAGCTTGGAGCGAATACCTGAACAATTTATCAGGTAACGCCATACCGTATGAATGGTGTCACTCTCCTTTTGAAAGATTGTACCGCATATCGGGTGAAGGTTTGGCTCAAATTCAGGCAGCGTTCCCCAATTGGAAAGGCATAGAAAACGGCATTCTGAGTGCAGAACAGTTTGAAAAACTTACTCCGGAACTTGCTTCATCAGTTCAGGTATTTTCAGGTATCATTAACCTGCCTGCTTTGGTTATTCTTTTTGCATTAACGCTTCTGCTCATCAAAGGCACACAAGAATCAGCTTTGGTAAATGCCATCATTGTTTTTATAAAGGTGGCCATAGTATTGGTTTTCATTACCATTGGATGGGGCTTTATTAAGCCTGAAAATCATACCCCGTATTTAATTCCTGAAGGCACCATTGGCCACGGAGGAATATTTGAATGGGGATGGGGCGGTGTACTGGGTGGTGCAGCCATTGTATTCTTTGCCTTTATAGGTTTTGATGCCGTAAGTACCACTGCACAGGAAGCTAAAAATCCCAAACGGGATATGCCAATCGGTATACTGGGTTCTTTGCTGTTGTGTACTGTACTTTACATACTATTCGGACATGTGCTTACAGGAGTAGCGCATTGGAGCGAATTTGAAACTGCCGGAAAAGAGGCCTCTGTTTCTTACGTTATTCAAACCTACATGAAGGGGTATGAGTGGTTAGGTACAGGCGTAACCTTAGCTATTCTGGCCGGTTTTTCTTCCGTAATATTAGTGATGCTTATGGGACAAAGCCGTGTGTTTTATTCCATGAGTAAAGATGGTTTGCTTCCTCCTGCTTTCGGAGAACTGCACCCCAAATTCCACACTCCGTTTAAAGCCAACTGGATATTGTTCATTTTTGTAGGAGCCTTTGCTGCTTTTGTACCGGGTAGTATTGCCGGTGACTTAACCTCTTTCGGAACTTTGTTTGCCTTTGTGCTGGTGAGTGCCGGCATATTAATTATGCGTAAAAGTAACCCCGATATTAATCGTCCGTTTAAAACTCCGCTTGTTCCGCTTGTTCCTATACTGGGCGTTTTAGTATGTACCATGATGATTGTTGCATTGGATGCTTTTACACTCAAAGCAGCAGCTATATGGATGCTCATCGGGCTTGTTATTTATTTCGGATACAGCAGAAAAAGATCACACTTGCATCCGCAGAAGTAGAATAGTCTAAGGCGTAATCAGATTGTGGTTGGTAAGGATATTTATCCTTACCCTTCTTCTTGTTAAAATTTTAAACTGGAGAATAGCTGACGGGTTGTTCTTAACAGATTGTACCGGCAGGAGAATTAGCGATCTTGAACAACATATTTAATACAATCATCTTGTCTATCAAATGGGACGTTAATAGAATCTATGAACCTCATTGTAAAACAATCCTCATTAAGCCCTTCATCTAAAGGATATTTTAAAACTGTAAAAACACAATTTGCTTTGTTCATTATTTTGGGCTTTTGGTACAAACTATCATTAATATTTAGAAAAATGGATGTTTGTATATTAGGTACTGAAGGTGCAAAAAAAATCAATTCAATTGTATCTCCTTTCATTAAAGGTTTAGTAGTGTCTCCGTACTTATAAAAATCGATACAAAAATCAGGTAATCCAAAATCTCTCTTAAAACTGCCATCCTTATTGTAGAATCTTGAATAAAGCCATCCTGAATCACAAGGCAAAAAGTAATATTGTTTGATGCTTTTATCTTCAAAATACACTACCCTTTCCATCAGCTTATCATGGTAATGAATTTCTGTACTATCCAAAATATTATCGCTATAATACTCTATAGATATAATTCTAAGGGTACTATCTAACATAATTATTTTAGATGTGTGTACTTCATTTGATGCACAACCGGCTATTAAATTGGCTATGCAAAAAACAAAGAACAAATTAGCAATGAGGGTTTTTACTACTACCATGTATTTTTTTACTGCTTAAAGTGCAATTTAGCAAATAAAAAAGGGACTCCGTGAAGTCCCTTTTTTATTATAACGTATATGGATTACTATTCCTTACTCTTATCTACGGCAATTACCACAGGTAATTTGAGCTTATTCACTATATCCAGTACTTTCATCATCTCATCAACGGAGATGGTGCGATCCATATGAAGTACAATGGAAGGTTGTTCTTTACCTCTAATTTTTAACGCAAGATCCCTTTCAAAGTTGGCAAGACTCACCTCGTCTTTTTCCAGGTAATAACGTAAGTCCTGGGTAATGTAAACGTGCAGGGGTTGTTTAGGCGGCACTGAGTTTACTGATTGTGCACGGGGCAACAAAAGGCGAATGGCGCTGGGAGTGGCCAGTGTAGAGATGATGAGAAAAAACAACATGAGAAAGAACAGGATATCAGACAGCGCCCCTGCCTGCACCTCTGCATGTGCTGCTTTTCTTCTGCGGAAATTCATTAGTTTACCGGCTTATAAAGTATATCAACAAACTCAATCGCTGTCACTTCCATTCTGTTTACCAAACGTTCAATTTTAGTATTGAGGTAAGTGTAGAAGATGTAGGCAATTACACCTACGATAAGACCCGATGCGGAGGTAATCATTTTCACATAAATACCGCTGGAGATAATACCGATACTGATGTTATCAGAAATAGAGATGTCATAGAACGCTTTAATCATACCTATTACCGTACCCAGAAACCCGAACATAGGTGCAATAGCCGCAATGGCTGAGAGTAAACTTATGTTCTTTTCCATTTTGTATACCTCTACTCGTGCCGTATTTTCAATGGCACTTTCAATGTCGCGTATAGGAGTGCCTACACGCGATAGACCCTTTAAAATGAGGTTCGAAAAAGGTGACGGGTTGCGGTTACAAAACGCTTCACAGGCTTTAATATCATTGCGCATTAACATGTCCCGAATATTATTCATCATGTTGACATCTATCTTACCGGCCTTGTTAATGTATAGGAGACGCTCAATAAAGAGGTAAACTGCTCCGATGGAAAGTACAAAAATGGGGATCATGATGGCCCCGCCCTTAACAATCAGTGAAAAAATGGACAAGCCTTCGGGCTGTGGAGTTGCTGCTGCAGGGGCAGGAGCGGCCGTTGTAATCTGAAGGAGAATAGTTGCTAATTCCATATACTAAAATGTTTTATCAAACATACAAATTGAGACAATTTTGTAACGCATAAGTTACGCACAAATTGTAACTAACAGAAAAGGGAACCCACATCGGGTTCCCTTTTCTGTTATAAAAACCAATAACTCTTAGTTTTCTTTTTTGATGTATTTATCAAAGTCAATTACGATAGGAGTCGCAATACCGATAGATGAGATGGTACCGAATACCACACCCACTAACAGGGCAAAGGTGAATCCTTTAATAATTTCACCGCCAAACAGGAACAACACCAAACACACCATAAATACGGTTAACGAGGTAATTACGGTACGGTTTAGGGTACTGTTTAACGCGTTGTTGATTACGGCCTTCTTATCAGTAGCCAGTTTGTGGTTCAACAGGTACTCACGTACACGGTCAAACACCACCACCGTATCATTAATAGAGAAACCGATAATGGTTAACACTGCTGCTATAAAGGCCTGATCTACTTCCATGGTGAAAGGTAAAACACCGTCAAAAATAGAATAGAAACTTACCATCATCATCACGTCATGCGCTAAGGCTATGATTGCTCCCAGAGCATACTGCCATTTACGGAAACGGATGAGGATGTATAATCCTATACCAAACAGCGAAACGAGAACCGCTATAATAGATGCATTACGAATATCATTGGCAATGGTTGGTCCAACCTTAGCTGAGCTCAGCATTTCGGCTTTGCTGTCAAGTGCTTTTACTCCTCCCAATACCTTTGCTTCCACTTTTTCGCTGGCATCAGCGGATTGTTCATCAATGAGGTAAGAGGTAGTAATTTTATACTTGTTGTCGGTACCAAAAGTTTTTACTTCAACTGAAGCTGGGATGTCTTTCTTCAATGCTTCAGCAATATCTCCGCTGGAAATAGGTTGCTCAAACTGCACTACGTATGTCCATCCTCCTTTAAAGTCAACACCAAGCGTAAGACCTTTGGTAGCCAATGAAATTATACCACCCAGAATAATGATGCTGGAGAAAGCGTAGTATTTAAAACGGTTACCCACAAAGTCAAAGTTCACATTTTTGAACAGGTTGCGACTCATGTTGGTTACAAAGGTGATAGGCTTGTTGCGGTCAAGGTTCCACTCCATGAATATGCGGGTAAGCAACACAGCAGTAAACATAGAAGAGATAATACCGATGATGAGGGTTACAGCAAAACCTTGTACAGGTCCGGTTCCGAATACCATCAGCGCTATACCGGCAATCAGGGTAGTTAAGTTACCATCCACAATGGATGAGTTTGCGTTTTTGTATCCGTCAGTTATGGCATTTCGCAACGACTTACCTAAACTCAGTTCTTCTTTTACACGCTCATTAATCAGTACGTTCGCGTCAACCGCCATACCAATGGTAAGTACGATACCGGCAATACCGGGAAGGGTTAAAGCCGCACCATACGATGCCAGCACACCCAGAATAAAGAATACGTTAGCAAACACCGCCAAATCTGAAATCATACCTGATTTGCCGTAGTATGCAATCATGAACAGAATGATGATGATAAACGAGGCTACCATAGAAAGTAAACCCTGGCTTATGGCTTCCTGTCCTAAAGAAGGACCTACAATAGCTTCTTCCACAATGCGGGTAGGAGCGGGTAGTTTACCTGATTTAAGAATATTCGCTAAGTCAATAGCTTCTTCATTGGTGAAACTTCCGTTAATGCTGGAACGTCCGTTGGGAATTTCACTTTGAACGGTAGGGGCTGAATACACCCTGTCATCCAACACAATGGCCACACTTTTACCGATGCTTTTTCCGGTTAAGGATTTCCATACGCGGGCACCTTCAGTGTTCATGCTCATGGAAATTTCGATGCTGCCTGACTGCGATACATCTCTGCGGGCATCGGTAATTACATCACCTTCCAAAGCAGCACCACCGTCTTTACTTACACGTATAGCATACAAGGCCAAACGCTCTTCTTTTTCATCAAATGCTTTAGCTGCCCAAAGGAACTTGATGGTAGAAGGCATGGCAGAAGCTACTTCAGGCATGCTGAGGTAAGAATTGATTTTTGCCGTATCGCGTATTAAGGCTGAACCTACTACCGGTCCTTTAACTAAATTTTGTTTATCGTCAATAGAAGGGAACAACAAGGTGAACAACAAAGGATTTTCTCTGCGAAACTCTGCTTCCGATTTTTGCTTGCTGGTATCCTGCTTGGCTGAATCAGCAGCTGCAGTTAGGTTCTTACTGCTATCTGTTGAAGCGGCTGAAGATTTAAGCAACGATAATTCTTCTTTTTGAGTAGTATCAGCTGAAGCAGTTGTAGTACTGTCTGTCGAGGCCACTGAAGTTGAATCGTCTTTGGTTTCTTCGGTTATTACACCCTGCATTTTAGCAATGGTGCTGTTAGCCGTTTGTATGAAAGGCAGCGCCTCATTGTTATCATAGGTTTCCCAAAACTGTAAACGAGCCGAACCCTGTAAGAGTTTACGTACACGCTCAGGATTATCTACACCGGGCAATTCAACCAGAATACGACCTGATGAACCCAGCTTTTGAATGTTGGGCTGCGTTACACCAAACTTGTCGATACGTGCACGAAGAATCTGGAACGAACGGTCAATGGCCTGATTGGCTTCTTCGGAAATAAACTTCAGCACCTCTTCATTGGTTGAACTCAACGTGATGCGGTCTTTGTTTTCCTTGGTAGCAAATAACCCTGATAATTTACCTGAGGGGGCCAGTTCAGCATAAGCTTCTCCAAAAAGTGTTACGTAATCTTTCTGACTGGTCTTTAATCTTTCGTTGGCTGTTTCGATTGCTTTGTTGAAGGCGGCATCGGGGTTATTACCCGAAAGCGAACGCACCATCTCTGCCAATGATACTTCCAGCGTAACGTTCATACCACCTTGCAGGTCGAGACCCAGGTTTAACTCACGTTCTTTACATTCCAGGTAAGTGAATCCCAACCATACTTTTTCACGAGCAATGGAATCAAGGTAATAACGCTCTTTGGCTTTATCACCGTTTCCGAATTCCTTTGCCTCGTTTTCAACACTGTTGGTCTTCCACGTGAATGTAAGCTGATAAGCACATATCACAGTAAGCAAAATCGAGAATAGCTTAATAGCTCCTTTACTTTTCATTTGATAGCTCTGTTTTATTCGTTGTTATTGGTTTCTTTCAAAATTGCGAAGCGGCAAATATAGACTCTGCCCCTCAGATTTCAAAAAGAGTTAAATTGCCTGTATATCAGCAATTTTACGCCTTTGGGTTAAGACTCACCAAAAAAATGGTAGTTTTATTGCGGTCGCGGCCATACCTGAATTTTTCCAGGGCTTCCTCAATACTGCGGCCATGAAAATAGGAAGTTCTTACTCCCTGCTCCCCTGTGGCACTCCATTGAATGGTGTAAGAATCGAAATGGTCGCGATAGCCACGTGCATAGGCCAGCGACTTATTCAATACATCCAGTTTATCTACTCCTACTTCAGCATGAAATAAAAACATCTGGTTGTAGCGCGGGTTAATTGTTTCAATAAACAGTTGAATATTGCCGTTGCGTTCGCTGTAGTTAAAATTAACCTGATGGTTACTGTCTTGCCCCAATAGATTTTTGATTTCCTGTTCGATGCTCAGTGCCCTTAAGGTATCTTCTGCATTCAGTTCTTTCATGTGTATCTGTAAATGTGTTTGCTTGTATGTCTGTTTGCCTGCTTATCTGCCGGTAAGTGCCGACTCACTCAGTTTTACCCTGAAGTGGTTTTCTATCACGTTTAAGCTGTTGTTAAAATGGGCGTTGTTGTTCACAATCATATCGGCTGCATTTTTAAACGGCAGCAGGTATTTCTCATAAGCCGGCAACACGTGGTTTTTCCATTGGTAAATAACCTGGTCATAAGGAATGCCTCGCTCTGTGGTGTCTCTCCGTATGCGTCTTTCCAGCTTTACATCATCGGCCGCATCAATAAACACCTTTAAATCGAGCAGCTTAAAAATTTCTTCAAACCAAAAAATGAACAGCCCTTCAATCACAATAATGCGGGCGGGTTCAAAACGCAAAGTATCAGGCTCCTCTCCTTCTATCTGAAACTTGTATTCTTTACGATCTACTACTTTACCGTTTTTCAAATCCTGCAAATCAGCAATAAAACGGGCGTAATCAATGCACTCGGGCAAGTCGAAATTCACCTGTCCGTTGTGGTCGTAAATGTGATGTTCTGAGGAGCGGTAATAGTTATCCTGCGAAATAATGCACAACTCCGAAGCGGAAAACAATTCACGCAGGGAATGTAAAAAACGGGTTTTGCCCGAAGCGCTGCCACCCGAAATACCTACGAGATATGGATAATTTGTTGCCGGAGTATTCACTGTTTATGGCACAAATGTATAGTTTAGTACAGGTTTTTCAAGGGCTATTTCTCACCCCGTGTATTATTTCCGTTCGCCCTGCCTCCTCTTTCCGTTCATCGTCATTTTTCTACGTTTCACTGAAAGTAATTTGATTTTTAACGGTAAAAAATGTAAACTAAGGAAACTTTAAGAGTATTTTTTGTTTCCTGTGTACATTTAATATATATCTTTGCCCCCGAAATGAGCGAAACAAATCCGGTAGAAGAAAAGATTATCACCACTGCAAAGGGCATGTTTATGCGCTATGGCATCAAAAGCATTACTATGGATGATGTGGCAAGGGAACTGGCAATTTCGAAAAAAACACTGTACCAATACTGTACTGATAAAAATGACCTGGTGCAAAAAGTATTTACCCGCCACATTGAACAGGTAAGTAAGGAGTGTAGTGTAGCCTGTACCGATGTATCGAACCCCATTGAACAACTGTTGAAATTGAGTGTGATGCGCGCTGAGGACCTCAACAACATGCACCCTGCCCTGTTGTATGACCTCAAAAAATATTACCCTGAACAATGGCAGGAGCTGGATAAGTACAAGAATGAATTCATTTTCGGGATGATATGGAAAAACCTGGAACAGGGTAAAGCCACCGGACTTTACCGCGAAGACATTAACCACGAAATAGTAGCCAGGTTTTATGTTTATCTGGTGGATACCGTGCTGGACGTAGACGGACTGATGCGAAAAAAATATGACGGTAAAATATTGCACCACGAGATGGTTACTTACCACCTCAGGGCTATTTGCACCAAAAAAGGATTAGACTACCTCAACAAAAAAATAAAGGACTCAACTATTTAATAAATATGAAAACACGTATGTATAAATTCCTCTTATCTGTCGCTTGCTTCATGTCTTTGGGAGCAGCTGCATTTGCGCAAAAAGACAGCACCGGCAACACTTACAGCCTCAAGGAAGCTGTAGAGTATGCTAAAAAGAACAACTACAGTTTACAAAATGCTCAACTTGATGAACAGGCAGCCCGGCAAAAGGTGAAAGAAACCACAGCCATGGGCTTACCACAGGTAAACGGCAGTATTGGTTTTAACAACAACTTTTCGTTGCAACCCTTCTTTTTCGGAATGGGCGACCCCATCCGTGCAGGTGCCAAGATAACCGGTAACGGAGGCGTTACGGCCAATCAGTTAATTTTTGACGGATCTTATCTGGTGGGTTTGCAAGCGGCCAAAGAGTATGTGAAATTATCTAAACAGGTTTCGGCAAAAAGCGAACTGGAAACTGAAATAAGTGTAGCCAAAGCTTATTATCTGGTGTTGATTGCCGAAGAGAATATCGGCTTACTTGAAAGCAACCTGAAACAACTGGAAAAAACCCTGTCGGATACCAAGGCTTTAAACAAAAGTGGTTTTGCGGAGAAAACAGATGTGGACCGACTGGAACTGGCGGTATCGAATATCAAACTTCAGAAAGAGAAACTGATGGATCAACGCGAACTGGCTTCCAAACTGCTCAAAATGCAAATGGGTATTTCGGTAAACCAATCCATTCGTCTTACCGATAAATTGGAAACCTTGTATTCAGCCAACCTGCAACTGAATGAAAAAGCAACGGCCAACCCATCGAACAGAATCGAGTACCAGTTGGTGAGCCAGCAAATTCGTTTAAATGAGCTCAACAAAAAACGGTACAAAGCGGGTTACCTGCCTTCTTTATCTGCTATATATTCCTACAACATGAATTCGTTCCGCAACAGTTCATTCAAACCCCTTACCAGTGATAGCTGGTACAGCTCCTCATTTATGGGTATCAGTTTGAACATGCCCATTTTTGATGGCTTCCGCAAACAGTCATTAATTCAACAAAGTAAAATTGACTTACAGAAGTTAGACAACAATAGAAAAAATCTGGAGAATGCCTTAACCATGGAAACATTTCAGGCGCAAACCAATTATGAAACTTCAGTAAAACAAATTGACATACGCAAAGGCAACATGAAACTGGCTGAAGACATTTACCGTTCAGTAAACCTGAAGTATAAAAACGGTGTAGGATCAGCTTTTGAACTCACACAGGCCGAGACTGATTTAAAAACCGCACAGGTAAATTACCTCACTGCGGTGTATGAATTGCTGGTAGCCAAAATAGAACTTAACAAAGCCTTAGGAAAAACTATTATCAACTAATTTTAAAATACAACTTACCAATGAAAACATATATCCATAAAATTACCTTGTACACTGCTGCATTAGCTGTAATGGTTACAGTTGCCTGCGGAGGAGATTCTGCATTAGAAAAGAAAAAAGCAGAACTCGAAGAATTAAAAGGTTCACAAAAAGAAGTGGCCGAAAAAATTAAAACCTTAGAGGCAGAGATTGCCAAATTGGATACTACGCTGATAGTAACTGAAAAAGAAAAAACAGTGGCCGTTACCGCTGTGGCAGTACAAAACTTTGTACACAGCATTGACGTGCAAGGACAGGTTGACGGTGATGAGAACATTGCCATTACCGCCAAATCAGCCGGTGTAATTAAACGTGTAAATGTGAGAGTAGGACAAACCGTTCAAAAAGACCAGATACTGGCTGAAATTGAAAACGACATTGTGCGCACACAAATCACCGACCTCAAATCGTCTCTTGCTTTAGCAACAGATATGTTCAACAAACAGAAAAGTTTGTGGGATCAGAAAATAGGTACTGAAGTGCAGTACCTGCAAGCCAAAAACACCAAAGAATCATTGGAAGCCAAACTGGCCACACTCAATGAAACGTTGGACATGTACCTCATTAAATCACCCATAAGCGGTACGGTAGATAACCTGCCCGTTAAACTGGGACAAATGGTTGCTCCGGGTGTTTTATGCGCACAGGTAGTCAACTTCGGCAGCCTTAAAATACGTGCTGAATTATCTGAATCTTACTCTGCCAATGTGAAAGAAGGCAATGAAGTGGAATTGTTTTTCCCTGACATTAACCGCACCATCAAATCAAAGGTGAGTTATGTGGCACAAGCCATCAACCCCATGACACGTACGTTTGGCGTAGAGATTGACCTGCCTTCTGAAAAAGCATTTCGCCCTAACATGGTAGCGGTTATCCGTATTGTAGATTACAACAACAGCAAGGCCATTGTGGTACCTGTAAACACCATTCAATCTATGGACGGACATGACCACTTGTACATTGCCACCCGCAAAGGCAATCGCATGGTGGCCACCAAACGCGATGTAAAAGTTGGCCCGGTGTACAACGGAAAAGCCGAGATAACAGAAGGATTGCTGGAAGGTGACCAACTCATTACCTCAGGCTATCAGGATTTGAATGACAACGAACTTATTCGCTATTAATACCTATTTGAATATATAGTCATGCTTGATATTAAAAAAGAATTTAAGCCCTCCAGTTGGGCCATAGACAACAAAACCAGTATCTACATTCTGGCCATCATACTTACGCTGGCCGGTATATTCGGATATAACTCCTTACCTAAGGAACAATTTCCTGAGGTAAAGTTCCCCAGCATTCTGGTTACTACCGTGTACCCGGGAACCTCTCCTAAAGATATGGAATCACTGGTAACTAAAGTGATTGAAAAACAGGTAAAATCTATTACCGGTGTAAAGAAAGTAACCAGTACCTCAGTGCAAGACTTCTCGTTGATTAACGTAGAATTCAATACCGATCAGGACGTAGATAAAGCCTTGCAACGTGTAAAAGATGCGGTAGATAAATCTAAAAACGATTTACCTACCAACATGCCCGATGATCCGCAGGTAATTGATATTGACGTATCACAAATGCCCATTATGAATGTGCACGTGTACGGTGATTATCCGCTGGATAAAATGAAAAAATATGCAGATGATTTAAAAGACAGAATCGAGGGACTGAAAGAAATTACCCGCGTTGATTTGATTGGTGCACTGGAACGTGAAATTCAGATTAACGTTGACATGTATAAAGCTGAAGTAGCCAACATTACGTTCTATGATATCTCACAAGCCATCAGTTCAGAGAACATGACCATCTCCGGTGGATTGGTAAACATGGACGGAATTAAACGTTCCATTAACGTTGTGGGCCAGTATGAAGACGTTAAAAAACTGGGCGATATCATCATTCGCGGTAGCACCGGTGCCACAGTTTATTTAAAAGACATTGCCGAGATTGTTGACGGTTACGAAGAAAAAGAAAGTTATGCCCGCTTAAATCACTCCAACGTAATTACCCTGAACGTGATTAAACGCAGCGGTGAAAACCTGATTGAAGCGTCAGATAAAATCAATGCCATCTGCAAAGAGATGGATGAAAAATACTTTCCTAAACAATTGAGTGTTGCTATTACAGGCGACCGGTCAGAACAAACCCGCAGCACATTAAACGAGCTCATCAACACCATCATTATCGGTTTTATTCTGGTAACGGTAATCCTCATGTTCTTTATGGGAACCACCAATGCGATTTTCGTAGGTCTTTCCGTACCCCTCTCCTGCTTTATTGCATTTCTGGTGTTCCCGGGCATAGGCTTTACCATGAACATGATTGTGTTGTTTGCCTTCCTGCTCGCATTGGGTATTGTGGTAGATGATGCCATTGTGGTAATTGAAAACACGCACCGCATATTTGCCAATGGGAAAATGCCCATTAAGCAAGCCGCTAAACTGGCTGCGGGCGAGGTATTCTTACCGGTATTCTCCGGCACCATGACCACCCTCGCTCCTTTTATTCCTTTGGCTTTCTGGCAGGGTGTAATCGGTAAATTTATGTTCTTCTTACCTGTTACCTTAATTGTAACCCTACTCGCTTCGTTGGTAGTGGCCTATATTTTTAATCCGGTGTTTGCAGTTGATTTTATGAAAACACATGAGGAAGAAGAACGTGCCCGCAAAGACAGCAAAAAACACAGGAAAACTTCCATCGGATTTGCTATTGTTGTTACCATATCTTACGCAACCGGCAGTTTCGGCTTTGGTAACTTTGTAGTAACCATGTACGGACTGTATGCCCTCAACCGTTTTGTGTTGCCTGACATCATTCAGAAATTCCAAAACAAAGTATGGCCCAAAGTACAGAACACCTACAAGAACATTATGGAATGGGCACTGGTAGGCTCACGCCCAGTGTGGTTGCTGGTAGGTACATTCGGATTACTTATTTTCTCCTTTGTACTCACCGCCATTGTGAAGCCTAGCGTAGTATTTTTCCCGCAGGCTGAACCCAACTTTATCTACACCTACATCACCATGCCTGTTGGAACCGACCAGGCGTACACCGATTCAGTAACCAAAATTGTAGAGAACCGCGTGTACAAAGTGTTGGGTGAAAAGAATGATTTGGTTAAATCTGTTATCTCCAACGTAGCTGTGGGCGCAGGTGATCCGCAACAATTTGAACAAAACTTTAACGCCAATCCTAACCTGGGTAAAGTAACGGTGGCCTTCGTACAATTCAGTCAGCGTAACGGAAAATCAACGGCTGAATACCTTGATAAAATCCGTACAGCTGTAAAAGGAATTCCCGGAGCTGAAATTACCGTAGAGCAGGAACAAGGCGGCCCGCCAACTGGTAAGCCGGTGGCCATTGAAATTACCGCTGAGAGTTTTGAAGAACTTACGGCTGTGTCAAAAGACATACAACGTTACATTGACTCGCTGCAAATTGGCGGTATCGAAGAATTAAAGAGTGACTTGCAAAACAACAAGCCCGAAGTAGTGGTAGAGATTGACCGTGAGCGGGCCAACCGCGAAGGCATAAGCACCGCACAAATAGGTATGGAACTGCGCACGGCCATTTTCGGAAAAGAAGCGTCTAAGTATAAAGATGCCAACGATGAATATCCTATACAAGTGCGTTACAAAGAAGAACAACGTAACAACTTAAATGCGTTGATGAACTTAAAACTCACCTTCCGCGACATGAACATGGGTGGTGTGGTGCGCCAGATACCGCTCTCGTCTGTAGCCAAAATACGCTACGCCAATACTTACGGAGGCATTAAACGTAAAAACGAAAAGCGCATGGTCATTTTAGGATCCAACGTGTTGAGCGGATACAATGCAAATGAAATAGTAGCACAGGTGGATGAGGCACTTAAGAACTACAAACTGCCCACCGGAGTAGCTGTAAAAATGGCCGGTGAACAGGAAGAACAAGCAGAAACTGGTGCCTTCTTAGGTCGTGCCTTAATGATATCACTCGGGCTCATCTTCCTTATTCTGGTTACACAGTTTAACTCTTTTAGCAAACCGTTGATTATTATCTCTGAGATTGTACTCAGCTTAATAGGTGTGTTGTTGGGCTTCTCCATCTTTAACATGGAAATTTCCATCATCATGACCGGTATTGGTATTGTGGCACTGGCCGGTATAGTGGTACGTAACGGTATATTGCTGGTAGAGTTTACCGAGATATTGTTACATGAAGGTATGCCGCTCAAAGAAGCCATTATTGAAGCCGGACGCACACGTATGACCCCGGTAATCTTAACCGCCTCGGCCACCATTTTAGGATTGGTACCGTTGGCCGTAGGTTTAAACATTGACTTTATTTCTTTGTTCAGTGAGTTTAACCCGCACCTGCACTTTGGGGGCGATAACGTGGCCTTCTGGGGCCCGCTCAGCTGGACCATGATTTTCGGATTGGGCTTTGCCACCTTCTTAACCCTTATACTGGTACCGGCTATGCTCTACATCAGTGAAGGATTAAAACTAAAGCTCAAGGCCAAAAAAGCTGCACAGGCAGCACATTAAATTGCAACAGTAGTGCAAGGCAGGAAACTGCTGAGTGACTGTATTTTTTCATAATAGTTAGGTTTAGGTTCTGAAAGGCCCCTTCTCTCGCTCACGCGGGAGGAGGGCTTTTTAGTTTTAGGGGCATTGGGGAATACAAACGAAGTTTTTTATCTTAGTTGCAGATATATAAGTTAGGTGCAATTTAACAAATCGTGAAACAATGAACATAAGAAAAAGCAGTTTCCATCCAAATTGTGAGATGAATGACAAACACAATTTCAAACCCTACAATCTAATTGAAAGAGATGGGACTATTTATGAACGAATTTTTCTTGATGTACCTGACCCAAGTTTTCGTGAATATTTGATTTGTATGCATTATTTAAAACATCAGGTTAAAATATTCGCGGACAGACCAATCGGAATTAATATTATTTCACGTGACAACCCTTGGGATTTTAAAATTGAAACAAGCGATAAAGAGGAATTTAATGTTGAGATAACTGCAATTGCGAATGATGATTTTTCTTTTGAAAAAATGAAACGAGAGGATAGATTAGCTATAAAAAGTAACAAAGATAAATTGCCTATTCATGAATTGGTAAAGTTAAACTCATTCTTCCCAACTGAAAAAACGAATGAACTAATTAAACGACTTTTGGAAAACGGTCATTCGCAAAAAGATTTCGTGGACAATCCTTATAAAGGTAATTATCCAAATATTTTTTTGAGCAGCTCGAATTACATCGAGAAAAATCTTGAAAATTTATTGCGTGTTGCTATCTCAAAAAAGGAAACAAAAAAACATAAAGAGAAAAATAAAACGGTTCTTTTGATTGATAACAGAACCTTAAAATATGAAATATCAGATTTTTTCGAGGCTTTTAAAGCTATTGTGGATATAACTGATAAAAGCAGTTTTAGAGAAATCTGGCTTTACACAGGTTATTGTAGCGATAACAATGGAAACAACGCTGAATATAGTTTAGCACCAATCAAAACAACTGAAAAACAAAGCAAATTATTAATTGAATTAACTAATAAAAATAGACCTAACGAAAATGGTGTCGTTTATGTATAAAAAACTTTAGCTAATCGAGTAGACAACCCTCACTCGCGCGCGTTTGTTAACGCGTGTGCATTCACTACTTACAACGGGTATAAACGTTTATATCTGTTTAACACAAAACGCTTGTTCTTAGCGCATATCTGTCCCTTTTGGCGGTATAAGCGAAAGTTTTTATCTTAGTTGCGTAGATATACAAGTTATGTGCAAGTTTAAAACAGACCACTATGAATTACTCGACAGAATATTTAATAACTATTGAATCTAAAGGAGGCTTCTGCAACTCTATAGACACTTTCAACAATCTTTTGAAGGCATACTCAGAAATTAATATCAAGAATGGAAAAATACAATTCAAAACAATTGAAGTTGGTTACATAATTAATACGGACGAAATTCCCAATCAAAATCAAAGATATTTTCATGTATGTCTTACACTCACTGACATAAAAAACGAAAGCGTATTTCTTGAATTGCTAAAAATGTTTAGGGATATTATTTACAAGGCTAACGGAAAGATAAGCATTCTTTGGGACGATTTATCAACCTATTACAGTTCAAAGAGCTATCCCTTAATACATAAAACTGAGAATCTCTTAAGAAAATTGATCTCAAAATTCATGTTAATTAATCTCGGTATGGAGTGGAGTTCCCAAACAGTTCCCTCTGAGGTTCAAAAGTCAATTAAAAATAAACGTTCTCAATCAGGTATTACAGACATTTTGCATGATGTTGATTTCATTCAGCTTTCAGACTTTCTCTTTAAGAAATATCAAACCAAAAGTTTAGCATCCCTCTTTAGCCTTATAGAAACCATTAAAACAGACTCGGATTTTGACAACAAAATATTGCTAGAGTATATCCCTAAATCGAATTGGGAAAGATATTTTTCAGATTTGGTTGATTGTGACGACACTTATCTATTGAAAAGATGGGAGAAGTTATATGAACTTCGGTGTCTGATTGCTCACAATACAGTTATTTCAAACAGAGATTTCACCGAAATTAAGTCTTTATGTAAGGAAATAGATGATAAACTTATTGAAGCCATAAATGACCTAGATAAAGTTGTCATTCCAGAAAGCGATATTGAGGTTCTTCATGAAAATGTTGCAAGTAACCTTAATGAACTCAATGGTGCTTTTCTCGAAGAATGGAAAACTCTACATTCAAATATTCTAAATTTGGTAATTGATTTAGAACTCACCGAAGAGGAGTTGAAGATGAAAATTACCATAAGTAGTTTAATGAAGTTAGTCGAAAAATATAAGCTCCTCGAACAGAAACAAATTCATAAAATTAATGAATTGAGGCATGTTAGACATCAAGTCGTGCATGAAACAACTAAGAAACTTACGGAAAAGCAACTCGAAGAAAAAACAAATGAGCTAAAAATGTTATCCTTAGAAATTAAATCTCTTGAAAAACCTGTACATAAGATCGGGTTGGCGTAATTAAAAAAAATGAGTATGGACTTATCATTACCTTCACTCGCGCGCGTTTGTTAACGCGTGTGCATTTTTAACATACAGGCTTTAATATGAAGACAAAATGAAAATCCCTACCATACACGGATACATAGACAGAAGAATATTAATCAACTTCACTGCTGACCCAAAAGTAGTGGAGAAAATTATTCCATATCCCTTTAGGCCCAAAATATATAAAGACAAAGCTGTTGTCGGAATTTGTTTAATCAGGTTGAAAAGCATTAAACCAAAGGGATTGCCTGATTTCATTGGTGTAAACTCTGAAAATGGTGCGCATAGAATTGCTGTTGAATGGGACGAAGACGGGGAGATAAAATCAGGAGTTTATATACCACGCAGAGACACCTCTTTAAAATTAAACACACTTGTTGGCGGACGAATATTTCCCGGCAAATGCTATTACGCAAAATTCAATGTAGAAGAAAACAACGGAAATTATCATATCGACTTTAAAAGCTCAGATGATACCGAAATTTTAATAGATGCCCGAGAAACAACACTGTTTAGCAGCCAATCTGTTTTCGGTACGTTAGAAAATGCTTCTGCCTTTTTTGAACGAGGTGACCTTGGATATTCACCTAACAAAGACAAATTTGAGGGATTAAGACTAAAAGCCTATAAATGGGAGGTTAGACCACTTGACGTATTGAGTGTAAAATCAAGTTTTTTTGAAGATGAAAACATTTTCCCAAAAGGTTCAGTGACTTTTGACAATGCATTACTTATGACCAACATTGAACACGAATGGAATAGTGAGGTTAACAAATAAACCCATCCTAATCATAGGCTCCTGCCTACGATTCTACTTTTATGTAGCTTGTAGCTACAAAGCTCCTACCCTTTTAAAACGCACAGGATACAGAATCATCAAGACTATTTTTCATCTCATCTGTCAGACGCATAGCGCGTCAGACAGATGAGGAAGGAGGATCTGCATTTTTTGAACATGGTCTGACGCGTTATGCGTCTGACCATGTTCAAAAACTAACTATGCTAACTTGCATTTGCTTAACTCTCACGTTTATTAACGCGTGTTCATTCACCCCTCACCACACTTATTACCACAATTTGGATGTATACACCAAGTTTTTTATCTTGCTCGCATGGATAAACGGGTTCCGGATGACATGTAGCATATGATGAAACCACTTAATAGTCAATATATGAAAAAGCAAATTTTAGTACTGGTCTTTTCACTGGTGTGCTATACCCTATCTTTCGGTCAACAAAAAGAAGAGGCTGAAAAACTGGTTGATGAAGGTATTGCTTACCATGACAAAGGCGATTTTGAGGGGGCCATTGCCAAATATGAAAAGGCATTAGAGCTTGACAAAGACAACCTAATGGCCTTAGCTGAAAAAGCCATGTCACTGGTATCCCTTGAAAAATATGACGAAGCCATAAAGGCTTGTAAAACTGCCATAAAAAAACATCCCGGTGAAAAAGCATTAGGAAGTGTTTATGTTACCTGTGGCACTGCGTATGATGGTTTAAAGAAAACTGACAAGTCAATTGAAACATACGATGAGGGAATAAATCTATTTCCTAATTTTTACCAACTACACTTTAACAAAGGCATTACACTGGCAAGTGTAAGAAAATATGATGATGCCATTGTCTGCTTTCAAAAGTCGGCAGCACTCAACCCCAAACACGCCAGTTCTCATAACGCGATGGGAAGATTGCTGGATATAACAGGAAAAAGAGTTCCCTCGCTTTTAGCCTACAGCAGATTTTTAGTAGTTGAACCTGAAAGTAAACGGGCGAAAGAAAACCTGGCCGGTTTGCAAAAAATACTGAAAGGGAATGCAAAACAAACGGATAAAAAATCCATCACTATAAGCATTAGTCCGGATATGCTCTCTGACACCACAGCAGATGGAAAACCTCAAGAGAACAGCTTTACTTCTACTGATTTAATTTTAGCACTGGGCGCAGCACTGGATTTTGACAACAAGGAAAAATCAGAGGTTAAACAGATGATTAAAAAGTTCGAAACCATTTGTGAATCATTACGGGAAACACAAAAAAACAATTACGGCTTTTACTGGGACTATTATGTACCCTACTTTATTGAAATGAAGGATAAAGACTTCCTTGAAACATTTGCTTATATCGCTTTTGCAAGTTCTGACGACCCTGAAGTTTCTAAGTGGATTAAATCACACAAAAAAGATATTGACAAATTTTATGAATGGTCGGGTAACTTCACCTGGAAATCAAACTAACAACACCATTTAAAACAACAGACAACATTGAAATCTATCACAGCGAATACATCAAAACTCTGCGCAGTTGTAAAGCTTAATAACCACAATGGGGAATAAGCTGAGACAAATGCTCAAAAAAATATCACCGTTTCTTATCATCCTTTTTTGCATTGCTGCAACAGATGCCCTGTTCTTTTTTATTGAAGATGCCGATAAAAAAAGAATAGTTTATGACGTGCTTTACTTTACCCTCGTATCTTTTGAAGTACTCATTTTTTTAGCGATTGCCTTCAAAAAAATAATTTACAGGTACCATGGCAAGGCACGGGCTACCGGGGTGTTATTTACCAGTCTTTTTATTGTTTCCATGGTTATCAGTAACCGCATGATGGCCATCAACAACTTCTACCTGCACAGCAAAAAATCGCCCTTGTTTAACAGCGGAAATATATGGCGCAGCGACCCGCTCCTTTCCTACAAAGGCGTTCCCTGTGCCGATGGTTTTTACGGATTTCAGGCAGATGATAGTGTGGCCTACACCTGTCCCATAAAACTTGATTCAAACGGGTACAGGATAGCGGAGAAAAAAATCCATTATCCGGGCAACAAGGAAATTCTTTTTCTGGGTTGCTCCTTCACCTTTGGCGACTATGTAAAAGCTGAAGAAAGCTTTGCTTACAAAACCGCTAAGCTGCTCCGGCACAATTACACCAATGCCGCATCGTCAGGTTACGGGTTGGGGCAAATGCAGCACTTGTCTGATGATTTACTGAAAAAGAATAAATACAACTACGTGTTCATTCAGCTCTCACCCTGGCTTGCTGAGCGTTCGATGGGCCTCAAAAGATCAAGAATGTACGGGTACAGAGCCACACCGTATTTCACCCCTGCAGATACATCCGGTTTTAAACTGGTGTACCCCGTGTACACCACCCGAATGGGAAATCGTAAATGTATGAGAGATACGCCCGTAAGCTATTATGAGAAATTATGTTTCAGTTGGCAGGAAGGATATGATGTAGAGATAGCCGATTATTTTACTGCACTCTCGGCTCAATGGAAAGTAAATCTGGGTCTGTTGCCCCCACCGGCAGATAACAAAAAAGAACTGGAAGCATTTTTTTACCGCAACATTATTAACAAGGTCAAATTAAGCGGGGCCACACCGGTGATATTAAAGCTAAGATACACCGATAAAGAGTGTGCGCCTTTGTTAAATGAAATCAAAAAACAGGCAACAGTAATTGATTTAGATTTAGCGCTTGACTCCGTTGCCCTTCGCCACCACACTACTTTTGAGCAACTGCTTACTAACTCCAAAAGGCACAAAGGTGTGCGCATGCAGTACGATAATCACCCCAACGCTATGGCCCACCGCGTAATGGCCAACTACATCTACACGCAGTTGCAGCAAGGGAAAAAATCAGTCAAAAAAATGATGAAGAGTTAGGTGGGTTAAACTAAAACAACATCCCATGATGGAACACATTCAATTACTCGAGACCATACTTTACGTATCCGACCAGGAAGCCAGTTGCAGGTTTTATGAGCAGTTGTTTCGCCAACAGGCCGACCTTCATGTGCCGGGGATGACAGAGTTTAACCTCTCGGTACACTGCAAAATCGGACTAATGCCCAACCAAGGCATTGCCAAAATACTGGGCAATCAAACACCTCACCCGGATAGCGGGAAAGGCATTCCACGATGTGAGTTGTATTTTTACGTGGCCAACATTCAACAGGAATTTGACAACGCTGTTAAAAGCGGGGCACAATTAATAAGCCCTGTAATGGACCGCGACTGGGGAGATAAGGTATGTTATTTCTCCGACCCTGACGGGCACATTATTGCCTTTGCAGAAAAGATAAAATGAGAACGTAACTTTACCTTTGTGATTACTACCTCCTACTAAAATAAATTGATATGCTAACAAACATCAGCCCCAAATTACCCATGCTTAACAAAGCTGTTACCAGAGACTTTTACCTGAACAAATTAGGTTTTAAAGAATCGGGGACTGCTGATTTTGAAGGTTACCTGATGGTACAAAAAGATACCATAGAAATTCACTTCTTTGAGTTTAAAACACTGGAGCCAAAAGACAACTACGGTCAGGTTTACATCAGAACAAATGACATTGACCACCTGTATCAAACCTTGCTCAACCAAAAAAACATCATACATCCCGATGGCCCGTTAATGATTAAACCCTGGAGACAAAAGGAATTTTCAGTACTTGACCCTGACAATAATCTGCTCACCTTCGGGCAAAGTATGTAATTTAACTACTGCTTATACTCTCCAAAGTAGTTCGAACATACGGTTGCACAAAGAACTTTACTCCACCATATCTCATTCACGGTTTTGAGTGAAAAACTGAACAACTGATTTCAGGACTAAATAAAAAGCTGAATTTAATTTGGCTGATTAAAACCTTTTCCTTTACTTTGCATCTCAAAGTACTTTTAATTACGAATTAATGAATAAGCAAGAAGAGCCATTGGAAACACTGCGGGAAATACGTCACTTGATGGAGCGTTCGTCCCGCTTTTTATCCCTGAGCGGGCTATCAGGTGTAATAGCCGGAATAGTTGCTATTGCAGGTGTGGTGGCAGGCTACCTGTACCTCGGTATAAACTGGGATGCCAGCAACTACTATCAATTTGCTACTTCAGCAAACGGAACGCCTGATCCTGTTTTTTACACTTTCCTGATAGCGGATTTAGTCGCTGTACTGGTTGTTTCCTTACTGGGCGCAACCTGGTTTACAGTACGAAAAGCCAAACAACAAGGTAATGCTGTGTGGGATGCCACCGCCAAACGTCTTTTGATAAACCTCTTGATTCCGTTGGTAGCGGGCGCCATATACGGCCTCATACTACTCTACCGCGGACACATTGAACTCATTGCTCCTGCCACGTTAATCTTTTACGGCATGGCACTTTTAAATGCGGGCAAATACACCTTTAATGACATAAGGTATTTGGGAATTTTTGAAATAGTTACAGGGCTGTTGGCAACTGTGGTGCCTGAATACGGACTGCTGTTTTGGGCATTTGGATTCGGAGTGCTGCACATTGTTTATGGAATAGCGGTGTACAAGAAATACGAGAAGTGAAAAACTACATTGCTGATTTAAATAAAGCCTTTGAAAGCAGGGTGAGGTTGGGCATTATGTCCATTCTGATGGTGAACGAATTTGTAGAGTTTGGCGCACTCAAAGAGCAGTTGCAAATAACAGACGGTAACCTGGCCAGTCATATAACTGCACTGGAAAAATATAAATACATCGAGGTGAAAAAACAGTTTGTAGGAAAAAAACCAAACACTTCGTATGCGGCATCAAAAGCCGGAAAAAAAGCATTTGGCGAACACCTTGACGCTCTGGAAAGATTAATTAAGAAGAAATAATTTTAATACAGCTCTGGTACTTTTAAAAGCAGGTTAATATGAAAACAACAAGCGAAAACCAACTTACTCAGGAAGTGAGCACTGTGGGAGAAAACATCTTACACAATTTAAGCCATCCTCAGCAACTGGAAAAAATGTACCGAGACAACAAGCACGCTTTTAAAAAAGCATTCAATCAAATTTATCCCGGCATCAGGGAATCAGCTACCGCTCAGGTATGGCAGGAACGGCTCAACTTTGATAACGAAGAAATATCCTGGGGTACACGTAAAGAATTTATGTTTGTAGTGCTGGCTTCTGCTCTGGCAGCGCTGCTGGCTAAAATACCCCAACTGGCAAACATTAACCCTGAATACTTTTTTCCCCGCAATATTGCATTGATTGTGTTCCCGATGCTCACGATTTACTTTGCGCGTAAACAGCAACTATCAACTCAAAAATTGCTTCTGCTCTCAACAGCTATACTCCTTTCAGCAGTTTACATCAACCTGCTTCCGGATAATGACCAAAGCGATACGTTGATTTTGGCCTGCATTCACCTCCCACTGTTCCTGTGGACATTGCTGGGTTTTACATTTGTTGGCGGCCGACTGAACGATTACCACAAACGATTAGACTTTTTACGATTTAACGGTGACCTGGTGGTGATGGGCACCATCACACTCATAGCAGGTGGTTTATTGACAGGAATAACTTTGGGGTTGTTTGAATTAATTGAAGTTAAAATAAAGGATTTCTATTTTGAGTACATCGTACTTTCAGGACTGGCCGCTGCCCCTATTTTCGCAACTTACCTGGTAGATACCAATCCGCAGTTGGTTAATAAAGTTTCTCCCGTTATAGCCAAAATATTTACACCGCTGGTGCTGGTTACACTGGTACTGTATCTTTCGGCCATTATCTATACCGGTAAAGACCCTTACAACGACAGAGAATTTCTTATGATTTTTAATTTGCTGCTTATTGGCGTAATGGCGATTATCATTTTCTCCATAGCTGAAATTTCGAAAAACTCTGGCAACACAATCGGGATATTGTTGCTTACGGGTTTGTCGGTTGTAACCATTGTTGTAAACGGCATAGCCCTGTCAGCGATTTTGTTCCGCATTACTGAGTGGGGAATAACTGCCAACCGACTTGCCGTGCTGGGTGGAAACATACTCATTCTTACCAATCTGTTACTCGTTACGTACAAACTATTCCGGGCAATAAAAGACAGGAATAAACTAACGGAGGTAGAAAAAAGCATCGCTTATTTCCTTCCAGTTTACAGCCTATGGACCGTGTTGGTTATTTTTGTTTTCCCGGTTCTGTTCGGTTTTAAATAAGCAAAAAGAAAACACTAAAGTTCATTTACCTTAGTGCGGTAATTTAACTTTATGAAACTTGAATTTCTGGACCTCACTCAGCAAGAAGAAACCTTTACAGATGATACAGGAGAACAGTTAATCCGACTGTCGGAGTTCGACCGTTTTGAGGCTGCACAATTCAGCATGGCCATTCAACACAGCCTGATAGAAAACAAACACCCGCTTGACTTGGAGATGCTGGACTGTATAGATGCCGTTAATTGCCGGCTCACCTTGCAACTGGCTGATGAAGACACAGGCATTACAACAGCTGACGGCACACACTTTATTTGTGAATTAACATATAGCGGATACGAAAAAATGCTCGCACTTATTGAACCATTTTGCAGCAAGGACCGCAACGGGTACCAGTGGTTGTATGAGTTAGACAACCCCATTGATTTTCTGTTTTCTCCGCGTGGCAATACCACGGTTGAATAACTCCTGAATTGATTAACTTTGTTCAGATTACGCTCTCCAGTCTTTTAAAATCGTGCTTATGAATACCGAAAAAAGAATGCCTGTTCCGCCTTTTACAGAAGAAACAGCCAAACAAAAAATTCAACTGGCAGAAGATGCTTGGAACAGCAAAGACCCCGAAAGAGTTGCCAAAGCCTACACTGAAAACAGTGAATGGCGAAACCGCAACCTGTTTATAAACGGCCGGGCAGAGATTATTAAATTCCTCACTGAAAAATGGGCCAAAGAACAAGGATACAAACTCAAAAAAGAATATTGGGCACATACGGGCAACCGCATTGCGGTGCGCTTTGAATACGAGTACCATGATGCCAGCGGACAATGGTGGAGAGCCTACGGAAATGAAAACTGGGAATTTGACGCCAACGGTTTAATGGCAAAGCGTTATGCCAGTATCAACGATTTGGCCATTGATGAACGGGAGAGAAAATTGTAAATAAAATACTCCCTCCTTCAGCTTACCTGAAATATATTTGCCGCACAGATAAACAAAATGAATACTGCACTTACACCTGAAAATTATATCGCTTCATTACCTGAAGACAGGCAACAGGCGTTGAATCAATTGCGCAAGTTGTTTAAGAAAAAATTGCCCAAAGGATTTGAAGAAACCATCAGCTACGGCATGATTGGTTATGTGGTACCCCACAAATTATACCCCAACGGTTACCACTGCGACCCCAAGCTGCCCCTTCCCTTTTTAAGCGTGGCCTCACAAAAAAATGCCATCTCAGTGTACCACATGGGCCTGTACGCTGATGAACAATTATTAAAGTGGTTCACCACTGAATACCCGAAGCACAGTAAAACGAAACTCGACATGGGCAAAAGTTGTATCCGCTTTAAAAAGCCTGATCAGATACCATTTGACTTGTTGGGCGAACTGGTGAGTAAAATGTCGCCTCAACAATGGATTGAACTCTACGAAAAAAACCTGAAACGATAACCGTTTCGTATACCCTACTTCGATGAAAATTGCCGATACACCTGCCCCACCCTACTATGCTGTTATTTTCACTTCACTAAAAGAAGAAAATGACGAAGGTTATGCTTCTATGGGCGAGCACATGGAAAAGCTGGTGCAACAACAACCTGGCTATCTGGGCCATGAAAGTGTGCGTGATGGCTTAGGCATTACCGTATCCTACTGGGAAAATGAAGAAGCTATACTAAACTGGAAACAACACCTGGAGCATACCACAGCCCGCGAAAAAGGACGCAACAACTGGTACAAAACATTTAAAGTGCGCGTGTGTAAAGTTGAGCGCGATTACGGGTTTGAGCGGTAGTTAACGGATATTCTCCATACTGTAAGCCACTTCCACCTCTTCAAACAGTTCTACTTCTTCCACATCTAAATTGGCAAATACCGGAGGTGCGGCAGAATCAGCCATGGCCATCACTTTTGCGTCTCGCATCATAGGTATGGGTTGGAAATGGTCTGCCACGTTGTAACGGATTTCTTTAATACCGGTGATACGCAAATCAGCCATGGTAGCAATCATTTTTACTTTATCTCCGGCATCTTTAATGGCTTCTTTAATAAGTTGGTCAGACACCTTTTTCTGAAGATCTTTAGAAATCTCTGTACCAAAGTTGATGTTCACATTTTCAGTGCGCTCCTGCATAATTTTAGAGAACAGGTTGGCCAGTTTCTCTTTGTCAAATTTAAACCGAAGCACCAAGGTGTTACTGGCCACATAACCTACTTTTTTAGGTTTTTCACCGTATACATAATCCTCATTAATCTGATAGCTGGTCAATTTTATTTCATCTTTGCTAAAACCTAATCCCAACATGCGGGTAATGATGGCCTGTGTTTGTGTATTCAGTTTGTTGAGCGTTTCGTTTTCGGCTTTGTCGCGGGCATTTACAGAAAAATAAACCACGGCAATATCCGGCAACACCTTTTGTGTAGCCTTACCTTTTAATTTCACAATAGCTGCTTTATCGGCTGTTTGTGCCAGCGTAAAAGAGACTGAAGCGATAAAAGTTAAAAGTAATAATGTAATTTTTCTCATGGGTATAGAGGTTAGTTGTTTGTAGTTAACGTTGTAAAGTTCTGTATAGGGAAGCCGCGCAAAAACTCATCAGCCTTCATTCGCTTCTTTCCTTCCAGTTGCAGTTCATGCAAATATACAAATCCATCCTGAACTGCAATTTTGATGAATGTTTTACCATCGCTTTCAATGGTACCGGGTGCTGCGCTTACTTCTTTTAACTCTTTTGAGCTACGGTACACCTTAAGCACCTTACTTCCTAAGTGGGTAAATGCAGCAGGATACGGACTTAAACCACGTATCAGATTATGCACCTGTTCAGCGGTGGTATTCCAGTTAATGAGGCAATGTTCCGTAAATATTTTGGGAGCATGTTTAGCACCCGGAAGTAGCTCCTGTTCATTGGTGGTGTATGTTCCGTTCTCTATAATCTGCAAAGAGCGCAACACCAGTTGTGCGCCTTTGTGCATGAGCTCATCGTGCAGTTCTCCGGCAGTGATGGTATCATCAAGTGCTACTTTTTCTTGCAGAAGTAGTTTGCCCGTATCAATTTCATGCTTTAGAAAAAAGGTAGTGACTCCGGTTTCCTGCTCTCCGTTAATAATGGCCCAATTGATAGGAGCCGCACCGCGGTATTGAGGCAACAAAGAAGCGTGCAGGTTAAACGTGCCCAAAGGCGGCATGTTCCAAACTACCTCAGGCAACATCCTGAAGGCAATCACCACTTGCAAGTCGGCTTTTAAGGACCGTAATTCTTCTACAAACTCAGAATTCTTCAGGTTAACAGGTTGCAGCAGGTGAAGTCCCTGTGAGAGGGCATATTTTTTTACTGCTGAATGTTGCAGTTGCATTCCTCTTCCGGCAGGCTTATCGGGCGCAGTAATTACACCTACAATGTTGTAACCTGCTTCAACCATTGCTTTTAATGACGCAACGGCAAAATCAGGTGTGCCGATAAATACAATACGTAAAGGATGCGGATGACTCAAAACTGTGGTGTGTTTGTTTGGGGCAATGTTAAGGATTAGTTGACATAATCAGGATACAGCAGGTACTTCTCGCGGGTTTTTCTAAAATTGCTAAGAGCCGGTTCCCAACTTTTGCGAATGTCTTTCTCCGATGTGCCTGCTATTATCTGTTTGCGCAACATATCTGTACCTGCCAGTTTATCAAAAAAATCGTTGAAGAATTTACTCTTGTCTTTCTCTTTTTCATAACAACCCGTGAGCCACATGAGATAAATTTTACGTGAGTTAATCAGGTATTGCTCAGGGAAATTATTCAACACAAATCCGCTGCACTGCTGGTTTTTATAAGGCGGGTCATCAGCCACTCCGGGAATTGGTTTTGGAGTGAAGGTATAATTCCCTCCGTCAAAATCGGGTTTACCTATACATTGAAAGGGCTTATCTGTACCACGACCTATGCTCACATTGGTGCCTTCAAACAAACACAATGACGGATACAAATACACCGATTCCATGTTGGGCAAATTGGGAGAAGGACGCACAGGCAACTTGTAGAGCAAATTATGAGCGTAATTTTTACAGGCAATAATTTTTATGTTGCACTTAAGAGAGTCCTTAAGCCAACGTTCACCGTTAATCATTTGTGCATACTCACCTATAGTCATGCCATGCACCATAGCTACAGGGTGCATGCCCACAAACGATTGAAATTTCATATCAAGCACCGGACCATCTACAAAATATCCGTTGGGATTAGGACGATCCAAAATAAGCAAAGGCTTTTTTAAGGCAGCACAGGTTTCCATCACATAATGTAACGTAGAGATGTAAGTATAAAAACGAGCACCCACATCCTGAATGTCAAATATCACCCAATCGAGATCGGATATCTGTTCCGCTTTCGGTTTTTTGTTGGCCCCGTAAAGCGATACCACAGGCAATCCTGTTCTGGCGTCTTTACCACTTGCCACATGTGCGCCTGCACTGTGGTCGCCACGGAAACCGTGTTCAGGAGCAAAAATGCGCACAATTTTCACCTTCATGCTGCGCAGTGTATCCACCAGGTGCGACTTGCCTACCATTGATGTTTGATTTACCACCAGGCCAACCTTTTTACCTTTCAGCAAAGGCAGATAGGCTGATATTTGTTCAGCCCCGGTAATTATAGCGGCATGGGTTGTTGCAGAACAAAACAGCATTAAAAACAGTATCGCTTGCGTATATTTGACCACTTTCATTTTCATATATTGAATTTTGCTGCTTACATAGCCCAACGTTTGTCGGCCTACGGACAAAAAAGCTTTTCGAGGCTCATTGTACGTATTGCCGTTGCAGGAGTAGCTTTAAGCGTTGCCGTTATGATTATCTCGCTGTCCATTGTTACCGGCTTTCAGCAGGAAATCAGGGACAAAATTACCGGCTTCGGGTCGCATATTCAAATTGCACACGTTGATTTAAACAATTCTTACGAAACGGCCCCCATTTACCGCTACCAGGCATTCAACAAAGATATCAAACAATTACCGGGAGTTAAGCACATTCAGGGATTTGCTACCAAAGCCGGATTAATACGAACCGAGAATGACATTCAAGCCATTGTTCTCAAAGGCATAGGGCGTGATTTTAACTGGAGCTTTTTTAATGACAAACTTTCCCGTGGGAAAAGATTTGTGAGCAACGATACTTTACCTAACAACGAAGTTATCATCTCCAAATTCACTGCAGATAAATTGCGCTTAGACACGGGCATGAGTCTGGTAATCTATTTTATTCAGGAACCTGTGCGCGTGCGCAAATTTAAAATTGCAGGCATTTATGAAACCGGCTTGGAGGAGTTTGACAAACTTTACATGCTGTGCGACATCGGCCACATTCAAAAACTCAACGACTGGAGCAAAAGTATGGTGGGAGGATTTGAAATTCTGCTAGATAATTTTGACCATCTGGATGATAACACCCAACGGGTAAATGAACTTATCGGTTATCAATACGAGGCTAATTCCATTCGGGAAATTAACCCCAATCTTTTTGAATGGCTTGAACTGCTAGATGTAAATGTGGTGGTAATTATGGTGCTTATGTTTCTGGTGTCTACCATCAACATGATAACAGCCATACTGATTCTTATTCTGGAACGCACCCAAATGATCGGCTTGTTTAAAGCATTTGGTTCCACCTCAGGCAGTGTTCGGAAAATATTTCTGATTATCTCGGGGAAACTTATTCTGCAAGGAATTTTCTGGGGCAATATTATCGGTGCCGGGCTTTGCCTGCTTCAAAAACAATTCAGTGTGGTTAAACTCGACCAGGCCAGTTATTACATGAACAGCGTGCCTGTTAACTTTCAATGGAGCAACCTTCTGCTTATCAACTTGGGTACGTTTATTCTGTGTTGCTGTGCCATGTTAATTCCCCTGCTGCTGGTTAACCGCATCAGCCCTATTAAGTCCATCCGTTTCGAATAAACGGGTAAATGCCATGCAACCTTTTCCGCTCAGCATTTGATTGGGATAAAGTATATATTCGTGGCGCTTTTAAAAAACACAAATGAACCTGAGAAAGTACACTTTAACCTTAATTACCATAGGATTAGGCCTGCTGTCGGCATTGGCACAAAGCGGAGAAATTCGTGGATTTGTTTACGATAAAACCACTGCCGAGCCTTTAGCCTTTACCACAGTTTACATTCAGGGAACCCAAAATGTGGCCATTACTGACCTCACCGGTTTTTTCACCCTGAGCAAAATAAAGCCCGGCAACTACGTACTTTTGGCCACCAGTTTAGGTTATGATACCTCTTCCTACAACTTTACCATTACAGATAAAAAGATTATCAACCACAGTTTCTACCTGCAAAAAGCCAGTGTTCAACTAAAGGAAGTTAATATCTCAGCAGAAAAACAAAAGCAACAAACCCAAATAGAAATATCAAAAATAACCATCACACAACGTGACCTCAAGCTCATTCCAACCGTGGGTGGTGAGCCCGATTTAATTCAGTACTTACAGGTACTTCCGGGAGTTGTGTTCAGTGGTGACCAGGGCGGACAATTATACATCCGGGGCGGACCGCCCATTCAAAACAAAATGCTGATGGACGGTATGGTTATTTACAATCCGTTTCACTCCATAGGTTTATTTTCGGTTTACGATGCAGACATCATTCGCAGTGCAGATGTGTATGCCGGTGGTTTTAATACCCAATATGGCGGAAGAATTTCAGCTGTAGTTGATGTGCAAACAAGAGAAGGAAATAAGGTAAAAACTTCGGGCAAGGTATCAGCCAACCCGTTTACGGCCAAGTTGCTATTAGAAGGTCCGCTTAAAAAATATGTAGAAGGAGAAGGAACATCATCGTATATTTTCTCGTACAAAAATTCTTACCTCGATCAAAGTTCGAAAATATTTTATTCTTATGCGGATACGAACGGACTACCGTATAAGTTCTCTGACCTGTACGGAAAAATTTCCTTTGTATCGCCTAACGGAAGTAAAACAAATCTGTTCGGGTTCAACTTTACCGACAATGTAAAGTTTGCAACCACCAATTACGGATGGAAAGCCTTTGGTTTGGGAGCTAACTTCTCCATTATACCTGAAGGTTCAAGCACGCTGATTAATGCTGTGGTGGCCTATTCCAAATACGGTATGCAGCAAAAAGAATTCATAGAGCTTGACCCACGCAAGAGTGATATCAGCGGATTTAATGCTTCATTGAACTTCACTTACTACATTGGTAAAGACGACATGAAATACGGAGTAGAACTGGAAGGCTTCAAAACCATTTTCTCCCTTCCCTCCAACAGCGGTCTCAATCCGGTGAGCGTTACTGAAAATACCACACAAATTTCATCTTACCTCAAATACAAAAAAACAGCAGGAAGGTTCCTGATTGAACCCGGCATACGTTTCAGCTATTACGCCTCATTAGGAAACACGGCATTAGAGCCACGCATAGGGATGAAGTGGAATGCCAGCAGTACCGTGCGCATCAAAGCAGCTGCAGGTATGTACTCTCAAAATCTGGTAGCAGCAGTGAGTGACCGCGATGTGGTGAACCTGTTTTACGGTTTCCTCTCCACCCCTGATAACGTACCCAACACCTTTGACGGTAAAGCAGTAAAAAACAAACTGCAATGGTCAAGACAAACCGTTATTGGTGCTGAAGTAGAAATAGGCAAACACGGCCTGATGAACATAGAAGGTTTTTGGAAATATTACCCGCAACTGGTAAACACCAACCGCGATAAGTTTTATGACGACATACCCGCCAATGCCGACAAGCCCGCTTATCAACGTACAGACTACATCATAGAAACCGGTAATGCTTACGGTGGTGATATCAGCTACCGTTGGGAGCATAAAAACCTTTACCTGTGGACCGTTTACTCCCTCACTTTTGTTGACCGTCAATATGAGAAACAGGAAAACGGAGTTACGGTGATGAAAACATATTTCCCTAGTTTTGACCGCAGGCACAACGTAAACATTGTAACCTCTTACACCTTTGGCAAAGACAAACGTTACACGGCTAACCTTAGATGGAACCTGGCCTCCGGCTTTCCGTTTACCCGCACACAGGGCTATTACCCGCAAATTGGCATGGGAGGCGTTTCAGACGATTACACCAACCAAAACGGCACCCTTGGTATCTATTATGACGACATCAACAAAGGCCGCTTGCCTTACTACCACCGCTTAGACGCTTCCATTGAAAAACGCATCAACGTAAAAAAAGGCAAACTTGCAGTGATTGCCAGTGCCACCAATGTGTACAACCGCGACAACATCTTTTACTTTGAAAGAGTGACCAATAGACGCATCAATCAGCTGCCCATTATGCCCAGTTTGGGGATAAATTACAGCTTCTAGCCCCGCCTGCCGTTTCTACTTTTGATAGAAAGTATTTTAACGGCACGTGTTCATGAGTTTAAAAAAGTATTGGATTATAGCGGCCCTGCTTGTGCAGTCGCTTTTTGTAGCAGCTCAGGTTACACAACTTCAGGATAACAACATTCGCTTTTACAATCGCGGGCTTGAGCTTTTCGACAAAGAAAAGTACGGTGCCGCACAAAAACAGTTCACCATTTTCCTGGAACATTGCAAAGACCCGCTGCTGCACATTAACACTGAATATTACATTGCCACCTGCGCACTGGAGTTGCATAACCCCGATGCCATAAAACTGTTCAACAACATTATTGAACAACATCCGGAAAGCCCGAAGGCCAAAGCCTCTGCCTTTCAACTGGGGCGCTATTATTTCCGGCAGAAAGAAACGAGCAATGCGCTGGAACAAATGGAGCGCGTTGACACAGAATACCTCACCCCTGAAGAATTATCGGAATACTATTTTATCATCGGTTACTGCCAGTTCAGAAAAGAAAACTACGATGCCGCCCGCAGGGCACTGGAACAAACCATTGAAACCAAAAACAAATACTATTTCCCCGCTAATTACTACTATGGCTATATCTGCTACCAAAGCGGGGATCTAGATAAAGCACTCAAACATTTTGAACGTGTAAGTACTTCGAAAATATACGGGAATACTGTGCCCTTGTACATTACTCAGATTTATTATGCCAAGGGGCAATACACCACCCTTATCCCCTATGCCGATACCATCACCAACAAAGACATTGTGAATGATGTGGCACTTATTGTGGCCCAGTCGCATTACGAAACAGGCAACTTCGAAAAGGCTGAATCATTTTTTGAAAAGTATAAGACATCAGGCAAACCCTTGAACCGGAATGAAACCTACCGCATGGCTTATACGTACTATAAAAACAACAAGTACGACAAAGCCTATCCTGAGTTTCAAAAAGCCGCTGAAGGCAATGATACACTGGCACAGTATGCCTGCTTTAATCTGGCTGATTGTTACCTGCAACTGAACAAAAAACAAAATGCCCGCTTGGCTTTTGAAAAAGCCTACACCCTTGGATTTATTGAAGAAGTAAAATCTGATGCCCTATATAATTTAGCTAAACTCTCTTACGAACTGGCCTTTCACCAGATTGCGGCCAAACAATTGGTAGAGTTCATCAACGAATATCCGGAGTCGAAAAATAACGAAGAAGCCAAACGCATTTTGAGTGAGTTATTCCTCAACACTAAAAACTACAAGGAAGCCATTCCTATTTTGGAAAGTATAAAAATTAAAAACAACGACATTAAAACGGCTTACCAAAAAGTAACTTATTATCGGGCTGAAGAGCTTTACCTGAACAATGAATTTGAAGAAGCATCCAAGCTGTTCGACAAATCAGCCAACTATAACTTTGATAAAAAACTGTATTCCCTTTCTCATTTCTGGCAGGGTGAAATTTTGTTTAAAGAGGGTAAATACAAAGAGGCCGACAGCAAGTTTAACGTTTGCCTTAACTACTACACCAACGAAATAAAAGAAACCAAGTATTACCCGCTCACCTATTACAACCTGGGGTATTGTGATTTCAAACAAGAGAACTACGCAAGTTCCGCTGCACACTTCGAAAAATTCCGTCAGTTAGAATCATTTTTTGGTAAGCAGCCGCAAATGTATTTAGACGGTTGTATGCGTGCAGCCGATTGTTATTTCAAACTAAAGAACTACGACAAAGCATTGGCTGCATACGACTATGCCATTGAACGCAATGCCAACGGAAGTGATTATGCTTTGTTCCAGAAAGGCATGATTCAAGGGGTGATTAACCAACCTGAGGATAAGGTAAAAACACTTCGCCAGATACCGAATAAATTTCCGCGTTCAGGTTACATTGATGATGCCTTATTTGAAATAGCCAACACCCGCCTGCAACAGGAAGATTATCCAAGTGCCATTCGTGAGTTTGAATACATATTGAGTGAGTATCCCAACAGCATTTACTACCGCAGGGCAAGAATGAGTTTAGGGCTTATTCATTACAACAAGCACGATGATGAGAAAGCATTGGAACAATTTAAAAAAGTAGCTGAACAATACACCAAAACAACTGAAGGAAAAGAAGCCTTAAATACCATTCGTGCTATATATGTGGCCCGTGGAGAAAGTGACACTTACTTCGATTACCTTAAAAATATTCCCGATGCAGGTGTAACGCTTTCGTATCAGGATTCCGTTTCCTATGAATCGGCCCTGAGTGTTTATCGCAACGGCAATTGCACTAAAGCGGTGCAATCATTTGCTTCCTACATCAAACGTTTTCCTGAAGGATTTTTTATTGTTCCGGCTAACTTTTACAAAGCCGAGTGCGATTACAAAGACAAACAAAACGACATTGCCTTTACAGGCTATCAGTATGTATTAACACAACCACGCAATGAGTACAGTGAACGCTCAGCCCGCATGGCTGCTACCATTCAGTTCCTGAAAAAAGATTACCAACTGGCACTTAGCTACTACTACCTGTTGGAAGAATACGCTCAAAACAAAGACAACCAAATGGTGGCTTACTTAGGTGAGTTGCGTTGCAGCTACAGGTTAGAAAAATTCGATACGGCTTTTACCGCAGCCCGTAAACTCACCGCCTTTAATGAGAGTACTAAAGAAGCTTTGGTGGAAGGCAACCTCATACTGGGTCGCATCTTTTTAAACAACTACCAACAGCCCGATTCAGCCAGAGGATGTTTTGAATATGTAATCAAAGAAACTAAAAATGCCAATGCGGCTGAAGCCAAGTATGCACTGGCTCAAATCAGTTTCCTGAAAAAAGATTGGAAACAATGTGAAAAACACATTTTCGAACTGAACGATAACTACTCCAGCTATGACTACTGGGTGGCCAAAGCCTTCATTTTACTGGCTGATGTGTACATGGAAAAGAAAGACGCTTTTCAGGCCAAGGCCACTTTGCAAAGCATAATTGACAACTACAAAGGTGAAGACCTGAACAAAATAGCCCGCGAAAAACTGGCTGTGATTACTGCTGCTGAACAGGCAGAAAAAGAAGCCAACGCATTAAAGAATAAACAGGTAAATCAAGATGATGAAGAATAAACGTAATTCGATTGTTGCAGCGGTAATGCTGCTCATCAGTCCGGCCCTTATGGCGCAGGACACCTTGAGAACGGATGTGATTGACGTGGTAAAAAACTACAACGCCACACTGAGCGATGCCATCAAAATAAAAGTGCTGCCCAACCCTGAAATACCTGAGTTTAAAGCACCCAATCTTAAGTATACTTTACCAGCTGCTCAATTAGCCCTTAACCCTACTTTTACTGTGGCCAAACCACTTTTCATGGGTTCATCAGCATTGCCAAAACTAAAAAACAACTACACCAAAATAGGCTTTGGTAATTACGCTTCACCCATATTTGAATTTTACATGAACAGTTTGCGTTCGAGAAGCTACCATGCCAACATCTTTTACAAACACTACTCAGCCAAAGGTGATAAAGATTTTAACCGATTTAGTGATAACAACTTTGGAGGCGATTTTAAACGCTTCTACAAAAAGAGCACCTTATCTTTAACAGGCAATTACCAACGTAATGCTTTCAGAGCATACGGCTTACCCGACAGCATTACTGACCCGGGCAGTTTCTTACAAATTGACCCGGCCAAACGTATTCTGAATACGATTAATCTGGAAGGACGGGTAAACAACAAACAGCAAGACAGTTCTTCTTTCCGTTATGATTTGGGACTTAACTACTACCTTTTTCAGGCTACCAAATATGCCCTTGACACCAAGGAACACGACATTATCTTTGACGGTGCATTCACCAAGTTAATTGCCGGAGTACATCTGGTAGAGTTGTATACCGCACTCAATGTAGTATCAGCCGAAACACCATACAACCGTACTTATTTTCACTTTAATCCCGATTATCATTTGAGTCCGTACAAAGGGTTGCACCTTAAGGTGGGCTTTAACTCCACGTATTTTAAAGACGACCAAAGCAACAGTAACTTCAATTTCTTCCCTGTAGCTAATGCCCGGTATGAAGTAATTCCGCAGAAAGCGATTGCCTTTGCCGGTATTGATGGCGGTGTAATAAAAAACACCAACCGCACGGTGCTCAATGAAAACCGTTTTGCTTTCCCCAATGGTCAGTTCAACAACAGCATCAAGAAATTTGAGTTTTATGCAGGTATAAAAGGGAATTTTTCTGCCAAAACAGGCTACCTGTTCAGCTACGGATACCGCCAGATGAAAGACATGATTTTTTTCGTGAACGACTACGCATACAGCAGAGGCGCTGACTTTACAGCCATGAATGACAATGCCCGAGTTACTACCATAAAAGGAGAGTTAAATTTCCAATACTCTGAACGTATGCGTTTGGCTGCTGTGGCGCATGTGCATGCCTACAAAATGGATAGTTTAGATAAAGCCTCACAGCTCCCTAGCACTGACCTGCGCCTGAATGCTACTTACAACATAGGTGATAAGTTTTTACTGAAAGCAGATGTGTTCTTTATGAACCCACGCTACAGTTACGTTATTGACCCCATCAGTAACCCTGCAGGCAGTTACACCAAAATGAAAAGTTTGCTGGATATGAACCTGGGTATTGATTACCGTTACAACAAAACAGTATCGTTGTTCCTCAACTTCAATAACCTCACCGCTAACCGTTACCAACGCTGGTACAATTATCCGGTGTACGGCTTTAACCTGCATGGCGGATTGAATATTACATTCTGATTTAGTCAAGCGAAGTGTAAAACAGCCACTGATTAACACTGATTTCACAAATTTTCAGGAAACTGATTGCCACACCCATAAACACCTAAACACTTACGCACCTAAACACGCAAAGGCACTCATTAAGCATTAAGAATTAAAAATTCAACATTAGCGTAGCGTTTCTGCCACTGATTAACACAGATTGCACAAATTAATTCAGAAAGCTGATTGCCACACCCCATAAACACTCAAACACTTACACACATAAACGCCCAATAGCCCTCATTAAACATTAAGAATTAAGCATTCAAAATTCCTCTTTGCCACTGATTAACACAGATTACACAAATTTTCAGGAAACTGATTACCTCACCTCATAAACACATAAACACCCAATAGCACCCATTAAACATTAAGAATTAAGCATTCAAAATTAAGAAAGGCGTTCACTTTAATCCTCACGTGTTCAAAACTTTGGTATAAACTTACCCCTATAAAATTGTTTTCTGAGCCGATTTCGAATATTTTTACATCGTTTCTCACACAGTACACATGCAACTAAGGGACTTTAACACTTACATACAACAGTTACTTTTTGATTACGATTGCGTAATTATACCCGGATTTGGCGGATTAGTGGCTCAACCCCACCCTGCTCAGGTGAACTCTATTACCAAGCAGATATATCCCCGTTCCAAAAAAATTGCCTTCAACCAAAACCTCCTTACGAATGACGGACTGCTGGCCGAATACATCAGCCGGAAAGAAAAATGCACGTATGCTGAAGCCATTCTGAAAATTCAGGAAACGGTAAAAGAACTGCAACACCGCCTCACTGAAAAGAACACTTTTGAACTGGACGGCATAGGCTCTTTTCGTTTTGATGCGGAGAACAAACTCATTTTTTCTGTACAGAAAAATGAATCGTTTTTGTATGACAGCTTCGGATTAAAACCCGTTAAAGCGGTGCCTTTAACTTTAGTGAGCGACAAACCTAAAATCATGGAGAAAGAAGAAGAAATTGTTCCTGTAACAGCCGATGCAGAAGCCGAACCTGAAACTGAAACCACAGAAGAAAAAGCAGTAAGACGTAAGCGCAAAGTAAGCATACCGTTCATTGCCGTATCGGTTTTAGTGATTGCCTTTGCGGGATTAACCATGTATCTGGCCAGTCAGAATGCTACCTTGCCTTTCCTGCACAATGACGGCAGCCAAACCGCTTCCTTTATTGACAGCTCTTCTGAATCAGCCGCTGCCACTACGGAAGAAAGCACCACTCCATCTGAATCAACCGAAGCAGAAAATTCATCTACGGAAAGCAGCACAGAAGAAGTTCCTGCAACTACTCAAAGTACGCCTTCCACTACAGAAAATGCCACATCATCTTCTTCAGAAGTTAGTCAGGCGGATGCCGGCTACTACATTATTGCCGGAGCATTTGGTGTAGAAGAGAATGCTGAAAAACTATTAACCACCCTTAAAGAATCAGGCTACAATGATGCACAACTGGCTGGTAAAACTTCCAATGGAGGTTTGTTGCGTGTAGCCTACCTTAAAGCGGATAACCTGAACGAAGCAGAGACCAAACTTTCCGAAATAAAAGACAAAAGTCTGGAAGGCTGGATTCTGAGAATAAAATAAACGAAGACTCAAAGGTCTATACTACGCAGAATAAAATAGTACTTCATACGTTAAACGAATATGGCAGTTGACACTTTAGTACATGCGGGTGACAAAAAGAATAAACTCACCAGTGGTGTTATCACCCTGCTTATACATGCCGGCATTCTTGTACTGATGATGTGGCTGGGGCTTAAACCACCCGACCCGCCATGGGAAGAGCAAGGCATTATGATCAGCCTAGGAGAACCCGATCAGGGCGGCCCCGACCAAACTCCCGCAACTGAACAACCCGAAACAGAACCACAACCCGAGGAACAGATTCCTGTTGAAGAGGAAGAAAACATTGCCACACAAGACATTGAAGATGCTCCTGTGGTAAAGAAAACAGAGGATAAAAAACCTACTGAAGTCAAGAAACCTTCTACTGAAAAAAAGCCTGAAGTAAAAGAACCTGAACGCAAAGCCGACTCCCGAGCCATGTTCAGAGGTAACCGCACCAACGGTGACCCCAACTCACAGGGCACAGGCGATGGTGACGTACCCGGCAACCAAGGCTCACCTGACGGAAGCGAAAACGGCTCGCCCGATGGACGCGGACAAGGAACTTCAGGTGATGGATTTGGTTACAGCCTGAGCGGTCGTAAAATTAAACGTTTGCCCGATGTACAGGACAATTCAAAAGCTACAGGGAAAGTGGTGGTAACCGTAACCGTTGATAAAAACGGACGTGTGGTTAAAGCAGAACCCGGAGCCCGCGGCACAACAACTACTGACCCCGGCTTATGGGAAAAAGCCAAACAAGCCGCTTTAAGAACCGAATTCTCTACCCGAGCTGACGGAGCTAATGAACAAGTAGGCACCATGACTTTTGTATTTAAGTATAAGCCTTAGTTGGGCTTAACTCTCCCCTTAAGATTTATGTGTTATTTACCTCCCCGCTTGGCAGGTGTTTTTTCTTTGCCTGATAGTGATTGAGCCTTTAACGATTCAATCTCTTTGGCCAACTTACCTATCATGTGCGCCAACTCCTCTATATCTCCCTTGGTAGCAAAACCATAATTCTTTTCTGAATCTTCGGCTTTCGAAATCGTTTTCCCTGTCTTAAAAAATTCAGACACCTCTACTTCAAGCACCTTGGCAATACTCAATAAACGAGATAAAGGAATATCTGTAATTCCACGCTCCATCTTAGAATAGGCCCCTTTTGAAATACCTAATTCATCCGCCATGTTTTCCTGACTCAAATCTTTGCTTTGGCGGATTTTTCTTATATGCTGTCCAATTGATTGATTCACAAAGCGAATTTCCATCAGTGAAGTGGTTGTAATAAGACACCAAATCAACATTTTGTATACTTTTAATACTCTTTTGTTTCTTTATAGTATATTTATGGCAATTTATACGACATACAAAATCTAAAGGTGTACTGCATCAACTCTTGATATTAAAAATGGGTATGCCTTTAAAACGCAATAGTACCCATGCAGATAATCCATAAGATAGATTCCTTCTTCTTCCTAATGTTTCCGGAACTTATAAATGCTGACAATTTAAAAATATCCGATAGCATAAAGAGATATTACACATACGGTGCCTTTGAACCAAAGGTGCAGATAAAAGAAGGCTTACTAATTATAGATATTGACATAAGCACTATACAAGAACAGGGAAACGATTATCAACGGGCAGTTGCTTTATGTGAGAAAAGAAAATACTCAGAAGCTAAAACTATACTCGATAAACTGATTGAAAAAAATCCGACCAACTCAGAATACCATAGAATAATGGGGCAAATTTACTCTGAAGAGGGCAATCAGGATGAAGCTATAAACTGCCTGATTGATTCCTTAAGATGGAATTCAAACAATGGTTGGGCATTGCTTATGATGGGAAACATTTTTGCTAAGTTCAAAAATGATGTTCCAACTGCTATGAAATATTATGACCAAGCACAAATTGCAAATCCAAAGGACAATATCACCATAAACAACATTGGTGCAAACCTTATGCAACAAGGTAAATTGGAAGAAGCTAAAAAATATTTTTACGAAGCATTAAAGATTAACGACCAATACGCAAACACTCATTTTGCATTAGGAATGATTGCTGAAATGGAAGCGGACTTGCAGTCTGCTTTTTACAGCACCATTCAAGCAATTAAGTTAAACAAGAACAAAGATGTTCTTTATCAAAATTCAGTAAGACAAGCTTTTGAAATTGCAAAAAAGATCATTGCTTCTGATACAGGTAAAAAGATTTTCAGAGAATACAGACACAAACTGGAATTCGAAGGTGATAGAAAAATTGACATAATTCAAGATGAAGAAATCCCAACGGCAGCAAAATTTGAGTTTGCAGAAAACTATGACAGAGAAACTCACATTGTAAAATACAAACCAAGTTATCCAGCGGTTGAACACTTAATAATACATGAATTGGTGCATTTAGATTTTGTTATTGAAGCAAGAAAAGGTGAGTTAAACCAATTATTTATTTCTACTCAGAATCATAAAACAGAATTCATAAAAGGACTTGAACCGACAATCAAGAAATTCAACAAAATGGGAATTTCTGAAAAGTCAATTGCTGATTATTGTTCGAATTTATTTGAAGGTATGAACCGTCAAATATTCAATACGCCAATTGACTTGTTTATTGAAAATTTCCTTTATAATGAATTCGCAGAACTCAGACCTTTTCAATTTATCTCTCTCTACAACATGTTACAAGAAGGCCTGAAGGCTGTAACTGATAAAAGGATTGTTGAACTCTCTCCCAAAGACATCATTTCAAAAAGCAAGGTCTACAATATTGTAAATGCAATTCAGTTCAAAGAATTATTTGGTCTTGACTTTATCAAAGACTTCAATGCTACTCAGTCAGAAATGAAACTAGCTACAGATTTTTATGACGAGTATCTTCAATACAAAGAGGACAAAGAACCTGCTGAAGAATATGAATTGGTTTTGCATTGGGCTGAAGATTTAAAACTTGACAAGAACTTTGAACTCGTTAATGAACATGAGTATAGAACCAAAAGAACAGATGTAGACAACCTTCTATCTTCAATAGAAAAAGATCCTTATGATTTAGAGTCCAAAGACCCTTACAAGCAACGAGAAA
This sequence comes from Bacteroidia bacterium, assembly GCA_041675505.1. Classification (GTDB taxonomy): domain Bacteria; phylum Bacteroidota; class Bacteroidia; order UKL13-3; family UKL13-3; genus JAGPCK01. The sequence goes on along the minus strand of JBAYTR010000009.1, from coordinate 4,932 downwards.
TGGATAAATTCCAAAAGTCACAAGAAAGCAACGAGACAAACATGGCCGTAGTTATGTTTATGGTAGATGCTTTGCAATTTTTTGAAGGAAAGTCACAAGAAGAGATCAAAAAAATTGCGTTTGAAATTGCGATTCAAGGCACTCAGGGCTATAGACCTGATAAAGACAATTACAGAATAAGCTCAATTCCGGGAAAGACTCTTTCCGGTTTTCATATACTCGCCTACTACTATGTAAGTTGGGCCTTGGCAATTCCTGAAATGTTATCACAACTACGGTTGCCGTATGATGAAGAGTACAAACTAGCCTTAAAAATGCATAAACCTACATAATATGCTTAGAGAATATTTCCCAAATACCAATCAAGGTGCTGAGATGTATGGTGGATTTCTTCACCATCAGAACTGCTTTTGCAAAGTATTCGACATGAAAGAAACTTTGACAAAATCAATTAAAGAGATAAATGAGTTCTTAGAAATAAATGGCTATGAAGCATCTAAATCTGAGAATTTTGACGAAACCAACACATATAAAAGCGAACCAGTGACTATTGCACCGCATGGTTACAAAGAGCAGTTTGTATTATTTATTGAACGTGATGTTGCAGCAAAATCTCAGTTAGACTTCTTGATAAATGAACTGAAGAGATTCAGAGATGATAGAGACTGGGGGCAATTTCACAACCCCAAAGACTTATCAATTGCTATTAGCATTGAAGCAAATGAACTTTTAGAACAATTTCTTTGGAAATCCTTTGCTGATGCCAACATAGATAAGATTAAGGAAGAATTGGCGGATGTATTTTCGTTTTCATTGTTGTTAGCTGAGAAATATAATCTTGATATCGAAGAAATTGTTCTTGATAAGATTAAACAAAACGCTGAAAAATATCCAATTGAGAAAGCAAAAGGAACAGCAAAAAAGTATAATGAGTTATGAAAAAGATAAAGATATATGAAGTAAAGTTGGCGTCCGCAGAAAATGCTGCACGGCTTTTATCAAAAGATAACAACTATTTTTATTGGAATCACGCTAAATTTCTCAATAATGAGATTGGTGACGTTGTATTTATAATTAATAGAAATGCTAAGTGGGCTCTATACACAACAATATCAGAAAAAGATTTAACTACTCAACAAAATAGAGATAACAAAACATCGTCATTCAATAATTTAGGGCATCTATATAGTGTCAATGATCCAGGAGGTGTTTATAATATATTCATCCGATTTGATATTATTCAAAGGGCTAAAATTCCAAATGATTGGAATTGGTCAAGTCAACTAGGTCAGGCAGAAACATATATACTTGTTGAAGAAGGCAAGGAAGGTGAAACTAATAGAATTTCTAAAATAAATGATCTGAAAAAAATATTTCATGACGGTGATGCATTAGTAACTCTAAATCAAGCTGAACAATTTCTTAGAAATGGGACAGAATCTGTTGAGCAAAAAAAGTCAATTCAAAAACCAAACTTAAATACCAAACATGAAATGAATATTCTAACAGCTATAAAAACAAAGCCGTTCATTCTACTAGCAGGAATATCGGGGACGGGAAAGTCTAGATTAGTTAGAACCTTAGCCTACAAAACTTGTGCAAAGAAAGAATTAAGAACTGATCCCAAAAAGCCCGGTAATTTTGAACTGATTCCTGTTAGACCTAATTGGCACGACTCTTCAGAACTAATGGGTTATGTGAGTAGAATAAATGGCGAAAAATATATAACAACTTCGTTTTTACAGTTCATTGCAAAGGCATGGAAAAATTTAGACGTCCCTTTTTTTCTTTGTTTAGATGAAATGAACCTTGCTCCTGTAGAGCAATATTTCGCAGAGTATCTTAGTATAATCGAGACGAGACAAGTTCAAAACGAAGAACTTGAAACCGACTTTTTAATCTCAAAAGCAAGTTTTGAGAATCAAAACCTTTATAACCAAATTTTAAGAGATTTGAATCTAAACGAGAGTGAATTTTCTATAGGAATAAGTATTCCAAAGAATCTTGTGGTAATTGGAACCGTAAACATGGACGAAACCACTCACTCTTTCAGCAGAAAAGTTCTTGATAGGGCAATGACTTTTGAAATGAATAACGTAGACCTTAATGCTGGTTTGGAGTTATCTAAAAACGATTGGAGTTATCCTGAAGCTTATGTTCCTGCAAATGAAGTTCTTGGCGAATTTACAACAGGTGCTGAGGTTGTAAGTAAGTTTAAGGAAAGCAAGAAGGTTATTGACTTTCTAATCAATCTAAATACTGAGCTTGAAGAAACACCCTTTAAAATCGCTTATCGAGTTAGGGATGAATTCTTAATCTATTGTTACTATGCAAGTTTAAATCCAACTGCAAATTGGCTAAAAATGGCTTTGGACGAAATGACAAACTTGAAAATCTTGTCTAGAATAGAAGGTGATGAAACTAAAACCGGTTCAGTTTTAAAGAATTTACAAAGGATTTTGACACCCGATTACAAAAAGTCTAATGCAAAAATAAAAGAAATGGAAACCCGACTTCAAACGAACGGTTACACCTCATTCTGGTCATAATGCAGATTATAAAAGTAGAACATAACGACTTTGACATGGTTATTGAATGTAATAATCTTGAATCTACTTTTACTAAGGCACAGAAAAAGCAATCTCAAATATTAACTGCAACATCCTACTCAGTTAATCAAGGTGCGATTTCAATACACAATTTTGACAGTAAGCAATTAGAAAAACTGACAACCGAGAAAACTTATCCCTTAATTTTTGAGAACAAAGACTATTTCATTGGGATTACATTCAAAAATAGAACGGCAGTTCTCTCTCCATACATTTATTCAAAACTAAAAGAAGTAGAAGATAAATTTTTTTACAGAGAAGAACTTGGTTTTTTGGCAGGAACAATAAATTTCGGCAATGACCTTGGCAAAAGCAATCTCGTTTTAAGATATACAAAGGACAATGCATATCAAGAAATTATTTTCCATTTCGAAGTATTTCCAACAAAACTCAATTATCGAAGTGATTATGAAAAAATTGTTGCTGATATTGAGAAGGAGTATCCATACCTAGTTCTTGACTTCCTAAAAAAAACATACACCGGCTTTAAAACTGGCAATTCTCCTAACACTGATTTAATCTGGTGGCAGGTTTTCGGTGGTATATACAAAGACTTTATTCATTCATCACAGTTTATACTCAATAAACCACATAGCCGAATAATAAGGGAGATAAAATATGTGAAGGCTGACAAAATAAATAAATGGACAACTGCCTTAGAAGAAGAGTATGCACAATTTAAAGAATTCCCAAATAAAAGCTACCGATCTGAATACAAAACATTAAGCACAAATACATCAGAAAATCGCTTTTTCAAGCATGCTGTTTTTCAAACACTAAGGCGATACAAAAAAGTAAAATCATTCATAGAAAGACGTTTTCCTAACACGATTACAGAACAATTTAACATCGAACTATCTACGATAGAAAAGCAACTTGAAATACTTTCAGTAAACCCATTTTTTAGAACTATTGATGATTTTCAAGGAATAAAGCAGGAATCTCTAGTTTTACAAAAAGCAACAGGTTACAGCACGATATTCAAATCATGGATAATGTTGAATAGCGGATTGAAGTTTATGGAGGGTATTCAGAAGATTGAGCTGAAGAATATTGCTGACCTATATCAGATTTGGTGTTTCTTAGAAATCAAAAATGTTTTACAGAATATTTTAGGCAAAGACAATCCAGATGATGTTGATTTAGCAGAAATTCAAATAGATGACTTTGTTTTCAAAATTGAGCGTGGTGTAAAATCCAAAGTTTCATTTAATAGATCAGATGGTGAAATTATTGACTTGTTCCACGACTTCTCTTACGATACATCAGAAAGTCAAAGTGTAAAGTCATTTACCGTAAACCAAAGACCTGATATAGTTCTAAGAATTACAAAGAATGATTTGAAAGAGAATTATGTTCTCACATATTTATATGATGCCAAGTATAGACTTGCTTCAGATGAAAAGGAAGGTTCGCCAGACTTACCAACTGAAGACTCTATAAATCAAATGCACCGATACAGAGATGCAATTTACTATGTGAACAAAGACAAAACTAAACCCGAAAAAGAAGTAATTGGAGCTTACATCCTTTTCCCAGGTTCAGGAGAAATCGAATCAATCAAAAAACTTGACTATTACAAATCAATAGAATCTGTAAATATTGGTGCATTTCCATTGAGACCTAACGATTTTTCAAGCAGAACACTTTTAGAAGATCATCTAAAAACAATTTTAGGATTAGACACAGAATCAGTTTTGAATGATGTTTCTCCACAAAAATTAACAGCGTATGAAAACCATAATCCAGAAGTTTTGATTGGTATTGTTAATAAGGGACTCCATTCTGATTATTTTCAGCAAGAAAAAGATTTAATCTACCACACAGGTAAAATAAAACCATCAAGGATTAAAGACGAAGACTCAGGCTATGTTAAGATAAAATCTGATATAAAATTCTTCGCTCCATATTTTTCAGGAAAAGGAGTCCGAGAATATTATGAAATCGAATACTTCAGAATATTGCCTAGAAATGAAATTTTCCCTAAAACTCATCCACTTTATAAAAATAATGATACAAGCGATAGATTAATAATTAAACTTGGGCGAAAATTTATAATTGAGAATAACCTCTACTTTACCTGCCCTATTACAGTTTATAGATATACCACATTAAAAAACATTAGAAGACCATTGGAGAATAAAATTGTAGTAACTAAAATAAGCGAGTTGATTAAAAATTGATGGATAAGTATTGCCCATTCGGAGCTAAGCAAAAGCCCTGAAAGGGAGAACTACTAATGCGAAGGGTGGAGCCCTTCGACAAAGTCTATATCAAAACACAGTCTTCCAAAATGAGAAGGCTAATACCCTACTCAAAAAAT
>JBAYTR010000008.1:0-209535 GCA_041675505.1 Bacteroidia bacterium | reverse complement strand
CTTTAGAATTTCTATGTATTCTAACTCGGAAATTGTACATTTTGCAAAATCAGTAAACTGTTTTTTTGTTAGATAAGTCTGTTTGGACATTTCTCTTATTAGATAATCATTCAGTTCCTGATTATTATGGCTGAACTTTGTTCTACATCTAGTAAGCGTGCCATTATACCAAAATTCTATTCTCTTGTGATCTTTGCTTTTGTGTTCTGATTCTACAAAGCCTTTGCTACAAAGAGCTTTGAACGTTTTCTTGCTATCTAATGCAGACATTTTATTTCTTTACAATCAAATTTAGATAATCTCGGATGTATCTAACATCATCTGAAAGTTTGTCAGTTGATAATGAGTTATAACGTGTATAGATATAATCGAACTCTTCAGCAAATGATTCCCTAGCTTCTTGTTCGGTTTTTCCAAATGCGAAAATTCCAATTTGTTTGTTTTCGAGGCCATAAGAATCATCCTCGTGTATTAAATCACAATATAGTGGGTGTTTAAATGAATATGTTTTATCTCCAAACAAAACAGATTCAATAGGTATTGATGGATATTTTAGTTGCTCGAAAAGTTCAATGACTTTAGGTTTGACCTTTCCACCTTTTATCTCAACTTTTGCCATTGCTGTTTTTGTAAGCGGGGCTTCCATTAAGATATCAAATTTATCAGGAGCAGGTAGAAGGGTATTATAAGAAGATTGTTTAGGTTTTACTAAGGGCTTTTTTATTGCAGAAGAGTTGAAGCCGAAAAGTGTTGTTGCATTTTTGTTATCTGCAATACCATCAATAATTGGTTTGAATATCTTATAACGCTCATTTGGAGAATACTTTGAAGATATTTTATCTAAGAATTTAATATCATTGAAATCAGCTTGCAAAATTTCATTTTTATATATTTCAAATGATTTCTTTTTCCAGTCTAATTGGTTTTTTATATTAGGAATATTATTAGATATAGTTTTAGTATTTGGTGTAAGTGCCATGCTGCAACTCTCAAACTTCAAGTCGACTAGCATAAGAGTATTTTCGTCAGACAAACCCTCAATGATTTTTTTTAGCTTTTTTCTGTCTTGTTGAGTGGTTAATTTTGAATACTCAGCTTCAATAAAACTATTGTATGATTCTGTTAAACTTTTGAGGACTTTAAGTATATCCTCAACGCTAACAGCCCCCCCATATTTTTCTTTGGATGTTAGTTTTACAAAAACAGCATTTTCCCTTAAGGATTCAAGAAAGTCTTTCATTTGAATAGTAAGTCAGTCTTCAAAAATACACAAATTTAATTTAAATTATGTGTTGAGACTAAATGTGTGCTCTTTGCCCAAGGTTGCCGTCCCCGCCAACCTCACCGTTACTTACTTTTCGAAAACCATTTCACCACATAATACACCGGCACACCACTCAATACAATATACAATCCCGGGTACGTAAAATCAGGTTTGTAAATAAGTAAGCTGATGCAAATAAACAGGGCAAGTAAAATGTATATTACGGGCACAACAGGGTAGCCCCATACTTTGTAAGGTCGTATGGCATCAGGTTGTTTTTTGCGCAGGATAAAAACGCCCAGTACGGTTAGGATATAAAACAGCAATACAGCAAACACCACGTAGTCGAGCAAATCACCATACGAGCCGGAGAGGGTGAGGGCACTGGTCCACACAGCCTGCATAATTAAAGCTGCCTTGGGCGAATGGTGTGCATTCAGTTTTTTGGCTTGCGGTAAAAACAGTCCGTCCAACGCCATGGCATAATACACACGCCCGCCTGAAAGTGTTAAACCGTTTATACATCCAAACGTAGAAATCATAATCAAAGCCGCCATCAGGTACATGCCTGTTTCGCCAAATACAGTTTGCAGCAAGAGCGTTCCTACCCGGTCGGATGGAGCCTGTTGAATGGCTTCAAAGGGCAAGGCTTTTAAATACACTAAATTGATAAAAAAGTACAGACTTAGCACCAGCAAAGTTCCGGCAATAAGCGACAAGGGAAGGTTGCGTTCAGGTTTATCAATTTCACTTCCGGTAAAGGTAACGTTGTTCCAGGCATCGGCTGAGAAAATGGAACCTACCAGCGCCACACTGAAAATACTCCAGAAACCAACCGATGAAAAATCAAGCGGCAGGCTCCAGTCGGGTTGTTGTGCGGTATGGGTGCTGATGTACCACACACCGGCAATAATCATAAAGGCTATGGCTCCTATTTTAGTTACCGTAAAAATATTTTGCACCAGTGCTCCGCTTTTCACACTTCTGAAATTTGAAAACGTAAGCATCCACACGATGATGATAGCAAGCACCTGTTGTGTTTGGATGTTCAAGCTGCCTATACTGAAGAGTACGTTGGTATCCGAGATGGCCGGGAAAAACACTCCGCTGAATTTAGCAAATGCCACACCTACGGCCGCGATGGTTCCGGTTTGAATAACGGTGAACAAGGTCCAGCCATAGAGAAAGCCAAAGAGTTTGCCGTAAGCTTCGCGCAGGTACACATATTGTCCGCCAGCTTTAGGCATCATGGCCGCCAGCTCACCGTAACTTAACGCAGCAAAAACAGTAAGCAGAGCAGTTACTCCCCAAGCCAGTAAAAGCAGCAGGGGAGAATTCAATTCGCGCGACATGGCTGCGGGCACAATAAAAATTCCGGAGCCAATCATGGAACCCATAATCAGCATCACGCAATCAGTAAACGAAAGGCGTTTGGTTTGCATGAGACGAATATAAGGAATGTGTGGAGGAGTTAAAATTACTTCTATTTCACAGCTTAAACCTTCTCATTGTTAATCAGTGGAAGAATGACGCTTTTCTTAATTTTGAATGTTTAATTCTTAATTTTTAATGAAAAGCTTTTTGAGTGTTTATGTGTTTATGGGGAGGCAATCACCTGTCTAAATTAATATGTGTAAATCTGTGCAATCAGTGGCAAGAAAGAATTTTGAATGTTAAATTCTCAATTTTTAATGAAACATCTTTCGCTAAATGTGATTTAATCTGCGTGAATCTGCGCAATTAGCGGCAAGAAATGCTTCGCTTAATGTTGAATTCTTAATTCTTAATGAAGAACTTTTTTTGAGTGTTTAAGTGTGTAAGTGTTTGGGTGTTTATGTGGGGAGGCAATCACCTGTCTAAATTAATATGTGTAAATCTGCGCAATCAGTGGCAAGAAAAATTCTCATTTAATCAGTGCAATCAGTGTCATTCTTTTGCGAAAGTCTGAGCAAAAAACGCACTCAATGAACGCTATAAGAAGCTACAACTCTTTTTGCAGAATGGCACTCACTTCAGCGGCTTTGGTCCACACCATAAAGTGCGAACCGTTTTTAATTTCGTAATCGGCTTTTACTTTTTCAAAAGGCATAATTTTATCTGCTGTGCCGTGTATATGAATAAGGGGCGCAGGTACTTGTTCATTTTGCCAGTTCACAATTTTGTCAATGGACCAGTTTAGGTAATCAGGGTTAAGGTTGGTGAGTAAAGAGTTCACCATTTCTTTTACCCGGGGATGTTTTTGTACCCCGAAGAAATAATGCACTAGTTGGTTAGGTTTACTGAAAGATGCGGTAGGAAGTAGTTTGTGCAAACCTGCAGCAGCACTCAGTTTAAAAATGAACGGTTTTTCACTGGTGTTTTTAATACTTGAAATCAGTATGATTTTTTTGCAGGGAATTTGTTTGGCAATTTCAATGCTCACAATGCCGCCAAAGGATAATCCGACTAACGTAGGATAAGGTTCGGTAATTTCTTCGCGCATACGTGTGGCATAGGCTTCCAGTGTTTCATGGTGAAAAGGAATTTTCCAGGCAATGTGGTGTTGCTCTACACCCGGTAGTTCCAGCTTGGAAAAGGCCCGTTCATCGGCTCCCAGTCCGCTGATGAAATACACTTTTTTCATGTGGCGAAGATAAGCGGAGTATATTACCTTTTTGTAAATGTTGCGGTACGCACAGCTTATTTGTATGTTCGTGCACATGAATATTCATCACCTTTCCGTGAGCAAAACAGCCAGATACGTATCGTTGGGAGAACTTAACCAACACACAACTGAAGTATGGATAGTACTGCACGGTTATGCTCAACTGGCTACAGATTTTATTCAGGAGTTTAAAGCCTTAGATAACGGCAGCAGGTACATTGTAGCACCCGAAGGACTCAACCGTTTTTACGCGAAAGGTTTCGGGGGTAAACCGGCAGCTACCTGGATGACGAGTGAAGACCGTGAGAAAGAGATTCCGGATTACATCAATTACCTTGATACACTTTACGAGCACCTTGGTTTGGGAAATCTAAAAGCAAAAGTAGTTGTACTGGGTTTTTCGCAAGGGGTGGCTACCGCATCGCGCTGGTTAAATGCCACGGTACATGCGGTTAATCACTGGGTTATTTGCAGCGGAGAAATTGGGCTCGAGTTTCAGCAAGAACCTACGACCCAACTTATAGGTATTCCTAAAACCTATATCACCGGAGATATTGACCCCTTTATTGATGCTGAAAAACATACGCGATACAAAGAGTTAATGGATAAGATGGGGGCGGAGACACTTGTTTTTACCGGTGGCCACCATATTCATGCAGAGAGTTTGTCGAAGGTTCAATTGGCCTGATTTCCAACGCATTTTTGATAATTATTTAATACAAAACAGCTATTATTTCTCAGCTGTGCAGGTTACATTTGCTTACTATATACATTTATGATCAAAAATATACTTGCGACAGCGTTGTGCCTGTTCTCCATTTTGTTGAATGCACAAACCACACTCCCCACTTATTGGAATTTTTCAACCCCCGGTATAAGCACTCCGCCCAACGGATGGAGTTATAACCTTACCATTGGAGGAACAAATTTAACCTATTCAGGCGCTTCCAATTCCGTTGGCGGAGACAATGTTTCATGCAGATTAGATGCTACCGGAGAGTATTTAACCATTTGGTTTGCTGATAAACCAGGCCCGGTAAGTTATTGGATAAAAGGAACAGGTATTTCACCCGCACCTGCATTTACAGGCACGTTTAAAGTACAGGAATCTGTTGATGGAAATAACTGGACAGATGTGAACGCTTTTACTACACTTACTAACACCATGACCCGGTATTTACACAGCCTGCAAGTGGCATCCAGGTATGTTCGCTTCTATTATGCCGATAAACAATCGGGTAGTAATGTAGCATTGGATAGTGTGGTTATTCAAGCTGCACCCGCGCCACCCACAGCTACCATGAACCTGAAACAAGGAGTTACTTCAGTTGTCAATAACTCGCAACATGTGGTAGGTACGTCAACTTCTACAGTGTTTACCATAGAAAACAAAGGTACTGTTGATACCTTATTCATTACAGGCCATACAGTAACTGGTGCACAAGCTTCAGATTACACCGTGAATAATATGCCGGCTAAAGTGGCACCTAACAGCTCAGCTAATTTCACCCTCAATTTTACAGCCGGAAGTAACGGCACTCGTTTAGCTAAACTTAATATAAGCAACAGCGATATTGACAAATCAACGTATGTGGTAAATCTTTATGGTATTGGCGGGCAATATGCCTCAGAGCCGGTTAACACCATCAGCAACGTAAGTTTCAGTGATATTCGCCCGTATGCGTTTCGTATTAATTTCAGCAAAACATCAGCAGAAAATTATCTGGTACTATGCAAACAAGGTTATGCAGTAACCGAAACTCCGGTTGACGGCAGCACTTACAAAAAAGGCGATTACATAGGAGCAGCTCAGGTAGCGTATATCGGCAATGATTCCACCGTATTGCCTACCTATATTTTTGCAGGTACCGCGTATCATTTTGCCGTAATTCCATTTAATGGGCCTGCAGGTTTTGAGAACTATAAAACGGATGTAGTTAAATCGGGCACATTGCGTACACCTGAAGGTGGAGTGCCGAATTATTATACTACTGTTAGTTCTTCATCCAATGATTTTGTAACTAAACTTTCGCAATTAACCAATCCGCACGATACCGTTTATTATAGTCAATACATTGCCCGTATGGTAAACGATTACCTTACCCGCGATACTACAGGTGGTAAAAAAGTAGTCAACTGTGTGTACACCAATTTACCTTATGTGTATGATGAACCATTTTTGTGGTGGACGGGTAACAATAGTGGAATACTAACACGTGAACATACCTATGCTCAAAGCTGGATGCCCAGCAACCAAGGTGGCTCATGGCCCAATGACCAGGCTACAGGTAAAGAATTGCCCGAGTACAATGATTTGCATAACCTTTTTCCGGCTGAACAAGCACTGGCCAATGGCAAACGTTCCAATTATCCCTTTGGAGAAATAGTAGGTGCACCAACGTACGTATCCCCAACAGGTATGGGTAAGTTGGGTAAAGATGCCGGTAACAACACCGTATACGAGCCGGCCGATTTTCAGAAAGGCGAAGTTGCCCGTGCTTTATTTTACATGGTTACTGCATACAACGGTATAAACGGAAAAGTATGGACATTGCCTTCAGGACAAAATCAGGATGTGTTAAAGAAGTGGCATTTTCAAGATTTACCTGATGCATTTGAACGTGCCCGCCATGAGTTAATCTATGATTTACAGGGTAACCGTAATCCGTTTATTGATAGTCCCAATTTTGCTTGTCGCATTAACTTCAGCAACATGAGTTGGGTGGCAACACCTGATATAAATTGCGGAGTGAGCCAGTTGAAAGTGGTAAGACCCGATAGCAATATAGTAATAGTAGCTAATGACATTCCGGGCACCATCATCGGGTGGCAGGGATTAAAATGCGATTCTATCAGAATAGACTATTTAATTAATGACACGGCTATCTATACTTTAACCAACAGCACCTCAGCAAAGGTTGTTCCTGCAACTTATTTTTGGGCATTTGCTACATCCTTCCCAACAGACAGTGTTCGCATCAAAATTAGTGACATAACCAATCCTGCGGTATTCGCCTTATCAAAGAAATTCAAATTTCAATTAGAGAATGTAGGTGCTGAAGAAATCAAACCGGCCGATGGAATTCGTGTTTACCCAAATCCCGTTAGCGGGAATGAGTTTTACCTCACTTTACCGGAGGGCTCAGGAGTTGTTTCGGTAAAAATGTTCAACACTATCGGACAGCAGGTGCAGGTTGATGCTGTAACAAATGGCTCAAAAGTTACATTGAAAAAGGATGATAAATTGAAGGGAATGTTTCTCGTAACTGTTCAAACAGATAACAGGCAGTATTTTGCAAGAATATTTTGTCAATAAGGCCAAATTTAGTACAATTGTATAAACATAAATCTAATCACTCATGCAATTTCAAGTAATATATTATGGTCTGGCAGCCTTTTTTTATTTAATTTATTATACATTAATATATCCTAGCGCTAAAAAGAATGTAGGAAAAACAAGTGATGTAGCATTTACCAGTACCTATGATGAGTATAGGGGTAAAATTGGTTACGTGAGTGAAGATGACCTGGAAAACGGCATTAAACTGAGAAGTAAATACGATAAAGACACGCGCTATGTGGCAGCTTTTGCACACACCAGTTTTGATTTTCTTTATCAGCCGGATTTGCTGAAGGAAGGACGACCTGTAGGAGTTAAAGAAAGTAGCATAGAAAAAATAATCTCTTTAAAAGACAATGTGCTTTTTAACAAAACAGAGTTCTTTAACGACCAGATAGATTTCACCGGCTTCTCAGTTAAGTATGGTAACACTGATTTTGCTCAATACACTACAGTGCCACATGTGGTTTCCAATTATCAGGATAACGGCATATTCTATTCTGATGCTAAAACAGCCTATTTTAAACAAACTTTGCATACCCCAGGAGCTACAATAAGGGTAAAATGTAACAAGGTATATAAAGATGCTAAGTACTTTGCCTCAGTTTATTTTCATGAAGGACACCCTCAGGAAGAAAAGGTAGTAACATTCAACATTCCGGAATGGTTGGAGGTGGAAATTCTGGAACGCAATTTTGAAGGCTTCCAAATAGCCAAAACAAATACTAAGTTTAACATTGATGCATCAAGTGAGGATGCAGATGAAGAAAGTAGTGACGAAGACAAGCCTAAGAAAAAGCCGGTTAAAAAGCCTAAAGACACGAATAAATACATTACATATACTATAAAAAACCTGAAAGCAGGAGAAGAAGAAGGCTTATTTCCCGGCCCTAGCAGGAATATTCCGCATTTGGTTGTGTTGTGTAAAAAATACGATAAGGTAAAAGCCAAAAAAGAGGCTGATCTGAAAGCCAAAGAGGAGGCAAAAGAAGCTGCTAAAAATAATAAAGGTAAAAAACAACAGGCTAAAGCGAAACCAGCTGCCAAAGACAAATCGAAAAAGGATAAAACTAAATCGGCAGATAATAAGCCCAAAACAGAGTTGGTAGCAAACGTAGCTGATTTATATGCTTGGTATGCCGAGATTGTTGCCATGTCGGATAACGATACCTCTGTGGTAGCTCCCAAAGCGAAGCAATTGGTAGAGGGCTTAAGCACCGATGAGGAAAAGATGAAGGCTATTTTTTATTGGGTACAGGATAACATCAGGTATGTTGCTTTTGAAGACGGTTTAGCTGCTTTCAAACCCGATGCCTGTCAGAATGTATTCAACAACCGATACGGTGATTGTAAAGGGATGGCCAACCTGCTCAAAAATATGCTGAAGAGTGTTGGTTATGATGCACGCCTTACCTGGATTGGTACCAAAAGAATTGCTTATGATTACAATATTCCGTCTGTAGCTGTAGATAATCACATGATATGTACGGTCTTTTTAAACGGTAAAAAATATTTTCTGGATGGGACTGAAAGTTTTATCGGCTTAGATGATTATGCACACCGTATTCAAGGTCGTCCCGTTATGATTGAAAATGGTAAAGAGTTCTTAATTGACACCATTCCCGATTTACCCGTTGACAGAAATATGCATGCACGCACAGGTACTTTTAGTGTGCAATCGGATATGCTTTCAGGGAAACTGAGAGAAAAGATAAGTGGAGAAAATAAAACAAAATTATTGCGTATCAATAGTTCAACAGCGAAGGCAGATAGGGAAAAAATGCTGCTGGCGTATTTGAATGACGATGAATCAGGTATTGAGGTGAACAACATTACCACCAGCGATCTTTCGAACAGAGAAATTGATGCAGAGCTTAATTATGAAATTAAATATACCAATGCAGTTTTTTCTGACGGGAATAAAATTTACTTTCAGCCGGATAATGTGAGGGAATTTGGTGGTCACACCATTGATACTCCAAGAGTGTCAGATGTAGCTTACAACCACAAGTTGAATTATGTGCATGATTACACATTTAGCCTCCCCGTAGGTTATAGGGTTAAATATATACCCAAAGCGATTACTATAGACAACGAGGAGTTCAACTTCTCTATAAGCTGTGTAGATAATGGCAACTCAGTTCGCTACACAAAATCATTGAAAATTAAAACAGGCTATATCAGCAAGAAAAATTTCGATGTGTGGAACAAACTCATCAGAGAGTTGAATGAAATGTACAAAGAACACATCATTATTGAGAAGTAAGCCTAAACTATAACCTGAATAACATGAAAAATTTCAGTAAACACATTTATATAATTCTTGTAGTTTTAGTATGCACTTTAACTGCGGTTGATAATGGCTTTGCGCAAACAAAACCAAAAGATGCCAAGTCGAAGGACACCAAAAAGGAAACGGAAAGTGAATACGAGAAGAAAAAAGACTTTTCAAAGTTACGGGCTGAGCAGAAACTGGATAAGGAAGAAATGTTCACCAAGAACGACATTCCGGAAGCATGGCAGGGCGAGTCAGTAATAATGCTGGCATTTAAAATGAAAGTAAAGGCCGATTTTGAAGGATCCTTCCCGGTTCAGACTCATTACATTCACACACGGTTTAAGCTTAACGATATGGCTGCTGTTGAGGCCTTTTCTGATTATGATTTTGATGACGGAGATTTGGTAGAAATAAAAGTAGTGAAAGCAGACGGAAAAATTAAAAAAGTGAATCTTGATGATGCAGTTACTGAAGGAGCAGAATTGAAAATAAAAAAGCTTAATATTTCATTGACCGATAAAAAGAAAAAGATTGCCATAAAAGACTTGGAAGTAGGGGACGTTGTTGATTATTCGTCATTATTCCGAACTACTTACGTTAGTTCATCCAATAATATTTTCCTGAAATCTTCTTTTCCAAAGGTGGCGTACAAGTATGAATTTCATATTAACAGTAAGTGTTATGCATTTGCTTTTAAAAATTTTAATGGTTGTCCTGAATATGCACAATCACAAGATAAAGGATACAACGTGTTTACTGTTGAAACCTCGTTGATTGAAAAGGAGAAAGAAGAAATGCTTTCCAAAGATATATTCAGTGAACCTTACTTTAAATTTCATTTGATGTATACTAAAAAAGATAACAAAGTTCCTTTTTATCCTTTTTACATATCACGTAAAGAAACCAAGACCTCTGTTACGGAAGATGATCTCAAATATTATGTTAATAATTTGGCCAAAGAAACCGGTGGATATGGTTATCAGTTGGCTAGGTATAATAAGAAAATAAAGGCAGACAAGAAAACTAAATATGACAGGAGTTACTTTGAGAACTACTATTATTTTCTTCGGGAGGATTTTTATCTGGGTGAACTTGCGTTCAAAAATGAGTACAGTGAAAGATATTTATTGATTCCGGATTTTATTAAACTGGCAAAATCAAAAAAGATACCATACGAGATTATTCTTGCAGTGCCTAAGAACATAGGTACTTTTGAGAATATACTGTTTGTATATGAAATGTATAGAGGTTTAAAGATTAGTTTTCCCGGAGAAGACCCCCTTTATGTATTCGATTTAGGCCCCTTTAGTCATATTAACGAATACCACCATACATTAGAAGGCACTGAGATGTACGTTTTCAAAAATCCTGAATCACTGAAAAAAATTCAGATGAGTAAGGAAACAATTCCGGTTTCTACGGCTGATAAAAATACCTATAATCTACAGATAACAGCTTCACTTAATAATTTATACGATACCCTCTCTGTTACACAAAAATCAACCATTAGCGGGTATTTTAAGAACGGCACAAATACTACAAAGGGCCTAAATTATTTTAACTACTATGTTAACTACAAGGAAAAGCTAATTGAAGAAGAAAAGATCACCGAAAAAAAACCGTTATACTTCTTCCCGTATCAGGGTGTTTACCAAGACCCTAAACTAAAGCTGATAGAGAACGAAGAGGAGCGTATTGAAAAAGAATACAAAGAAAGGCAAGAGGAAATTGTTAAGGAGCGCATGAAGTCTGCTGCAGAGGAAGAGTTTCAGGTGCATGATTATGAAAGCTTCAAATTGCTTAATGACGGAAGAGCCGCAGATAAAAAAGATATTGAGTGGGAAGAGCAGTTTAAAATTGGAGGAATACTTGACAAAGCAGATGCGAGTTATGTATTGCATATAGGGCAAATTTTCGGTAGTCTGGCAGATATCAGCAGCTCGCTTGATCGTAAGGACAGAGCTAAACCCTTTTACATTGATTTCAACAGAACGTATTCTATTTCACTTAAACTCACTTTACCCTCAGGAGTAAAAGTAAGCGGCCTTTCTGCTGTAAACAAGAAAGTAGATAACAGTGTTGGTGTCTTTATAGTTGAAGCGCAACAAAACGGTAATGTTATTGAAGTAAAGATGTCTAAAACGTACAAAGCATTTAAACATGAAGCGGAAGAGTGGGAGCAGTACATAGAGTTTTCTGATGCCGGTGCTGATTTTATCAATAAGAAAATCATTCTGAGCCGGTAGATTAGGTACATTCACAAAAAAGGCTGAGTCAGATTTCTGGTTCAGCCTTTTTTGTGAATACCATTTGAAGTTTTTATTTTTTGGCTACTACAAAAATGTCCCAGGTAAAATCTATACGTTCAGTAGTGAGGTAAAAATCGCTAGTTTTAATCTCCAAAGTGGAATCGTTCTGTTCTTTAAGGTCTTTACGCATTAAAGTAGTGAGCATGTTGTAAGGTTTTATTAACCAAGAGGCCGGAATTACCTTGTGAATACCTAAAGGATCCAGGCGCAATATTTTTTTAGCCCATTTGGCATTTTCTTCATAGTACGTGTTGACTTTTTCATTCCCCTGCAGTCCTTTTAATTCAAATGAATTGAATACAGATGATATTTCCTTATTCATCTCTTCGAAGGTGTATTCATGCACATGGAAAGGATTACGTGCAATGCTCATTTTAATGTTGGGAGTGGAGCAAAGAAATACGCCACCAGGTTTCAGTACGCGGTAAACGTCTTTAATAAAACCTATGCGGTCATGAATATGCTCAATAAATTGAAAGGCTGTAACCACATCCATACTTTCTGTTTCCAAAGGAATAGGAGGTACACTGCCCGATTTAAACGAAAGATTTTTTTTGCCTGCATGCTTTTGCCTGGCCTCTGCTATTGTAGCCTCACTGTAGTCAACACCAACAGTGGCCTGTGTGAAGTCGGCCAGATATTGAGTCCCATATCCGTCAGCACAACCAATATCGGCAGTTATTTTATCCTTAACATAATCTCGGGCAAATTCATAAGCAAAAAAGCACCGTTGTACGGTTACGTTGTTGGCATCTTCAAATGAAGGGCGTTCTCTGTCAAACATGCGTGTGTATAAAAATAATTGCCTGCAAAAGTAAACTTTTGCAGGCAATTACGAACATTTAGTGTGACAGATAGAACTATTCTGCTTTGAGTAGTTTACTGCTTAGAATGTTGCCGTTTCCCTTGTCAATAACTACGTAATACAAACCGGGAGCCCAATACTGCACATCAACAGTTACTTCCTGTTTAAGTGATGGGTTTTTAACGGTATAGGTGAACATCTCCATGTTATTGTTCATGTTAATAATGGACACCTTAGCGCGGGTAAGTTCAGTATTGTCAAATCTGATTGTAGTGAATGACTTACAAGGGTTTGGTGATATAGTAAAATCTTTAGTGAGCAAGGTTGAATTTCCGATAGTACCACCGTTATCCCCCGGAGGGTTTTGGCTGTTGGTCGGAGGCTCAGGGTTGTCGGGTGGTGTAGGAGGCGCGCTACCGTATGAAACGTAACTGCTGAATTTCCCTGTTGCAGGATTAAATACCTTGTAATTGCCGGGGGGGAGGTTCCCAAAAGCAAAGTGGCCATACTTATCACTGTATGTATAGGCAATGGGGTTTCCCTTCTCATCGTAAATCACCAGAAGATCATCTTCATGAAGTGAGTTGCCATCCACCATGTTGTTTCCTCCGGGGTTACCTTTAAGTGGAATCAGGTCAATAACAACACGGTCGCTGTTTTTTACAATCGCATCCTTGCCGATAGTATATCTCGATGCATAATTCCAAGCAAGTGTTTGTCCGTAGAAAGTAGGAAGATAATTGGCATAGTGCTTTGATTTTGCATCCAGAACAGCTCGTAAGATATAATACCCGTCAGGTTTGTCTTTGAATGTAAAGTTTCCTGTTTCATCAGTTTTTACTGAATCAATAAGAAAAGGAGTCATGAGTGTAGAGTCATAACGGATAAGGTATACCCAACCTTTATCAGGAATACCATTATGTAAATTAACTTCACCTGCAATGTTACGGGTTACCGGCAGGTTCTCGATGTATAAGTCGGTACAGTAACTGTCGTATTTTCCTTTATTGTCAATTACAGTAAGGCAGGTGTGGTAAATACCGTTTTGAGTGTATTGATGAGAGGCATCAGCCCCGTCTTCACTTTTTCCGTCACCAAAGTACCAGGTATAAGTTGATTTTTCATCAGCTTCTGACTCATTATTGAATTTAACTTCTCCTTTGGCATTGGTTTTAAAGGTGAAATAGGCCCTGAGGTTGTTAGATAAGTGAGTCGGGCTTGGTTGCGGTGTTTTTGAGTTGGCTTTAGATGTGTTTGTAGTGTTGTTTTTTGTAACTGACGGAGTTGATTTATGGTTGTTGTGTGTATTGAGATTTGATTTATCGGTTTTAGCTGAAGTGTAATTCTGATTAGTCAACCACAGCATACCCGGAGTTGAAGCGGAGGGATTGATATCGGAGAAATCAGGATTTTGCCGGAAATCAGGCCATGCTGTAGCTTGATTAGTTAACCATGAACCATTATTTCCTGTTTTTTCGGAGTTAACAGAAGAATGTATCACAGTCAGGTGATTGTTTTGGCCGGAATTTCCTTGTGCGGAAAATACCGTTTTAAAGAGCATATAAGCAGAAATAGCAAGTAAAACCACTGCCCCTGCAATAAGGAGGATGCGTTTTACTTTAAGATTGCGCTGTTCACGTTCACGGGCGAACATCACCGACTCGAAAAATCCGGGAGCGGGTTCCTCCGAATACCCCCCCAGTTTATCGAGCACTATCTTGTCAATTTCGTCTACGTTATTCATGGTAGTTAGTTACTTTTCACTTTTCTTAATCAGGTCTATTAAATATTTTCTTGCACGGGCAAGTTGCGACTTGGATGTACCTTCATTAATACCCAGCATATCACCAATTTCTTTGTGCTGGTAACCTTCCAATGCGTACAGGTTAAATACCATACGATATCCATCAGGTAGTTGCTGAACTAATGTAAGCAGTTCTTTGGCAGACAAGGCAGAAAAAGCATCAGCAGTCTGGGTTTCCCATTCGGCTGCTTCCAAATCAGTATTTTTATCGTACTTTAGGTTTTTGCGGTAATGCAGCAAGGCCGTATTAATCATAATACGTTTTACCCATCCTTCCAATGAGCCCTCTGCTTTGAAATTTTTCAGATTATTATACACCTTGATGAACCCTTCTTGCAATATATCTTCAGCATCTTCCCTGTTTTTTGAATAGCGAAGGCAAATGGCAAACATCTTACTTGCATACTGCTTATAAAACTCCTGTTGGGCCATACGGTCTTCCAACAGGCATTTTTTAATCAGATTAAGATCATTTGTACTTACGTGGCTATTCACTCAGTTTGAATTAATAGATACATGAAAAGGGAGAACAGTTGTATTTCACTATAAAATTAATAATTTTTTTATTTAAAAACGAATTTTGTGCAAAAAGAAATAATTTTATGACCTCTTAAAGGCTTTTCAAAAAATATGAATGCGGTAAAAATGCTGGCTTTTTTAGCCGAACTCAAAAGACATAATACCAAAGAATGGTTTGATGCACACCGGGAAGATTATGCACTCATTCGCAAGGAGTTAATTGACTATTCTGCGCGTATAATTCAAGGCATTGGCAAATTTGATCAGGAAATTCTGTCGCTCGAGCCATCGAAATGCATTTTCCGGATTAATCGGGATGTGAGATTTTCTTCCAACAAGGATCCTTATAAAACAAACATGGGAGCCTATTTTAACAAAAACGGAAAGAAGGCCTTTACGGCAGGTTATTATTTGCACATTGAACCCGGGGCCAGTTTTTTGGCCGGAGGTATGTATGCACCTCCATCAGAAGTATTAGCCAAAGTGAGACAAGAGATTGACTATAATTTTAAGGACTTTCACAAGATTGTCACCTCCAGTGTTTTTAAGGATGCTTTTGGTACATTGGAGGGGGAGAAATTGTCTCGTCCCCCTAAAGGTTATACTTCAGATAATGAAGCTTGTGAATACCTGAAACATAAGAGCTTTTTAATGGTTAAAAAACTCAATGACAGTGACTTTCGGAAATCCGATTTGGATAAAAACATTTTGCACTACTTCAAACGTATGCATCCTCTCATTAAATTTTTGAACAATGCCGTGGTTTGATACTTTGTTTTTTTATTTAATGGGGCTATCTTAGCCCTTTCATTTCAGGGTTTAAATCTTACGTATTTGAAGAAAAGTATACTACACAGCATTACTGTACTGGCGTTCTCCTTGGTTTCATTTCTTGGCCTCGCACAGCCATGTGATATATCAACCCCGTCTTACAATGTTAATTTATCCTCAAATCCCGATAGTGTTTGGATTAGCCCGCCTACCCAAAGAGATGGGCTTTGTTGCGCAGCAGCAGGTGCAGATAAATGTGTTGAGTTTAATGTAACACTTAATGCCCAGGCCAACGGTATTCAGATTGATTTAATTTCAGGTGCATTACCAGGTGGGGCATTATTCTACCAAATCGCCTGCGGAACATCTTACCAGGTGGGAGTTCCTGCCTGTTTGACGGGTCCGGGACCACATCGAATAACATTTTGCAAACCAGGTAATAACATTAATGAATACCGTATCCGTTCTATTCCAAAGGCCGACTTGAGCGGGCGGCTGTTGGTTACTCAAGCCTGTAGCGGTCAGTTGGTAGTTAAAGGACTTGATGAGGGAACTATTGTGTGGAGTTCAGTTCCGGCCAGTGCAACATTTAATTCATTTCTAAGTTGCCCTACAGGTTGTGATACAGTTAATGTAGTACCATCAGGGACTTACCCCGACACAATTCAATACCGGGTATTCGGAGCCGTATTAGGTGCCTGTGGAGCGGCCACTTTTGCCGACACTGTTACCATGAGGTTTGTAACAAATACTTCAGTTAGTATAAGTCCGAAACCAGCTACCGTTTGTTTCGGAGGAAGCAATACTACTATTACCGCTAACCCTTCAGGTGGTTTTCCACCGTACCGGTATACTTGGGACAATGGAGATACTAACCGGGTAAGGTCGGTGGGCGTGGGTACATACATTGTATCCATGACAGATTCTACCAATTGTTCTGTAGTAAGAGATACCATTGTGGTGACGGCCTTTTCTTCTTCTATAGATGCCAATGCAGGGCCGGATACTACCATTTGTACCCGAAGAAATTATGTTTATTTACACGGAACTGTTCAGGCAGCATCCGGGGGTAGATGGATTGGAGGAAACGGGACTTTTGTGCCCGATGATTCATTGCTTAACACGGTGTATTATCCCACCGCAGCTGAAACTTCAGCAGGCTCAGTAACGCTTAAGCTTATCACTACCGGAAACGGCTCATGCCCTGCCGATACAGATAATGTGGTGGTGAGCATAAGACCCTCACCTTACCCAAGTTTTACAGGACAGGATACCGTATGTCAATCTAAAATACACTCCTATACTTTTGTTTCTGACGTTACAGATTCTACCATATTTGTGGGCGTGCAAGGTGGTTATATCGTAAATGCTCCGTTTTATAATCACGATAACCAGATACAAATTACCACAGGAGCTGTTGGTATTATCTGGTATGATACGGTATACGGCAATGCAAGGCTGGGAATAAGAAGGATTAATAAAGCAACAGGCTGTGACTCGACTGTTTATTTCCCCATTAAAGTATATCCGGCTGCTTTAGCCCCCTCAATACAGGGTAATGATACCGTATGCGTGTGGGCCAATACCACATATCAAATTAGCAGCAATGCAGGTAGTTCATATTTTTGGTTAGTGAATGGTGGGTATGTTACCGGTTCACTTACTGATACAGTCGTTAATGTAGTATGGACATCCACAGGTACAGGCACTATTGCAGTACAGGAGACAAATATTAACGGGTGTGATTCTATAGTATCTATGAATGTGCATGTATTGGCCAATCCCTCGCCCGTAATTTCTGGTCCTGTAACAGTATGCCATAATAAGCGTTACAGTTACACTACTGGCAGCATAGCTGGGGGCACCTATAATTGGACTGCAGTTGGCGGAACTATTGAGGGCCCTAATTCAGACACTGCCGTACGAATTTTATGGGATGAGCCCGGTTCAGGCATTGTCTTTCTTACAGTAGTTAATTCCAGTGGATGTGATACTTCCATTACTAAAACAATAGTGATTGAGCCTACTCCAATACCAGCTGTATCAGGCCCGCTTACGGTTTGTGAAAGAAAAATTGTAGGTTACAGAATAACTCCGGTTGCCGATGTTTCTTACCAATGGCAAGTGACAGGTGGAACAATTCAAGGCTCAGCTACAGATACTGTCTTGAATGTTTTATGGGGCAGCACAGGAACAGGTTCACTAAAAATAACACTACTGAATACACTTACGGGTTGTGATTCAACAAGAACATTTACAATAACCAAGAATCCTACACCGGTGCCGGTAATATCCGGCTCCAATGAAGGTTGTGAAAAGAAAGTTTCCCTATACTCTGTTACCAATGCAACAGGCAATACTTATTTGTGGACCGTTACAGGCGGAACAATTCAAGGTTCAGCAACAGATACCGGTGTTGCCGTAAGATGGACCAGTGCGGGTACAGGCACGCTCACCGTAAAGAGAACAAACAGTTCAGGCTGTGATTCAACAGTAAGCAGAACCATCACCATACGGCCAACACCCGTCCCTGTTATTACAGGTCCCGGTACAGTGTGTGCATATAAAATTTATAATTACTCGGTTAACGGTGCCACAGGCAACTCCTACCAATGGTCAATCGCGGGCGGAACAATTTTAAATTCAGTACTTGATTCAGTTGTACAGGTTAAGTGGGATACAGCTTCCAGCGGTACGATTACTGTGAAACGAACCAACAACTTTGGGTGTGATTCCACAGTGAGCAGAACCATTGTTATAAACCCCTATACCATACCGGAGATCAACGGGCTTGATTCTGTTTGTGAGCGTAAAAGATACTCGTATGCTGCTACAGCTCACACCGGAAGTGTATATAAATGGAATATTACAGGCGGAAATATTGAGGGGTCTGATTCTTCTGTTACGGTTAATGTACTATGGACTACTGCGGGTACAGGTGCAATCGGGGTTAAAGAAACCAATAGCTTTGGTTGCGACACCAACATTACTTACTTTGTTCAGGTACATCCCACACCTGCCCCTGCTATCAACGGGCAATTTACTGTATGCGAATTTAAGCGCACTTCTTTTTCAGTAAATGCTCAAATAGGAACTACTTACCAGTGGCTGGTAACAGGAGGCACACTGGAGTCATCAGATACTGCAACCAGTATTTCAGTATTATGGGGTCCGCAGGGAACAGGCAGTATTGTTTTGAACCAGATTAATGCATTCGGATGCGACTCATCCATTCAAAGGTCAGTTACCATCCGCAAAACACCTGCACCGGTAATAACAGGTGATACGGTGGTATGCGCAAATAAATTCTCTACTTATTCTCTGCCTCCTTCAGCCGGTAGTACTTATGTATGGACCGTAAGCGGAGGTGCTATTTCCGGTAGCAGTTCTTCTTCTTCGATCAATGTAGAATGGCTAACTGTTGGTAACGGTTCAGTTCAAGTGAAAGAAACCAATAATTTCGGATGCGATTCAACTGTATTAAAATCTATCAGTATCCGATCAACACCTACACCGCTGATTACAGGAGACGTGATTGTTTGTGAGAATTATTTCAAAAACTATAGGGTTACCACTCCGGTAACAGGTTCAACATATCGCTGGCAGGTTACAGGCGGTACAATTATAGATTCAAGTTTACAAACTGTAATTGCCGTTAAATGGGGAGCAACAGGAACCGGTGTTGTAAAAATGACAGAGACCAATTCCTCCGGATGTGATTCTTTTGTATCAGTAAATATACAAATTACTCCAACGCCACTTCCTTTTGTAAGTGGTAAATCTGTTGTGTGTGAGAATAAAAAAGAAGGATACTCTGTAAATCTGGCACCGGGTACATCTTATTATTGGATGGATCCCGTGGGCGGAATTATTCAGGGTATAAGAACAGGTTCAACCGTTACTATTTTGTGGGGTGCCACAGGCACAGGTAAGGTTAGGGTGAAACAAACCAATTTATCGGGCTGTGATTCTATTGCTGAAATGACAGTGAATATTCAACCCACACCTTTGCCGGTTATTTCAGGAGCAACAACAGTTTGTGAATACACATCATCATCCTACTCAGTTGCAGCAGGGGCAGGCTATAGTTACCTTTGGACTGTAACGGGGGGCAATATTGTAGGTGCTTCTAATGCCAATAATATTCAGGTAAGTTGGGGTGTGCAGGGTGCAGGTAAAGTAACCATTAAACAAACCAACTCGCTGGGGTGTGACTCAACCGTTTCTATTGTAGTGGCTAAAAGAGCAAAACCCCGTCCTAAAATTACAGGAAATAAAAGAAGCTGTGCCTATTCAACGGGTAACGTGTACTACGTAAGTGTGAATCCCAACCCTAACTACAGCTATGTTTGGAAAACAGGTAGAGGTATTATTACTTCATCAACCAATACACACGAAATAAAAATTGAATTTACTGATCCGGGGCCTGATTCAATTACTGTAACTGAAATTGATAATTTAACAGGTTGCGACAGTTCCGTTACCATGCAGTTGGTAATTGATAGTGTAGAAAGAGCACAGATCAGTATTCCTGATTTGAAAGGCTGTAAACCGTTTAAAGCGGAGTTTACCGGAAACAGAACAGATGCATCCCATCTTTACCGTTGGTCTTTTGGTGATGGACGTTCTGCTGAGGAGCCCAATCCAACGCATATATACACAAGAGCAGGTGTATTTAACGTACGCGTTATTGCTCAAAACATTGCAACGGGCTGTAGGGATACCACTATAGACACGCTCACTATTTATGACACGCCCGACCCTGGTTTCACTCATGATATGGAAATGGATTCTATATATGCCAATGAGGATACCTTGCAGTTCTTCAATACCAGTATAGGTGCAGATTCTTTCTATTGGTATGTTGAATTGTTTCCTAATAAGCACGATACTTCTGCGTTTGAACCAAAGAAATACCTGTACGAATATCCGGGAGTATATCCTGTAAAACTGATTGCATACGATACGGCTACAGGTTGTCGCGATTCAATTACGCGGCTTGTGAGTGTGAGGGTTCATGAGAACCTGTTTGTACCTACAGGCTTCAGCCCGAATGACGATGGGGTAAATGATGTGTTTACTCTTACGTTTGAGAATGTCACAGAGTTTCGGATGACCATTTGGAGCAGATGGGGTGAGATTGTATACGAAACCAATAACCCTGTAGTGGTGTGGGACGGCACATATAAAGGCAAGCCCTTGCAACAGGATGTCTATCCGTTCGTGATTATTGCCCGAGGGTTTCACGGAACCAAACTTTACCGCAAGGGAACAATTACTATTGTAAGATAACGAACGCTTTTTTTGAGTAGGAGGGGAATTAGTGGAAGACCTTGTTTATGGCTTCCATGCGCGATTGTACCTCCAGTTTGCGGTATATGTTTCGGATGTGCGTGCGAACAGTATCTGTACTTAAGAAAAGCTGATCGGCAATCTCTTTGTAACGCAGTCCTTTGGCAAGTAACTGAAGTAATTCTTTTTCCCGAGATGTGAGCATTTCTAATGCAACACTTGTAGTTGGGTTAATATGCTGAAAAGAACCTATTACCTTCCTTGCAATTTGTGCATTCATTGGTGATCCGCCTTCATATAGGTCTTTGATTGCATCCAGCAGTTTGCCGGGTTCGGTTTTTTTCAGAATATATCCGGTGGCGCCTGCTTTTAATGCGTTAAAAATATGCTCATCGTCTTCATATACCGTACACATCATAAACTGCATGGCAGAGCTGACAGATTTCAACTGTTTGATGCATTCAATACCACTGATGCCGGGTAGGTTTATATCCATCAGCACTACATCAACAGGGTCTTTTTTGAGTGTTTCAACAGCTGTTTCACCCGATTGGAATTTGTGTACACAGCTGAATCCTTCGCTTATATCCAGAATACTTGCAATTCCTTCACGAATGTCTTTGATGTCTTCAACTATTGCTACACGAATCATATATCAAAGGTCTTTATAGCCGGGGCAGAATGCAATACGTATTTCATGTGATTTACTGCTCTAAGAACGTCAGTCGTATGGTCGTTCCTTGCTCAGGAGATGTAATAACCTCCAGCATTGCGGCTATGTTTTTAGCTCTTTTTTCCATGTTGATCATACCATTTCCCAAAACAGAAGATTCCACCAGATTGAAACCTTTGCCATTATCTGATACCTCAAAATTAATTGTTTTATTTTGGCGTTTTACGCTTATTACAACTTCAGTTGCTTCGGCATATTTAAACGTGTTGTTGAGCGCTTCTTTCAGAATCAGAAAAATATTTCTCCTTATTTCAGACGGAAAACAAGGGAGTTCTGTTTGCTCAGGAAAATCAAAGGTGCATTTTACATTTTGGTCTTCAAAAAGATCGGTGGTAAATTCTCTGATATAAGCGAGCAAGCTTTCCGGATTATCATGTCTGGGGTTAAGTGCCCATACTATCTCACTCAGGTTGTCTACCAGCTCTCTTGATGTTTTTACAATACGTTCAGCATGCAGTTCCGGGTTTTCATTCTGCTTGAGTTTGTATTTGAGTAATTCACTTTGTATGGCAATTTTTGATAAGCCTGAACCTAAATCATCGTGCATGTCTTTTGATATGCGTTCACGTTCTTTTTGTACAGCTTGTTGTTTTTCCAGTTCGCGAAGTTGCTCTTTTAATTTTCTGGTCGATATGATTCTTATGGTGTAAAACAAAAAGAAGGACAGGCTTAACACAATTACCGTAATGAACCACCATGTTTTCCAGTAAGGCGGGGTAATGATAATGTTCATCAACACTTCCTTGTTGCCCCATATTTTGTCATTATTGCAAGCCTGGACCAAAAAAGTGTATTGACCAGGAGGTAAGTTACTGTAGCGGGCAAATCGTTTACTTCCGCTCTCTACCCATTCATTATCCCACCCGTCTAATCGGTAACGGTACTTATTTTTAGTTGGGATAGTGTATTCAAGTGCAGTAAATTCAAATGAAATCGTACTGCTGTCATACGGCATGCGAAGTACACTACGCAAGGTGTGCTCAAACGGAATGTTTCCGTCATTTACTTTTAAAGAGGTTAAACTAACACGAGGTAAAAAAGGATTATCTTTTATTTGGCCGGGATAAAAAGAATTAAACCCGTTTATGCCCCCAAAGAACATTTCACCGGTTGAACTTTTGTAGTACGCTCCTGTATTAAACTCATTGGATTGCAACCCATCTATTACAGAGTAGTTTCTGCATGCTTTGTCAACAGGATTATACCAGCTTAATCCTTTGTTCGAGCTCATCCATAGTTTCCCCCGATTATCGCTGAGCACCCCATAAAGATAATTATCAGCCAGCCCGTTTTCTGATGATACAATAGTGTGTGTGTCATTTGTCAAATCATACCTGATGAGTCCCATGCCGGAAGCCATCCATAAGATTTTATTTTTTTTATCCTCATAAAATGCACGGATATTGCTTTCAGGGAGAATGTTTTTTTGCAGGCGCAGTATTTCCTTTTCGTATTTCAATATAAACAGGTAGGAGTTTCCTTCTGTACCTATCCATATACGGCCGTCATCTGTTTGGTGGCTGCTTAATGCAAGTGTTCTGATGTTGGGATGCAAGCGCAAGGTATCCAGTTGCCCGTTGTGGTAACGGGCTTCGTACAAACCGGTGCGTGTGGTTGCCAGAGTTGTTTTTTCGCGTGTATTGAGCATACTATACACCAAACTGTTGCCGTTCATTTTTTCCATAGCAGGTGAGGCCGGAACAGCTATGTATTGCCCGTTTTTATAATAATCAACACCATTGTTGGAGCCGATAATCAATTGTGCGTAAATATCTTTTGTAATAACAGATACCACATTGCCGAATGTTCCATTTCGCTTTATCTTTTTTACTTCTCCTGTTTTTCTGTTTAATTGGCAGAAGCCGTTTTCGTGTGTGCCGTACCACAACAGTTTATTTTCATCTTCATAAAAACATTTGATGAACATGTTTTCAGCATACAGGTTAAACTTTCGTGGTTTTAGGTCAAGTTTGTTCAGCCCGCCACCATCTGTTCCTATCCACAGGTTCTTGGAGCGGTCAATGAATAACGTGCGTACTATATCGAAAGATAAACTTTGAGGGTTGTTAGGATTATTGACAAAAGACTTTAACTCACCCGTGTTCAAGTCATAACACAACAACCCCGACACCCCGGTTCCTATCCAAAGCCTGTTGTAATCATCTTTGACTATGGAGAAGGCTACAGGTGTAGGGTGTTTCAAGGTTAAATCAATCCACTTGTATTCGCCTGTACTCAGGTTATACTGCATTATTCCTTTGTCGGTACCCAGCCAAATGAAATTACTTTTTGTGTTGTGATGCACCGATATGGTCAATTCCGACCCAGTTCGTTTTAACTCATTTTCCAGCAGGGAAATAAACTTGTTTTGATTCGGCACAAATGACACAAGTTTTAAGTTGCCTATAAAGTAAATAGTATCGTTTTTTATGATACCCATACGGTTGGGACCTCCTTTGCCACCATATCGTATGCCATCGGGCATTTCTGTATACTGAAATACTTTAGTGCTGTCATTAAAACACCCCAGGGTATTACTCCCTTTAATGAACCATAAATTCCCCTTGCTGTCAAAATCAATGAGTTCACAGTCAAAGTGAGTAGAATCTTTGTGCTGAAGATTTTTTATTGACTCAAAACGATGTTCTTTACTTAGGTATTTGCTAAACCCGCCCATGCGTGTGCCAAACCAAAGGTTACCTTTTTTATCCTCAAGAGCTTTTCCGGTAATAAAACTATTGCTAAGTCCATCCTGACTTTTTTTGCGGGTTTTATACACCTCAAACTGATAGCCGTCAAAGCTGTTTAATCCGTCACCGGTACCAAACCACATAAAGCCCCTGGAGTCCTGAAATATGCAGTAGACTGAGCTTTGTGATAAGCCCTCATTAACGTTGTAGCGCTGAAAACGCTCTTGTGCTTCCTGCGCTTTGAGCAGGTAGGGGAAAATAATTGTCCATGCAAAACAGTATAGGCGTAATTTCGTTGGTAAAAGAGGCATGCGTTTTAAATTCAATTACACGTATTTTGCTTCTGAAATATATGGCAAAAAAGAAGAATAATAACATAGAAAACCCTGTAGTAATTGAGGATGAGTTGATTGAAGTTCTGGGTGCGCGGGAGCACAACCTTAAAAACATTGACGTAACCATTCCGCGTAACAAACTGGTAGTGATTACCGGCCTGAGCGGCAGCGGAAAGTCATCGCTGGCTTTTGATACCATTTATGCTGAGGGGCAGCGCAGGTACATGGAAAGTTTTTCAGCCTATGCACGTCAGTTTATAGGTAATATGGAGCGGCCTGATGTAGATAAGATTGATGGCCTCAGTCCGGTTATTTCTATTGAACAGAAAACAGTTAACAAAAATCCACGATCAACAGTAGGCACCATTACGGAAATATATGATTTTCTGCGCTTACTTTATGCCCGTGCAGCCGATGCCTATTCTTATGTGACAAACGAAAAAATGGTACGTTTGAATGAAGACCAGATTCTTCATCGCATCATTGAGCAGTACCTGAGTAAAAAAATTATAGTGCTGGCACCCATTATTAAAGGCCGCAAAGGACATTACCGTGAGTTATTTGAACAGTTGCGCAAACAAGGTTTTGCCAAAGTGCGCATTGACGGGGAAGTAAAAGACATTGTTCCTAAAATGCAGGCCGACCGCTATAAAATTCACGATATTGAAGTGCTTGTGGATAGAATTGACGTAAACAATGGTTCAGCCACACGCGTTGCCGAGGCAGTAAAAACTGCTTTGCGAATAGGAAAAGGTATTATGATGGTAAGCGATGAGGCGGGCAAAAAAGTGAGCCATTTCAGCCGCTACCTCATGGATCCTGTTTCCGGTATTTCATATGATGAACCACAACCCAACTCTTTTTCATTTAACTCACCTTATGGCTATTGTCTTACTTGTGACGGGCTGGGCGTAGTAAGTGACATCGAAGAGAAAGCCATCATACCCGACCCTAAGAAAAGTATCAATAAAGGGGCATTAGCACCTTTGGGAGAGTTCAGGGAGAACTGGACCTTCATGCAATTGCGTGAATTGGCTAAGCAACATAAATTCAGTTTGGCCGACCCGATTGAAAAAATTCCGAAAGAAGCATTGAACATTATTTTGCACGGAAGTGATGATCCGTTAAAAGTGCAATACACCTTCAGCAGCGGTTACCAGCAGGAGTACAGCAGCAACTGGGAGGGTTTGATTCCGCTTATTAACAGGCATTACCACGAGAAAAGTTACGATGCTATATACAAATGGGCCGAAGAGTTTATGTCCATTCGCGAATGCCCGGGATGCAATGGTAACCGATTGAAAAAAGAATCGCTCTTTTTCAGAGTAGACGGCAAAAATATTGCTGAACTGGCTCGTATGGACATCAGCCAACTGGCGGTTTGGTTTGATGATATTGAAGAACGCCTTTCAGAAAAACAACGTACCATAGCTGCTGAAATACTTAAGGAAATCCGTTCGCGCATAAGCTTCTTGCTTGACGTGGGTTTAACCTACCTTACACTTAATTCACCCTCTAAAACTCTTTCAGGCGGAGAAGCCCAGCGCATCCGTTTAGCCACTCAAATCGGTTCGCAGTTGGTAGGTGTTTTATATATTCTGGATGAACCCAGTATTGGTTTGCATCAACGCGATAATGAACGTTTGATTAAATCACTCAAAGATTTGCGTGATTTGGGTAACTCAGTTATTGTGGTGGAGCACGATAAGGATATGATACTGGAAAGTGATTATGTGCTGGATATGGGCCCCGGTGCAGGTATACATGGCGGGCATATTGTGGCCAAAGGTGAGGTGCCGGTATTCATGAGCCAAAGAAGTACTACAGCTGATTACATAAGTGGTGTACTCAAAATTGAAGTTCCTTCCAAACGCAGGAAAAGCAACGGGAAAAAACTCTCCATTAAAGGAGCCACAGGGAACAACCTTAAAAACGTAAGTGTTGATTTCCCTTTAGGGACACTCATTTGTGTTACGGGAGTTTCAGGTAGCGGTAAATCAACCTTGATTAATGAAACATTGTACCCAATTCTGAATCAGTATTTTTATCATTCACATCAAAAACCACTTACGCATAAAAGCGTGCATGGTTTGGAGAACGTAGATAAGGTAATTGAAATTGATCAAAGTCCTATAGGTCGCACACCACGCAGTAATCCGGCAACGTATGTAGAGGTGTTCAGTGATATTCGTAACTTATATGCTGAATTGCCTGAATCTAAAATTCGCGGTTATAAACCCGGGCGTTTTTCTTTTAACGTAAAGGGCGGGCGTTGCGAAACCTGTCAGGGTGGTGGTATGCGGGTAATTGAAATGAATTTTTTGCCCGATGTACACGTTAAGTGCGAGACCTGCGGAGGAAAGCGCTACAACAAAGAAACACTCGAAGTGCGTTACCGTGGTAAGTCCATCAGTGATGTGTTGGATATGCCTATTGAGCAAGCCGTGCAATTTTTTGAAAACACACCTCATATTCTGCGTAAAATACAAACACTGCACGATGTTGGGTTAGGTTATATAACTCTGGGTCAACAAAGCACAACACTCTCAGGCGGAGAAGCACAACGGGTAAAACTGGCTACTGAGTTAAGTAAACGCGATACAGGCAATACGTTTTATATTCTGGATGAACCAACCACAGGTTTACACTTTGAAGATGTGCGTGTGCTGTTAGATGTTTTGAATAAGCTGGTAGAAAAAGGCAACACGGTATTGGTGATTGAACACAATTTAGATGTGATTAAGGTAGCCGACCATGTTATTGATTTGGGGCCTGAGGGTGGCAAACATGGTGGTGAAATTATTGCACAGGGAACACCTGAAGAGGTTTGTAAAGTAAAGGCAAGTCATACTGCCCGTTTCCTCAAAAAGGAATTAGGTTTTTAAATGGCTAATGTTTGAGCGGTCGTTTTTTGAGCATTCCGCCTTTGGTGTCTTTTACGCTGTTCATTACCACAAATGCATTGGGATCAATTTTTTGTATCTCGGTATTCAAACGGTTTAACTCCAAACGGGTAATAACAGTATAAATAATATCTACTTCCCTTGATTCTCCGGTTTTGCCGTATCCTCTTTTACCGCTGTATACAGTTAGCCCTCTTCCCATTCGGTTAATGATCATTTTACGTATAGATTCACTATGAGAAGAAACGATGGTTACACCTGTGTATTCCTCAATACCTTCAATAATAAAATCAAGCGTTTTGGAGGCTGCCAGGTAAGTAATCATGGAATACAGTGCAATTTCAATAGAAAGCAAATAAGCAGCAGCAGAAAATATCATGATGTTAATGATGATGATAATATCTCCGATAGTGGTCCCTATTTTACGACTTAAATAAATAGCCAATACCTCAGTGCCATCAATTACTGCACCACCCCTTACGGATAAGCCAATGCCTGCACCGAGAAAGAAACCACCAAAAACCGCTACCAATAAATTGTCGTTGGTTATGTTGGGGAAATCAACCGTTGCCACGCATAGTGCCAAACCTGTTATAGCCAAAGCTGTTTTTATGGCAAAAGATCGGCCCAGTATGCCATAACCTAAAAGTACGAAGGGGATATTAATAACTATGATGAGTATGTATAGCGGAGTGCCGGTAAGTGCTGAAATGAGCAATGATATACCTGTAGCACCACCGTCAATAAACTGATTAGAGAGTAGGAATCCCTTAAAACCAAAAGCTGCCGAAAAAATGCCGAGAGTAATAAGCAGAAAATCTTTCAGACCACGTAGTGCATTAATTTTTACTTCACGCAAACCCTTCGCCATCATGTAAGGCGAATAGGAGGGTGCATGGTGGTCCTTTTTATATCGTAGTACAGTATTAACTATGAGTTTGCGTATGAAGGAGTGCATAATAAAGAAATAAATTACAAACGGTGTAGCACAAAGGTACCGAAATTTATTAAGTGTTAAGGTCTCTTTTGGCAGCTGGTATAGCTACTTATGGGACTAAATGCCCGACCCAAATCTGATGTCAGAAAATAATATTGTAACATTTTTTAGGTAAACCATAACTCAGCTTTAAGCCACTTTGTGCAATTTTGGCAAGTAGTTTACAACCTATGCCTCAAAAAGTGAAATATAGCGTTTTGATTTTTCTGCTTACTTTGTTTAGTGGGTCTGCATTGCCACGTCAGGAGGTGCAAGAAGTCGTAGTGCTTCACCTGATGCCCCGTTTTCAGCAGGAAGGTTTGCAGTTAAATCATTATTATCAACTTCCTTCAGGCGATAGTGTTTTGATTAGCAGCTTACGATTTTACCTCAGTCACATTCAACTTTGGAGCGATTCGTTTACAACAGGAACCGCTTTAAAAACTCATTACCTTATTGACGTAGCAAATCCGGCTTCACAAAAAATTACTATCCCGTTAAATTCGGGTTTAAAATTCAACACTATTCGTTTTGTTATCGGGATAGATAGTGCAACCAATTACAGGGGTGCATCAGAAGGCGAACTTGACCCTTCAAATGGGATGTATTGGACCTGGCAAAGCGGTTACATTAATTTCAAACTGGATGGCAAAAGTAACCTTTCATCCTCCCGCAACAAAGAGTTCAACTGGCATTTAGGCGGATACCGATACCCCTTTATTTCCCAGCAACATTGCACTATAGCGGTTAATGCTACTTCTGCTGTTGTCTTGCACATTCAATTGGATCAACTGGTGGAGCAACTTAAACGGCAGCAAACTCCGCAGATTATGTCGCCAGGGGAATCGGCTGTTGAGTTATCCAAACAATTGCCCAAAATTATTAGCTACGTTTCTCCATGAAAAATGTACTGATATATTTTGCCGTTATCTTTATTGTGGTTACAGCAT
The DNA here is from genome assembly GCA_041675505.1 of Bacteroidia bacterium. Taxonomy (GTDB): domain Bacteria; phylum Bacteroidota; class Bacteroidia; order UKL13-3; family UKL13-3; genus JAGPCK01. The sequence continues at coordinate 179,922 of JBAYTR010000008.1, read as the reverse complement.
TTCAACAAGTGCACAAGCATACTTTTGTTGCTCCTTATAATTGGCCGAAACCCGTTTTTGATTTTAAGAAGCAACCACTCATTCCTGCACAGATTCTTTTGGGCAGGGTGTTATTTTATGACCCTTTGCTATCCCGTAACAATACTATTTCCTGTGCTTCCTGTCATTCGCAGTACACGGCCTTTACTCATGTTGACCATGCGCTCAGTCACGGTATTGACGACCGCATAGGCACGCGCAATTCACCGGCTTTAATGAATTTGGCGTGGAGCACTTCGTTCATGTGGGACGGTTCAATGTCTTCTTTGCAACAACAGGTGTTTTCTCCCATTACGCATCCGCAGGAAATGGATGAGAATCTGCTTCGACTCACCGGTAAACTTCAGCGCAGCTCCCTTTATTCTAAATTGTTTTATAACGCATTTCAAGATAGTGCTATCACAGCTCAGCGTATAGCTATTGCTCTTGAACAGTTCATGCTTACACTGGTAAGCGCACAATCAAAGTATGATTTGGTCATGAATAAAAAAGAAGCATTTACCCCACAAGAACAAAAAGGTTACCTGCTTTTTCGTAAAAACTGTGCTTCCTGCCACACCGAACCTCTTTTTACCAACCATCGTTTTGAGCAAAATAGATTGACGCCCGACACATTGCTTAACGACTCGGGCAGAATTAAAGTAACTCACCGCAGGGAGGATGTCTTTAAGTTTAAAGTGCCCACTTTGCGCAACATTGAATTTTCTTATCCTTACATGCACGATGGTCGCTTTGCAACTTTAAGTGAAGTGCTTAATCATTATTCCGTCTCTTTTCAATCAGCTACAGGGCCCATCAGTATTACTTCTAAGGATAAAGTTGATTTAATGGCGTTTCTTTTAACACTTACTGACCGGAAATTTCTTTTTGATACCAATCATGCTTTTCCACGTCACATTTTATTAACTCCATAAACCTAATCTTATAACATTTGAAACAAATTTTATAAATGCTTACAGTTAAACTTAACTCATTTTTGTAAACAAATATTAACCACATGAAAAATACACTCGCATTATTCTCCGCATTGCTCATTACTACTGTGGCAGCGGCACAAACCAATCCTGTTATTACGGGCTGGATGCAAAACACTACCAACATTAAGGTCGCCATTATGTGAACGGAAATTCAACTCCCATCAATGATAATGTATTGGCCAATGTACAAAGTGTGAAATACTCAACCAACTCAGTTTACATAGCTACTAATGGCATTCCGGCTTACATTACCGGTCCGTTTTTAGATGGTAATCCGTCTTTGGCTACTTCCCAGGCTGCCATATTTAAGTTTCCGTTAAACCCGGTGCAAAATACCGGCACACCTTCACCTACTACCATGGGTAATATCGGTATATTTATCAATGGCGTTGCCCTGTTTGATTACCGTGATGGTGTATCGTGGCAAAACTCAACCTCGTCACTTAAAGGTGGTCCTTTAGGCGGCACAGGTGACGGCATTTGGAACAGAGATGCTGTGGTGGCTGAGCGTGCAGGTTTTGATTGCTCCAAAGGTCACCCGGCCATGGGTAACTACCATCACCATCAAAACCCCAGTGCGTTTAATCTGGATTTAAATGTGGTATCCACCATTTGTAACTTATATGATGCCGATGGTTTGTATGTTATTGACAGCACTAAACACGCCCCGCTTATCGGTTTTGCGTATGACGGTTTTCCGATATACGGAGCCTACGCTTACAAGAATGTAGATGGAACAGGAGGAATAGTGCGCATGAAATCAAGTTACACGTTGCGCAACATCACAACACGTACTTCTGGCCCGAATGTAAATGCCAATTATCCTCTGGGTTATTTCAGAGAAGATTATCAATACAATGCCACCTCAGCCAACACACCTGATTATTTGGATGAACACAACGGACGTTTTTGTGTTACTCCTGAATACCCCAACGGTATTTACTGCTACTTTGCTACCGTTGATGAAAAATGGAACTCGGCATACCCCTATGCTGTGGGCCCAACATTCTATGGAGTAAAATCTGCAGCCAAGGTAAATTCCATTACCGAAACAGTGACCACTTATACCCCTTCAGCAACAAGTGTATTTAATCTGAATGAGGAACTCAACATGGTAGTGTTCCCCAATCCTTCGAGTGAGTTTATTGCTGTACAAACTGCCGGCATTACCCGCAGCGATATGGAAGTAAATCTATACGACATGAACGGAAAATTACTGGAGAAAAAAATACTTCACCAGGGAAGTACCATAGCCTATTTTGATGTACGCCTACTTTACAGCGGCAATTACGTGGTAGAGATTACTGACGGAACTAAACGTGTAACCAAAAAGATTGTGCTGACTAAATAAATTTATCCTAACTCTGACAGGGTTTTATGCGAAAGAATAGAACCCTGTCAGAGTTAAGTGTATAGCCTGAATAAATGATGTGTGTGTTTAGTGTGAGAGATAGGGGGTACTTTCAATTGCGCATATTCTTACTTTCATTCAATAAATTAACAATCCAATCAGCAGTTTTTTCAAGTATTTTATCGTCATATACTAAAGAGTTTGGAATTCTAAGAGTATAATAGCCTTTTAAAAAGGAGTAGTATGTTCTCATTAGATCAGTTAAGGCTTGATTACGGTCAAAGTTGTGATGTGCACCATCTACCTCGATGTTTATTTTTGCATCAGAAATAGATATATCGATGTGCTTAGTCCCATCGTATTTTTCTAACTCTGCAGGAACACCTCTTTGTCGAAGGGCAAAGTAAAGTCGAATTGTTTCATATGTTGTTTGTGCACTCATATTATCAATCCACACTTGATGTTTCATGCACAGTGGTAATCCGTATTTCTGAATGGAGAATCGAGTTATGCTCAAAGAAATATTCAGTCCACACTCAGTGCAATTATTCATACAAATTTTTCTTATTCCTGAAAATACACCCTCCTCACCCGTTGCGAAATACCCGTGAGAATTTCATAGGGTATGGTATCAATATTTTTGGCTAGTTCAGTAATGGGTAAGTCTTTGCCAAACACCAGTACCTCATCGCCTTCTTTGCAATCAATGCGGCTTACATCCAGCATGGTCATGTCCATACAAATGTTGCCTACAATGGGGGCCGGTTTTCCGTTCACCAGCATGTGCCCGTTGCCATTGCTTAAACCACGGTCCAATCCGTCAGCGTAACCAATGGCCACTACAGCTATGGTAGCATCTTCTTTCACCTGTCCTTTGCGGCTATACCCCACACTTTCACCTGCTTTTATTTTGCGCAGTTGTGAGATGATGGTTTTTAATGAGCCTACATTTTCCAATTGCGGTTGAAACTTGGCGGAGGGGTCAACCCCATACAAGCCAATGCCCAAACGTACCATATCAAACTGTGCTTCGGGGAAACGGGTAATACCGCTGGAGTTGAGAATGTGCCGCAACACGGGATAACCAAGTGAGTGAATGAGGTAACTACTCATCTGCTCAAATTTTTCAATCTGCTCCCAGGTAAATAAGTCGTGTTTGTTTTCATCACTCGCAGCCAGGTGGGAAAAAACTGATTTCACAATCAGGTTAGGGTTCTTTTTTAATACAGCGAGCAATGCATCGAGTTCCTGTTCATCAAAACCCAACCTGCGCATGCCTGTATCAAGTTCAAGGTGTATACCTGTCTCACCACCTTCCACATGGTTGAGTAAATCATCCAGAATGTAGCGGTTGTATATTTCAGGTTCCAGATTGTACTCTGCCAGATTAAGAAAACTTCCGGGCTCGGGATTCATCACCATAATAGGTGTTTTAACTCCGGCTTTGCGCAATACCACGCCTTCATCAGCATAGGCTACAGTAAGGTAATCAACGCGGTGGTATTCCAGTGTTTTGGCAATTTCATGGCTGCCGCTGCCGTAAGAGAAAGCTTTTACCATAGCCATAACTCTTGTGCCGGGATAGAGGCTGTTGCGGTAAACGTTCAGGTTGTTGACTAAGGCATTCAGGTTAATCTCCATCACGGTGGCGTGTATCTTATTCTCGAGCAGTCGGGTTATTTTTTCAAACTCAAAACTGCGCGCACCTTTAATCAAAATAATTTCGTCCTGAAAGGTGAAGCTGTTAAAGTTTTCTAAGAAATGTGCGGTATTAAAAAAGAATTTTTTATTAATGCTGAACTTCTGAAACTGCTGGCAGATGTCTTTCCCCACACCAATAACACGGTTTACACTCGCCTGTTCAATCATCTCGGCCACCTTGCGGTACAAATCATCCTGGTTACTTCCGCTTTCCAGAATGTCAGAAAGTATAACCGTTTTTTGCTGATGTTGATTTTGCTGATTTAAAAAATCAAGCGCAATTTTAAGCGATTGAATGTCGGAGTTGTAAGTATCATTAATGATGGTGCAGTTTCGACTTCCTTCGCGCAGTTGTAAACGCATTTCTACCGCATGCAGAGTATTGAATTTTTGAAGTAATTCAGGACTCAGTCTTTCAACTGCCAGTAAAAAACATACACAGGTTAAGGCGTTGTGTATCGAAGCATCATCAGTAAACGGTATACGGAAGGTAAATGTAGTAGCACGGTACTCAAAAGAAATACTTGTACCGCGTTCATCCTTTTCAATTTTATTGGCGGTAATGGTTGCCCGGTCATGTAATGACCAACTGATGCCTTTAGTCATGGGATACAACTCAAAAAATTCGTGGGCTATATTTTTTACAGCCGTATCATCCTTGCTGTAAATAAGCACATCACAATCAGCAAACAGTTTGAATTTTTCGTTGAGCTTTTCTTCCTGCGAGGAAAAACCTTCACTATGTGCATTGCCCAGGTTCGTAAATACACCAATATTCGGACGAATAATTTCAGCCAGTTTTTGCATTTCACCCTGCCGGGAAATGCCGGCTTCAAACAGGGCCATACCATGTTCGGGTCTTATTTGCCAAACGGATAAAGGGACCCCTATTTGTGAGTTAAAACTTTTAGGGCTGCGTACCACATTGTACTCGTCTTTCAATAATTGGTACAACCATTCTTTCACAATTGTTTTCCCGTTACTGCCCGTTATACCTGCAACCGGTAAGCTGAATTTACTGCGGTGATAAGCGGCTAATTGTTGCAGTGCCGCCAAGGTATCAGAAACCGCAATAACAGTACACCCTTTAAGTAATACGGGGAAACTGTAGTGTAATCCTATAACAAAGTTGCGTACACCTTTGCTGTAAAGTTCTTCAATGTACTTGTGTCCGTCATTGCGTTCAGAGATGAGCGCAAAAAATAAACTTGATTCAGGTTGAGTTGCTTTGCGGCTGTCAGTAAGCAGGTGAAGAATGTTGGATTCATCATCAGAGCTAAGCAAGCGGCCGTTGATTAAAGGGGCAATAGAAAAAGCAGTATAACTCACGTGTAGTAACTTTCGTTGTACACAAATCTATTTCTTTCACTTTAAATTTAGGTATTAAGCTTTCCTTCTTTGTTGATTAATGAGCAGAATTATGCCTGATATGAGTAGAAAAGTAGCCATTATGAAGTAGGCCCAGGTAATAGACGAGCCAGTATGGAAAAATGCGGAACTGAATACATAGATAAAGAGGGCCCGCATTAACACGTTGCTCATATTAAACACACTGTTCACCCGCCCTATGAGTTCATTGGGCACATGGTTAAATAAGTAGGTGAGGCGCAGCACACGTATACCGGCATTGGTAAAACCTAATACTATGGAAATGGTATACAGTATCCATACCTCGCGTGAGGCCCAGCACCAGTAAAAAATGGCCGAGGTAACTAAGGTAAGTACTACTACTCCGCTGTACGTTTTTTTCTGTCCGAACAAACGGGCAATAAATACTCCGGCCAGTACTGCGCCCAACGCATAAATGGTATCAGCCGCAGCAAACACATATCCCGGCTTTTGCAGGTGGTTTTCTACATAGGCCGGAAGTACTGCATGGATTTCAACAATAAGGGCTGCAAACACCGCATACGAAAAAAGTCCGAAGAACAGTATATTCAAGTTGCTGCGCAAAAACTGAAATCCTGAGCGGATACGTTTGAACATACTTCCTGTTTCAATATGTTTTTCAATAACAGGAGTGTATTTAATACCTGCAATGAGCAATGCTGCCAAAAGGTAGGTAGCTGCATCAACAGCAAATATTTTTTGTACGGGCCACGCTTCAATATGTATGGGAATAGCAAACTCAACTCCGCCCAACTTAAACGAAGCCACAGTTGACATGCCTTCAATGAGCAGGGCGGCCAAACCACCTGAGAGGATAGAGACGGTTTGGCCCACCACTTCAATGTTGGAATTTACTTTTTCATATTCTTCCTTTTCACTCACCTCTTGTGCAAATGCATACAATGCGGGATAGTGTACGTTGTAATTGAGCATGGTTACAGCAAACACCGCTATAATGTGCCATGCCTGTAAAGCCTGTGTGTACCCCAGGTAGCTGATGCCCGCAATGAGTAATCCACACACTATATTGAGTAGCAACATTACCCTTTTGCGGCTGTAGCGGTCAATAAGAGAACCGGCATATAGTCCCCAAAACAAAACTACTACAGTTATACTGGCGTAGGCAGTATTGAATAAACCACCGGAGTGTTGGCGGGCAAAATACCATGGAATGGCCAGCATACTGATGCCCTGAGACAAGCCTGAAACGGCATTGGCAGTATACAATAGATGAAGGGCTCGGGTATTTTTCATTGGGCGTGCAAAAGTAAGTGCTGCTCGTTTATTTTTGTAGCTCAATCTTATGGGCGAATCAACCAAGGCATATACCTTTTTACAATTCTGCGAAAAAGCGCGCAAGTACTGTGCCTACCAGGAGCGATGCCACAAGGAACTTCGCAATAAACTTTTTGAACTGGGTGCAGATAGTGAACTGGTTGAGCAGGTAATTACTAAAATGATTGAAGAAAATTTTCTGCATGAAGAACGTTTCGCAAAAGCTTTTGCTGGCGGTAAATTCAGACAGAAGCAGTGGGGTAAAAATAAAATCATTCAGGAGTTAAAAATGCGTCAGATTTCACCCTACTGCATTAAGGCGGCTTTAATGGAAATACCTGATGAAGATTATCTGGCTACACTAAGAAAAGAAGTGAAGAAACGGGTGGGACTGAAAAAGAATATTAGCAACAGGTATGTTTTGCACAAAATAGCTAAACAGCTTGTCAGCAAAGGGTTTGAGTCTGATATGGTTTGGAAGATATTATTATCAGAAGATTAAAACAGGATTAAATATCTACACAGCAGCGACTTTGTTTTGAAATACTTCCTTTTTGCCTATTTTTGCACCCAATCAATATAAAAATATAATCACATCATGAAAAAAGTTGCATTACCATTATTTGTGGCCGGAGCGTTGTTTCTGGCTGCTTGCGGAGGCGAAAAGAAAACTGAAGCCACTGCTGAAACTACCGATTCAACCGCTGTAACTGAAGAGGGTGCTGCTACTGAAGAAGCTACTGCTTCTACCGAAGAGGCTGCTACCACTGAAGAAACTACTACTGAGGTTACTACTACTACCAAATCTTCAGGCTCTACCAAATCATCAGGTACTGCCAGCAAGAAAGAAGAAGCTGCTCCTACACAAAAAATTATTCCTACCGCTTTGGAAATAGGCCGTTTCACTCAATTAGCTAAATGCGTTGAAGCAACTGGTATGGGTAACGAATTAGGAAACAATGGTCCTATTACTTTATTTGCTCCAAACGATGAGGCCTTTGCTAAAGTTCCCGGTATGACCATTGACCAGTACCTGAAGCCTGAGAACAAAGCTAAATTGATTAAAGTGCTTTCTTTACACGTAACCAAAAGCGATGCTACCATCGAAGAACTTTCTGAAGCTCCTGCTTTTATCACCGGTGGCGGAAAAGCGCTTAAAGTGAAAAAAGGTGCTAAAGGTTTCACAGTTGGTAAAGCCAACGTGATTAAATCTAACATCAAATGTACCAACGGTATGATTCACGAAATCGATGCTGTACTCTTACCTTCTGATTATTAATTGCTAGCAGATAATACTTTTTTATAAAATGCCTCCCGCAAAACGGGGGGCATTTTATTTTTACATCCTTTTCAAACGCCCTCGTTTGGTAATGCTGGGAATTGCCCTTTACTTTGTAGAATAATTCTAAATAAGATTATGGACGCATTAAAATCAATACTCACCATATACACTGAGGCTACTCCCAACCCTGAAACTATGAAGTTTGTGGTAAACAAAATGATTCTTCCGGCTAAGAGTGCTGATTTCCCTACCCGTGAGGCGGCTCAGCATTCACCACTGGCTCAGAAATTATTTGACTTCAATTTTGTTCAGGGGGTATTTATCATGAACAATTTTGTTACGGTAACAAAAACAGCAGGCACCGAATGGTTTGATGTAAATCCTATTTTAAAGGAGTTTATTAAAGCATACGTAGAAGCAGGTGATCCGGTAATGTTGGTAGAAACTACCGATACTGATGGCTTTGATGAGAATGACCCTGAGGTGGTACAAAAAATAAAAGAGTTATTGCATACTCATGTAAAACCTGCGGTTGAAATGGATGGGGGAGCCATCTCCTTCAAATCATTCAATGAGGGTGTAGTAACTGTTACCTTAAAAGGTTCGTGCAGCGGATGCCCTTCTTCTACCATTACCCTGAAAGCAGGCATTGAGGGTTTGCTCAAGCGCATGGTACCCGAGGTAACCGAAGTGGTAGCCGAGGCTATGTAATCAGCCGCTTGCCACAGGTTGAGAATCGTATTTCCGTAAACTTTATTAAGCTCTGGCTGCCGCTTTCAGATGTAGTACGTGTGAACGTACCGCTTCCATAAAGGTTGGATATTCGTGGTACTGTACCCCGTATTCAGCGCAGGTTTCTTTTACAAACTTGCTGATGGCAGGGTAGTGCACGTGGCTTATTTTAGGGAACAAGTGATGTTCAATCTGAAAATTTAAGCCGCCAGTGAACCACCGTAGGAAAGCACTTTGAGTAGAGAAGTTCACGGTAGTATTGATCTGGTGAATGGCCCACTCTTCTTCAATTTTATTGTTTACCGGATTAGGCTCGGGGAAATCAGCATCTTCCACTATGTGGGCCAGTTGAAAAATCACACTGATGGTTAACCCGCAAATGAACAATACAATCGCATAACCGGTTAACGTGGGGCCAACGCCTGCTATGTATATGGGAATAACCAAAGCAGTAAACACATAAACTATTTTAGTGGCCCAAAATCCTACATGCTCTTTAAGTTCCATTTTCCTGACCGGAATTGTACCGATTCTGCGTTTGAAATATTTTTCAAAATCCATCCAGAATACCCATAAGAAATAGGTTATTCCGTAAAGTATAACCCAGTACACATGCTGAAACTTATGGAACCAGTACTTTGGTTGCTGAACGTTTACGCGAAAGAAAGGCTTGATGTCAATATCATCATCCATACCTTCAATGTTGGTGTACGAGTGGTGAATAAGGTTATGCTTAATCTTCCACATGTAGCTGCTGCCACCCATAAAATTTAAGCTTATGGCCATCAGCTCATTAACTGTTTTGTTGTTGGAGTAACTGCCGTGTGCACCATCGTGCATAACGTTAAAACCTATTCCTGCTAAAGTGAAGCCCAACAGCACGCACATAAGAACCGAAAGCAATACACCCGGAGTAAAAAACACGAGTATAATGTACATAGCCAATGTTAATACTGCCAACGTTATGGTTTTAGAATATAACTTATAATTACCCGTTGGGGCGATGTTATTTGATTTGAAATAATTGTCAACCTTGTCTTTGAGCGAGTCGAAAAAAGGACTGTACTTGTTGTTAAATGTTATCTTTTTAGCCATGTAAGTTATTAATGCGAAAAATTATGCCGCAATATCCTCGTTTAAAATTTTAAAATCAATGACAAATATCAGCAGGCACAGATTAAACTCCTGATAATAAACGCTCCACGATTAATCCACAACGGCTTCTGGGTGTTTTTTATTGGCCAGCTGGCCACAGGCTGCATCAATGTCTTTTCCTCGGCTTCTGCGTACTTTGGCTATTATGCCATTTCTTTCCAAAAAGGCGCAAAATCTGTCAATTTTGTCAGAGTCAGCTTTTTGAAACTCGCCTCCTTCAATCGGATTGTACTCAATGATGTTCACCTTGCAGGGTACTTTTTTGCAAAATGCCAACAGTTCCTTGGCATCTTCTATACTGTCGTTAAAATCACGGAAGGCAATGTATTCATAGGTTATGCGGTTACGTGTTTTCTTGTAATAGTATTGCAGTGCTTCACCCAGTACTTCCAGATTGTTGGTTTCGTTAATGGGCATTATTTGGTTACGCTTTACATCGTTAGCAGCATGTAAAGAAATAGCCAGATTAAAACGCACCTCATCGTCCCCCAGTTTTTTAATCATTTTGGCAATGCCGGCTGTACTCACTGTAATGCGCTCGGGCGACATGTGCAAGCCATCTTCTTTGGTAATTTTTTCAATGGATTTCATCATGTTGCTGTAGTTGAGCAGCGGTTCGCCCATACCCATGAACACAATATTGGTAAGCGGCATATTGTAATGTTGCATGGCCTGGTTGCGTATGTGAACTACTTCATCATAAATCTCATCAGGGTTAAGGTTCCGCTTGCGTTCCATCTTACCTGTAGCACAAAATTTACAGGTTAAACTGCAGCCCACCTGAGAAGAAACACAGGCCGTCATACGTGTTGGGGTTGGAATTAACACGCCTTCCACCAACTCTCCGTCATACAATTTAAAAGTGCTTTTAATGGTACGGTCGTTACTTACCTGCTTTTCATCTACGGTAAGGGCATTGATGACATAATTTTCCTTGAGCCACTCGCGGGTATCTTTAGAGAGGTTACTCATTTCATCAAACGAGGTACATGATTTTTTCCAAAGCCATTCGTACACCTGTGCCCCACGAAAGGCCTTTTCACCGTAGGCAGTGAAAGCCGTTTTAATCTCGTCAAGGGTAAGTGAACGTATGTCGGTGCGGTCAGTACTCATTCGGGCAAAGATACGCATTAAGTATATTTAAGTGGCAGAATGCATTTTAGACATAGTCAATGCCATCTGCAACAGAGAAACGTTCCCTCCAACTGCTACATATACTTTGTATAGATGAAATACCCTGCCACAGCAAACAAAGTAAGGTAGGCAAACTTCATCGCTTTGTCAAAGAACCATGAAACAACAAAAATGCCCCCTACTAAAAAACTGGCTATGCATAGGTAAAGCATAAAAGTAGGATAATCCAGTCCTTCAATACTGATGCCCTGTTGCACTTCTTTGTCTGCATTTTGAATCAGTTGCTCAATCCGTCCGAAAGGGTGCCGGGCGGGTTTGTTCAGGTGTAAAATCTCATAATATTCTCTCCCTGCCAGAAAACTTATAAAACTTCCGCACAAAAAAAATACGGCACTCTGAACTTTACCCCATACGGGGTTTACAATACGGCTTTTGGTAGTCATGGTAATTAGGTTTGGTTAAATACAAAGTTAACCGTTTTGACAAAGTAGTCAATAGGGGGTATTTATTAGCAGAGTGTGTGAAGGTTTTGTGTTTGTTCAACACGAATCATTTTTTTATCAGCTCATCATCTTTCCAAATACCTTCTTTGAGCAGCTCACCTTGTTTGTTATAGAGTTTGCCTTTACCATTGCGCTGGGCATCTTTAAAGTAGCCTTCAAATCGGTCTCCGTTTTCCCAGGTATAAGTGCCCTTGCCGTTGAAGCGGTCATTTTTCCATTGTCCTTCGTAGCCGTCTCCGTTTTTGTTAATGGCTTTTCCAAATCCACTGCGTTTGTTGTGGCTAAAACTCCCCTCATACCGGTTACCATTTTCAAAAATAGCCACACCTTTACCGTGTGCTTCTCCGTTTACAATTTCGCCAGTGTAATCAAACCAAAACCCTTGTGCCGATTGCAGTCGTAGGCTACCTGTTTCTTTTCTCGCTACTTCTTTTTTTTCAACCACCGAAATAGTGTCTTCAAGTTGAGGTACAGTTGGATTAGTATCAGGCTGAGTTACCGTGTCACGCAATGGTGATGCAGCTGTATCGTGGAATGCTGTAGTATTGGTGTCAATAATCGGAGGAGCCGTAGCCGAAATAACTTCAGGCGCAGGTGTAAATATAAAATACGCAGCCGGTAAAAGAAGCAACACAATTAAACCGGCTATTACCCACTTCTTATTGATGCGAGATACTTCTGACATTTGAACAGCTTACTTTTTATAATCAGTGGTGAGTACCCTGAATGTGGTGCGCCTGTTTTGCTGGTGTTGTGCTTCAGTGCATTCTATACCATCAATGCAATCGTTCACCAAGCGTTCTTCTCCATAACCCACTGCTGTGAGGCGTTTCTTTTCAATGCCTTTGGAGAGCAGGTAATCTACGCACGATTGTGCCCGCTTTTGTGAGAGTGTAAGGTTGTATTTGGCATCCGACCGACTATCAGTATGTGAAGCAATTTCAATGGTGATGTTGGGGTTCAATAAGAGAATTTTTACCAACGAGTCTAATACTGTTTTGGCTTCTACCCGTAAGTCGTATTTGTCAAGGTCGTAGTAAATGCCTTTAAGGGTAATTTCCTGCTCGGGAGCAGGCAAAGGTTCAAGATAAATGTCGAGCGTGAGTGTGCTGTCGGTACTCAGGTTAAACGTGCTGATGTTATACTCCACACTGCTGAAGTAGTTTTCATATGCTGCAGTTAGTGAGAAATTAGAGTTATAAGTTAGCTCCTGAATGTAATCGCCTTTTTCTCCTGTTTTCAGTTTGGCAAATGGTTTACCTGAAACGATATTCACTTGTGCCTGTGGCAAAGCAGATTTTGTTTCTTTATCAAACACCCGCCCTTTCACCATAAAAATAAAAGGTTTGGTACTTAAAGCATAGATGTCATCATCACCCGCTCCTCCTGTTCTGTTGGAACAAAAGTAGCCGATTACATCACCGGGTTTGCGCGAGGCATCGGCAGGTAAGAATACAATACCAAAATCATCGCCACCGGAGTTAACGGGGTATTTCATGTTCTCTGCCTTGCTCCATTTTCCCTGTTCTTCTTTGGAAGAAAACAAGTCGAGTCCACCCATACCCAAATGTCCTTTAGAAGAGAAATACAATGTGTTTTCTTTGTCAACATACGGGAACATATCGTCTTCAACCGTATTGATAGAAGGGCCAAGATTTTGAGGAGTGCCCCACTTGTCTGTTGCTGCCTGATACGTCACCACATAAATATCTTTTTCACCCAGAGAACCTTTCATATCAGAAGAAAAGAATAAGCGCTTACCGTCAGGCGAAAATGCCGGATGTCCGCAGCTCACAGAATCGCTACAAAAGGGTAGTGGCTGAGGGTTGGTCCATTCTCCGTTTACTAGTGAGGTGGAATAAATTTTACAGCCTATACTTTTTCCGTCAGCACCATTGCATTGTGTATAAAGCATGATGGTTACATTAGAATCTACCCATACTGCGCCTTCGTTTTCCGGTGTATTTACCGCACCCCGCAAAGGAGTCGCTTTTTGAAAAGTAGCATCATTGGTGCGGGTAGCTTCAAATAAATCAGAACATTTTTGACCGGTCCACTCAAATATTTTATTACCTGTAGCTTCAGGTCGAGAGGAACTGAAGAACATTTTATTTTTACGTATAAAGGGACTGTAATCGGAGTATGGCGAGTTAAGCGATGATACATTGCTTACGGCAAAGCGGGTAGGGTTGGCTTTCCAGCTTTTGGCTAAATCGCAACTTTGCATACCCAGTTTACCACGAATGTCTTTTGGTTTTTCAAAACTGAAATCATAAAAGGCGCGGTTGGCATCTTCGTAACGTTCGAAATATTTAAGACAATTGCCATAGAGTAAAAGCAGGTTGGGGTCGGGGTACTGGGTATTTACCAACTCCTGAAAATAATTCATGGCCTGTTTGAGGTTATTGGCCTTGGTGTAGCTAAGTGCCACCATGTAGGCCATTTGTCCTTTTTTCTCAGGGTCTTTTATTTTATCGTATAAGCGTTTGAACAAACCTGCTGCAGTGTTGTAGCGTTTGCTGTCAAATGTTATTTGTGCGCGTTCTATTTCTAAATCGAGCGGGGTAGGTGTAGTTTGCGCCAGCGCACAAAATACACCTGCAAGTATGACCAGAAGTAGGAGAAAACGTTTCATATGTTATATAACAACAAAAGTAAGACATGTGTTACAGTGTTGCCCGATTATTTTCAGGTTGCAACAAGGTTGGCCGCAATAAAAAAGCCAGACCACAACGGTCTGGCTTTTGGGGATATTAAAAGTTCATCATTTTCGAGGTGGAGGAGTAGTACCGGGTTTTGTACCTCCTGGTGCAGGAGTAGCTGGTTTATTCAAATCTTTCATCTCGGTTTTAGTTTTAGGGATGAATTTGTTGCTGATAATACGCACTGTGGTACGTCTGTTCATCTGGTGTTCTTCTTCAGTACACTTTCTGAATTCCCACTGGCCTTCGCAGGCGCAATCATTAACCAATTTACTTTCACCGTAACCACGGGCAATTAAACGCTCAGGATCAATGCCTTTAGTAATAACATAGTTAACAGCAGAATCAGCACGTGCTTGTGCCAGACGCACGTTGTAAGAAGAATCAGCACGACAGTCAGTGTGTGAACCCAACTCAATGATAATGCGGGGATATTTATTTAGTGTAAGTACCAATGAATCGAGAATTTCACGTGAACGCGGGCGCAAGTCTGCTTTGTCTAAATCATAGTAGATACCTTCTACTTTAATCATGGCATTGTAATCAAACGGATCGAGCAGGAAGTCCTGAATCAAATCGGTTGATACTTCAAGTCCTTTGGTTGTTTGTGACTCCAGACGAGAATCATAGTAATCTTCTTTTTGAGCAAACAACTCATAATCGGTGCTTGATTTCAGGTCAACAAATTTATAGAAACCGTCTTTATCTGTTTTCGCGGTACGTTTAACGGTATCGGTACTGTTGGTCATAGTAATTAAAGTGTTGGGAAGAATTTCTTTTGTTTTGGAATCACGTGCTACACCACTAATAGTAAATTTAAGCGGTGTCATAGCAAATTTCCATATATCGTCTTGTCCGCGGCCACCTTCACGATTGGAAGTGAAATAACCGAACTCTTTCGATGCATCACAAATAAATCCGAAGTCGTCACCACCTGAGTTAAGGGGTGATTTCATGTTTTTAGGCTCACTCCACTCTATACCGGTTCCATTGGTAGAGAAGATATCCAGACCACCAAGACCGATATGTCCGTTGGAAGAAAAGTACAATGTACCATCAGCATGAACGAAGGGGAACATATCATGACCTTCGGTGTTGATTTTATCACCGATGTTTACCGGATCACTCCAGGTTTTACTTTTCTTCACCCAGTTAACAAAATAAATGTCTTTTCCACCCTTACCACCGGGCATATCAGAAGAGAAATACAGGATATTACCGTCATTAGAAAGAGTTGGGTGTCCGCAACTGAAAGAATCACTACAGAAAGGTAAAACTACCGGTTCGCTCCATTCTTTTCCCTTTAAACTGCTGGTATATATTTTACATGAATTTTTATCTCCGTTTATGCCGTTGCACTGCGTGTAGTACATGGTAGTACCCTTTTTGTCAAAGCAAAGTGTGGCGTCATTATACTTGGTGTTGATTAAACCTTCGAGAATTTTAGGTGCTGAGAGTTTTTTCTTTTTGAGGGTGGAGGAATAAATATCGCAGTACATGTTACCGGTCCACACGTACATGTTTTTGCTTTTTCCCTGCTCACGGTCGGAAGCAAAGTACAAAGCAGTGTTTTTGTAATATGCAGGGCCAAAGTCGCTGAATTTAGTATTCAGTTCTCTACAGTTTTCTACGATATAACGTGTTTTTTCTCCCTTCCATTTAAGTGCATCTTCACAGCCGCGAATCATTTTAAGCGCACGCTCATCATTCGGGTGAGTTTTCAGATACGTTTTAAACTCAGCAATAGCCTCAGCGTATTTTTGATTGTTTTTAAGAGATTCAGCATAGCGAAATTGTGCTTCGGGGTCTTTAAAACCTGATTTGATGGCTTTTTTATACCAAGCTTCAGCGTTTTTGGTGTCATTCACCATGCGGTAGCTTTCAGCTGTTTTAAAGCAGGCCTCTTTCTTTTCGTCTTTGTCTTTGGTGGTGCTGTAAACACTTTTGTAAGACTCCAGCGCAACAAAGTACTCCTTTTTATCAAAGGCTTCATTAGCGGCTTTCATGTTACCTTTTCCCCCACCGCAAGAACCTGCAGTTAAAATAGCAAAAGCTACAAAAGATAATAGTAAGTAAGTAAATCTCTGTAATTTCATCGTATCGTATTAACTGAATTTAGATATCAAATATTTTCAAATATGAAGAAAATAAGTAAAAAAACAACCATTTGGGCTGTACTTAGTGCAAATTAACCTGCTAACTGCTGTGTATGAACAAAAAAAGCGGGCTTTGTAACCCGCTTTTTATTATTTGATAAATAACATTTCTCTGTATTTGGGCAGTTGCCACAACTCATCTTCAACAATGAGCTCCAGTTTATCACTGTTGTAGCGTATTACGTCAAAGTAAGCTTTTATCTTATTGCAGTAGGCAATGGCCCGTTTATGTGTGTCAGCCATGTTGTTGGCTTTTTTGCGTTCCTCCACCATGGCATTTACACTGTTTACAATGGTGGTTACTCTTTCGCCTATCTCGTTAATTAAATCGAGTTGTACCTGATATACTTTTTTGTTTACACCCAGTAGCTTTAGGCTGGCCGCATTATCACTCAGTTTTTTCTGGTAGTTAAGAGCTGCGGGTACAATGTAGGAATGAGCCAGTTCGCCCATTACGCGTGATTCAATCTGGATTTTTTTGATGTAATCTTCCAGCATAATCTCGTGGCGGGCTTCCAGTTCTTTCTCGTTAAAAATATTGTTCTTGATAAACAGGTCCTTAGATTGTTTGCTTACATAAGCATCTAAAGCCTGTGGTGTGGTCTTGATGTTTTTCAATCCACGTTTGGTGGCTTCTTTTACCCACTCGTCTCCGTATCCGTTGCCTTCAAAAAGAATTTTCTTCGTAGTTTTGATATAGCTGCGCAGTATTTTAGCAATAGCTGCTTCAGTTTTTTCTCCTTTTTTCACTAAGGCATCTACTTCCTTTTTGAATGCTATTAACTGATTGGCCACAATGGTGTTGAGTACTACCAAAGCAGATGAGCAGTTGGCCGAAGAGCCTACAGCCCTGAACTCAAATTTGTTTCCGGTAAAGGCAAAAGGTGACGTGCGGTTACGGTCGGTATTATCCAATAAAATTTCAGGAATCTTAGGGAAATTAATGCTGCCCACTTTGTTGGCATCAGCAGCTTTGGTATTGGTGCTTTCCAACTGCTTTAATACCTCGCTCAGTTGAGTTCCGATAAAAATAGACATGATGGCCGGAGGAGCTTCATTGGCACCCAAGCGGTGGTCGTTGGCTGCAGAGGCAATGCTGGCACGCATCAAATCGGCATTGTCATGAACGGCTTTAATGATGTTTACAAAGAAGGTTAAAAACTGCAGGTTATTCATGGGTGTGGAACCCGGTGATAGCAGATTTACTCCGGTATTGGTAATAATAGACCAGTTGTTGTGTTTGCCCGATCCGTTGATGCCTGCAAATGGCTTTTCATGCAGCAGCACTTCGAAGTTGTGTTTCTTCGCTACTTTCTCCATAATGTCCATTAAAAGTTGGTTATGGTCAACCGCCAGGTTAGCTTCCTCAAACATGGGGGCGCATTCAAACTGTGAAGGAGCTACCTCATTGTGGCGGGTTTTTAACGGAATGCCCAACTTGAGCGATTCTGTTTCGAAATCAAGCATAAACTGGTAAACGCGCTCAGGTATGGAGCCAAAGTAGTGGTCCTCCAGTTGCTGTCCTTTAGCCGGTGTGTGGCCAACCAAGGTTCTCCCTGTGAGCATTAAATCAGGGCGGGCCAGGTAAAATGCCGAATCTACTAAAAAGTACTCCTGTTCAATGCCCAATGAAGCATGTGCCTTGGTTACTTTTTTATCGAAATAAGATGAGCACACATCAACCGTAGCTGACTCAAGAATGTGCAGCGCTTTCAATAATGGTGCTTTATAGTCTAAGGCCTCACCCGTGTAAGAAACAAAAATGGTAGGAATGCACAACGTTTTTCCGCTGGTGTTTTCCATGATAAAGGCAGGAGATGAAGGGTCCCAGGCAGTATACCCGCGGGCTT
Organism: Bacteroidia bacterium; assembly: GCA_041675505.1. Classification (GTDB taxonomy): domain Bacteria; phylum Bacteroidota; class Bacteroidia; order UKL13-3; family UKL13-3; genus JAGPCK01. Next base: position 161,676 of record JBAYTR010000008.1, on the reverse strand, counting down.
CAAATGTATTGCGTATACCTCCGTTTGGAAAGCTGGAAGCATCGGGTTCCTGCTGTACCAGCGAGTTACCTGTGAATTTTTCTATAGACTGTCCGTCTTCAGCGGGTTCAAAGAAGGCATCGTGCTTCTCGGCAGTGGAGCCGGTAAGCGGTTGAAACCAGTGGGTGTAATGCGTTGCCCCCTGATTGTGTGCCCAGTGTTTCATGCCATTGGCCACCTGATCAGCCAGTTTACGGTCAATTTTATCTCCCGTGTGAATGGCGTGCATTACCGCTTCATACGCATCTTTTGTTAAGAAATTGCGCATAACCTGCGGTGTAAAAACATTGCAGGCGAAATATTCAGAAATTTTTTCAGACGGAACATCAACCGGAACCACCTTGCGGCTGCTGATGGTTTCGATGGCCTTAAAACGCATTATTGACATGACTTTGAATTGATTATGATTTTACGGATGGGGTGCTTTTTCGGGGCGTGAAAATACATAAATAACAGATTATTCATGCAAACGTTTATAAAATGTGAAAACAATCATGCAACTTATGTGCTTCTACATTTATCTTACCTCACAAACAACCCCAAAATATGCTAAATAAATACCTCTTATCATTTGTAATTGTAACAACAGTTTTTATTGCTTTTGACACCTGTTCAGAAAGTCATCAGCTGCATTCTTATTCTACAGGTGCTCCCGGTCCTGCTGCCTGCACAGGTTGCCATGGGGGAGCAGCCATTAATTCCGGATCAGGTTCTGCCTCTGTTTCTATCGTTGGCGACCCCATAGGTTATGTTCCGGGGCAAACCTACCAGATTCAAGTATCGGTAGCTACTTTCGGCAGAAGTAAATTCGGTTTTGCTTTATCAGCAGATAATGGGAGCGGCAGTAGCCGGGGTACGCTGAATAATGGAGGTAATTCGGCAGTGCAGGTTCAGAGTAATTATGCCACACACACCTCATCGGGCTTATCGGGAACAGATTCCAAAACCTGGACTTTTAACTGGACCGCACCCGCTACAGCACAAGGCACAGTTCGTTTTCTGGCTTACGGAAATGCATCCAACAGCAGTAATTCCGATAACGGTGATTTGATTTATTCGGCTACCAAAACACTTGCTCCGGCCACCACAGGTATGGCAGATATTACGGCCTTGGGTAGTGTAGAAGTATACCCCAATCCGGTAAAGGACAAGTTTAATCTGTCTATACAACTTAAAAAAGACGGGATTGTAAAAGCTGAATTAATTAACCGTAACGGAACAAAAGTGCAGCAACTCTTTACTGAATCATTTGAAACAGGAGCTAATTTAATTCCCGTGCACCTGCCTGAAGGTTTGTCAAAAGGTATTTATTATCTCCTTCTTCAACAAAACGGGCAATCAACTGTTAAAACCATTTTTGTTCAATAGTTTATTAATAATTCCATTTCAGTTAAGAAGCCGGACCTTTGGTTCGGCTTTCTTATTTAATATTGCAGCATGAATAATTTTCTTCACCTCGCTTCGGATTTTGAACAGACAGTTAAACAGGCAGGGCAGTTTATTGCACGTGAAAGATTGTCGTTTCAAGAATCGGCTGTGAGCAGTAAAAGTTTTAATCAACTGGTGTCGTACGTTGATCAGGAGGCCGAGAATCAATTGGTGAACAACCTGAAACTATTGTTGCCGGAAGCCGGTTTTTTAACGGAGGAACAAACTACAACACAAACTACGGAAGGTCTGCATTGGATTATTGACCCGCTGGATGGTACCACGAATTTTATTCACGGTATACCGGTGTATAGTGTGAGTGTGGCTTTGGCGCGGGGCAAGGAGCTTTTGCTGGGAGCCGTATATGAAATTAACCGTGACGAATATTTTTTTGCAGCCAAAGGTGAGGGTGCGCAGTTGAACGGAAATCCTATACACGTGAGCATCCATACAGAGCTCGGCAACACGTTAATGGCAACCGGTTTTCCGTACTATGATTTTGACGGATTGGAGAATTATTTAGCTGTGCTGAAGGAGCTGATGCGCACTACACGTGGTTTGCGCAGGTTAGGTTCAGCAGCCGTTGATCTGGCTTATGTGGCCTGTGGCAGGTTTGATGGTTTTTTTGAATTGAGTCTTCATGCGTGGGATGTTGCAGCAGGCTGTTTGCTGGTGCAGGAAGCAGGAGGGAAAATAACGGATTTTAACGGAGGAGATAATTACATACACGGAAAAAGTATAGTGGCCGCTTCTGCAAATATCTACCCCGAATTGCAGGCGATTATTACAAAAGAATTTTCTGCCCGTTAATGGCATCGCGTTGAAACAACACTTTGCTGTTGTCTTCCACACTTACGGGCGGGTCAATACGACTTGGTTTGCGTTTGAGTAGAAATAAAACAAGCAGCGAAACCACCGGTGCAAGAGAGGCAATCAAAAACCACCAGCGGCCGGAGTAACCCTTTTCGCGCGCATATTGAGCAGTAACTACTGATATGCCGATAAAAACAGGGTAGATAAGAAAAAATTCCATAGGGCAAGGGTGTTAAATCCGGATGCAAAGCAACTGCATTTGCCTGAAACTTTAAAACGGAAGAGGTTTAGCGGTCTGTTTTTTTGATTCAAGTGCGCGTTTCAGCGCTTAAGGTGTAAATCAGTTTTGCAGCAAATCAATCATTGCTGCATTGAGTGTAGCGTGCTTCTGTAAAATTTCAGGACAGGCATATTCGCTTGCTCCTCCTTTGTTCAGCATCCATTGCAGCAGTTCCTTCTTCTCCTTATCTTTCCATTGACGGATATTGCTTAACTGAACAAACAATAAGCTAAGTTGATTGAAGCTGTTCTGCTGCGACTCGCTGTAAGTTTTCCATACTTGCGCTGAAATATTCAATTGAAGGCGCATGGAGGCACTGCTTTTTTCCACTGCTTTTTGACGGTCTCCTTTGTAAGCCATGTTGATGTATTCACTTACTTTATTGCTTAGCGAGCTCAGGTGAGCTTGCGTAAGTACATTATCGGGCAATGGTTCAATAACAAGTGCAGCATTTCCGGCTACCAGTTTTTTCATCATGTTAAGCGGTGTACGATATCCTTTTTGTGTACTTATTTTTTGTTGTTCTTCCTCAGCTAGGCGGGCAATTTTTTCTTCTACCGGCCTAAAGCCCATGCGGTAGTAAAACCAAAATGCACCTGAGAGCAGTCCCTCTTTATTGCCATGCCCCATTTGGTAAGGTTCAACAGTGAATTCTTTCACCCCAAATCTGTGATGGTACACCCGCATCAGTTGGCAGAATAAATGTGCTGATTCGCCACCGCGAAATGGTTCGTAAATGTTCAAACCTATTTTAGCTGTGTGACCAAAAGGCCAGGCACCACCATATGCTACTGGAATGCCATTTTTGAAGGCCATGTATCCGGCATAGGTTTCAAAAGCCAATCTGCGGTTGGGTTCCAGTTCAAACAAAACAATGGATATTCCTTTGCCGGTATTGTACTGTTCGATGGTATTGATGTTGGTGTAGGTAATTGTATCCGTTTCCCTATTAAGTAAGAACAACGAGGCTCTTGCAGCACTCACAAGTTTCTCTTTTTCTGCTTTAGTTAATGCAACTTTTTCTGAAAGCGGCTCTTTAATGAGTTGCAGTGCATCAACTTTTTTAGTGAGTTCTTTTTTGTGGTAAAAAGCAGAGGTGTTGAGTATGCTTAAATTGGTTCGCGATGGAACCGGTTCATTCAATGTGATAGTCACAAATATTTTCAAAGCATCAAAAAGCTGTTCTTTGATAGCGGCTGAAACGCTTACGGAATCAAATAATGCAATCAGTAGCACCAGTGCATTTTTTCCTGTGTCTTTTTTGTATTGCAATAACCAGCTTTCGAGTGTTACAGAAGAGTCATTGAGTTGTTCACTTTCAGCAATTGGTAATGTGCAGCGTAAAATTTCTTTGCTCCATGCTTCATCTCCTTCGCAGGAGTAGAGTTGAACGGCATCTCCATAAACTTGCAGCAAATGGCGACAAAGTGTAAGGCTGAAATTAGCCCGCGTATCTGTACCCGAAATTCCTGTGCGCACCAGCTTTTGAGCCTTACTACTGTTGTTGCCGTTTTGAATAGCGGAGGCAAATTGTGCCACGCGCCTCAACTCAGCACGGGTTGTTTTATGTAAGGTGCTGCTTTGCGGATAAGCGACCATAAAAAGTAAAATTTCATGGTACGTTATCAATTCTTTCGAAGTAGTAAAATTGATATTGCTGAGTTGTTGCAGCAAGGCATTTTTTTGCTGTTCGGCCTCTGCTGAAAACTGATTGCTCAGCAGGCGAAGTTGATTGAGTAGCTCCACGGTATAAATTTTATACCAAGGTAACCTTTAGTTTTTATTTCCTGAAATTTTTGCATTGATGAGCAGAGCCAATGTGGCCAGTAAAGCCAACCAGCCCATGTAATCGCCAAAACGTACATAAAATGTGAGTGCAGAGTCAGGCTTGATTTTGCCTTTTATTACTGCGGGTTTCCACCAGTCGGTAGCTTGTGTGCGTTGTCCGGTTGCATCTATAAAGCACGATATACCTGTGTTGGCACTGCGGGCAATACTTCTGCGTGTTTCGATGGCTCGCAGTGAGGCATAGGCGTAATGTTGCATATAACCCTCCGTATCTCCCCACCAACCGTCATTGGTAATGATGCAAATAAACTCAGCCCCTTTGCGTACATAGTCAGCCACATAATTTCCGAAAATTGATTCATAGCAAATAACCGGAGCAACGGTGTTTAATCCGGTAAATACGCCTGCTTCATCCTGCGCCCCCAATGAGCCGGAAGTTCCGCCCAGTTCAATGGCGAAGTCTTCGAGAAATCCGAATATTTGCGGATAGGGCATACGTTCAACACCCGGCACCAGTTTCGATTTGTGGTAGAATTGCACACTATCGCCATGATTAAGTTCAAGGGCAGTATTGAACACATCGTACCATTGTTTACCTCGTTTGGAATAACGTGCGGTTGCTGTGGCTTTATCCTGATAAAATAAATAGGTATCTGCACCGCTGATGATGTTTAGCCCGGGGAATTTTTCCAACAATGTTTTAAGTTGTTGAATGCTTTGTGACGTGTTGCCATTATCGTTTTCAAATATGCCATCAGTAAGTGCGGTTTCAGGGAGTACCAGATACTGCGTTTCGCTATCCACTTGTTGCAGGCTCAGTTGCAGCATTTCATTTACCAGCAAGTTGGGCGGTTGCTCAAATTTTTCATGGTAAGGGTCGTGGTTGGGCTGTACTATTACAACCTGCACGTGCTTAGTATTTGCAGCATCATGTAACAAGTAATTTCTCCAAACCACATAAGAAAGTAAAAACGGCAGGCAAATACTCAGTGTGATAATGCTTGTTTGAGTCAGTTTCTCTTTTACCGTAAACTCGTTTAATTGTACCAGCAAGCGATAGATGAGGTAGTTTACGGTGAGTATCCAAAAACTCCCGCCCAGCACACCGGTATACTCATACCATTGAATCCAGCTCAGGTTATTGGCAAAGGCATTTCCCAGTGTAAGCCAGGGCCAAGCCAGTTCCCAGTTGAGGTGAAAAAATTCAAAAAGTAACCAGGGGGCAACAAAGCACCAAATGTGAAAGCGAGGATTTATTCTTTTGATGAGCCATTGGTATAGCATTAACGGGAGGGGCATCAACAATCCGTTTACGATTACTGCGGCTGCTATGGCACCAAACACAGAGGCATTTTTTATCCAATAGGTACAAAGCAGGTTCCAGGTAACCAAAGCAATAAAAGTATACATGAACCGGTATAAACTTTTGCGGGCGGCCTGTGCATTAATAAGTCGTAACAGAAACAAGAGTGGGACCCAGGCAATGAAACTTACCCATCCCAATTGATGCGGGGGCCAGGCCAGCCATAACAAAAGTGCGCTGCTAAGGGAGAGAAATAAGTAGTTGAGGTGTTGTTTTCCGTTCATCAGTGTTGCAATATACATTGCTTATAACAAAAGAACAGTCGCAGGTGTTGCACCAAAATGTTTTACTTTTTCCGTTCAGGTGAGACTAAAAACAAAAACGACCGACTCATAGAGCCGGTCGTTTTTGTGTGTATGAAATGAAGGTTAGTAAATCACAGTCATTTCCACCCTGCGGTTGCGGTCGCGTCCTTCAGGTGTTTTGTTATCGGCAATAGGTTTGCTTGAGCCATAACCTTTAGCATTGATGCGTGTTGCAGCAACACCTTTTGAACTGAGGTATTTCTTAACTGCATTGGCACGTTTCTGAGAAAGCAAAGTATTGGTTTTTGCATTTCCTACATTGTCTGTATGACCATCAATCTGTAGTTTCCAGTTCGGATTTTTCTTCAACAGTTCAGCCAGTGCATTTAAAGATGCATAAGACTCTCTGCTGATGATATCTTTACCTGAAGCAAATTCAAGCGCTTCGAATGCTGCTGTTAATATTTCCTGCTCTTCTTTTTTCAATTCAGGACATCCGTTGTTTCCGGCAACACCTGCTACAGCAGGGCATTTGTCGAAGTTGTCGCTAATGCCGTCACCGTCTGTATCAGGGCAACCGTTGGCTGCACGTGGTCCGGGTGTTTGAGGGCAAGCATCTAATGCATCAGGTACAGAATCTTTATCACTATCAGGGCAACCCATAGCATAAGCAGGGCCGGCAACTGCAGGACATGGATCCATTTTGTCACTGATTCCGTCACCGTCTGTGTCAGGGCATCCGTTGAATTGAACAGGTCCTACTACATCAGGACAATCATCGCGTTTATCTTGAACGCCATCACCATCACGGTCAGGACAACCGTTGAATTCAGCTTTACCTGCGCTATCAGGGCACTCGTCTAATTTATCAGGAACACCGTCATTGTCTTTGTCAGGACAACCGTTAAACTGAGCCAGACCTGCTTTATCAGGGCACTCATCTGCTTTGTCCATAATTCCGTCACCATCTGTATCAGGGCATCCGTTGAATTGTGGCAAACCTGCTTTATCAGGGCAAGAATCTAGTTTGTTAGGAATTCCGTCACCATCTGTATCAGGACAACCGTTAAACTGTTTTGCACCTGAATCAGAAGGACACTCGTCAAAACGGTCAACAATACTGTCATTATCTGTATCAGGACATCCGTTCCAGAATTCAGGACCGGATTGGTCAGGACAAGAATCCAAACTGTTTATGATGCCATCATTGTCATTGTCAGGGCAACCGTCAAATGCTTTTAAGCCGGCTTCATCAGGGCACTTATCTTTAAAGTCGGTGATACCGTCTTCATCACGGTCAGAGGCTTTGCGGCCAAAGGTGAGGTATAAGCCGGTACGTAAATGTACGTTTCTGGTTTCTTTAGGACTTACTACTGCCAGAAGGTTATCGGTCATAACGTGCCACTGCAAAGGGCCAAGATTCAAAGCAACACCCACACCAAGGTTACTGAAACTGTTATTGGTGTAAGTATATGTAGCGCTCAAGTTCATGAAACGCCCGATACCGGTAGCCGCATTGAGGCCAATGGAAGGGTAAAGTTTTTTATCAAAAAACTGTCCGTGAAATACAGCACCAACGGTTGATTTTTCACCGATGAAATAATTGGCACCTACATAAATCTGGCGGGTGAGTTTTGATTTGTAAGCCGTGTTGCTTTTTGCTCCTTTTACATCAAATGTGTTTTGGAGTGAGTCACCAGCTTGAGAGAAGGCATCACCTAAAGAGCTTGAATCATTCAGGAAGTCGTTAATGCCAATACCTGCATAAGAGTAACTTTGATTAGGGTTAGTGGATTTGTATGAGTACAAATCATCTTTCCATTTGATGGAACCAATGTCCAGCAAACTGGCTGAAATCATTACGCGTTTGGTAGGCTTGTACGTTACGCCCAAATCTGCTGCAAATCCGGTATTCTTTTTACCTAATAAATATTTGCTCGCATTATCAGATGCTCCGTCAAATGCTGTGTCCAATCCCGAAGTGTTTATATGAATATTGGTTCTTCCGGTAAGTGCATAGGTATTGGGGTCAGTAAGCAAAGCAATGTCTGAGCTCACAGTTTGGATGTTCTCCATACCATAAAGGTATTTGAGTGTTACGCCTGCTGTCCATTGTTCACTTATTTCATGTGAGTAGCCTAAGCCGTACTCGCGGTAGTGAACAGCATCCATGCCCACGTTAAGTTTTTGTTCAGTTCCTGCTGTCGGACCGTTACCGTTAATCAACAGACCGAATAAATCTTTGCTGTAGGATAAGCGCATTTCAATACGTTCCTGGGCATGCAGGCGAAGATAGCCCGCACCTATTTTGATACCCAAATCAAACAGTTGAAATTTAAATGCAGAAGACAAGAAGTTTTTAGGTTTCATGCCACCCAGCATACCGTTCAAATCGATGTATGTAGAGTCATCTGCACGTTTCTTCATAAAGTCGTTGTACACAAAACCACTGTTGGAAAAAGCGATCATGGTAGAGCCGATTCCCGGTACAGCAAAGTTTACTTTAGCCTGAGGACGGAAAGCGGGGTTGAGGTTTAAACGTGTATGAACAAAGTTCATATTATACAGCGTAAGGTCATTTTGCGCTGTTGCACCAAGTGATAATAACACTAAGGTGACAAGGTATAGGTATGATTTGATTGATTTCATGATGTAATTTTTTTTAGTTGGTTAGTTACTCGCTGTCTTCTTTAAGGTCAACATTTAATTTGGCCCGCATAGCGAGTTTTACATCAAGAGTGTAATCGGAGTATATTCTTACATCAACACCTGTAGGGGCTGATTCCAATCGTGCACTCACAGCTAAGAAGCGGCACAATGTAGTAATTCTCTTCCACCTGATTTGGTTGAGGGAGTTATCTGTTGTTGATGAAGTGGGAGCTATAACTTTACCATTTCCATCAATACTGGCAGCTCTGGCTACTTTGGTTTGCAAAGGAGAAATGAGTGAATCGATTCTGTTTTTAAACTGATCAAGGAAATAAATTTGTGTATTTACATCCAGCGGGAAACCATTGTTAATAAACGTACGGATAGTAACTTGCTCTACATCCAGATTGCTGGTATCTTGAAACTCGAAATCAAATTCTTTTTCCAATGCAAAATTATTGGCTGTACCATACAACGGCAACTCAATGCGGGCTGAAATATCCATCCTGCTGGTGTCCAACATAAAGTTTCTGGAAGCGGGTGTACCGTTGGGGTTAGTAGTAAAGTCAAGTTTATATATGAGGTACTCAGGGTTGCTGTTAATGATTGTTCTGATATTACTGTTGCCGTTGTCAAATATTTTTGATGTGTTAATAATATCTCCCAGATTTACAGCTCCGTTGATGGTAGTGGGCGTGCTTACTTCACTTCCGGTTACGTTAATTGTTCCTGCATTAGGACCTGCCGGTATGTAAGACCTCATTTGATTAACGTTGGTTCTTACTGTAACTCCGTAAGAGTTTTTGAAAACAAAAATAGCACGTGGCGCAGCGTGTTGAATGCTACCGGTATACAGGCTGTTTTTAAACAGAGCAAAACGCACAGTATCGGTGTTAGTCGAGTTGGTGCTGGTTCCCACATCACCATGAACTCTTCTGAATTTAGGCGCATTAAAACTAACGGAGTAAGTTACCTTGTCACTTGTTGTAGGCAATGGGCCGGCCCCTTTAGTTAAGGTGGTGGTAATCTGAACAGGAACTCTGTTGGTTTGTCCACCGCCATTGGTCATGTCAAACACATAATCTTCGAGGTTAACGGAGAGGTTATTGTTTTCGTAATTGTTTGCTGCATTGAGTGTAGCTGTAAGCGTTAAAGGAGCAGAGCCTTTACGTGCTCCGGTAAAGGAGAAGGAAACAGTTGCATCATGTTGAATGGTTGATTTGATGCTGAAGGTTATACTACCTCCTTTAAATTCAATGGTATCAATCTGAACAGTACCCGCAGAGAAGTTGAAATTCTGGTTGTCCTGAAATGAAGCGGTACCTCCGGTAGGTGCAACTGAAAAAGCGGCTACAGCAACAGGATTCATAAAACCATCAAACGGGCCGAACACCTGACCTTGAATGGGGTAGGCGTCTTCAGCATTTGTAACTGACATTTCATCGGTGTAGATGAGGGTACAGAACTTCTGTCCGTCAACTTCAATTTTACCGTCTTTATCACCTTTGGTAATAATGTCGGCTGCTGTTAATGATGAGTTAACCAACGGGACTGCAACGTCAGGATTCCATCTTACTTCAGCCAGCTTGTCGAAATCATCGGCACAGGCATGAAGTAACAAGACTCCGGCTGCAACAGCCATCGCCTTGGTCATCTGCTTAATCGGTAAGAGTGTATTCATATTAGTTAGTTATTTATTTGATTGGTTAAAATTACTAAAAACAGTTCAAATTTATCTTTATGAGGTAAAATTACTGTTATTAACTGAGTAAAATACTACTAAAATGTGATGAGTGCGGAGTATTTACCTGTCAACTCAGAATAGTATCTTTGAAAGTGCCTCTTCCACAGATCTTACTGCGGGCATGCAGGTTTGATCAACGCATACATATACTCTGAGGTTTTCTTCTGTATTGTTTTTGCCTGCTGTGAGCGGAATGTCGCCTTGCATTTCTTCACCGGCAATGGTGTAAATAAAGTGAGGTAAACTCTTTTGAGCCAGTTGTATGGAAGCTGAATGAGCGTCCTTCCCCGTGAGCACCAGTTGGTAATATGGTGCACTCATCCACAGCATCAGATCCAGCCAGTTGGCATAACCGTTAATGTACTGCCCTATTTTAGGTTGTACGGTTTGTATCATTTTTTCTGCCATTTGTTTCTTTACCGGTTCTCCGAAAAAATAGCTGAGTTGATACAAACTTTTAGCCAGCACCGAGTTAGAAGAGGGGGTTACATCATCTGTAATGTCTCTTTTTCGGGTAATCAATTGTTCGCCTGAATGAGAATTGAAGAAAAAGAGTTCGCTGTCCTTGTCGTAAAACAGGCTGATGCACTCGTCCATCAACTGTTTGGCTTGCAGCAGGTAAGTTGAATTACCGCTCACCGTGTGCAACTGAATAAGGGCCTCTATCAGGTATGCATAATCTTCAGAAAAGGCGTCAACACTTACTTTTCCGGCTTTCCCTATGCGGTACAATTTACCATTGACATAATGATTGGTCATCAGGTAAGCTGCATTACGTTCAGCCATATTCAGAAATAATTCATCAGCCGTGGCGCGGTAACAATCTACCAAACCGGTGATGGTAAGTGCGTTCCAAGAGGTGACAATTTTATCATCAAGCCCGGGGCGTATGCGTTTTTCTCTGGCAGCCAGCAGTCTGATATGGCACCGTTGCAAGATGGCGGCCAACTCTTCTTTGTTTTTTCCGCTCAGATTTAGCAGTTCATGATCGGGCAGTGTTTTGTACAGAATGTTTAAGCCGTGCTCCCAATTACCTTGTGGTTGAACGTTGTAATACAGGCTGAACAAAGGCTCATCTTCACCCAGTAGCTGCTGCAATTCTTCTTTCGACCAGATGTAAAATTTGCCTTCTACCCCTTCACTGTCGGCATCCAATGCAGAGTAAAATGCTCCGTTACTATCGGTCATCTCACGTGTGAGCCATTCAGCGGTATGGTAAATTACGTGTTTGAAAAGCAGGTTTTGTTTTTCTTTAAATGCATTGGCATAGAGTGATAGCAGTTGCCCGTTGTCGTACAACATTTTTTCGAAGTGTGGCACTTTCCAGTAATGGTCGGTACTGTAGCGTGCAAATCCGCCACCACTCTGGTCGTAAATTCCACCCTCGGCCATTTTGGTGAGTGTAGTGAAAACAGCCTGTTTCACATCATCGTCTTTCATACGAATGCTGTAATGTAAAAAAAACAGGTGGTTGTTGGGCATGGGAAATTTAGGCGCCCAGTTGTATCCGCCAAATACACGGTCCAACTTTTCTTTAAAAGTATCAACGTATTGTTTTACCACTTCTGCGGAAATACTTTGATCATTTGTTGCCACAGGCAGAGCGTCCATGCGTTGAATGCTGCCGGTTAATTTTTCAGCAAATTCAATGGCTTCCGTTTTTTTATTCTTATAAAAGTTGTCTAATGCAATAAGTGTTTCCACCCAGTTCTCCTTGGGGAAATAAGTGCCTCCGTGCAGCGGTTTCCCGTCAGGCAAAACAAACATGTTAAGTGGCCAACCGCCTCGCCCGGTAATTAATTGCACAGCATCCATATAAATCTGATCCACATCGGGGCGCTCTTCGCGGTCAACTTTTATGCACACAAAACGTTGGTTCATTACATCGGCCACCTCTTCATCTTCAAAACTTTCGTGTTCCATTACATGGCACCAATGGCAGGCAGAGTAACCAATGCTCACCAGCACCAGCTTATCTTCCCGTTTAGCTTTATCAAAAGCTTCCTCGCCCCAGGGGAACCAGTTAACGGGGTTGTGGGCGTGTTGCAGCAGGTAGGGGCTGGCAGCATCAATGAGTCGGTTGGTGTATTTGTGTTGCATGTGGTGGCAAAGGTAGTTCATGTGAGAGAATTGATGTTCCCTGCGGTACATATTCATTGATGTGTGTACCGAATAGGCTCACAGTAACGTTTGTCAAAGTTCTGTCAAAAGGCCGTGTTCTGACAGATATCATTTTTTTAGCCTGTGCGGCTCACCGACCTTTGACCCTCAAAATTTAGAATTACCACATGAAAAAAGTTTTACTTTCTATGATGAGTGCAGTATTGTTTACTGCAACTTTTGCCCAAACCACCGATACGGTGTATTGCGGAGCAGGGTTTATTAACCGTGTGTTTTACAACATGAATAGCGGCACACAAACTCCTGTGCTCAACGCAAGCTGGCACTTAGCTTTTACTGTTCGCCCCAGCGCTTTTCCCGGTAACCCTATGGGTGGAACGGTAGTGCGTTACAACGGTAGTACAGGAATAAAAGTTTACCGCGTACCGGGCAAAACTGCTGCTGATTTTAATACCGCTGTTGATACTACCGGTATGTCTACAACCTGGAAAAACCTGATTGACCCGGATACCAGCTGGGGTGTGGGAGCTTTTAATGCAAACAAATCCACCTCCAATATTTTCAATTTCGGATGGGGTACATACAACCAAAACAGCAAAGACGTAGTGGGTGATTCTATTTACGTTTTACGTTTGCAGGTAAACGGCCTTTCTAAGAAATTCACCATTGAGAAATTAGTGTTTGATTCACTCTGGATGATTCGCTGGGCTGATTTAGACGGCAGCAATCCGGATAGTTTAACCATTAACAAAAAACAATACACCGGTAAAAACTTTGTTTACGTTAACCTGCTTACCAAAACACTTACTGACCATGAGCCATTGAGTGCCAACTGGGATTTGTTGTTTAACCGTTATGCCACTTCTGTAACCTTGTTCAACACCACCATTAATGATTATCCTGTGGTAGGTGTGCTCAGCAATATCGGTGTTCAGGTGGCTGAAGCCCGTGGTGTAAATAAAGACAGCGTTTCTAATTTCCCTTACAACAACAGCTACACCACCAACATTTCTGAAATAGGTTGGGATTGGAAGTCTACGTTAAGCCAAGCCATTATTGATTCATTGGTGTATTTTGTAAAAGCCAAAGACGGTAACATATACAAAACTGTATTTACCTATTACGGAGGTAACGTTAATGGTAAAGTGGCCTTTACCAAGTCTAACATGGGAACTACTTCAGTAAAAAATATTAATGCTGCTGCACAATCGTTCAGCGTTTATCCTAATCCTACTTCAGGTGTAATCAATTTAGTGTTCAACAATACATTGGAAGCTCGTGAGCAAAACATTCAGGTAACAGATGTTGCCGGTAAAACAATGTTCACTCAAACTATCGGTACAGGTTCAGGTTTAAATAACCACACGGTTAATTTGAGCAACCTTCCTAAAGGGCTCTATTTCGTAACCATTACTGCTGAAGGAGCTTCAGCACACCAACGTGTACTTGTAAAATAAGCATGCGAGAATCGCTTACAGGAATTAAATTATTTTTTATTGGCTGTTTGTTCCCTTTTATTTTAAAGGGGCAAACAGCCATAAGTGTTTATTCAGGGGCCACTAAACTGCCTTTGCCTGATGCGATGGTGTATTATAAAAAACTGGGTACTGCCAAGGAAAATCAGCACCTTGTTTTTACAGATAAACAAGGAAAGGCTGATTTGAAATTGTACGGGCCATCTCTGGTTTATATCAACTTTCCGGGTTATGAAAGCGTGCTCGATACCTTACAGGATACCACAAAAACGAAAGAATATTTTTTGCATGCACTTAACCGCACGTTAGATCAGGTAGTGGTTACGGGGCAGTATGAACAACGTACAGCCGACCAATCTGTTATTCGCATTAAGGTAATAGACAGCAAACGCATCGAGAAGCAAGCGGCTCAAAACATGGCACAATTACTTGCCAATGAACTTAACGTAAAAGTGCAGAATGATGCCTTGCTGGGCACGGGAATTTCATTGCAGGGTGTAGGCGGACAAAATGTGAAAATTCTGATTGACGGTGTGCCCATCTCCGGGCGTATGAATGGCAATGTGGATTTGAATCAGCTGCTTACTTCTAATGTGGAGCGTGTGGAAATTATTGAAGGCCCTATGTCGGTTGTATACGGCACTGATGCTTTGGGCGGGGTAATTAACATTATTATGCGCAAAGAAGTAGATCTGGCTAAAAAATATTCAGTGAACACGTACTATGAAAAAATAGGAAAGTACGGACATTACAATGCTGATGCGAGTGGCTCGTGGAAAATTGGTTCTTCCTCTCTGCTGGTTTCCGGTGGCAGGTATTTTTTTCAGGGGTTCACACGTGATGAAAGCCAACGTGTAATGCCATGGAAACCTAAAGAGCAAATTTTTGGTGACGCACAATTTTCCTTCAAAACAGGTAAAGTACACCACCGTGTTTTTTCGCAGTGGTACCGCGAGCAATTAATCAGCAGGGGTAATGCGGTAGTTACACCTTACGAAGCGTATGCCTTTGATGATTTTTACATCAGTTGGCGTAACACCAATGCCTTGTATAGCGATATCAAATTTAACAACAATGCTTCTCTGGCATTTATCAATTCATTTGGCTGGTACAGCCGCAAACGTGAAACGTTTAACCGCAATTTAGTTTCACTGGAAGATACCCGCATCAACAACAATGAACAGCAGGATACCAATCGTTTTCAAAACTGGCTGGCACGTGCCACTTACAGTTCATCACGTCCGTTGGCAAGGTTAGATTTTCAGGCGGGGTATGACGTTAACATTGAACGGGGTACCGGCAAACGTTTGCAAAACAAGGAACAAATGATTCAGGATTATGCCCTGTTTGCTACGGCTGAATATAAACCGGTAACGCGCATCAACATTCGTCCGGGTGTTCGATATGCACTTAATTCCAGATTTGATGTGCCTGTTTTACCCTCATTGAATATAAAGTATGAGGTGAATGCAGTAACAGCAATCAGAGCTTCTTATGCAAGAGGCTATCGCGCTCCTTCGCTCAAAGAAATGAATTTGGAGTTGATTGATGTGAACCACAATGTGGTGGGCAATCCTCAATTGGATGCAGAGCGGTCGGACAATTTACAACTGGCACTTAACTGGCAGCACCGCACCAATACCAAAGTGTACAGAGCAGAGGTGGCTGGTTTTTACAACCATATTTTTGATATGATTTCACTGGCGGTTACTGATCTTTCCATTATGCGATACACGTATATCAATGTAGATGAATTTAAATCGCAGGGATGTAATGTGAGCGGAGAAATTCGTTCAGAGCGATACACGTTTGCAGCCGGTGCAGGCATTACAGGACGCAGCAATAAATTTCAGCAACATGCAAGTATGTTGCCATTTGTGTATTCGCCCGAATTGCGCTGTAATTTTTCATACACCATACCCACGTATAAAACCGACCTTTCAGTATTTTATAAATTTAACGGCAAACAACTGGCTTACGGATTGGATGCCAATGCACAAGTGCAGGAAAATTTTATTCAGAGTTTTCATATGCTGGATGCTAACCTCTCACGCAAAATTTTTAAAGGCAAATGTTACGTAGCCTTAGGTTGTAAAAATATACTGCAGGTAGTGAACCTCAATAGTAATTTAGTAAGTGGTGTACACAGTGTTTCCAGCGGGCAATTACTCATGGGCACAGGACGTTCTTATTTCGCATCGGTTAAGTGGTATGTAGGAGGAGGTAAATCATGAGCACATTTCGGGTACTGAGTATACTATCGTTTGCACTTTTTTTATCCTCGTGTGAGAAAAAAGAAGACCCCTATCAATTGCCAGTTGCAGGGCCATCAAAAGTGATAACCGTTGGCATGACGGAGAACTACAGTCGCCAGGTGTTTTTGAGTTTAGCAACGGGAGATACCACCGGCAGCATGACGTACGGGTGGGATTTGGCTTTTGAATGTGGCGATAGTGCCCGCATACTTACCAACTCAGGCAAAGATGTGATGGTGTATAATACCGGTGTAACTGATTTTAATGCAGTTACCTCCACAACGGGTGCACAGTGGGACTGGGACAGAAGCAGCGGAGCAGATGACTCTTTGGTAATTGGCAAACACTGGCACAACCACCGCATCAGTTTTAAACAGGTGTATTTGCTTGATTTAAGTTCGTTGGTTAATGCAGGCAGCCGTTATAAAAAAATGATTGTTGAATCGGTAGATGCGACAGGTTATCATTTGCGTGTGGCAAATGTAAACGGTACGGAAGAAAAACAAATTACAGTGGCTGTACAACCCGATGTAAATTATGTGTACCTTGATTTGGTGAATGGCACACCAGTACCAACAGAACCGCACAAGGCTTTGTGGCACGTGTGGTTTACACGATATAAAACATGGGTAAGTGCCTTGGGTACTGTTATCCCGTATAATGTTACAGGCGTATACCTTAACCCCAACCAGGTAACTTGTACCAAGGTGGTGGATGTTCCCTTTGAACAAATTGACCACCATTTTGCACAACAGCAAACCTTACACGCGCAAAGAGATATAGTAGGGTATGAATGGAAAGGGTTTGATTTTGATTTTACAAGTGCCAATTACAAAATATACAGCAACTGGACCTATATTCTAAAAGATGCGCAAGGCATTTATTACAAAATGCGTTTTCTTGATTTTTACGATGCCAACCGCAAAAAAGGGTATCCTAAAATAGAGTACCAGCAGTTGTAGGTATAGGCACACGCGTTGAAACTCGCGCGAGTGGGGTGACAGTAATTTATTCTTCAATTACCCCAAACCAATCATAAATCCGTTCGAACCATGTTCCTTCTTTATTAAAAAGTGCATGAAAAAATAAAATTGGGAATTCCAAAGCATCTTTTACTGGTATAGTAATAAAATTGGATTTTGTCTCAATGAATTCGTCTGATTCTTTATTTACCATAAAAATCCACCCACTGTGTTTAATGTCATCCTTATAAATTGGCGAACGGAATAAGTAATTAATTCGTGCTTTATTTTCAAGAATTCTTTTATCTACCGAGCATAGTTGATCGTATACTTTTAATAATTCTCGTCCGTCATCTATAGTTATAATTGGAAATTGATCATCGTGTCGAATTTGAATGATATGTTTAGCTTCAAATTCAATAAGATCACCGAGTTTTAATTCTTCAATTTGGGGTTCTGATGCAATGAATCCAGTAAAAATATTTTCCCTGATTTCTTTAATAATGACCGATAAGTAGTCACCTGTATATTTTTGTGGAGTAATTAGCTTTACATATACTCTACAATATTTTCCAACCTTAATTTTTGATATTTCTTCTTGTGATGGAATAATTTCTGGCTCTGGATCATCCGGCTCATTAAAATCTTTGGAGAGGAGTAAATACCAATTATTCATTCAAGTAACTGTTTTATTTCTATAACGTTCCCTCCTCCACTAGCGCGCGTTTGCAAAGCGTGTGTTTGCGATTTTCAACTGCAAGATAACACGTTTTACTATTTTGCCAATTGGTTCACACAAAAAAGCCCGCTCTTTCGAACGGGCCGTTTTGTTTATAGCGACATTGGTTTATTTCTTCACTAAGCGGGTGGTGTGCATTCCGCTGCTGGTTTGTACTTGCAACAGGTAAACTCCGGCAGGTTGTTGCGCCATAGAAAAGTACTTGCTGTTTTCAGTTTGTACTAAAGCACCTAACATGTTGTACACCGCTACCTGTTCAATGTTTTCAGCTGTTTCAATAGTTACATAGTTGTTGGTAGGGTTAGGGTAAATGACTACTCCTGCTCCGTTGGGTACATTCTTTATACCTGATGGACCTACCGTTACACTGTAACAGATGGAGGTATCTTTTCCGCAACTTGTGGTTACTTCACAAGCATACGAACCACTGGCAGTTGGTGTGAAAGATTGGTTGGTGGCATTGCTTACGGCTGCCATGTTGCTGCAATTGAGCCAGCGGTAGGAGGTGGCAGTACTTTGTGCAACAGTAAGTGTTGTTCCGTTGCTTGTTAAGGCTACATTGGGGGTGCACAACTTCCATAATTCAGTGCCTTCCATTCCCGGGCCGTAAGCATGAAAATATAAGGTGTTATTCAAAACAGCCAGATGCCCCACATCGGCACCGTCTGCACCCGGCATTATTTCATCCATTAGTTTCATGGTGTTTTTTCCGTCATACGAATACAATTCAGTTCCGTTCAGTGTGGTGGTGCCGCTCATAAACAATTTTCCATTGGCTACCAGCATATAGGTAGGGTTGAAAGAATTGTTACCCGGTTCTACCTCAATCGAGAGTTTCGGAGGGTTCACCCCATCGTATTCCCATATTTCATAACCGTTGAGATCAGTATAGATAGAGAAATACAGCTTATCATTAAACACCACAGGATACCTCAGGGAGATAGTACCCGGCCCGCCCCGCAGTTCGGGAAACATAGTGGGTGTGTTGGTTCCATCGTATTGCCACAGTTCTTCTCCCTGCGTACCATTAGTGGCCGCAAAGTACATTTTACCTTTGTATTCAATAAAGTCATGCGGGTTGGAAGAGCCGGTGGGGTTCAGGTCGGCTACCATTTTGGGTGCGTTGGTTCCATCGTATTCCCATAATTCCATTCCATTGGTTCCTTCAGTAGCGGCAAAGTACAATTTACCAAGGGCTGCTTTTAAGAACGCAGGATCGGAGCCTCCGCTGGTGTTTATTTCGGCTAACATTTTTGTTGGGTTCACCCCATCATATACCCATACCTCGTTGCCGCTTGTTCCGCCAAAAGCTGAAAAGTATAATTTGTCGTTGAATACGGCCAGGTAATTGGGCGTGCTACTCTGGCCGCCTGAGCGTATGTTGGCAGCCGTATCAATGGTGGTTCCGTCACACACCATCAGTTCCCGGCCATAAGGCAACGTTTCTCCGCTGAAATATAATTTGTTTTTGTACACCACCGGCCAGGCAATGTTAGGACTGGCACTTCCCGGCATCATGTCTTTTATCATTTTGGTGGTATCACTTCCGTTGCTCATCCAAAGCTCTCTTCCGTTTTCACCGTCATCTGCTGTAAAGTACAGGTAGTTGCCCATAGGTGTGATGTAATACGGACTGGAGCTGTTGTTGCCTTCAATCATATCATCAATAAGGGTGGTGCCGGATGCTGTGCCGTTGCTTTGCCACAACTCATTGCCGTGCAGCGAGTCAGTGGCGGTAAAAATAAGTTTGCTGTTGAAGTTAATCAGGAAAGCGGGGTTGGATGATTTTGCTCCGGGAAACAGGTCGGTTACCATGCTTGGGTCATTGATGCCGTCATACATCCACAACTCATTACCTTCAGTGGCAGTGTTGCCTCTGTAAT
The DNA here is from genome assembly GCA_041675505.1 of Bacteroidia bacterium. Lineage (GTDB taxonomy): Bacteria > Bacteroidota > Bacteroidia > UKL13-3 > UKL13-3 > JAGPCK01. The sequence goes on along the minus strand of JBAYTR010000008.1, from coordinate 141,892 downwards.
ACAATTTGCTGTTGTAAACGGTTAAGTACCGTGGGTTGGTAGAAACGAAATTATCAGGAGTACTGTTGTGCACCATGCTTGGCGCATTGGTGCCGTCATACTTATACAGTTCATACCCGATGGCTCCGTTACTAAGTGCACAGAAGTATAAAATATTGTTGTACACAGCAAAGCTGTTGGGGAAAGAATTTGATGAGGAGTTGGCAATGTTGGCAACTACTTTTACCGTGTCGGTTTCATACTGAAATAATTCTTCCCCATCACTGTTGGTGGTGGCTACTACGTACAATTTGTTTTTGTACACCACCGATGGTCTGATGTTTGATCCGCCAGTGCCCTGATTCAGGTCACACACCATTACAGGCGGATGAGTGCTAACATTACCTCCTCCGTATTTCCACAATTCATTTCCTTTGGTAGCCGTAGTGGCGCCAAAAAAAAGTGTATCGTTAAATACAATGAGGTTGTTGGGTGATGAACCCTGATTGCCAGGGTTAATGTCATACAGTTTAGTAGGTGCATTGGTTCCATCGTACACCCACAACTCTGGCCCTTCAGTACCATTGCTGGCCGAGAAATACAATTTGTTTTTGTACACGGTGAGGTTGGCCGGTGACGAACTTCCTTGTCCGTTGTTATTGATATCGGCTACCATAGAGAGGGTTGTTCCATCGTAGCTGATGAGCTCATCGCCCAGCCAGGAGGTATAACCTTTAAAATACAATTTGTTGTTGAACACCACAAAATTGGAAGGGCTGTTGCCTCCATTGGCGTTATCGGTTACACCCGGTGCACGGGTTGGTGCATTGGTGCCATTGTACACATAAAGCTTATTGCCAAAGTTAGGCTCACTTGCACTAAAGTAGAGTTTGTTGTTAAACACCACCATCGGATTCAGGATGCCTGATGACATGGCAACGGTATTGATGTCTTTTACCAAGGATGCCTGTTGTGCATTGACCGGCTGTGTAGCAAACAAGGTGGTCAGGCACGCGAATAAGTAAAATAATTTTTTCATATCAGTTAAAATTAAAATGATAAACAAACATAGATGGCTAGGTTGAGCTATCTTTTAAAACTTCAGCAATAGCCGATTTGCTTCAGCAATGGATAAAAGGAGGGATGTAAAAGTGCGAAGCGAGAAGATGAGGGAATACGAAATGAGCAACTGTTAAGTTAAGATGGCTGCTTCAAACTCGGTTTTTTTGTACTTCGATAATTTTGATACCAGTCCGTTGCTCAGTTGAATGGTGAGCTCTGATTTAGAATAGTGTTGTAAAAACTTCTTGTTAATTATCCATGATTTATGCACGCGTATAAACCGTGGCAATGGCTCCAGCAATGTTTCGAAATGTTTTAAATTTTTGCTTACAATGTATTGCCTGTCGGCAGTATGGATAATGCAATACGACTCTTGTGCTTCAATGGCTACAATGTGTTCAATGGGCAGAATGTGTTGTTGTCCTTTGTCACTGATGGCAATGTTCTCCAGTTGTTTGTGTTCCAGTGTGCTGCCCAACAGAGAAAGTCGTTGAGCCTGCTGTTCCATGTCGCGGTGCTGAACAACTCTTGCTACGGCATTTTTCAGGCGTTGAATGTCGATGGGTTTGAGCAGGTAATCTACAGCGGCTATTTCAAAGGCACGTACCGCATACTGGTTGTAGGCCGTTACAAAAATGATATCGAAATTTATTTGTTTGAAAAAATTTACAATCTCGTATCCGGCATAGTTTGGCATTTCAATATCCAGAAACACTAAATCGGGTTGTTCCTTTTCAATAGTTTCTACTGCATTAGCGATGTTTTCGCACTTGGCCACCAGTTCTACATCAGCACAAAAACGCAGCAGGAGATTCTGCAGCACATCCCTGGCGCTTTCCTCATCATCCACCAGTATAGCCCTTATTTTTTTCACCGCAGGCAAACTTATATTGATTCCTTTGTTTTGTTTCATTGGGTTCAGTAACTGACCGTTTTATTTCAGGAACGGACTAAAATTCGTGTTTTACAGGAATACTCAAGGTAACCTTTGTTCCGCTGGGTTCACCGTTTTGATACAAATCCTCGTAGGTGTAACCAAACTCACCTTTAAATACATTGTTTAGAATTTCGAACCGGTTGCGTATGGCGTTTCCTGAAAAAGATTCGTGCTCTTTCTTTTGCCTCAGTTGTATGGCTTTGGCTCTTTCACGCCCTATGCCGTTGTCTTCAATGGTACAGATCAGAAACTCTTTGAGTTCAAAAGATACATTCAGTTTTTTTTCACCCTGCTTGTGTAACAAACCGTGCACCAGCGCATTTTCAATAAAAGGTTGGATAAGCATGGGCGGTACTAAAAAATCTTCTTCAGCAGGCAATTCAATGGTGTAGGTAAAATCTTTTTTGAACCTTAGTTTTTCCAGCGACAGGTATAACTCAATCAGTTTTATTTCCTGTTCAAAGTCAATGAAATCTTTTTCTGAATAGTTGAGGGTGCGTCTCACCAAATCAGAGAATGTAGTGATGTAAGAATACGAATGCTCCACATCTCCTTTCAGAATTAAATCCTGTATGGAGTTGAGTGAATTGAAAATAAAGTGAGGGTTCATTTGCGATTGAATCGCGGTAAGTCGAGATGCATTCAGTTCGTTAATCTGTTGTGATTTTTTGTGCTGCGTATTTAATTGCCAGCGGTACACTACTGATACAAGAAACAAGAACAAAGTAAGCACTGCAAGAATAAACCACCAGCTGGTGTAAAAAGGATAGGCAATTCTGAACGAATAAGTGATGCCCGGGCTAAATAATCCTTGATTTTCGGCCTTCACCTGCAGGGTGTAATTTCCGGGGTCAAGGGCATTGTAGGTAATCTGGTTTAACTCATACGGGTTGGTGTTCCATTTGGGGTCATAGCCCACCAATTGGTAATGGTAGCGCAGGGTTTCACGGTTGCGCAGGGTAGGGGAGGAAAAGAAAAACTGCACCTTGCGTTGTTTGCTTTTAAATGCTCCTGAAGTGGCAGAGCTCATCAGTTCATCATTTACGTAAATCCTATCGAAACGCACCAGAGGATTAAACACATTGGGCTGTTGGTAATCGAGATTAATTTTCTGTACTCCGCCTGCATGGCTCACCCAAAGCTCGGAGTTATGTAAAGTGAAGCTGATTATTTTTTTTGATGCTATACCTGAAGCAATATGCAGCGGTCTCAGGAGTTTTCCGTTCAGGTCGAATTGATACAGCCCGCTGGAAGAGTTAGCAATAATAGTGTTGTTATATACAATGAGACGTTTGAGTTTTTCAGGTTCACCGTTTACCAGAGGATATATGGTTTGGGTAACACGATTTTTTTCTATGACTAGTATGCCGTTTGCTCCCGTAATGGCAAATATTTGTCCGTTGTGATTATACAGTTGCTCCGAAAAAACGGGTTTATTCCGGTAATATATTTTTTCAATTTCACCTGAGGAAGTAATTCTGAACAAGCCGTGAGCTGTTGAAGCATAAAGGTCTCCACTGGCTGCATGATATACCATGGAGTAGGTACGGGTACTTATTCCTTTTATCAATTGCCGCGTAAATTTATCTTTTCCCAACCACGTAGTTTTAACTATGCCGTAATTGGTGCCCAAAAAATAGTCGTGTTCGTTTACAAAGGCTACATTTTTCAATGAGGCTTCAAAAATGGTTAGTATACTTCCTGTTCGTTTATTATAGGCACGCACCTGTCCGTCATCAAAAAGCACCAAGTCACTTTTAGCACTTCCATACAAGGCTTCAATGGGGCGCATGCCTTCACTGTTCAGCTGTGTCAGTTTCCCTTCGCTGTAACTCATCAACTGTCCTTTGGATGTGCCCAAAATGAGTCCTGTGGTTTCATCGCTATACAAAGCGGTAACAGGGTCGTCACGAAAAGAGTGAATAACGCCCGGTACTTTCAAATCAGGGATTACTAAAACACCTTTATCAAAAGTGCTCAGTAAATAATTGCCTTCCCTGTCTTTGTATACATCAGAAATAAAATAATCTTCATAATAGAAATTACTCAAGGGTTGGTTCTGCTCTTTAGAGAAAAATACCACTCCGGGCAAGGTGCCGGCTACCCATATTTCATTCCCGACTTCGTAAATACGCACGGCTCCGCCCCGGTCAAATAAACTGTTTTTGGGTAAGGGAGTGAGTGTAAAGTTGGCAGGGCGGTAGCTGAATAATGCTTTTGATTTCATGTCAAGTGCATAACAAACATCTTGTATGCGGAAGAACTTTAAAATAGCTGTATTGTTCAACCTGGTACCCGAAAGTTGTAAGCGTTGTTGTGAAAACGTTCCTCCGGAGTAAATCATCACTGAATCGCAGCCGTTCATGTGAAACTGAATGCTCCCATCATCTGTTGTAAAGGCTTGCCCCAGGTAATGCCCGCTTACATTTCTGCGGGTGATAATTTTCCCGCTTTTATCCAGTACAATAATTTTTCCGGCACCAATCAACAGGTGATTATTATCTGCAATGGATAAACTCACATCGGCCTTGCCTTCATCCCCCGCCATTTCGTAGAACAGGTGACATACTTTGCCTCTGATTTGAAAAATCTGGTTGTTCAGGTTATGGCAATAAATGGCGCCATCCTTATCCATCACAAAATTAAAAACCGAGTTGCTTTTTGATTCTTTGCATTCAATTTTTTTATAGGTGTAATAGTCATAGAGGTAAAGTCCTTCGTTGGTGGCAAACCAATAGTTCAGTTCTTTATCCTGTATCACATCATAAATCTGAATGCCCCTGAACTCCTCATCACCCAGAATAGAATAAGCTGGCTGCTGAGCGTACAAAGCAACTGACAGCATAAAACATGCAGTAAGAAGAGCACCACGCAGATTTGCAGCAAAGCAAAACACGTAATATGATTTCCTCAACATCAAACGCATGGTTAAAGCTACGCTTTTTTTCAGAGTTTAATAAGCGGGAAAAATAAATACCGGTGAACAACAGGTAGCAGGTTGGCGTGCTTAAACAGGCTTACCTGTTTAGATTTTTGCATAAGTTAACTCAACTATTTTTCCGCTCAGCGTGAGATGGCTGTATTGAAATCAGAAGCAACATGAAGTAGTCCGCTTATTTTAACGAAGCTGTGCGTCCCACTCTTCGGCATTAAATCCCAGCAAAATGCCTTTATCGTATTCCACCAGTGGGCGTTTAATCATGGAAGGTTTTTCCATCATCAGGTTAATGGCTGCCAGTTTATTGTTGATGGATATTTTTTCGGCCTCAGTAAGTTTTTTGAAAGTAACACCTTTGGTATTGATGAGTTGCGTTACTTCCAATTTGGTGAGCCACTCATTCAACTTCTCTTTGCTAATACCATGTTTTTTATAATCATGAAAAGAGTAATCCATCTCTTGTGCTTCCAACCAGTTGAAAGCCTTTTTCATGGTGTCGCAGTTTTTAATGCCATAGATAATCATGCGTCAAAAATAGGCTTACTTCTAATATCTTTGAAAGAAAAAATGGACTTTGGACGAATTGAAACAGCCCAAATTGCTGAGGTAGATTTTACCTTACCACCGGATACGCCTTTAACTACAGCTGTTTTAAGTGCTGCCCGAAAGAGCGAAAAACCACGTGTATACGTAGGTTGTGCCAAGTGGGGGGGCCCCGATTGGATAGGTAAAATTTATCCGCCCAAAACCAAATCAGTTGATTATTTAAAGGCATATGCCCGGCAGTTTAATTCCATTGAACTCAACTCTCTGTACTACAATCTGCCTACTCCGCAGGGCATACGCAAATGGAAGGATACGGTGGGTGATAATTTCTTGTTTTGTCCTAAATTTTCTGAAGTAATTACGCACCGCAAAAGGTTGCAAAACGTAGCGGCTGAACTGGATCAATACCTGAATGCAATTTACGAGTTGGGTAATAACCTGGGACCTTTATTTCTGATGCCTGAGCCACGTATGGGGCCCAAGTACAAGCCGGTTATAGAGCAGTTTATTCAGTCGTTGCCGGATGATATAACTTTGTTTGTAGAGTACAGGCAGAAAGAATGGTTGCAACCTCATAATGCAGCAGAGTCGTTTGATTATTTAAAAGAGTTGACTACCGGAACAGTAATTACGGATACTTCAGGCAGGAGAGACGCTTTGCACATGAACCTCACCACACCTCAGGCATTTATTCGGTTTGTGGGAAATGGCCTGCATCCTACAGATTATACCCGCATTGACGCCTGGGTAGAACGAATAGGCGCGTGGTTAAAAGCAGGATTAAAGCGTTGCTATTTTTTCATGCACCAGCACGATGAGAGATATTCTCCTGAATTGTGCAAATACCTGATTGAGCAACTGAATGCTAAACACGGGCTTGGCTTACAGGTGCCTGTCTTTTATAGTGAGGAAGCAAAAGGGCTGTTTTAGGCCAGAATCCAGTTGAACTTGTACTCGGTAACCGGTGTGTTAATGCGTTCGGCAATACGTTTCAGTCTGTCAGGCAATTTGCACAGGTAATCCCTTGCTTTTTCACCATTTTCATTCAATCCGGTAATGGCATCAATTTTCCATTCCTCAATAAGTGAAGACAGAATATCTGTGTAATCAGTTGCTGTATAGACGCCTAGGCGTTGAGCCGCATCACTGAAATAAGAGAAGGTGTTAAGTTTATCTCCCAGTTCACGCAGGCATTGAGCAGGCATGGCAATTTTTTGACGCATCATGTCTTCAAAAGCCAGCATCATTTCATTGGGGTCTATTTCAAGTATGCGGGATACAAATGACTTGTAGGCTTTGGCATGTCGGGCCTCATCAGCCGCTACCAAACCACACAGTTTAGAAAGCATGTTATTGCCTTGTTGTTTGGCTAAGCTGGCTACTCTGCGGTGCGAAATATTGGTGGCCATTTCCTGAAAGCTGGTGTACACAAAGTTTCTGTAAGGATCGGTTGCTGCACCGTTGTTAAAACCGTCAGCAATTAAATACTGGGTAGAGGCTTCAAACTCACGCATATTAATACGGCCACACAGGTAAAGGTAGCGGTTAAGTACGTCTCCGTGGCGGTTTTCTTCAGCGGTCCAGGCGCGTAGCCATTTCATCCAGCCGTTATTTTCTACCTGATTAAACCCGGTAATGCCGGCAATCCAGCTTTCGTAGGTGGGCAGGGCTTCTTCGGTAATGGTGTCCGCTACCAAAACGGCCAGTAAATCATAGGATAAATTCTGTGCCTGTTCCTGTATGGTTTTTAAATCTTCGATAAACGTAGTATCTGAAGTAAGCGGAAGCAGTTCTGAGGCCTGCCAGTTGGTTTCTATTGGCTTCAGGTATTGGTTAGCAGTTTGTTCTATTTCTTTGCCCAGAAATAACATTACTTCTGAGCGCTTGGGAATTTGAGCCTGATACATTGCTGCAAAAGTAACACTATAAGCGCACAAAGTCTATTTATTTGATGTGTTTGTGTTCTTATTTATTAGTTATCAGCCACTAAGCTATCCGGTGGGATTAGCCTGTATACAGGAGCGTTATCTTGCAGGTGGTGCCTTTTCCCTCTTCGCTTTCAAAACGGATAAAGCCATTATTTAATGTGGCATATTGGGAGCAAAGCTGCAAGCCCAGGCCACTTCCTGTTTCACCGGATGTGCCCTTGCTGGAAAAGGAATCTTCTTCAGGGTTAAGTAGTTTACGAAGGGTTTCTTCGCTCATGCCTGTACCCTCGTCTTTAACGTATATGGTAACCGTGTTGTCTTCAATGCGGGTATCTAAAGTAATGTTCCCTCCTTTATGGCTGAATTTAACAGCATTGGCCAACACGTTTCGTAAAATAATATCTACGTGTGTACGGTCGGCAAATGCAGTAATATCTTCGGTTACGTTATTGATGAAGGAAACATTTTTCTGTCGGGCCATTTCAAACAAGAGTTGCACATTGTTTTTTATGGTGTCATTCAGGAGTATTGTTTCGGGCTTGGGAGCTGTTTTGCCCTCAATCTGCTCTTTTGACCACAGCAGCAGGTTATCCAGCAAAAGGCTGATGGAGCCTACCTGTAAAGAAAGGCTTTGCTGCATATTTTTGCTTTCCTCAGCACTTATTACGTTCTCTGATTCCAACAACAGCACATTGCTCAATGTGGCAATGGGGTTACGTAAATCATGCGAAATAATCGAGAACATTTTATTGTTCATCTCATTTAATGCGTGAAGCTGAGAAGCTTGTTTTCTTATTTCATTGTTTTGGGCAGAGGTTACCTCGAGGTATTTTCTGGATTTTCCACGGCTGCGGTAAAGCATAAAGATGAATGCTAATGCCAGAACAGCTGCCAGACTAAATGCATAGTTGAGGTTACGGTTTAAGTTGGCTCGTTGTTTTTCAAACTCCCGTTCTTTCATCAACGATTTTATGGTCTCTTCTTTTTTGTTCAGTTCAAATTCAAATCCTATTTCTTGAATTTTTTTCAAATCATTCTCATTGTCGAGGGAGTCTTCAAAGGCTTTGGCAATTTTAAAGTAGTGCAGAGCAGATTTAAAATCACCGGTTTTTTCCAACGACTGGTACAAGAATGTAGCAGTGGCCATTTTCGTTATTTTATCGGGGTGTTGCAGGGAGATATTGTGTCCTTTTTTCAGTAAAGCTATCCCCTCGTTTGTTTTGCCTGTATGTACCAGGCCGTAACCAATGCCGCTGTAGCAGCTGGCGGCAAGCAACATGTCCCCGGCCGGAAGACAAATAGCCAATGATTTGCGGTAATAGTCAATGGACTTGTCATACTCTTTAAGAATGCGGCTGATTTCACCCAAGTTGGACAATGAAACGGATACATTTTGCATCATTCCTATCTTTTCAGCTAAAGCCAAGCCTTTCTCAAAGTATTCTTTTGACTTTGTGTATTCTTTTGTTTCGTAATGTATAGCCCCTAAATCAAGATAGTCCAGCACCATCCCGTATTCATTGTTTAATTTTTTATTGATGTCTAAGGCCTTAATGTGGTATTCAAAGGCTTTGTCATACTTTTGAATCCTGAAATAAGAATTGCCGATGTTGCTGTTGCTGTTGGCAATTGCTCGCAGGTCATTTAATTCCTCTCTTATTTTGAGCCCCTTAAACTGGTTGCTCAGTGCTTTTTCATAATCACCCAGGGTAAGGTAAGTATTGCCCAGGTTATTGTATGATGATCCTACGCCCGACATATCCTTTACCTGTTTTCTGATGGCTAAACTTTTTTCGTAGTAAGCAATGGTTTTATGCAGTTGCCCCTTCTCTGCATATACAACGCCCATGTTGTTGTATATGGCTCCTTTCATTTTAATCAGATTGTCTTCCTCGGCAATTTTTAATGCTCTGCGGTAGAGTGCCAAAGCTGTATCATTATTGGCGAGGTTGTAATTGGCAATACCTTGCAGTTTAAGGCATTCGGCCATTCCTTTCCGGTACTTTAGTTTTTCAGCTAAAGTATATCCTTGCCGGGCAAGCAGAAGCATACTGTCTATATTGACATACTGAAATTGGAGAGAAACATCAGAGAGCAGGTTTACTTTGGTGGTGTCATTTTGCCGGTAACTTTTCAGTACATGCATCAGACTGTCAGGATACTGTGCCGCTGCCGTGGCAGTGTAAAGCAGCAAAAGGATCATTAGTCGGAAACCAATGGTGTGGGGCAGTCTCATATTTTAGTTTAATGCCGCTAAGATATACAAAAGCACGAGAAAAAATCTTTCTGTAAATTGTATCAGCCACATGAATAAGTCGGGAATATTTACCTTTGCCGCATGGGTACAAACCGAAAACCAATCAGCCCGTGGATGGGCAGAACACAGGTGCTTTTGGGAGAGCAAAAGCTGGAAAAATTAGTGAACTCGCATGTGCTTGTGGTAGGACTTGGCGGAGTAGGGGGCATTGCAGCCGAAATGATAGCCCGCACCGGTGTTGGTAAAATGACCATTGTCGATGCCGACACAGTTGATCCTACTAACCGCAACAGACAAATTCCGGCATTGCACAGTACGGAAGGAAAAATAAAGGCAGAGGTACTGGCGGAACGTTTGCTGGATATTAATCCTGAACTTGAACTTACCGTAATCCCCGAGTACCTGAAGGACACCCGCACGGATGAAATCCTGAACGGAACCAAGTTTGATTATGCCTTAGATTGTATTGATACGTTGGCACCCAAAGTGTTTTTCATTAAGGCCTGTATGGATAGAAATATTCCTTTGGTGAGTTCAATGGGAGCCGGGTCAAAAGTTGATCCCACACAAATTCAGGTAGTGGATATTTCAGAAACACACAGTTGTAAACTGGCGCGTTACGTAAGAAAATATTTGCATAAATTGGGTGTACGCTCAGGTTTTAAAGCAGTATTCTCAGCTGAACAAAAAATGGAGGAAGCGCAGGTGGTGCTAACTGAAGGGAAGAATAAAAAATCATTTGTGGGCACCATCAGTTATATGCCGGCAGTATTCGGTTGCACGGTAGCTTCTGTTGCCATTCGCGATTTGTATAACCGGTAGTTATTGTTTTACCCTTTCCAGAATGGCATTCTGGTAGTTCATTATTTCAAAATCTTTCACCACAGGAATTTTGTCTTTTCCTCCGCTGCTGCCGGTGGGTGCGGCATTGGTACCAATGATGGTGAAGTCAATTTTGTCTTTTTCAAAACGATACACTGCAGTTAGCAGCTGACCTTCAACAATAAACTGGCTGATGAGCGTACTGCCGAAAAGGTAATCGTTTATTCTGATGCTGTTGTGTTCATCGGTAATAAAGTGCCCGGCATTAGCAGTGTCTTTGAGTAAAGTGTAATTACGTACATCTTCTTTTTCACCCTGCTTGTAAATAATTATAAATGAATAATTGTTGGGAGTTGATGTTTTTTCCAGTACAATGTTCATCTGTACTGTACTTACTGCGCCATCTTTGGTAAAAATGTTCAGGTTGCCTTTCCAGCGGCCGGTCCAGGCTTCAGGAAAAAACATACTTTGTGCATTGGCAGAAACGATGCCTGATAGTAAAAAAATGAATAGGATAATTTTTTTCATAAAATTAAGATATGCTTATGGTGTATGATGTTTCAAAATGATGGTAGGGAGACAAAGATAGAATACCTTCTTTATTTGTCAAATCACCTGTGTGTGTGTTGTTGTCGGCCAGCCCGTGCCAGGGTTCAATGCACAAAAAATTACTTCCCGGTTTTTTCCAGATGCCCAAGTAAGGGAAGTTGTTAAAAGTCATGCCCACACTATGCGCATTATTTCGTTTGCTTTTTAGTGTTACCTGTGAAGAATGGATGTGTTTAAGTACAATGGCATCTTTCAGAAAAAGGTCGTCATGCAGTTCAATCATGTGGCTGTGCTGAAATACTTTTTCTGTTCGACCGTTAAATATTCCTTCAGTTAATAAGCAGCGTTCAGTAGTTTCAGCCTCACTAAACTCGAGGTAAAATTCGGTTAAATATTCATGGTTATGGAACGGACAAAAAAAGCCGGGATGCGCTCCTATGGAAAAATACATCTCTTCGTTGCCAACGTTGTGTACCTTCCAGCTGCAGGTAATGCTGTGCTCGTGTAACGTGTAAATAATTTCCAGCCTGAACCGAAACGGGTATACCGTTAATGTTTCTTCATTAAAATCGGTAGCGTAGTGCAGTTGATTATGTGATTGTTCAATCAGTGTAAATACCATGTCGCGTGCAAACCCGTGCTGACTCATGGAATACTCTATGCCCTTATGTGTGTACCGGTTGTTTTTCAATTTCCCCACAAAGGGAAAAAGAACAGGTGCCTTGCGATTCCAGTATGCAGCATCTCCCTGCCATAAACATTCTCTGTTTTGCACGGTGGAAAATATGCTTTGCAATTCGGCACCTTTATCAGCTACCGTTATTTCCAGCCACTCATTTTTCAGTCGATGCATGTGCATTTTTTTTCTTGTATTCTGATAACAGCAAATTAAGTACAACTCCACCAATAATCAGTGTCATCCCAAATAAACTCATGGTCGAAAATTTCTCATCAAACAACAGGTAACCTATGGCTAAAGCATAGAGTGTACCCAGGTAGGTAAGTATAGAAACATTTGAAACCCTTTCCAGTTGATAGGCCTTGGTCATAAAGTACTGACCGAATTGTGTGAAAATTCCGGTAGCAATCAACAATAGCCAATCGGTTGTGGTGGGAGTGGTCCAGTGGGTGAGACTATACGGAGTTACAAAAGGCAAAGTAACCAGCGGGAAATAAAATACAATTACCAGGGCATGGTCTGATTGGTTCACCTTGCGTATACAGGAATAAGCGAACCCCGACATTAATGCAGAGAATACACCCAAACCCAACATCACCTGACTAATGCGTTCGTCAAAGCCTTTCACCAAAAACACTCCGCTCAGGGAGATCAATGTAAATATCCAGTTGCGTAATTTTAGTTCATCATCCAGCATAAAGTGTGCGATGATAAGTGTGAACACGGGAGATAAATACTGGATAGTAACAGCACTGGCCAAGGGCATGTGTTGTACTGTAATCACGTAACAGAATAATCCGGCAAAACCCGCCACACCTCTCAATACCAACCAGCCTTTGTTATTTCCCCAGGGATTGAGATTTTGTTTTTTGATAAGGTAAAACGTGATGCAAAAGGTAACAACAGAACGGATAAAAATAATCTGATGTGCAGGAATGTGATTGAGGTACTTGATGCACAAATTCATGCCGGCATAATACACCGTTGCCTGAATCATGTACTGCACTCCTTTGCTCAATTGCATCGGCCTGCAAGATACTACACTAAAAACAAAAAGCCCCGTTGAGCGGGGCTTTTTGGTAATTCCTGATGAGTGAGATTTATCGGAGTGTGATGGTTCTTGTGCGATCTTTATAAGTAATTTTAGCTATACGGTCGCAGTTTTCACCACCCAGCGGGTCAAAGTCAAGCTCCATAGCATTGCCCGATGAGTTGGTTACAGTTGTTTTTCCGCTCACAATACGTGGGCAACCTATTTTTTTCTTGAGCGGGGTAAGTGTACTAACGGTAAAGTTATTTCCTTTTCTGCTTACACCATTGGAACTTCCTCTCAACAGATACACATCATCAAAAGGATTTATGGTACCTTCTCCTTCAACACGTTCTATCTCACCCACTGTTGACCAGGTTACGGTACCCTCAGGTGTAATGGCGCTTCCACCGGTTACGGTGTAGGAATATTTAAAGTTACCGCTGGCATTGCCCAGGTTGGTGATGGTGCGTGTGCCGGTGTATTGAACATCATTTACAAAATAGTTCTGTAAAGTGATGATGGCTTGAGATCCTTGTGTGCGATAAGCTCCAGTAAACTCACAGCGTATTTTACCTCTGCGGTAGTTGCCGTCATTGCATAAACAAGCATTGTTGTTAGCCGTATTGGCCGAATCGTAAAAAGTTATTTCCAGTATTTTGGGGCTGCCGGTCATGTTGGTGAAAACCTGGGCACAACCGGGTAAGATGGAAACATTGGCCTTACCAAAACCTTTATCATCGGCCTGGTTATCGGTCCAATCATTCACATTGGAAAATTCACCTTCCATCAGCGCATGGTCTTCTGCTGCCTCAAAAATTTCTTCCAGTTCTTCTTTGTCTCTGTTGCAAGAGGTAACCAGAATACTTCCTGAGATTAACAGGCCTCCTGCCAATAGCATCATGTACTTTTTCATATAAGGATGTGTTTTAATTTTTACGTAAGAGTGAGTCAAATATAATTGGTTTAATGCGCTGAGAAAATTTATGCAGTATTTATATTCTTCACAATAATGTCGCACGACTGTATAATTTCTTCTTCAGAGATAATAAGCGGAGGAGCAATGCGCATTTTATGAGAGGCAAACAGGAACCAGTCGGTAATGAGTCCGTCAGCTATGCAACGGTCAATAATTTTTTTGTTTTGCTCAAAGCTTCCCAAATCAAGGGCCAGCATCAAACCTTTGCCCGATACAGATTGGATGGCCGGGTGGAGCAGGTGTTTTCTGAACAAAGCCTCTTTTGCGGCAACCTGCTGTACCAGATCTGAACGTTGTAATATTTTAAGTGTGGCCAAAGCCGCAGCACAACTTACCGGGTGGCCGCCAAACGTAGTAATGTGCCCCAGAATAGGATTGAATGAGAAGGCCTGCATCATGTGGTGCGGGGCAACCAAAGCTCCCATGGGCATTCCGCCTGCCATACCTTTGGCCAGCAGTATCATGTCGGGTACTACGTTGTACTGATGGAAAGCAAACAAACTGCCCGTACGGCCAAAACCTGTTTGTATTTCATCAAAAATAAGTAAGGTGTCGGTTTCATCGCAACGTTTCCGGAGTGCCTCAAGGTAGGCTTGCTCAGCAGGTAAATAACCCGCCTCTCCCTGAACGGGTTCTATAAAAACAGCAGCCGTGCGCGAGGTTATTTTTGCCAGGTCATCAGTCGTATTGAAATGAATAAAATTGATATCCGGCAGCAGGGGGCGGTAAGCATTGGAAAAATAGCTGTTGCTGTTAAGACTCAACGGGCCTTGTGAACTACCGTGGTAAGCATTGTAACAAGCTACCAGTTCAGTTCTTCCGGTATAGCGTTTGGCCAGCTTCATTGCTGCATCGGTTGCCTCAGCACCGGAGTTAACAAAATAACAAGAGTTAAGGGTCGGGTGCAAAGCATCAGTCAGGGCTTTTGCAAATAGTGTTTGCGGGGCCTGAACGTATTCTCCGTAAACCATCAGGTGCATGTATTTGTCCAGTTGCTCCTGTATGGCTTTAAGTACCTCCGGGTGTCTGTGCCCTACATTGCTCACTCCGATGCCTGAAATCAAGTCAAGGTATGACTTGCCATTGGTATCGAACAAATGCACCCCCTCAGCCCGCTCAATTTCTAACATTAGCGGAGCATCGGTGGTTTGAGCCAGGTGTTGAAGAAATAGTTGCCTGTGGGTAATCATTTTGGCAAAGCTACTCAGCATTTTGTTGTTATTACAATCGCTTTTGCGTTTTTTTGAATGGAATGCCACTAAAAACCTTGCTTAATAAACGTATTCAGGATATCCATTTCAGGGATGTATTAAAAGGTGGTGTCCTGTTTATACTCTTCAGGAGCTTATCGGTTCCGGCCGGGTTCGCTTTCACCTGGTGGGTATCGCGCTATTACGGTGCTGATGTGCTGGGGGTTTGCACAGTGCTGTTTTCCATTTGGGGCCTGGTGGAAGTTGCGGTGAACAGCAGCCTTAAACAATACATGGTGCGAAATCTCGCTAAGTTGTACCAACAGCAGCAAGTTGCATTGTACAATACATCGGTGTTGCGTGTACTGCGCTTGGGCATTGTGTTAGCCTCTGTTTTGTCTCTGTTGCTGATGGTATTTTCAGCCCGGGTGGCGGAGTCATTTTTTGATAGTTCGTATGCTTCGGTAATATTTTATACAGCGCCTGTACTATTGGTGCTTAGCGTATCCAGTATTTTGCAGGAGAACCTTCGCCTTCGGGAAAAGCTAAAGGCATTTAATTTTCTTTCTCTGGCCTCTCATGGTTTGTTTGCCCTACTGGTGCTTATTGTTCTGCACTATACTTTCTCGTCATTGCTCAATCCTTTATGGGCACATTTGTCGGCAATAGGATTTACGTTTATTCTTTCTACACTTTTTTCTGTTGCTTATTGGGATAAGGTAGATGCCATGCAGGAAGATGAACTTCCGGAAAGTTATTCTTCCATGCTTAAAATTATTGCACCCTTATTTGTTTCTGCTGCTGCTGCCAACGTGAGCCACCAGATTCCGTTGTTTTTTCTCAGTTATTTTCATGATGAAAAACTAGCAGGTGTGTATGCTGTGTTGTTTACTGTGTCCAGGTTGGTATCCATGCCCCTGCAAGTAATTAATTACAACATTGCCCCGAAATTTGTAGAGTTGTTGCACCGGAATAAAATGGATGAACTGCAAAGTTTGTTAAACAAAAACTCCCGCATGCTTACAGTAGTATCGGCATTCATTTTTATGGTGATACTTATTTTTCCTGCCAGAATTTTATCGCTGATGGGCAGTGTTTACGGAGACTATTCATTGGAATTACTGGTGTTATGCTCGGCACAACTGGTTAACGTATGGGCGGGTTCAGTTAATATTCTGATGGTTACCTCGGGGAATGAAAAAGCACTTTCCCGCTTTAATGCCACCATGCTGCTGCTGGGCACCATTAGCGGATTAATGTTTATTTCAACCCATGCTTTGTTTGCCAGTATTGTTATACGGGCTGTGATGATGGCCATTACCAATATCGGGTTAGGTTTATACCTGTACCGTACATTGCACTTGCGCACCTGGTGGTGGACAATAAAAAAGGGGAACTAAATCCCCCTTTAACCTAACTAACACTGGCGTTACCTTCCCGGTGCGGGTGCACCCGGTCGCGCGCCTCTTCTTTCACGAATTCTTTTTAACAGCTCCTTTTTAAAATCTTCTTCAGCCCGGTACAATAAGAGTACTTTGGTGGCCGGTATAACTTTTTTTAATTCTACCTGGTATTTTTTGGCAAGGGCCAACTGCGCTTCTTTGAATGCAATCAGTTCATTCAGCTTTTTATCTGCTTCCTCTTCGGTCAAGGATTCTGTTGTTTCCTCATCATTCATACGGTGTTTCTTGCGCAACTCTTTCATCTCGTTTTCCAGTTTAGTATAAACCGGCCAGAATAATTTTGCTTCCTCGGGTGTTAGTTGCAAACGTTCTGAAATGTAAGCAATGCGTAAGGCCTCTACGCGTTCTTTTTTAGGTGCCTGAGCCATAATTGCTCCTGTCCACATGATGAGTATCATACTCATCAAAACTTTAATCATTTTCATATATCATCCTCCATTAATTCTGATTCATCTGCATGTTCCAGCAGGTACTGCTCCATGGCATCACTGCTATCCTGATTGCCGGTGTTGCTTTCTACAGTTGGTTTAGTTTCAGTATAAGCCTCGGCCAGTAATTCAACCCCGGCATTTTTTAGCAGGTAGGTGGTTATTTCATCTTCGCTCAACTGTTCCATGCTCACCTGAGTGGAGGTACTTTGATTGCCTGAGCGCAGGTAAAAAAGTGCAACTCCGGATATTACAACCACTGCTGCGGCATATTTTATGATGTTCAGGTAAACGATGCGCCCTTTTGGTTTGGCTAAACTTGTTCGGGCCAATATCTTTTCAGGCAGTTCAGCAAAATAATTTTGAGGTATGGAGTCAGGTGCAGCATCTTTCAGCAAATGCATGGAGCCGGGTGTTTCTTCCCGCAGGTTATTGTTTATCCGGCAAAGTATGCTTTCGGAAAGTTCATCAAAATAACTATCGGGCACCTTAAAGGGTGATTCCTTGGGCCATTGAGGTTGCTGCTTATCCGGGTTGGTGGTATTCATTTGAGTATTAGAGTAACAGATGTTGATATGGTTTAACTTTTTTGTACAAAAATTTCAATCTTTTTTACGGCATGGTGGTAAGAGGCTTTTAACGCACCCACCGAGGTTCCTGTTATTTCGGCCATTTCATCGTAGGTGAGCTCATCAAAATATTTCATGTTAAACACCGCACGTTGCTTATCGGGTAGGGTGAGTATGGCTAATTGTAATTTGCGTTGTATTTCATTGCCGCTAAAACCATCACCGTGTGTGATTTTTGAGCTCAGTTCATTGGCGGCATCATCAATGGAGCTGTAAAGGGAGGCTTTCTTTTTGTTTAGAAAGGCCAGCGCCTCATTGGTGGCCACCCGAAACAACCAGGTAAACAACTTGGCTTCTTCCCTGAAATTTTCCAGATTCTCCCAGGCTTTGATAAAGGTGTTTTGAGTTACATCATCTGCATCATCATGGTCAATCACCATTCTGCGTGCGTGCCAGTATACTTTTTGCTGATATTTCTTAATGATAGCTTCAAATGCCGCTGCCCGACTCTTTTCCTGGCGGAAAGCTTCAAGTAATTCTTTGTCGGTGGCAGTTGCGGCTATCGCATTCATTGGGTTATTGGATACGTTATAGTCCCGTTGGTTTAAACGAAGGTCTTTATTTTTTCTCTTTACCCCCACAGGGCAAAAAAAAAGGCCTCCCTAAGGAGGCCTTTTCTATAAGGTAATGTGCTGAAATTAGTTCACACAAATTTTACCGGTTTTAATTACTGCTCCGTTGTTAGATTTAATTTCATAGAAATAGAATCCACGCTTGTAGTCAGCAACGTTAACGTCTAATTTGTTTTCAGAGAACATGGTTTCTTCCACTTTTTTACCGCTCAGGTCAAACATGCTCAATACTTTTTGCTCATCGTTATTAATTTCAATGTGCAATACATCTTTTACAGGGTTAGGATAAACCTTTGTTTCGTTAGCAGCAAGGTCGTTGATACCAACAGCCCAACCGTGTTGGTTTAACCATGGAATAGTTTTAGTCTTTTGGTTGTTGGCTAAAGTAGTTGATCCTTCGAATTCAAGCCCTGGTCTGTTCAATGCATGTGCGATGAAAACAATATTCACGTTGGTTGACGTAAGGAAGTTCAAAGAGATATTGATACTTACAGTCAGGTGCATGGTATCGCCTGAAGCAATTGTTCTTGGTACTGCTTTAATAGCAAAAGAATTAGGATTGCTGGCACTAGGGAAACCAACAATTTTTGAGCCACCTACAGTAATGATGAACTGATACCAGATAGAATCACCTACTGTGATAGAATCTGTTCCGTTGTTTTTAAGAACGGCAGTAAGGGTCATAGGTGTGCCTGAAGTTGAGCTTAAAAGGCTGTCAGGTGAAATGATAGCTTCTGTTGACAAGTCAACTGTTCTTGTTTGGGCAAAGGTAAATGTGGCCAATGCCATTGAAAATGAAAGTAGTAATGCTTTTTTCATGTGCTGATTTTTAAATTGTATTTTAACAAATGTAACCCAATGTTACTACAAAAGAAAGCAACTGCTTACAATTTATTCATGAAATGGATGTGAATAATTCAGAAATCAGGCCAGTAGATCGAGTAACTCGTCAATGTCAAGCGATTTTACAAACGATTCCTCTGTTTCAATCAGGTTTTCGGCAAGTTGCAGTTTGCGCTGTTGCAGTTTAAGTATTTTCTCTTCCACAGTATTGCGGGTAATGAACTTATACGTAAACACATTACGGGTTTGCCCTATGCGGTAGCTGCGGTCCTCGGCCTGTTTCTCCACAGCCGGATTCCACCACGGGTCAAGTAAAAATACATAGTCGGCCGAGACCAGATTGAGGCCCAAACCACCGGCTTTTAAGGAGATGATAAATACCTTAATGTCTTCCCGCTGGTTAAAACGGTCCACCTGCTCTGCCCTTTCCTTCTGGGGCATTTGTCCGTGCAGGTAAGCAAAGGCAATGTTTTTTTCTTCGAGCCAGGCTTTGTACAATTCCAGTTGTTTCACAAACTGTGAAAAAACCAGCAGTTTGTGCCCTTCAGCCATGGCGGTTTCTATACGCTCCGTTACCTCCTCAAATTTTCCTGATCCGTGCGGATATTCCGGGTCAATCAGTTTCGGGTGATTGGCCAGTTGCCTGAGTTTGGTGAGCCCTTGTATAATGGTAAGTTTTGATTTTCCCAGCCCCTGTTCTTTGATTACCTGAAGCAGTTCATTGCGGTATTGCGATTTGATGGTTTCGTATTCCGACTCCTGCTCCTCGGTCATGTCGCAATGAATAACCTGCTCAATCTTGGAAGGAAGATCTTTGGCTACCTGTGTTTTTGTTCTGCGCAGTACAAAAGGGTTAATGAGTGTTTTAAGTATCTTTAGTTTTTTCTCGTCAGCCTGCTTTTCAATGGGAATGGTGTAGTTTTCCATAAAGCTTTGGTAATCGCCCAACAGCCCCGGGTTAATGAACGACATTTGCGACCACAACTCGGTTACAGAATTTTCTACGGGTGTGCCGGTAAGCACTATTTTGTGTGCTGATTTCAGACTCTTCACAGCTTTTGCTGCCTGCGAGTGCGGGTTTTTGATGTTCTGACTTTCATCCAGAATGATGTAGTGGAAATAGTGGTTGCGCATCATGTCCTGGTCTGAGCGCACCGTACCATAGGTGGTTAATATCACATCAAAGTACCTGAATTGAGCGGCATCTTTGGTTCGGCCCACACCGGTATGAATAAGTATTTTTAATTCGGGGGCAAATTTGGCTGCCTCATTAAACCAGTTGTAAATTAAGGAGGTGGGTACAACAATTAAGGAGGTGGTATGTTTTCTTACGACTGTTTCTTCCGGTTCTTTCGCTGTTTGTATCTCTTCGGTGTTGTTACTTGCTGAAGTAGCATGTTGCGAAGCCATGCTGTCAAACAAAGAAATTTGTGCAGGCTGTTTTCCATCTCCGGGAATATTTTCACTTTCCGAATTGATAACTGGCAGGTCAGCATTGGAGTGTTCCTTCTCGTATTGCAGCAAGGCCAGTGTCTGAATGGTTTTACCCAAACCCATATCATCTGCCAGACAACCCCCCAGCTTATTTTCACGTAAAAAAGATAGCCAGTTGTAACCCGCCCGCTGGTATGGGCGAAGCTCACCTTTAAACATAACAGGCAAATCAAAATCTTCGATGGTTTGGTGGTCGCGCAGGTTGCTCAGTTTCTCACTCAGCTTTAAACTTACTCCATTGCAATTGCTTAATTCAGTAATGAGGCCGAGGTGATAATTTTTGAGTCGTATATTTTCTCCGGGCTCGGCATTGTCGAAAATACTATTGAAAGTACTGAACCACTCATCAGGAATTACGGCCATTTCACCGTTGGGTAAAAGAAATTCTCTCTTGCCGCGTAGGATGTGTTCCTTGAGGGATAAGAAGGAGAATTCAAACTCTCCAAAACGCACCACAGCATTTACATCAAACCAGTCGTTAAATTCTTTTACGTCAATTTTTATTTCCCGCGTACCCAGGAAATATTTCTGTCTTTCTTCTTCCTGTATTATCTTAAATCCTGATACCTCAATGTGTTCTTTGTGTAAGATAATCCAGTCGATAAATTCGTATTTGTTTACTGTTTCAAACGCTGATAAGGTTTTATCATCGCGTAATTTTATCTCTTTGTTTTTTAGGCGGAAAACGGAGCCCTCGGATAGCTCCAGTCCCAATGATTCCAGAAAATCTTTTTTGCTGTCTTCCCATTGCACTGACCTGCGTATGCGCTTAAAGGTATATTTGTCTCCGTCCTTTTCCAGTGTTACCGAAACCTTATGAGAGTTGTGGTAAAGGAACAGGTGATTGCCGTATTCAAAACACAGTTGCAGTTGAACCGTATCTTCCCAAAGCCGTACAATTTTAAGCACGGGAACGGCCTCTCTTTTTTCAGTTACTATGTCAAATCCCTGTGCATACACATCGTACTTCTCTACCAACGGAATCACAAATTTGCGGTAGTAATTTTCTTCAGCAGATTTGGGTACGTGGATAAAGCGTTTATTAAAAAAAGGAACCAGCTTTTTGCCGTCAATGTTTTTCTGAAAATCATACACCGTATCATCAACCAACAACCAGGCAGGCTGGTTACAAATTAAACGGGCATTTTTAAACATGAACTCCAAGCGCTCATCTTTATACTTGAGCGTAGGGAAATAACGCGTGCCTTCTTCATCCCGCCTGAAATGAAAAAGTGCCGAACATTTCTCCTCAGCTATTTTCAGTTCAACGGAGCAGGGATTATTGTCGTTACCGGTTTTGAAAAGTTTTTTAGTGCGTAACAATTCCAACGCACCTGCCAGCCGCTTTTCTATAAACGGACGGATGAAATTGGCAAACAATTCGGGGTCGCAGTATTTTTCAAAAAACTGCGAGGGCTTTATGGGTTTGTTGTGTTTATCTACGTAGAATTTTTTAGCAATGTAATTTTGCTCCAGTTCGTCCAGCAGCTTTAGAATTTTAAAATCGGTTTCATCCATTTGTTCTCTGAAGTAGTCAGAGGTTTTGGTGAATATGCGCTGGTGGGTGAGGGTGAGTTGCCCCTTAGAGTTTACCTGCACTACATGCGGCTCTATTATCAGCCCGAGATGCTGGTGCTCGGCTAAGGTATAAATGAGTTCAAAAGGTTGTGTATTGACAACTTTCACTGCTGGTTTGCTGATAAATGAATTGGTAAAGGTAGGGCTATTCGCCCATGTGAGGCAATACCTTTAAAGTGATGTGGGAAAAATGTCAGTAGTTTACATCGCCACTGAAAACCAATGTGGCAGGCCCTATGAGCCAGATGTTGGTAAAACTGTTATTGGCTGTTGAGTAGGTAAAGGCTACTTTCAGTTTTCCTCCGGGAGTAATAACGGATGTTTCGTGTGCTCCGTTGGTCAGTTCATTTGTGATAAATGCATTGGCAATGGCCACAGCAGTTACACCGGTTCCGCAGGAGAGTGTTTCGTCTTCCACTCCGCGTTCATAAGTGCGCACAAAAATTCCGTCTTCCTGTTGTTCTATAAAGTTTACATTAATGCCTTTGGCCGCAAAACGCTCATTGTACCTTACCGCCTTGGCCGGCTTTATAATGTTAAGGTCTTTCAGTTGTTTTGCCGTGCACACATAATGCGGTGAGCCGGTATTCAGAATATAGTGGTTGTTGCCTTTTTCTACCTCCGTTACATCCTGCATTTTCAGGCGGATTACTTCGGGTTCTATCAGCGCCTCGTGAGGTCCGTCAATGGCTACAAAGGAGCAGTTATTTTTAGCAATGCCTAAATGTTCAGCAAAGCGGGCCAAACATCTTCCGCCATTACCACACATGCTGCTTTCGCCCCCATCGCTGTTGTAGTACACCATTTTGAAATCGTAACCGGGTGCATTTTGCAGCAACATTAACCCATCGGCACCTATGCCAAATCTGCGGTCGCACAAGTGTGCCACCAATGCGGTGTTGGTTAACGGAAATTTCTCTTCCCTGTCATCAATGATCACAAAGTCGTTTCCTGTTCCCTGGTATTTGTAAAATTTCACGTTAATGATTCAGCAGTTTTTTTACTAATCCGGTTTCCATGGGTTTGTACGTATGGAAGTTCCCGTCTTTTTCGATGTAAAAATATTGCTTTCCGTACTGCAAATACAAATCTTCTTCAATAGAAATTAATTGAAGGGTAGCCTGAGGTAAACCATAGAGTTGTATTTTTTTACCGGTGTAGCGGTAACCTTTGTAGTTAATGGGCGATTGCCAAAACTCAATTTGTACATGGTGGGTGCCGCTTTGCACCAGCGAATCAACAGTACTGGAGTCTTTTGCCGCAGCCAAAGATGGCCTGGAAAAAAGCACAGTATCTGCCAACAGTTCGTCTTCTTTTACCGTAATGTAATCTTCTCCTGCCGCAATTTCCTCCTGTGCATTACGGCTGAAATAATTTTCGGCTGAAATTTCTTCCCCGCCAATTTCTGCTGTTGTGTTTTCGGTGCCTGCTTTATCTGCGGGGCCAAATTCTTTTTTCAGTTGTTCCTCTCCACCGTGGCGAATAGCATAAAAAGGTAATTTTATCAGGGAATCTACTTTGTTGATTACACGGGGAAATTTGTAAGCAGGGATATAATTTTCGGTCACAAAATAAACCGTACTCAAAATAAGCAAGGTGGTAAGTAAAAAAGGCAACAGCCCGAAAAAGAAACTTTTCTTCTCCCGCACATCGCGGGTGTGTTCATCTATGTATTGGAGCAGTTCCTGTTTTCTTGATTCACGAATGCCTTCTACCAGGGCCGCATAAAAGTCGAACTGCGATTTGAGTTTAGGCTCTACCTCCAAACGGTCTTCCAACTCCACCCGCTCCTTGCGGGTAAGTTTACCATCCAGGTACCGCTCAATGGTCTCAAAATCGTCAGTTATTCTTTCAGACATACCGCTATAAAGACAGATTGAATTTTAAAAACGTTGTGTGCGGGTGAAATAAAAATGTATATTTACTTAACATTCAGTAGTTCAGATAGTTTTAATAGTACCCGGGATTTTTCCATGCGCATCTCCTCCGGCCCCGTGAGCCCCAGCAGTGCGGCTATTTCTTTGGCTGAATACCCGTCAAAGTAAAAAAAGTACAGCAACTTGCGCTCCCCATCGGTCAGTTGCTTTAGTGCAGCAACCAACTCGCTGTGTTGAATGAGCGGTTGTTCCGTTGGTGTTTCGCTGCCGGCCTTTTTGGTTTTTTTCTTTTTGCGTTTGTTCCAGCGGTTTTGAGCCACGGCAATTACGTAGAACTTAAGCGAAAGGTCGGGGGTAGTTTTGTTGCGTATTACGTGTTGCCAACTGGTGAGCAGCGCTTCTGCCATATTTTCCTCCACATCGCTCAGGCGTCCTTTGTTGCGCAGAATGTACTTTTTAACCGGGGCATACGTAAGGTTGTACAAAATGGTCAAGGCCTCTTCATTACCCGTTTTAATGAGCTGAACCAGGGTTTTATCATTGATGTACCTGAAGCCAAGCATGAGTAAATACTAAATTGGTTGGGGAAACGTTGTTTTCTGTGTTCAAAAATAGAACAAAGCAGCGGAAACTTATGACAAGTTTTCCAAGTTTGTAATTGGAACAAAAATTGATATTCACCACCACACAGAAAAATAAATTAGAGATATGAAAAAAGCAGCAGGATTTATTTTAGTAGCATGCCTGGGCGGTTTAGCAGCCGTGGGCATCAGTAAATTATTTGAAAAAGACAATGCCTCCAGATTTGAAGCCATGCAAATGGCACGTTACGCCAGTCTTACAGAAGGCGGAGTAGTAGCTATGGGGCCTGATTTTACAGCGGTATCAGAACTGGCCACGCCTACTGTAGTACACGTGATTACAACGGTAGATATGGCAGCTAGCGGGGGCGGACAAGAGGGTTTTGACCCGTTTGATTTTTTCCGCGAGCACGGTTTTCAAATGCCGCAGCAAGGGCCACAGGTAGGTTCGGGTTCAGGTGTGGTAATATCGGCTGACGGGTACATCATTACCAACAACCACGTGATTGACGGTGCTTCAAAAATTGAAGTGGTGCTCAACGATAAACGTAAATACAACGCCACACTGGTGGGCACCGATCCCAATACCGATATTGCTTTACTTAAAGTAGATGAATCAAACCTGCCTTTTGCGGTGTTCGGTAATTCTGATGAGGTGAAAGTAGGGCAGTGGGTGCTGGCCGTTGGTAATCCGTTTAATCTTACCTCTACCGTTACTGCGGGAATAGTAAGTGCCAAAGGACGTAACCTTAATTTAATCAATGACGGCCGCAGCAGCGAAGGACGCTATGCCATTGAATCGTTTATTCAAACCGATGCAGCCGTAAATCCCGGTAACAGCGGAGGTGCATTGCTGGCTACTGACGGGAAACTGGTGGGCATCAATACCGCCATTGCCAGCCGTAACGGGTCGTTTTCAGGATACTCATTTGCGGTGCCCTCCAACATTGCTAAAAAGGTAATTACTGATATCATGAAATTCGGTTCAGTACAACGCGGTTTCTTAGGTGTAGAAATTCGTGATGTAAATGCTGAACTGGCCGAAGAGAAAAAACTTGATCAGGTAAAAGGAGTATACATTGCGGGTGTGAGTCCCGATGGTGCGGCTGATGAAGCAGGCATTAAAGAAGGAGATGTGGTATTAAAAATTGATGAGGTAATGGTAAACTCCTCTGCTGAATTGCAGGAACAAATTAGCCGCAAGCATCCGGGTGATAAGGTGAAAGTAACCGTTAACTCCAAAGGCAAAGAAAAGGTGCTGGACGTGGTACTCAAAAATCGCGAGGGCAAAGCCAAAATTGATACGGAAATGAAAGCAGATAAAAACTCAGCTTTAAATGCAGAGTTTGAAACCCTGAGTCGTGACGACCGCATGCGTTTAAAAATAAATAACGGGGTAAAAGTGAAAAGTATTTCTTCGAAAAGTATTTTGCGTAAAGCAGGAGTGGAGGAAGGATACGTGCTCACACACATTGATAAAAAGCCGGTATACACTACGGCTGACGTTAAAAAACTACTGGAGGGCAAAAAAGGCGGAGTGCTGTTGGAAGGCATTAACCCCGATGGCTCAAAAGGAATTTACGGAATAGGTTTAGAATAATTTTCAGTTCTGTGTTTACATGAAAAAGGCATCGCCAATGCGAGCCTTTTTCATGTAAATTATAACCTGATTAATCAATAGTAACATGCCCCCAGTTCTCCCCTTTTTTAATGCGGTTGAGCTGGGTATGAGTAATGCCGAATTGTTTGGCAATATTTTTCAGTTTGCGGGTGTCAGAGCGCAATAATTGTTTAATTAACCTCACGGTTTCTATACTTAGTTTAGAGTTGGTAATTACCCCTCTGCGTACATTTGGTCCGGTAAACTGGTGATGCTCTTTTTCTTCTTTGGTGGCCCAACGTAAATTATCAATGTGATTGTTTTGTTTATCGTAGTCCAGGTGAATCACGTATTTGCAGCGGTCATCGGGTTTAGGTAAAAAAGCCTCTGCCACCAGCCGGTGAAAATAGCGGGTGCAACTTTTACCGTTGTCCAGGCGGGTAATAAATGCCTTGTACCCCTGCACCACTGAGCCTTGCAGAATGATACCTTCGGGGTGGTATTTAAAACTGCGCAACCTTCCCAGGTTCGATACCTCATACGGGTCCGACAAGCCATCAATGTGTAGGCGCTTCCAAATTTCGTTGTGTTGATTTTCCTGCATATAGGTAGAGTTATGCAGTAATAAAAAACGGAGCAGGCTAAATGTTTGTTGAACTTATGTTAGTGTGCTGATAATTAGGGGTAAATATTAATTTTGGAGCGTATAACCTGAATAGGAAATCCTGAATTGCAACTTAGCGAAGTGTTCTTATGTGTAAAGTAAATAAAATCAGGATGGCGACTGTTCTACAAACAAACTACTTTTTTGAATACATTTTTTCCGTTCTTGAAAGACATGCAAAGCGTATACGTACCTTTTAAATGAATTGCAGATAAATCATATCGGTTATGTCCGTCTTTAAATTCGCCCAAGAAAACTGAATTTCCCAGAATGTCTTTTAGAACTAAACTTCCTGAAGAGTTACAGAAAATATTCAGCATGTTGTTGTCTATAGGGTTTGGTCGAAGCAGCACTTCAGATGCATCATCTTTTACAGGGTATTCATTGTTACCTTGAGCAATATGTATGTATTCATTAGATGTGTTATAACATCCGTTTTCTGAAATTACTTTTAATGAATACCTGCCGCTTGCTTGTAATATGATGAATGAATCAGAGCTGTTTATGGCAACACCATTTAGTAACCATTCATGCGATGGTGTATTTATGCTGGCAAACAAAGTATTATTCAGTTTATTGTAGAAAGGTTTAGGCATCTGAGGATGAAATCCCAATTGAAAGGGTTTAGAAATTTTTTGACAAGATGGTAAAGATTGATTTTTTACAACTATGAGGTAGTATCCTGCTGTTGATATCAGTTGCTGATTATTATTTCCTGAATAAAATAAGGAGTTATTTTTATACCAGTCAAATGTACACGTTGTATCTGTGTTAAGGGATATTTGCCATGTGTTATCAGGACATTTAACTGTATCTTGTATTCCCTGGATGGAGTAGTTGGGCTTTTTATGGGTAAAGTTTATACGGATAGTGTCGCTAGTCAATTCTGTATTTAGGGAGTCTTTTCCTGTAACGTGGTATAGCCCTGTAGTATTGATATTTAATTGATGTTGCAATGACTGGGTAATAAGTACATTATTCCTATACCATTTATACAAAGCATTAGTTACGGGTAATGTACTAATGGTAATTGTATCGCCAATGCAGGCATAGTTTATATGGCCGGTATCAAGTGTGAGTTTATCTACAACATCTAATTTAACTTCGGTAGTGTCGCTACAAGCAAGGGAGTTGCTACACACCAACTTAACGGTATGTTTACCAACAGGCATATTGTTCAATTGAATTTTATTGGAATCACTTGTGTGCAAAACATTATTCAGGTACCATTTAAGTGTATATGCCGGAGAAACAGGGTACTGATAGCTTGTGTTAGTTAACGTAAAAAAATTTGTATTTATAAATTGAATAGGGGAGCTTGTGTTAGTTATTTTTGAAACTGGTTTTGGCTTAAAGTACAAAGCAGTATCAGATGGTTCACTGCTTAAATAGTCCGTTTCAACAATAAAGCGATATGGCTCAGCATAGGATGTATCAATTAAAGGTAGTTTTACTCTGAGTGTAAAATTAGAAGAGGTGTTTGTTAAAACCGTAGTTCCAACAAGAAGGCTTTTGTTGTTGACATCTGATATGTATACTCTGAAATTTTGTACAGCTGATGTATCATTATATACTGAACGTCCTGATATAATTACACTATCTCTCTGGCAACCAGAAGGTGAGGTGACAGAGGTAATAACCATACCTTTTGGTGTAGTAAATGAATCGGTTAATATTTCACTGTCATTGAAGTGAACATAGTTATTGCTCACATTGTATTCATAAACGTATACAAAGTACTTAGTGTTGGGTTTTGAAATGAAATTTGAAGTGTTAAGAACAGAGGCATTAATTACTATAGAATTCTGAGTTGAATTCTGATACCAGCCGTTAGTAACAGAAAATCCTTCACTGAATCCATTTAGCGGAACAAATGTTGTTGGTCGCTCTTTACTTACTATTACAAGGCTTTTATTGCCTGAGCCTCTTGTATAAGAGATGCCAACTCTGCCACTACCATCTCCGGGGTAGGTAGTGGTTAAATTACTTGCTCCTGTTTGAGGAGCAGGGGTCAACACTATAGAACCTCCGGTGCTTGTTCTATGCAACGCCAATCCAAACGATATGATGACGTTTAAACTATCTTTAATGTATGCTTTCTCAAAATTTGTGTAAGCCGCTAAAATGTCTTTTTGTAGGTACCAGCTCCTGCCTGAGTTGAGTGTTTTGAGAACTTTACCTTGCCCCCGGCAAGTAATAAATCCGTAATTTGGGTTGGAGAAGGTGATGTTGTTTGCATTTAATATACTATTATAACCTATAAACCACTTTTCAATGTACTTACCTGAGTCGCTCACAATATATATGTCATTTAACCCAATGAGGTATCCTTTGGCAGGGCTTTGAAAATATAAACCCAAAATATTGTTGTGTTCGAAGATAGATGAGTATGCAGAAGATTTATAGTTGATTTTGTCCCATGTAATGCCACCGTCAAAAGTTCTTTGCAGTTCAGGGTCAAGAATGGGGAAATACATGCCGTTCTTAGTAAGGCTGGATGAGTCGTTTATTCCATATATTATATTGCTGTTGAAGCATGCAATCCGTTTAAATTTTTTACCAGAAATTTTACTGAATGAGTTTCCTCCATTAGTGGTTAAGTATAACCCATCATTCATACAAACAACTCCCTCGCTTGAGCTGTAAAAGGAGATATCGTGTATTTCTATGTTTGGAAGCGTGGGAATATATTGCCAGGTTGCACCTTTATCAGCTGTTTTGTATATGCCTTTATTGCCTGCCCCTGAGTGTTTAATAAAACCCAAGTGGTTGTCAGGGGTAAAGAGCATTCCCCGGTATGCACTACTGGTAATGGTTGGGTTGACTGCAACAGGGTAATAATCAATTTTTTTTTCATACACCAATGAGTCGTAATCAGTGGTAAACAAAATGGTAGAGTCATTCTTATATACTAATGAATTAAGACGTCCGCCCGCAATAATGGGCGGGTTCATGTTTTGCCAGTTTTTCCCCAGGTTGTTTGATGCCATTATTGCATAATTTGAATTGTATGCCCATATTGTGTCGTACTTAATGCTCACACATTTACTATTCATGTTGGTTATTAACCTGAAAGTGCCGTTAATGGAATCGCCAATTAACATTTCTCCTTGATCATCGCAAACAATGATTTTATTCTGTTCATTTTTTTTAATGGAAACAAAATTGCCAAACTGAATATTGGCCGGTGTTATATTGATTGGCTGAAATGTAGAACCACCATTAAGTGTATATAATATTTCAGAAGGATTTACTAGAAATATATTGAACTTTTTTTCCAACGCTACCAAACCCTTAGACGCAGACATGAAGCATGCGGAAGATATTTTTCTGCCGTTTAGCGCAGACCCGTACCAGAAGGTATGCCAGTCGGTTTTTCTGTTGTAAGTGATAATTTTTTCATCTGAGACTAAAATTCCTATAGAGTCATTGAAATATTCCAAATACTTAAAGTCATTAACATTTAAAATGTGTCGACTGGCGCTTGTCCAGGTTTTACCTCCATCTGTCGTTGTAAGGTGTTTTTTATCATCTCCTGAAACATCAGCAACGCTATCATTAAATATGTGGATGTTCCTCAAATTTGCTGATGTGAATTGCGGTGCTTTTGTCCAAGTGTTTCCACCATCTGATGATTGAAGAATAGCACCATAATCTCCCACAATAACACCAAAATTATTTTTGATTTTAATTGTTCTAAGATTTGATGTTGTTAATGAATCTGCTTGCTTACTCCAGTTTGTACCGTCTGTTGTTACATAAACAGCACCTAATTCGCCCACCATCCATATTTTATTGTGGTTGATAAATAAGATATCAGAGATATTTTTATAGCTTATTTGCAGGCTTTCCAGTTTCCATTGAGCAACACTTAGTGATGGGAGCAATAATCCTTGAATTAAAAATAGCAGCAGCCTGTATTTGAATTTTTGCATAAGTTTAAAATTACCTGAATGTATCAAACCCCAACCTTAAGGTCACAAAGTTTGAGCGCATAAAATTATGATATTTTAAACTTTCAAACAATAATTGGTCATGTTGGGAGAATACCAAGGGCCGTTTTGAGTTAGTATCTATAGCAGATTTACATAGGATAAGAGTAGTAGTATAGTGAGTAAATCACATTACCAATCTGTAGGTTCTTTAGTTTCTATAAAAATCAGGTTGCCACTCAGCGGGTCAACTAGGAACTTGCAAAGTACAGGAGATTCGGAATTTACTATGCTGCCCATTACTATACCCCCTACCAGGCCGCCAGCCATTGCACCTGCCATCACAGCTATGTTAGGTGAGGAGTTAATGCTGAGTTTGCTGCTGCGACCTATGAAAACAAAGTCTGATTTTTCTTTGCGAAGTTTGTAAAAACCCTTGTCGGTACTGATGTAAAGGGTAGTGCCGTCACATACGGCATACACAGTTCCCGGCTCTATTTTTTTAGACTTACCCTCATTCACAGCAGGACGTAAGAAAAGTTTACTACGCGAACTCACCGTGTCAATCTCAAGGGCTGTTTCAGTAGGTGTATTGTTCTTTAATGCAGTAAAATCCTTATAAATTCCTCTGGCAGGTGGGCCGGTGAGGTTGTACAATGGGATTAGTTTTTTTTCAGTATTAATGAGGTCGGCAGCTTCATCATAGCTGTAAGTACGTTGTGCAGGTAGCCTGTGTATTGCTTTTTCACCTGCGAGTGACAGTATGGCGGCCATACCTGTACTCACTGATGAAATAAGTTTTTCTGTTACTTCACCTCCTTTGCATTCAAAAATAGTATCTACTTCCATAATTTTTTCATATCGCAACGAGTCCGTATCGGTACTCATGAAATACACAGCGGCAAAAGCGAAATAACCATGCTCTCTAAAAGCACCTATTTTCTCATGCACGAATAGTTGCTTCACGGCTATAAGCAATTTGTTTTGCCTTACAGGATTGCTCAGAACATTGTTGTGAAATTGTTGCAGCTCCTTTGCCAAAGGTTGGCTGAAATTCATAATACGGATACGGTTGAAAATTCCGCTATGGGTGAAGCCCAAGTCAGTTCTTATGGCTCGTATATCTGAAACGCTCACGGAGCTGAAGGGAAGGTTTTTTACTGCTACAGGATGTAACAGTAAAATGTTTTTATCACGGGCTTGTGCATCAATACAAAAAAGAAGTGCCAGCGCACAGGTAAACAAAAGGGTTCTGGTCATATCAAAATCAACTTAAGTCAAATATAGGATTTTTACAAATATCTTTTATGTTGGAGAAATGCATTATAGAGTTAACCCTTAGAATATTCCTCCCTTCTCACTGTAGCTTTAGTTAGCCATTTGCCTCTGTATCTACAAGCTACCTAGAAGCGTAGCGGTATGGGTGGGGCTTTTAAAAGAGATAACATAGTTGTTTAAGAAGATATATAAGCTATTGCTAAGTGAATAAGCTCAGAATGGTCAGAGGTTAATTAATCACTTACACTCATCCGAACAAAAGCATCCGGGTAATTGGCGTAATACAAATGAAGATTTTTTCCTCCGGCAAGTTCATGGCCGCTGGCCAGTTCGTAGGGCAAGGTTAGTCCTGAATCATTGTCCTTAAGTTGATGCTGTCCCCATGTCTGTATGCGGGTTTGCAATTGTAACGTATACTCCGGTGTTTGCCATTCAGGTAACAAGGTGGTGCGTAACCCGTGCAACACATGAAACGCATTGCCTTTGGACTGCAAAGCTGTTTGCTTATTTAATTGAGCTACCAAACCCAGCGGGTGTGCAACGGCATTTTCTTCGTCACCTTCTTTGTTGCAGGCACTTTGCATTCTGAACATGGGCATATTCACCAAAACAGCTTCTACCTCTATCTGTTCAGGTATCATTATGCCTGCGGGTGCCAGTTGGGGCACCATGTTTAAGGTAATGGCCACCTGCGGCTCGCGCTTTAAGGTAACCTGCATGGTTTCAGAAATGCAGGCATGTAAGGGCAATTTCGTATCCCATTGCCAGGTGGCTGCATCTGCCTGAACTATATCCTGAACAAAATTTTGATAGCCCAATGTATTCACTAAATTTTTAACGGAATCAAGCGAAGTTTGGTGAATATCAAGGAAAGTGATTTTTAGCTGGTGCGATTCAAAAAAGGAGAGCAACGGGAGCACAAGCAAAGCATAAGGGCCGGTACCGGCATACACTACCTGCAATGGTCTTTCTTCAACAACCGATAGCTGGTGTTGCAGCCCGGCCAATACGCCTCTTAAAAATACCTGTGTTCTTTTAATATCAATGGAACAAAATGCCGCCATACCCGGTGAGATGGCTACTCCTGAACTCAGGTCGGTGTTCTGTTTGTTTGAAAGCGTTTCAAAAGGACTGATACCCGTAAGCTCAGTTAACAGTGCCTGCAACTCTTCTATATGCCCTTTCAGGTATCCCGGAGCATCATCTTCCTGAAGAATGCGCTGGGTAAGTTCATGCAGCTTTGATAGCGTTCTGTTTTCCATGTGTGTTTTTGTTCAAGACTTAAGTTTAGAAATTATCGTGCTCAAATCATAATGAAAGTTTATTCCTGTAAGGATGCAAAGCTTTTAACATTAAAGAAAACGTAGCGGATTCTCAGATGCAAATAATGGTGACCGCATCAGTTCTATTGCAGAAAACGGCTCTTACACTCTCTTTTAATTTTGGTTTTTCATTTTCAAGGTTATGTCGCCAATGTTGTAGCAGTAAACAGATGCTGGTAAAAACGAAAACGCTAAGTCACCCATTTGTTTTACTCCTAACTGGTCTATGGAGGTAACTAAGGCATTCTTAAAATAATTACTTCTGCAAAAATGAATCAGGCCTTTTAATTCGCCCGGTTTTTCGAAGCACCTATTACTCCATTTGATTTCAACGCCCCATACCGGTTTGTATTTTTTATCATCAACCAACACCAAGTCTACTTCGCCTTCATTTCTGCCTTCTTTCCAACGGGCATAAGTCAGATCTAATTTTTCCCTATGCATCCATTGCGATAATACTGCTGTTTCAACCATATTCCCCATTTCATTGTCTGTTTCACTTATGGGTGAAAATAATGCTGTACGTAAGGATGGATTAGTCAAATAGACTTTGAAACTCGTAATTCGTTTTAAACGCTTTGCTGTTACGTCAACTTTATTTAATACTTTAATTAAAAAGGCTGCTTCTAAATATTCAAGGTATTTTTTCAACGTGTCTTTTTGTATGCCACTTTCTTTGCTCATGGTTTCATACGAAAATTCGTTACCTGTGTTGTAAGCTATGTAAGTGAAAAAATGGTTTAACTCTTGTACGTCTTTTATCCCGTACAAACTTGGTAAATCTCTCAACAACACTTTATCTACGATGTCGTTTTTTACGTATCTACCCATGTCGCTTTGTATTTTTTCACTCAAAACCACTTCAGGGTAGCCACCAAAGTTTACATAATGTACAAACTCTCTGTTCAACGTTTTTATGTCGTGTGTAAGACAGTATGAAATTTGATTTTCACCATATTGTATAGTCCCATCGTAAATAAGATGATTCATTCCTTTTAAATGAATGTACTCCTGAAAGGTAAGTGGAGGTAACATAAAATCGGTAAACCTACCTGCGCCACTTTCTGTACTGTGCCATTTTAGTGCTGCTGCCGCTGAACCCGATACAATAAATTTGGTTTCAGGATAAGCGTCAACCAGTACTTTAAGGTGGCGTTCCCAATCTTTCAGGTACTGTATTTCGTCAAAAAAAACATAACAACCATTCAGGTTGCTTTGATTTAATGATTGTTTGCAAAGGTTTAACATATCCTCTAAACTTAAGTGCACGTAAATTGGATTGTCAATGCCTATGAAAAATATTTTTTGAGGATTTACATTTTCAGTCAACAGTTGCTGTATGCTGTGAAAGAGCATCACGGTTTTACCCACACGCCTTGGTCCCATGAGCACCAAAGCTCTTCGTACTTTTTTTTCCTTCACAAAGGGGTAAAACAAATTAAAGTATAACCTTTTAGCCATTGTACTATAGACTTCAGGTATTTGCTTGTTAAACCACCAGGGATTTTCATAACGCAGACGTTCAACTATTTTTTCTGTTGGAATAAGACTTATATTGCCCATAAAAATGTTTATAAGTACAAAAATAGTACAAATAAGTAGAATTAAAACAGTCTATTTTTACATTTATTGTTTAAATAGAGGATTTTGGCATTTTTTGACCCTCTATTTTTAGGCATTTGGTTAGCTTTTACCACTACTTTGCGTTTTACAATGGTGTACTACAGCTGAATTGGTGGGAGACAAACAGGCGATTAACTTGCACAAAAAATCCTGGACCGGCAACAATGCAGGATTATAGAAACAACAGTAGGCTTACTCTTTTATTTCTTTCAGCTCTTTTTGCTCAATGGAGGAGGTATAGGCGTGGTAAAAGAAAACGGGCAGGTAGGCAAAAACCAACACTAAAAAGCCGGATAGCGTAATGACGTTGGCACCGGGGAAGTGCAGTCCTTTAAACATACTGCCCACCGAAATAAGCAGTGCCGTTAAGCTGCCTGCATAAAACCGTAACGAATCCATGCGTTTGGTGGGCTGTTTGTTCACCATCCTGTTGGCAATAATAATCATGCAGGCGATAAACAAAAAGGCATAACCCACAAAGCTCACAGCAGTGGCACCCGGCCAATGCAAAATGCGAATTACAAAACCAATGGCAATAAAAGTGGCGGCTAAAAAGCCGTTTAAATACATCATCTTTTTCATTTGAATTTGCTTATTAAAGTTTAACATAAAAAATACCTCGTTTTCAATTTCTACCAAACCATTCGGACTGATGGAATTCCAGGCCGTGTGGTAGGCCTCCTCGAAAGAAACGCCTTTATCCATCTCAGCTTCTACTACGCAGCAATAATGGTCCAGCATATCGGCTATCAATTGAGGGTTGCTTAAGCCCGATTGCCTGATGCGCTTTTCAATAACCAGCACATGTGTTTTGTTAAATACCTCCATAACTCAATGTTTTACCGGGGTTAATAATGAGGTGAACAGTTTGCAAAAAACTGATCAGTTCTTTTGATGCCTGCACCGACTCTTGTTTACCTTTTTTGGTTAACGTGTAATATTTGCGCCACCTGCCGCCCACTTCCAGTTGCTCGCTTTCTAATAATCCATCGGCTTCCAGCTTGTGCAGGGCAGGGTACAAGGAACCCTCTTTAATTAATATTTTACCTGCGCTTAGTTCTTTTATGTGCTGGGTTATTTCATACCCGTACATTTTTTTATGCTCCGTAAGCAGGTTTAATATAATAGGCCCCAGGGTGCCTTTTAATAATTCTTTTTGTGTAAACGACATATTTAGATTTATAATGCATCACAAATCTATGTATATGGTTTGAAAAAAACAAATCGAAGAAAATTTTAATAAAAAGAAATTTAGGGGTGCTTTATCGAGCTTGTGTTGGCTTAGTGCATTTGTAGCTGCAAGCTACACTTAGTTGGGGTTTGTCGGACAGTAATTTATTCCCAATACACACCCTCATTGATATTTTTATGTATCTGTTCAATAATCTTCATCTGTTTCTTGATGGGTTTGAAATCTAACAGGTGTGGGTTGGAACTCACATAATCATAACCTATAGCCGATGAAATAAATTCGATTGGCTTGCCTACAGGAAACGTCTTGGTTAAGGTGTTAAACTCGTAAACCAATGGCTCATGTTCTTTATTTATAGTGCTCGATTTTCTCCTCACTTCATATGATTGGTGGCAGCACTCTAAATGAGCGCTGTAAAGTTTTACAAAAATTAGTGTAAGGTATTTTTCGAATACTTTGGGTTGTGTTCTTTTTACAAATCTCAATGCTTGATATATACTATCCGGAGTTTCAGGTAATGTAGCTACTCCTGAATTAGGAGTTCCTGATGGGTTGTAGTTCGTGGCAAAATCTATGAAAATTTGCGTACTTCTTAAAGAATCAAGTTCTGATTGTTTACTTCTAATGTTGGTGGTATCTGAATGATGTGACGTTGACGCAGGAGATATTACAGTGCTATCGATTGAAGAATTCATCTCTGGGAGATGAGTTGATCGCCCACAAGATAAAAGCAGAAGAGGTAATATGTAAAGTGCTTGTTTCAAAGCGGCTTGTCATTAGTCAGTTTTAGTGCTATTCTCTTGTTTATTTTTATATTTTTCTCTTGCTTTAATTTTCCAGGGTGCATCTATTTCCCAGTCACCTGCCATAATACAACCATAGGGCATAATTTCATCAAGCACTTCTCCTAGTCCGAATTCGTGCATTTGTCTCTTTACCATATCTGCGTTTTTGTATGCACTAGGTAACTCTGAAATGTCAATATTATTTGAGAAGAAACGAATGTCTAAGCCTTGTGTTTCTTCATGAAATATTTGCTCGATAGTTTTGTGAGCATTGTTTTTCTTGTGTCTGCCACGGCTAATATTTCGTCCTGCACCGTGTGGAGCAAAGCCTAAGTTGTTAGCAGTTGTGTTGCCTTTTACAACTAAAACTGGCTCACTCATATTCAGAGGTATTAGTCGTAAACCGTCTTTACTGTCCGGTACAAATTTGTCGTCCAATGGCGTTGCCCCTTTGGCGTGATAAAACAAATCGTTCTCCTTAAAAACAAAATTATGTTCGTTCCAAAATCTGTCGAATGGATCAATGTTTAATTTTTGGGTTGTTGCGTTATGGATGGTTGTATGGTTCAATTTTGTCCATTCTCTAACTAATTGCAATGCCTCCCAATATGCTTTTCCTTCGTCTGTGTCGAAAGGAATCCAGGCATTTTTATCGGATGTCTTTGGAGAAATTTCTTTTCTAAAGATTTCAGCCATTTTCATACCTTGAGTGTAAAGGTTTGCACCAAAGCCACGACTACCGTGGTGCGTAACCATCATTGTTTCTCCAGTCTTTTTAGAAATACCTACAAAAAGAAAATGGTTTCCGTCACCCTGTGTTGCTAGATGTGTACGTGCAAAACTTAAACTACGGTCTGAGTTTAGAAATCTGTTTTCTGATATTTTTTCTTCAAATTCCTTTGGTAGTATAGAAAATTCTTCTCGTCCGCCACCGCCAAAATGAGTAACGGAATGAGCCATATCCAAAACTGTCTTTGGCGATAACAGTCCAAAATTTGTCATCATCACTGAACAGCAAATGTCGGCACTGTGCATTGAAGGGTGAATTGCGTTTTTAGCAATAACAACTCCACCAACCGGAATTTGACCTTCTCCCGTAGGGCATGCATCAGGCATAACTGCACCGCCAACCAAAGTCGGTGTTTTCATAAGTTCTTGCATTGTATCAAGAACCATTTTAACATTGTCTGCCTCTTCTTCTGTTTCAGAACTTATGTTTTTATAAAAGTCAACAGGTTCAGAAAGCGGATCAATATACTTTGGGCGTACTGATTCAATATAGTCTTTAAGATTGTCGCCACTTAGCTGGTTTTGGTTAGCATAGTCAATTACATCTTTGAACCATTTATTTGGTTTGAATCCTAAGTCTATTATATCTTTTCCTGTTATCATTTCTCCATTTTATTTGTTCTCGTTTGTTGGGGGCTGTTAAAATTGCATATTACGTCAGAGCGTGAAAAAAATCAATCACTTTTAGTAGTGTAAAACTGGCGATAAAATCCGGTAAAAGCAAGCGTTTATAGTTTGTGAAAGGGAATCCTGAGTTGCAAACTCAGGATAGCGAAGGAGTAGATACAGGCACACGCGTTGCAAACGCGCGCGAGTTG
Source organism: Bacteroidia bacterium (assembly GCA_041675505.1). GTDB lineage: Bacteria > Bacteroidota > Bacteroidia > UKL13-3 > UKL13-3 > JAGPCK01. Next base: position 103,528 of record JBAYTR010000008.1, on the reverse strand, counting down.
GTTTGATATTTTGCCTTTAGCCTCTGGCAAATCGCCTAGTTACTTTGATAACATTATAAATAAAGATTGAGGAGAAAAATCTCATTAGAAAGTCAATTGTTTCGGCAGCAGATGGAGCCGTTTCAGTAAATTTATGGGTAGGAATCAGAAGGGTTAAATAATCTCCTAAGGCAGCCCAAAAGTATTTTATCTCGGCATTTTTATATGAAATTTCGATACCCTGATAACTGAAAATTTTCAATAAACATATGTACAAAAGAAAGTGAGTAAAGAATAGCCAGAATAAGGCAAGTTTCAGGTTTTGGTTAAAATTTGAAGTTATCTTATCGTATCCAAGAATGAGTTTGGTCCAAAAGTTCTTTTTCCAGGATAACATTTTAAAATAAGTATGCATTTCAAGGCTGTGAAACTTAAGTTCATTCACTTTATCTCCCTGCCTCGACATGGATATTTTTAATTGGCGATAAGCATCTTTTTGACTTCTTAAAGCTTCATCCAGAGGCAAACCGTCCGGGCTTAATATTGTTTCTTTAAGTGAACAATTGATTATACTTAAATCGGTTAAATTACTCGCACTAATTTCAATTTTCCCCAAATGAGCTAAATCAGAATTGGTGATTTCTACATTCTTCAGATTGCTGTTTGTGATAACTAAGGATGAATTGTTTAATTCTCTTTTCCACCAATCAATGGTTAAGTAACCAGCATTAAAAAAGCGGTAAAACATTAGCTCTTTAGCTGTTATATCATTTAAAGAGAAATTTGATTTATTTATACCTGATAAAAGTATTTTTTCTATTTTTATTAAATCTATATCTATGTTTCCGTCTACTTTATCAAAATTGAAAGTCAGGTTTTTTAATATTCTTGAGTTTTCTTGAGTTTCATCTGTTATCCATAATTTGTTTTTAAAACTGCCCCCTTCAATTTGAATAAAATTGACCTTGGTGGGCTTAATTGATGTGAAGTAGAATTCACCGGAATGAAAATACACAAAGTCGCTTGTAATATCATCTAATACTAAGTTTGAGGCAAATTTTGAATTTTTAAAGTGGATAGAATCATCAAAAATACAATCTTCAAAAATCACAGGGGCGTTAAATTCAATTTCAGAAAATTTTACTTCTTCTTTAAAATGACAGTTAGAAAAATATAACCCTGGATGAGGTGTCCCTTTTTTAAGAAGATTAATTTTGAAATCAAAAACTGTGTTTTCGAAACTACTCCACCCTTTGTGAATTTCTTCCCAAAATGTTTTTAAATCAATAGGTCTCATCACTAAGCCTTATTAATATTTCTTTTCCAGCCGCTGCTTTAAGTCCAAGCGGTGTTTGCGTGCGGTGTCAATGGCAATGTCGTATCCGGCATCGGCATGGCGTATTACACCCATAGCAGGGTCGTTGTGCAACACGCGTTTTAACCTGCGCTCAGCATCTTCGGTGCCATCGGCTACTATCACCATGCCTGCGTGTATGGAGTAACCCATGCCCACACCGCCACCGTGGTGTATAGATACCCAACTGGCTCCACCGGCTGTATTAATTAAGGAGTTGAGTATGGGCCAATCGGCTACGGCATCGCTACCGTCTTTCATGGCTTCGGTTTCGCGGTTGGGTGAGGCCACAGAGCCGGTATCCAAATGGTCGCGGCCAATCACTATAGGGGCTTTTACTTTTCCGGTGCGCACCAGTTCATTAAACAGCAAACCTGCTTTTTCGCGCTCGCCTTGTCCCAGCCAGCAAATGCGTGCGGGCAAGCCTTGAAACTCGATGCGTTCCTGTGCCATTTTTATCCAACGGTGCAAACCTTCATTGTCAGGGAACAATTCGAGCAGGGCTTTATCGGTGGTGTAAATATCCTGCGGGTCGCCACTCAACGCCACCCAACGGAAAGGGCCCTTGCCTTCGCAAAACAAGGGGCGTATATAAGCCGGTACAAAGCCGGGAAAATCAAAAGCATTTTTTACTCCGTGTTCCTGTGCACGTGCACGCAGGTTGTTGCCATAATCAAAAGTTACCGCACCGCGCTTTTGTAATTCCAACATCATCTCCACATGGTGGGCCATGGTGGCGTATGATTTTTTTACGTAATCATCGGGGTTGTTTTTGCGCAGGGCATCGGCCACTTCTTCAGGTAATCCTTGCGGGTAATAGCCTACCAATGGGTCGTGGGCACTGGTTTGGTCGGTAAGTAAATCGGGTACTATGTTGCGTTCAATTATTCTTTCCAGCAGGTCGGCCACGTTGCAGCAAACCCCAATGGAAACCGCTTTTTTATTTTCTTTGGCACGCAAAGCCATGTCAATGGCCTCGTCAATATCGCGGCTCATTACATCGAGGTAGCGGGTTTCCAAACGTTTTTTAATGCGCCATTCCACTACTTCAGCAGCCAGACACACGCCACCGTTCATGGTTACGGCCAGGGGTTGTGCCCCGCCCATACCACCTAAGCCGGCTGTTACTGTAAGCGTGCCGGCCAGTGTGCCGTTAAAATGTTGTCGGCCGGCTTCGGCAAAAGTTTCGTAAGTGCCTTGCACAATGCCCTGCGAGCCGATGTAAATCCAGCTACCGGCCGTCATTTGTCCGTACATCATCAGTCCTTTGGCTTCCAGCTCGCGAAAGGTTTCCCAGTTGGCCCACTTGGGTACCAGCATGGAGTTGGAAATAATTACACGGGGAGCATCTTTGTGGGTAGGTAAAATACCCACGGGTTTGCCTGATTGTACTAGCAGGGTTTCATCCTCGTTGAGGTCTTGCAGGGCCTTTACTATCAAATCAAAACTTTCCCAGTTGCGCGCAGCTTTGCCCAGGCCACCATATACTATCAGATCCTCAGGGCGCTCGGCCACATCAGGGTCCAGGTTATTGTGTAACATGCGCAGGGCAGCTTCCTGTACCCAACCTTTGCAACTTAATGTGGTGCCTGTGGCAGCGTGTAATTCTCTTTTGGCCATAAATGTATTTTGTTCTGCTGCTTACAAGGAGTAAGCAGGTTATTTTGTTTGTACAGGGGGCAAAGTTAAGTAAAAAGCTGCGGTACTTTTGGCTCAACGTGGCTGCAGTTTATTTCTTTTTTAACTCATTAATCAGGTCTTCCAGGTAATCGGTTTGTATCTGTTGTATTTCCAGCAATTTGTTGTTTTGATACACAATCAGGTGGTCAATTTTTTCATTGAGCAGTTTAATTTCCAGCTCTGCTTTCAGGTTAATTTTGTAATCCTGTTCGGCCCGTTGCCGGTCTTTTTGTTCCTGCCTGTTTTGGCTCATCATAATAATGGGTGCCTGTATGGCAGCCAGGCAAGAGAGGATGAGGTTGAGCAGAATAAAAGGGAAGGGGTCAAACGGACGGGCTTGCAGTAACCAGATGTTGGTGCAAATCCACAGCAGAATAAGCACAAAAAAGGCAATGATAAATGTCCAGCTGCCGCCAAAGAGCGCAATTCTATCAGCCAGCTTTTCGCCAAAGGTAAGTTCGCCCTCCAGTTTTTCAGAAAGTATCGCATTGTTGTTAATGGCATTCATTACCTCATCATCCAAATCAGCCAGGGTACCTATTTCTACTTTGGTAAGCGTGGTAATGTAGAGCCTGCGGTAGTGGTTAAGCTCATCAATGGAGATGTACTCCTCTTTGGTAATTTGCGGGTGCTCACCTTGTATCAGGTTAAAAATACCTTCCCGAATTTCTTCGGCTTTTACCGCCTCTCCGTTTCTGATTTTTGTTTTGCTGATGTAACTGATCATAAGGGTGTGTTAGAGGTTGAATGTATTGCCTGCTTTAAAGGTTGCCATAATTTTTGTGTTTTCATTTTTTGGTTGAACTGATTTCTCCCGTCTGCCTGATAAACAAATATTGGTCTTTTATTTCTTTGCGTTTAATGTTCTCTTCTTCGTCATGTGAAGTCTTGTTTTCCTTTTGCCAAACAATTGTTTCGCGCAAAAGAATACAGTCTTTTGAAACAACAGTATGATTGTAAAGTTGGTAACTTTCATTGGAGAAGTCAATGTCACAGGCTGATTCAAGCAATTTTGAAGCAATTGCTTTTTTCTTTTTCTCGTCAACTGTTACAACAAAGTAGTGACTACATACACCAAAAGTGTCGGGTAAACTAATGATAGAATAAAAGATGTCGTTAGTTAATTGAACTGTAGTATCGCAGTACACATCTCCTTTTGACGCATACAAATATGCTGTATCAATTATGTTCAATTCTCTGATATTGTCAATAGAAAGTGTCCCGTTATTTTTTAGAAGAATGATTGTAGAGTCAATGCGAGCAGCTTTGTTAGAAATTTTATCGGCAATTGATTTTGTCTGGCATTGTCCAAACAAAGAGTTGATGAGTAATCCGAATAAAATATATTTTGCTCGTTGTAACATTTTTTGTTTTAAAGTTATCTTTTATTACAAGCCCTGTTAAAATGTTGCTTCTTCCCGTTTTTTCAGTACTTTGATGACTTCAAGTTATGAAAAGGAATAAACACAAACAGTGTTATGCTTTAGCAGAAACGGTACTGATGTTTATGTACTAAGAGCATTTCTGTTAGAAGCTAAGCAGTCGTTTTTGACCGGTTTGCAACCCTTGTCCTTGCACGTTTTTGAGCAACTTGTTTCTTTTTAGCGAAATACTCACTCAATGCTTTTTCTTCTTGAGGTGTAAGGGCGGCCTGTCCTCCAATGAAGTCAACATCTAATTCAGTGTTTTTCTTTTTCATAATTTATGATTTTGAAAGTACTTATTAATAAGATGAAGTGCTGCCTTAGTCTCAATAATCATTAGTCGTCCTCCGAAATGAGATGCACCAAGTGTTTTTTTGTAGTGCTCGATTAACCGTGTCTTTGAGATGAATGAAACATTGCCTTGATGTCCGCGCTGAAAGGATAACTTACATGCAAATGCAACGAGGTTGCCGGCAACGCCAGCATATACTTTGTCTTTGCCTTTATTGAAAGGAGCGTTTTCAATGAGGTGCATGTACACATGATCAGGCTTTATCTCCAAACTGATTAAACCTTGTATAATTGTTGAGTTGTTTACTATTGTCAATTTATAGGTGTCACGTAAAGGGTTTTTAAACTCTGACTTCCAGTCAAAAACCCACTCATTTGTTTTAGTGATATTTTTTAAGTCTTGTTGAGTCAGGATCGAAACATCAGTTGCAAAACTGTCGCCAGTAACAACATTTTCTATGGAGTTAGTGAGTTTATCTATATTGAAGTCGAGGCCTATAGCTTTCGGACCTGTTCCCTTTTTACTTTTCACAATTGCAATATAGCAAAAATGTCTTGTTTAGTGAAGTCTTTAGTATCCGAATAACTTCAAAGTATATGCACCGATGTTAGCACAAAAGCTACCTCCATCCGAATAAAAATTTAATTGTTTTGAAAAAAAAAACTCAAAATATGAAGTTTTCAAAAATTATTTAAGTGACTGAAAACCAAAAACATTATCCGTGTACAAACGGATAAACTCGTTTATAACCGCGTAGTATACGGCTTGGTTTTGATGGCCACCTCACCTTTGTGATGTCGTTTCCACGATGCTGTGTTCAGATTGCTTTGTTCGTTAAGGCGCCATCGAGACAAAGAGTGTGAAGGCAGGAAAGAAAAAATAATTTTAAAACCATTTAATTTAAAAAGTCATGAACAACTTACGTAACAGTGTACGCCTCATCGGCCGCTTGGGCCAAAACCCTGATGTGAAAAAATTAAGCAGCGGAAAATCGCTGGCCAAATGTTCCATCGCCACGTCTGAATCTTACCGCAATGATGCCGGTGAAAAAGTAGAAGAAACCCAATGGCACAACATTATTGCCTGGGGCAAACAAGCCGAGATTATCGAGAAGTATGTGAAAAAAGGAAATGAGATTGCCATTGAAGGCAAACTCAGCACCCGCTCGTATACCGATAAAGACGGCAACAAGCGTTACACCACCGAAATAGTAGTGAGCGACCTGCTCATGCTGGGTGGTAAAAAAGACTAAGTCAATTTTCCGCAGGGTGTGCAGGATTTGCGCACCCTGCGGTTTAATTTAATTCCGTACCTCACAAGCACATACTCACCGGCCTGTGGTGCGGCAAAAAGAAATCAGGTATCTTGGGCAGGTTCTTCAGCGTTGTTTGCTTTAGCCCGTGTACCGCAAAGTGAAAAATCATAAAACGGAGTAACGTAAAACAAGAGTGCAGTGTTCTGCAATTTTCAGAAGATAAAAACTATGACAGCACAGCAGTATTTAAAAAAATATTTTGGTTACGATGAGTTTCGTGGCCTGCAACAACAAATTATCACACAGGTTACTGCCGGTAAAGATGCTTTGGTACTGATGCCTACGGGTGGCGGCAAAAGCGTGTGTTACCAGATACCCGCCCTTATGTTGGAGGGCATTACCATTGTGGTTTCCCCGCTTATTTCGCTCATGAAAGATCAGGTAGATGCCTTGCGTTCCAACGGTATTCAGGCGGCTTTTCTCAACAGCAGTTTAAACTACCAGCAGGAGCAGGAGATTGCTGCTTTGTGTTTGCACAATCAACTCAAACTGCTTTACCTCTCACCGGAAAAAGCCCTGGCACTAGCCGATAATTTTTTACGTAAACTGAATGTATCGCTCATAGCCATTGACGAAGCACATTGTGTAAGCCAGTGGGGGCATGATTTCAGACCGGAGTATAAAGAGATAAGCAAGCTGCGCGACTTGTTCCCAAACGTACCGTTGATGGCACTTACCGCCACGGCTGATAAAATTACGCGTCAAGATATTCTCACACTTTTAGGTTTGAAAGAGCCGGAGTTGTTTGTGTCCTCGTTTGACCGGCCCAACCTTTCCCTCACTGTTCGCGCAGGGTGGAAGAAAAAAGAAAAGTTGCGCGACATTACCACCTATTTGCAACAGCACCCCAATGATTGCGGCATTATATACTGCACCTCGCGCAAATCAGTGGAGTCGTTGACGTTTGATTTACTGCAGGCGGGTTTCAAAGTGAAGGGCTACCATGCCGGCATGGATAGTGAACAGCGCACCAAAGTGCAGGAAGCATTCATTAACGATGATGTGCAGGTAGTGTGCGCCACCATTGCTTTCGGGATGGGCATTGATAAAAGCAATGTGCGCTTTGTGATGCATTATAACTTGCCCAAATCTATTGAAAGTTATTACCAGGAAATAGGTCGCGGTGGCCGCGATGGTTTACCCTGCACCACCGTGTTGTACTATACATTGGGCGATTTGATGATGCTGCGCGAATTTGCCACCAACAGCGGACAGCCGGAGATTAATCTGGAGAAGCTGAAACGTATGCAGGAGTTTGCCGAGGCCCGTCATTGCCGCAGAAGAATTTTGCTGAGTTACTTTGGTCAGCAGCATACCGAAAATTGCGGCAACTGTGATGTCTGTTTGCACCCGCCCAATTTGTTTAACGGAACCGTGGTGGCGCAAAAGGCACTCTCGGCTTTATACAGAATTAATGCAACAGCACAACAGGTAGGAGTGAACTTACTGATAGATGTGTTGCGGGGCATGAGGCACAAAGAAATTTTCGAACGTAAACTGGAACAAATAAAAACATATGGCGCAGGTGCCGATTTTTCTTTTAAAGAATGGAGCAATTACCTGATGCAAATGATTCAGTTGGGCGCAATGGAAATTGCATACAACGAAGGTCATGTTTTACGACTGACGGATTTTGGAGAGCTGATATTGAAAGGCAAGTTTGAACTGCAACTGCACCAATTTGCGGAAGAGACCTTTGTGCCGGCCGGCAGAAGTAAAAGTTCTTTGGCAGAACAAGGTCAAAGTTCAGGCGACAGCTACCAGGATATTTTTGAAGCTTTACGAAAATTGCGCAAGCAACTTGCGGAAGAACATAACCTGCCACCTTACATTATTTTTCACGACACCTCTTTAAAAGCGATGGCAGAACAATTGCCGCAAACAGAGCAGGAGATGTTAAACATCAGCGGTGTTTCGTTCAGTAAAATGCAAGAATACGGACACCGGTTTCTGGAAATTACGCAACAGTTTTCTCCGCTAACCACAGCAACTGTTGATGTAGAAGAAGTATTGAGCGAAGAAAAATTGCAAGCGTATTATGAAGAACTGCAAGCGGCCAACCTGCGTTTCAGCACGGCAGTAGTGGGTTATTTACTCATTGGTTCTGATAGAAAAGGGTATGCTGAAATTGCCCGCAGTGTTTCCTTTGGTGGATTGCTCAGAAACAGGTTAACGTATGAGGAGGTGAAACAACGTATCAAACCTTTTTACGAAAAAATTGAGAATGACCTTAAACGAAAAAAACAGGAAGAAAGGTTCGATCAGGATGAGCAACTTGTACATGCACAAACATATTTTGCTGCCGAGGAAATCGATTTGTTGAGTGCTGCAGAGTGGGAAAAAATGCGGGCAAGTATTGATGCTATTCCCTTACAAAAAACCGGGGAAGGAGTAAGTGAAGCACTTAGGGAAATTCGTAAAGCTCACCGCAGAGCCAATGAACCCTGGTGTGATATGGAGGTTAGCTTGCTGAAAAATGCACTGAGAAAAACGAACAAGCTTCAGGCCTTAATAGATACGTTTGGCCGAAGTGAACGTTCCATTATGGTGTACAGTGCGAAATTGATTTAGTGGGTGAAGCACAAAGTTTTCTTGTGCTCATTGCTTGTTTCGTTTTATTCCTGCTCTTCGAGTAACCCGTTATCATCGGGCAGTATGAGGCTGTCAACGGCTAAGGTATCGGTAATGATGATGTAATTTTTTGCAGGCCCCGTTAGCGTTACATTTGGAATAAGATTAACCGTGTCTTCCGGCATAATCCATTCGCGCATCAACATGCGGTTAGATAAAAACCGGTAAGTGTTTTTTAACCAAGGGCGAAGGTTGCCGTCACCGCCAAAGAAATAACGGAAAGCTTTAGGCCGCGGAATAATGGACGATAAATAAATACTTTCCTGCAACGTAAGTTGCGAAGGATGTTTACTGAAATAAAATTGTGATGCCTCACCAATGCCATACACATTTGGTCCCCATTCAATCATGTTGAGGTACACTTCGTACATGCGTTCTTTGGTACACACGTGGGCATTTTCTATGAGCCAGGTAATCAGAATTTCTTCAAACTTGCGCGATAAAACTTTGTCACGTGTAAGGAAAATATTTTTCACCAACTGCATGCTGATGGTGCTGGCTCCGCGTTTGAATTTGCGGTGGACATAATTGGTAGCAATGGATTGGCGAATGGCCTCCATCACAAAACCACGGTGGTAAAAGAACGAAGGATCTTCAGAGCACAACACCGCGTAACGCAGGTAAGGCGAAATCTGTTCGAAAGGCGTGAAGTGAGCATTGCCGGGGCCTACTTCAAATGTACGCATGGGTCTTCCGTATTCGTAGGGCGTGTAGTTAAATGCTCCGTTAAGTTTGGCTAAGTTGGTTTCACCGTATTGTAAAATCTGAAAATTGTATTTACGTAACTCCGCATCAAAAACATTGTCAGACGGAAAACTGTCGCGCATAAAAAAGTTGAGGTGGTAACTTAATTCACCGCTTACTTTAATGCCGTTTAAGGTTTCGAACATGCCCTGCGGTAGGGCATCCATAAATTTTTGTGCGCTTATTTTTTCGCTGTTCAGTTGCATGGCATAGGTCACTTCGGGGCTGCGCTGATAATACACATACGGGTGCACCACCAGTTCATTCAGGCGGATAACGGAAGAGCTGTCAACGGACACAAAATTTTCTCCGAGCACAAAAGTAAAATCGGCTAGTGCATCGGGAATAATCACATCCTGCTTGGCAATTCTGCGGTGGGCCACCTGGTAATTTTTTACCGCAGCAGAACCCCGTACCGTAAGTTGTTTGTTGCTGAAATCAACATCAGTAAGGTTGAGTTGCAGGGAATCAAAACCGGTGAACAGGTGGTATTTTGCATCCACATAAGGCATACGTACTTTTTGTGTATCGGCTGAATAGAGGGAGATTTCCCCTTTCATATCATCAGGATACGCATTGCCTTTTCCTATCCAGTGTTGCACATGTGCATCGCTGTGCACAGTAAATTGTCCGTTGAATACATGGCCCGATAAATTGAGTGTATCCAGTATAAACTTTACGGTGTGTTCATTGTCAGTTATCCGTGCACCAAAATTTTTAATGTCCACATCATCCGGAATCTGGTTCAAACCTTTTTTGATGAGTTGGTAAGCGCGTTCCGCCAGATTCACCTGTTTTGTTACGCTATCTTTTTGAGCATTTTTATCTTTCTTTAAAAACGCATCAATGTTGGTACTGCTGTCGCGTCTTACCAGTTGAACGTAACCTCCGTCAATAAACAGATTATCCAGTTGCACATCGCCCCTCAGCAAAGGAAGTAACCTTACCGAAACCTGAAGGGAGTGAATGGATACAATGGTATCGGCATTGTGTGGGATAAGGGTAAGTTCGCTCAGTTCCACTCCGGTAAATCCGTGCATCTGGCCTTGCTTTACCAGCAGCACAGCATGGTACTTGCTGTATATTTTTTTCTGTGTTTTTTCGAGCACATATTGAAGCAAGGTGTTGCGTAAAGCCCAGGCGGCACACAGGCCGATAAACAAAATAGCCCCTATGCTGATAAGGGCTATTCGGAATGTTTTTTTATACTTTCTGAAAAAGGTCAATATAGAATCAGGAAATTTCATCCAATGATTTGGATTAAACTGTCATGATTTCCTTCTCTTTTGCATCAACCAATACATCTATTTTCTGGATGTAGCTATCCGTAGTCTGTTGTACTTTTTGTTCGGCACTTTTTACATCATCTTCGGGTACGCCTTCTTTTTGTGCTTTCTTAATTTTTTCGTTGGCTTCTTTACGAATAGTACGTACGGCTACACGATTTCCTTCAGCTTCTGTTTTCAGTTTCTTTACCAGATCTTTTCTGCGCTCTTCGGTTAATGCAGGAACTGCAATACGCACAATAGCACCGTCATTGGTAGGATTAAGACCCATGTTGGCCATGGTAATGCCTTTTTCAATGGCGGAGATCATGCCTTTTTCCCAGGGCTGTATAGCCAAAGTGCGGGCATCGGGTGTGCTGATGTTGGCCACCTGACTGAGCGGAACCAGGCCGCCATAATATTCCACGTGCACGGCATCCAGCATGCTGGGCATGGCTTTTCCGGCTCTTACTTTAGCAAATTCAGCGGCAGCATGTTCAATACATTTGTCCATGCCTGATTGCATTTCTTCGAAAATGGTTTTTAACCTTGGATCATTCATATACGCTTATTTTAAAAGGACGTGCAAGTTACCGCAAAATTTTAAAATGCGAAAACTCAATTCCAATGGAGTGTTGCTTTACTCTTCTTCTGTTTTAGTCGCTTCATTTTCAAGCAACAATGTGCCTTTACTTACATAGCGTACATCCGCGGGCACCTGTGTTTTGGGTGTAAAGGCCACAAATTGCTCGTTTTCGCTGTGTACAATCACCTCCGTTTTTTTGAAAACTGACGGCTGAGATTGGCTGTTGTAATACACATACCGGCTGTCTCCGTCACTCAAAAAAGCATCAACGGGCAAACTGGAAGAGTTGGTTCCGGGTGTTTCGAATTTGGCCTTCACAGTCATATCGGGCAAAATACTTTTGTGGGCTTGCATAAACACCACGTGTACAATAATGGTGCGTGTTACGGGGTCAATGCCGCGGGTAATAAATTCTACTTTCCCTTTCTGAACGGGAATGGAAGAGTTGGTAAAAGTAATTTCTACCTCTTGCCCTTCATGAACTTTATGAATGTCTTTTTCGTACACAAAAATATCGGCATGGTAATGGTCCACATTTACGATATGCGCCAGTTCAACTCCTTGGGCTACCGACATGCCCACGTTGGCCGGTAATTTTAGCAAATAGCCGTCAAGTCCTGAACGTACTACATAGTTGGGCGATAACGATGTTTGGTCATTTAACACCAGTTGTTGCGGATTGATGCCCAGAAATTTCAAACGTGCTTCAGCGGCTTTCAGTTTGGTGAGGCAACTCATGTACTTAGCCTCTGCCTGTTGAAAATCTTTTCCTGCTGAGATGTTGGCATTTTTTAATTGTTGCTGACGCTCAAAATCACTTTTCAGAAAATTTAATTCTGCTTTTGCTCCCAGGTAATTTTCCTGCAACTGTATGTATTCGCTGCTGCTTATTTCCAGCAGAGCCTGTCCCCGGGAAATTTTTTGTCCTTCCAGCACCAGAATTTTATCTACGTTACCGCTTATTTTTCCGGTTACTGATTCCTGATATTGTGAAAGTATAATCACCTTGCCGTTGGCATGAAATGTAACGGGCATGTTACGCTGTTGTGCGGCTTCAGTAACAATGCCCATCAGCTGTTGTTTTTCCTCGCTCAGCTCTACCTGTACAATGGTGTTTTCAGTCGCCTGCGTTTGTTCTTCTGTTTGTTTTTTACCGCACGAACTGTGCAGCAAAGCAAAGGCCACAAGGGCATATATAATTTTGTTCATTTTATTCTCCTTTTAAATATAATAATTGAGCAACACTGTAGTGGTATTCTTTCACTGCCTGCAAATAACTGAGTGCAGTATGATGCGTTTTGTTCAGGTTATACAAATGCTGAAACTGACTGATGTCTCCCGTGTTGAAACTGATTGTACTGGCTTTGCGCAACTCAGCTGATTGCGGTAAGGCATTTTGTTCATAATACTGCAAGGCACTTGTGGCTTGTTGCCAGTTACTTTGTGCAGCTCTTAATTCAGTCTGTAACTCCAACGCGGTATTTTGAAAAGTATATTGGCTGCGTTCCACATTTAACCGTGCCGATTTTATAGCGGCCAGATTACTCCAGAAAAACAACGGAACACGAATGCCGTAACGCAAACGCATGTCCATAGGTGTGGAGTTGCCGGCCTGGTTTAAATAGCCCAATGTGAAGCCCGGTGCCATGCGCCACTTTTCGAGTTGCAGTTGTTTCTCACTCACTCTTACCTGTTGCTCGGCAAATCCGTGGTAGGGAGTGGAAGTGGCATCGGCAATAAGGATTTCCTGTGCGGTAATTTTTACCTGTTGCACCACGTCATGCGGATAATCAGTCTGTAAAAAGCAGGTATTTTTAAGTGCCTGCATGGCTTGCTTGTAGCGTTGTTGTGCCAACTGCAATTCATGTTTTACTTGTGCAGCTTCTGTGCTTACGTTTAACAAATCAATGCCTGATGTGGCTCCTGCCTTTTGAGTGATACGCGCTGATTTTAACAATGCATCAAAGAGACTGTCTTGTTGCAGCAATGTTTTTAAACAGAGCGCTGCATATTGCCAGTCGGCATAGGTTACACGCACTTGTTTTTTCAATGCAGCTACCGAGATGTTTTTTTCTTTTTGCGCTAAATTTTCCTGCTGGTGGTAGAGCTGAGATTGTTTGCTGTACACCAGCGGAAAGTCAAAATTTTGCAATACACCCGGTCGCATGGAAGTTCCGGTGGGCGACTCCATAAGCAATTCCATAGGTGGCGGATTAAAAGCCGTTTTACGTAAAGCATGCATCTGCTGCACTTGCGCATCTGCTGCTTTAATGAGCGGGTGTTTTGATAGAGCGGAGTCTATGGCCTGTTGCAATGTTAGTGCAGGTGTTTGTGCTTTGCTTCCCGCTGCTGAAAAAATGATCAGAGCCAGTGCAATGGCTATTCCTTTATGACTTGATTTTATTGTTCTGCGCTCTACCCAGTTGTACAACACAGGCAACACCAGCAAGGTAAGTAAAGTGGAACTGATGAGTCCCCCAATAACTACGGTGGCCAGTGGTTTTTGTACTTCAGCACCGGCACCGTTTGATAAAGCCATGGGCAGAAATCCCATAGAGGCCACCATGGCGGTCATAAGTACCGGACGAAAACGATCACTCACACCTTCCAGAATACGTTGTTGTATGTCCTGCATTCCGTGCATTTTTAACTGATTAAAATGAGCAATCAATACAATGCCGTTTAACACGGCCACACCAAACAAGGCAATAAAACCAACACCGGCAGAAATGCTGAAGGGCATATCGCGCAGCCAAAGGGAAAATGCACCACCTACCGCAGCCAGCGGTATGGCCGAGAAGATAAGTAAGGCTTGCTGGAAAGAACCGAAGCTGAAGAACAGCAACAGTAAAATAACCAGCAGCGATATGGGTACAACTACCAACAAACGGTTGCGGGCATTGTTGAGGTTTTCAAATTGACCACCGTATTTCAAGGAGTAACCGGAAGGCAGTTGTATTTTTTTATTCAGTATATCCTCAATTTCATGTACTACCGATTCCACATCACGACCACGTACATTAAAGCCGATGCTTATTTTTCGTTTGGTATCATCGCGGCTTATTTCTGCCGGCCCTTTTACGGTGGTTATTTCAGCGAGTTCTTTTAACGGCACCTGTAATCCGTTATCGTTACTTATGTAAATGTTGCTAAAGTCTTCACTGTTTTCTCGGGCATCATCCTGTAGTTTTAGAACTAAATCATAGCCCTGTTCATTTTCAAAAATGATTCCTGCTTTTTTACCTCCTATGGCAGTTTCAATATATTCATTAATGCGTTGTACCCTAATCCCGTAGTTGGCCATTTGCTGACGGTTGTAGCGAATTTGTATCTGCGGTAAGCCGGTAATTTTTTGTGTCTGCACATCCTTAACCCCTTCTACCGGACTGATAACTGCGGCTATCTGTTCGCCTTTTAAAGCAAGTATGTCTAAGTCTTTTCCGAAAAGTTTTATCACCACATCCGTTTTTGCGTTGGTCATTAATTCATTAAAACGCATTTGTATGGGTTGTTGTAAAGAAAAAGCCACACCGGGAATCTGAGCCAGCACTTTTTCAATGGCCTCATCCATCTCAGCTTTGTTGCTTGCTTTTTTCCACTCATCGCGTGGTTTCATCACAATAATTAAATCGGTGGCCTCAATGGGCATGGGGTCGGTGGGAATTTCAGAGGTGCCTATTTTTCCTACTACGGTTTTAATTTCATCGGGAAATTCTTCCAGCAGTTTACGTTGAGCAATTTGCGATATATGTATACTTTGTGATAGCGAAGAACCGGGCAGCAAGCGCATTTCAACGGCATAGTCTCCCTCATCAAGCTGTGGAATAAACTCACCTCCCAAGGTATTAAAAAGTAAAACAGCTGCTACCAGTAACACCACAGCCGAGGCAATAACCATTTTGGTTTTGGTTAAGAACAACTCCACTACAGGGACATATTTTTTTCGCAAACGGTTAATCATTCTTTCTGCGAAACTTTCTTTTTCTTCTTTGTTGCTGCGCAGTAACAGTGCACTCATCATGGGTACATAGGTGAGTGATAAAATGAATGCACCGATGATGGCAAATGATACTGTAATGGCCATAGGCTTAAACATTTTTCCTTCAATGCCTGTGAGCGCCAGTATTGGGATGTATACAATAAGAATAATGAACTGCCCGAAAGCTGCACTTTTCATAATCTCACTGGCACCGGTGAATACAGTATGTTCAAATTCTTTTTTGGTGGCGAATTGATGGTGCCGTTGTAAATGCTCATGAATTTTGCGCACCACAATTTCTACAATAATTACTGCACCGTCTACAATCAATCCGAAATCGATGGCACCTAAACTCATCAGGTTACCCGACACACCAAACAGGCGCATCAGTATAATGGCAAACAGCATGGACAGCGGAATTACAGAGGCAACGATAAAGCCGGCCCGCAGATTGCCCAGTAAAAGAATGAGTACAAAAATTACAATTATTCCCCCCTCTACCAGATTTTTAACAACGGTGCTGATGGCTTTTTTTACCAGTACTTCGCGGTCAAGGAATGCTTCTACCACCAACCCTTTGGGCAGTGTTTTCTGCAATTCATTCATTTTAATTTTTACACGGTCAATTACTGCTGAGGAGTTTTCTCCTTTCAGCATGAGTATAATGCCGCCTACGGCTTCACCTTTTCCGTCTTGTGTCATGGCCCCGAAACGCATGGCATGTGAGATTTCAACTTTGCCAATGTCACGCATCAGCACCGGAACACCGTTACTGTTTTTGACTACTATACTTTCAATGTCGCTGATGTTTTCAGCCATGCCCAAACCACGGATAAAGTAAGCACGATCACCTTTTTCAATGTACGAGGCGCCTGTATTGCTGCTGCCTTGTTCCAGTGCGGCCATTACTTCATGTATGGCAATGCCGGATGACTGCAGTAGCTGCGGATTAAGTTTTACATGAAACTGTTTCATGTATCCGCCAAAGGAACTTACATCGGCTACACCGGGCACACGCAGTAACTCGCGTTTTAATTGCCAGTCTTGTATAGTACGCAGTTCAGTTAAATCCCAGGTGGTATCTTTGATGTTAACAGGTCGGATAACATACTGGTATATTTCACTCAGCCCGGTACTTACAGGTGCCAGCATGGGTTCTCCCACACCTGCCGGAATATTTTGCTGTGCATCTTTGAGCCGCTCGGCTACCTGTGCCCTTGCCCAGTAAATATCTACATGATCATGAAACACCAGTGTAACTACGGAAAGTCCGAAGCGGGAAATGGAACGCGTTTCTTCCAGTCCGGGAATATTGGAGGTGGCTACTTCAATGGGGTAGGTAATGTATTTTTCAATTTCCAGTGAGGCCAGGTTGGGACTTTGCGTAATCACCTGCACCTGGTTGTTGGTGATGTCGGGCACGGCATCAATGGGCAACTCAATGGCCGACTTAATACCCCAGGCAATAAGACCCAAAACAAAAAGCCCGATAATAAATTTATTGCGGATACTGTATCCGATTATTTTTTCTAACATGTTACGTTAAGTTAAATGAGCACATAGACAATACAAATGTGCATTGTCGAAGGAGACCTCAGAATAACTTAAGCGCGGGGAGGCTGAAAGATGGAACGGGAGAGAAGGAAAGAATAGGTGAAGTGATGTTGAATCTCTACCTTATTTACGGATACAGGCAAGAGGGCAATCTCAATGGTGTGTTCATGGATGGTAAACACATGTGCAGAGCAGCTGTGCTGAAAGAAAGGGAGATGCTGGTGTTCGCTTTTATGCTGAGCTTCCTGATTATCGTAATGCAGCGTGATAAAATCAGCCATGCTTAACCCATCCCGTTCGGCATGCTCTAGATAATGCTCTATTAAAGCCGGCACTTTCGCTAATTCATGCAAATCTCCGTTGGGCAGTAAACTGCCCAAAAGCATGCACAGGGATAAACAGAAAGCCATTGCTTTTTTCACGGGTACAAAGGTACTACTTTTATATCAGAATGCTTATTTGAGCAAATTGATGATGAAATTCTGCTTTGTTTGGTGGTAGTAGATGGACATAATATTCCCCGCTACCCAGGTTGTGCTCTTGATGATTTTACTTGCACCGTCTTCATCATTGTACTCCCACTCTGACCAATAGATGTGGTACAATTGATCTTTTAAGTAAATGGCATAAATGTGGTTTTGCCGGTCATGGTAATATACCTTGGTTATGCCTCTTCGGGCCCGTATTACCCACTTAATTTCAGAATGATTTTTTTTATCTTTTTGACTAATAATCGTTCGCAGTCTTTTCATGGAGATAGTGGTCTTTGCGTCACTTTTCTCGCTCCAGGTTGTTTTCGATTGAAACGCTTTTACAAAAGAGTCGGGGAGGTGTTGTTGTGCAAATGATATAGTTGACAGTAACCACAGCACGCTAGTACATAGTATTGCTTTCATAGATTGTAATTAGTATGTGCGAATTTAAAGTTTTTTAGAAAAAGTAGGAGCATGTCAAAATGAGTTTATATTCGTGTACATGAAGTTTTTCGATTATGCTTTTGAAATAGTCGGGCGGATAGGTATAGCCCTTTCCTATACTTTTACAATATGAGCTAATGTAAATTTTATCTTTTTCATCTTTCGTGGGTTAAAATTAAACTTTCTGCCTAATTTTATTCAGACTTATTTTTAGAGATACTTACAGGGGTATGATTCAAAAATTTGGGAACGTTTATTAATAAATTCTCTGTTAATAGTAAACGAATAGTAGGTTATCAGTGCGTCAATTCAAAAGTGACTTCCCCTGTTTTGAAAGGATAGGCTTTATCAGCACCCGTTGCACGGCCTCTAAGCATGAATATTGTGAAAGATTTTATCCGGTGTCTTTCAAATGTAGCAATGATATTTTGTTTAATCAACCCATCAGGAAGCATTTCAGTATGGTCCTCTCCATCTAGTTCATACCTGAGAAACATGGATGAAATCTTTACCACACTGTCATTATCCAAAACTAGGCGTGGACATTGTTTAAGTTCTGTAATAGATAAACTTTTCGAATGTCCGCAAAAGTTAAAGTTAAATGGTTTTTGTGCTAACGTAACAACTGGCAAAAAGCAAAAAAGTAATAAGAATAATTTCATGAGTAATATTTTTTAGCTGAGTAATATAGTTCTGAATTTCTATGATTAACTATTCAGGTTGAATTTTAAAAATGATATCCTTTGTTTCAGGTGGTAGTAGTTTGCCGGTAGTTTTATCTTTTACCTTGCTCAGGCTAATGTAAAACATACTTGCAGTGGTTTTTTGTTGAATGTGGGCCAGAAATTCATTGGAGATCAGGTTGCCTTTGCAGGCAAACATTGTTTCTGTACCGGTAGTATAAACCAAGGTTATTTCGAAAGATAGAATAACTTTACTCTCATCGTTTTTGTAAGCGAGTTTTTTGCATTGCTTTAAATGCGTTAAGCTGACAAGAGAATCTTTGCCGCAGAAATGTACATTATTTTGGGAGTAGGCGCTGGTGCAGGCAAAAAGGAGCATACTTGTTATAAAGAGTGTTTTCATACTTTAGTTTTTTAACAAATGTATCGTTTTAGTCAGAGGACACTAAATTTTATTTTCGCTTGTCGTTTACATTTCAGACACAAACCTGACAATTACTTCTTGCTATTTTGATGTAATTTAGCCCAAATTTGAATTGTTGTGAAACCCACCCCCATATTTTTTGTTTTAGCCTTATACATTCTGGCTGCATTCAGCTGGCTTACTTACTCCTCCATACGTAACAGCAAACAAATGCACGAGGACGAGATACAGCTGATTTATACCAATGCCTACAAGGTAAATGCCGATATCATTAACCAGATTTCGCAATCCGTTGTTCAGGATTCCGCTCAGGTGAAACAGTATGTGGCCCGCAATCATCCCATGTATGTGGCCGTTTATGTTCCGCAAAGCGAATCGTTTGAAGAATATGCACTGGCTCCTAAAGACGAAGTAATCCAAGCGGTAGATGATAAACTGGAGCGCAGGATTAAAATGTACGTTTCAGAAGGTGCCGTATTTGTGTTGCTATTGTTGTGGGGACTGGTTTGGATTTACCGCAGTTTTGCCCAACGCATTGAGCTCAACAAACAGCAGCAAAATTTTTTACTCTCGGTAACGCATGAGTTAAAAACACCTTTGGCTGCGGTTAAACTGTACCTTCAAACCTTGCAGAAACGGGAACTGGATAAAGAGCAAAAAGAAAAAATGTTGCACAATGCCGTAAGTGAAACCGACCGGCTCAATGATTTAGTGGAGAACGTTTTGGTAGCGGCACAAATTGATGGTAAAAGTTATCGCTTTACCAAAGAGAACATCAACCTCTCGCAACTGGTGGAAGAAATAAGTAAAAAACTGGGAAATGTATTTGCCAATAAAGCAGCTTTAAAACTTTCCGTTGAACAAGACATTTTTATTGATGCCGACAGGTTCACGCTTACCTTGGCTATCAGCAACCTGATAGAAAATGCTTTTAAGTATGCCCGTCCTGATGGGGCTGAAGTGCGTGTGAATCTTCGTAAAGAAATGAACAAACCCCTGCTCACGGTAGAAGATAACGGAAGCGGTATTTCACTCGCTGAACAAAACAAGGTGTTTAATAAGTTTTACCGGGTGGGTAACGAAAGCACACGCAAAACGAAAGGTACCGGCTTGGGCTTATTTATTGTAAAACAGGTGTTGGATAAACACCAGGCACAAATACAACTGAAGAGTAATTTGAATGAGGGTACCATATTCACTGTAAAATTCTGACATGAGTAACGAACGTATATTATTGGTAGAGGATGAAGAACACATTCTGGAACCGGTTAAACTGAACCTGGAATTGGAGGGCTACAAAGTGGTAGCTGTGCAAGATGGTGCTGCTGCGCTGAGGAAGTTTAAAGAAGAAAGTTTCGACCTGATTATACTCGACATTATGCTGCCCGAGATGGACGGCATTACCGTGTGTGAAAGCATCCGCTTGCAAAATACTGAGGTGCCTATTCTTTTTCTCTCTGCCAAAAACAGCGGTGATGATAGGGTGCTGGGACTCAAAAAAGGTGGTGACGATTACCTCACCAAACCCTTTAACCTCGAAGAACTTATTTTACGTGTAAACAAACTCATTGAAAAAAGTGCCCGCATCAGCGGACAGGAAAGTAAAACTCCCGCCATCTACCATTTCGGAAACAATTGGATAAATTTTGAAAGTTATGAAGCCCACGGTACACAGGGCAATTTCCAACTCACCAAAAAAGAAGTGATGCTGCTTAAGTTACTTATTGATAATAAAAACGAGGTGGTCAGTCGGGAAAAAATTCTTCAGAGTGTTTGGGGATACAACGTATTTCCCTCTACCCGAACCATCGACAACTTTATACTTATGCTACGTAAACATTTTGAAGAAGACCCTAAGAACCCGCAATACATAGACTCTGTTCGGGGAGTGGGGTACAAGTTCAGAGAAATGTAAGTTCAGCGAAATTATTTTCTTCTTACTTCAAAAAGGCAGGTGTTTTTTGCTTTTTCGATAAGCAATAATCAAACAACCACCTCAGACTAATTTCGAAGTTCAGTTAACACTATTTCCTGTGAATTACCCCGGCACAGGGTTGGGCGGTAGGCATTATCACCAGGTCGTTAATGTTTACGTGTGCGGGGCGTGATAAAATGTAGCCTACGGCATCAGCCACATCAGCAGCTACCAGATTTTCAAAACCTTCATATACTTTAGAAGCACGCTCCTCATCACCCTTAAAACGCACAATTGAAAATTCAGTTTCCACCGCACCCGGGTGTACAGCTGAAACTTTAATGGGAAATTTTGCCAGATCAATGCGCATGCCGCGGTTGAGCGCGTCTACAGCATGTTTGGTGCTGCAGTATACGTTACCATTGGCATAAACTTCTTTGCCGGCAATGGAACCGATGTTAATGATGTGTCCGCTGGCACGAGGTATCATCAGGGGTACAACATTGCGCGTTACATAAAGTAGTCCTTTGATGTTGGTATCAATCATAATGTCCCAGTCGTCCATATCGCCATTTTCAATAGAGGCCAATCCGGAGGCCAGTCCTGCATTATTAATTAATACATCGGGTTCATTCCATCCTGAGGGCAAGGTCGAAAAAACTTTTTCCACCTCTTGGCGATTACGCACATCCAAGGCTATGCACAGGGTAGGGGTCTGGAAGGTATCTTTCAGTTCCAGGGCAAGTTTTTCTAAGCGGTCACTTCTGCGGGCACAAAGTATCAATTGGTATCCCTGTTGGGCCAAAACGCGCGCGCAAGCCTCCCCGATTCCGGCCGATGCACCGGTGATTATTGCAGTTTTTTTCATTTTTTGCTGATTAGCAGTGGGTAATAATTTTTAATGTTCTATTTTTGCCCGCTAAAATACTGTTTGATTTTCGGTAAATTTTCAAAACTTTGTGAGGTATGAACTATACTATTGATAAACAAGAACACCACACGTTGGTGAAACCATTGTTAGAAAAACTGGATGAGGTTTCGGGAAGGGCATTTAAACAGGAGTTATTACGTAACCTGGCCGATGCTAATAAGTTTGTTATCCTTAACCTCTCGCACGTGTTTATGTGCACTGAGGACGGTTACATTGTGCTGAAAGCGTTGGAAAAAGCACTGAAAGACATGAACGGTATGCTCATTATTACCGAGCTGCAGGAGAGTATCTTCAGAGAATTAAAAGACTCCGACCTTACCCTTATTCCTACCGATATTGAAGCGATTGATTTTGCTTTTATGGACCAATTGGAGCGCCATTTTCTTGATCCCGATAATGAATAGAACCACATGAAAAAAATTCTTCTTGCCGTTGTTCTTCTGGTTACTGCAGTAACTGCATTTAGCCAGTGTACGCCTGACATAGGCATTACGTACTCGGGAGTTTACCCGCGCACATTACCCAACGGACAGGAAGGGGTTCCGTACAATCAGGTGATTCAGTTTAAGGTACCCAAAGATACTATGGGCTTTACGGTTGATTCATTGTACATTCTTTCCATTACCGGTGGCCCTGCGGGACTGGCCTACCAATGCAACAAACCTACCTGCAGTTATAAAGGCAATGCCAACGGTTGTGCCGTGCTTACGGCACCCTTAGGTACAGGGTCGGCAGGTACGTATGTTTTAAACGTGAGTGTACTGGTCAAATTAAAATCACCCATTCCGTTTGTTCCGCCTGTTACGCAAACTTTTTCCAATACACTCGATTTAGTTGTTGACCAACCAGTGGGCATAGAAGATATTCTGACGGGCAGAGGCAATCAGGGATTGGTTTTATATCCCAACCCGGCAAGTCGCTTGGTGAATGTAGCTATTCAGGCAGAGCGGTCACAACAGACTCTTTTAACTTTGCTTGATTTGCAAGGGCGAGTGGTGAGACAAGCGCGGATTAACGTGAACAATGGCTCCAATACAGTTACACTTTCATTGGATAATGTTCCCCGTGGTTTGTATCTGGTTGCGGTTCGTGTAAACGGAGCAATTTTGAGAGCAAGACTACTGGTTCAATAATGCCGATAGAAGTTACCATACTGGGTAGCAGTTCGGCTACACCTACTACAACCAGACATCCCAGTGCGCAATACCTTAACCTGCGCGACCACTGTATGTTGCTCGATTGCGGGGAAGGAACACAGATTCAAATGCTGCGTTACAAACTGAAGCAAAGTAAAATCAACCACATTTTCATCAGCCACCTGCATGCCGATCATTACTTAGGTTTAACGGCTCTCATTTATACCATGAACTTTCATCACCGTACGGAAGATTTGTATATATATGGTCCGGCCGGATTAAGTGAAATACTGGAAGTGCAGTTCAGATGTTCCTCCACAGAGCTGCGGTTTAAAATTCATTTCATCATTACCGGGAATGAAAAAAAAGAATTGCTGTTTGAAAATGAGGAACTGGAAGTATTCAGTTTTCCGCTCAGGCACCGTATTCCCACCTGTGGTTTTTTATTTAAGGAAAAAGAACTGCCGCGCAAAATAAATGCAGAGCGGTGCAAACATTACCAAATACCTTTTGAACTGTTTGAGGCTCTAAAAGCAGGAGAAGATTATGTGATGCCTGATGGCCGACTTATCAGCAACGATGAACTAACTATTGAGCCTCTGCCCCCGCGTTCTTATGGCTATTGCTCAGATACAATTTTCGATTTGTCTTTTACTGAATATGTTAAAGACTGCGATTTGCTGTACCATGAATCTACCTTTTTACACGAACTGGTTGACAGGGCAGTAGAGACTTACCATACAACGGCCTTGCAGGCTGGAAAATTTGCTAAGGCAGCCAATGTAAAGCAACTTATCATCGGGCACTTTTCAGCCCGTTACAATAACCTCAATTTACTCTTGGATGAAGCCAGGTTATCCTTTCCTGATACAGAACTCGCGTTAGAGGGTCGTTCGTTTTTTATTGAGTACAACAAAATAGTTTTCGAAGACCTTACACCCGGAAAATAAAAAAGGCAGACTCAGTTAAGAATCCGCCTTTGTTTCAACTTGTAGTGGTATTTGGTTAAAGTATCTGAAGTCTGATGTTTTGTCTGTTATTTCCGCTCTCTATGATAACCAGGTAGAATCCGGCTTTTAAATTTTCATTTCCGTCCAGTACATTTACTTTTTCATTGGAGTTGAAAGTGCTCAAACTTTTTGCTGATACAATTTTTCCGCTTAAATCAGTTATGCTGATGGAAGCAGTTGTGTTAGCCGTTTCAATTGTGGTAAATACTACTCCGTTTGATGGATTGGGGTAGATGTTCCAGGTGGTTGATTCTTTTTTGTTATCAATGGCCACTGCATCATATGTTGTGCTGGTTCCGTCAAAGTCAACCTGCACCAGTCTGTAGTAGACACTTCCTGAAGGAACATTGTAATCAATGGCAGTATAGGTAGACGTGTTCATGGTAGTACCTTTTCCGTTTATTTTTTCGATGGTTTCAAAGTTCCTCATATCAGTAGAGCGTTGTACTTCAAAGTAGGCATTGTTTAACTCACCTGTCGTTACCCATTCAATGGCCACCACACCTGCTTCAACAGTTTTGGCTGTAAATGCTGCGAGTAAAACGGGCATGGCATCCACAGGATAGATAGCAGGTCCGGCTACAGTTCCTGCACCACTTCCAGCGCTCCACACAATAGTGCCTCCAACTTCAATGTAGGTGTTATTTCCGCCACCACCGTGTGTTATGCTCGAGGTTGAGGTAACCAAATTGACGTATGACTCAGCAGCAAGTTTTATTTTTTTGCCGTTTTCCAGATCTAATGTTCCCCCGTTCAGAATATTGATTATTGTTTTGCTTCCGCTTGTCAGGTTTAGGGTGGTGCCAACAGTAAGTTTTTTACCGGTAGGTATTACAATTGAGTCACCTGCAGCTGGTAGGTTTGCACTTCCTCCCCAGGTTGTGGCATCATTCCAGTTGCCTGATGTTGTTACGGTTCTTGTTGCAGCAAATGTGGTTAAGCAGAGTAGGCTGATGATAATAGTGTAGAGTGTTTTCATTTCTTTTTGAATTTCCCTTACTATTGGCATAATCATGCCGCTTGCCTTATATTTTCATAAATAACATGTTATCAGTTGTTTGTTTTTTTAAGATTTTATAAAACCTATTTTGAATATCCCAAAATAAGTATATTATTTATAAAATGGGAATATCAAAATAAAATGGGACAAAATAAATATTAGTTTTAAAATGGGACATCCGCATTCGAGTTTAGTTGAATGAACTTACCATATTACCTGTCACTTTGTTGCACGTGTAATCTCCCCGACTTAGCCTTATCCATAAGTTCCAGTGCGCGCTTAATTCTGGTGTCAACTTGTTTGGCAGAAGTAACGTAATGAGCCAAACTTCGTTGCAGCCCCGGAGTAAATTTACTGAATACTGCTTTGCCTTCAGGGTCTTGTTCCATTACTTCCATAAGTTCTTCAGGTAGTTTTATTTCATCAGGGTTGGCTAAGCTGAATATCACTTCTACCTTATCTCCGGCTTTTAACTTGGCTTCTTTTCTCAGGGTATTTCCCACCATCAAAAATCTGCGACCATCTTTGATATGTTGGATAGCTAGATTAAAAGGAGTGCCGTTGATGGTTCCTTCAATGCGTACCCGTTTGGGTTGGTTCAATTCCTGAAGTGTTTTTTCAGGCAACACAATGCCGGTATGCGTGATGGTGCCGCTGATGTATTCGAGTACAGAGAAAAAAGTATGTGTTTTTTTGCGTGACATAAGAGTCAACGCAAGTTACTGCAATTATTTTTTATTCGCACCGGGGCACCAATAGAGTCCAAAGGCAAGACTATTCGATGAGTTTAAACCGGATGAGGCCGACATATTAACTTTAAAATAATCTTTGCGATGAGATGTGTTGAGGGTTGTGTTAAGAAAACTCATGCTGGTGAACAGAATAAACTTATCGTTTAGTTTGTAGGCAATACCACCTGAAATGCCGGCATGAACATTTTCACCGAAAGATTCACTTTTTGCTTCACC
This sequence comes from Bacteroidia bacterium, assembly GCA_041675505.1. Taxonomy (GTDB): domain Bacteria; phylum Bacteroidota; class Bacteroidia; order UKL13-3; family UKL13-3; genus JAGPCK01. Next base: position 77,741 of record JBAYTR010000008.1, on the reverse strand, counting down.
TAAAGGGGTGCCGTTATTTGTAACCTTATTTTTGGTTTGTTGATAACCAACGCCCACTCCATAATAGATTCTATACAAAAGTTGAAATCCTTGTTTACCCACAGGGTGAAACTTTGTTCTGAAACGAGATATTTGAACAGAATAAAGATGGTCTTTTGTCTCTGATATCATGGAAGATCCCGCATATTCAGAATGATTAGAGTTGTACAAAGTAGAAACGGATAACGTATATCCTTTTAATACATTATCAGTAGTCATCTTACCTTTACTCACATCAAAATAAAATCTATTGTTAAAATTCTTGTCGTTGCGGGTGTCGGAAATACTATTGTCTTCGTACCCCGTATTAAGATTTACAGCTCCGCCATAGACGTTTTTATTCTCAGGAAACAGTGTTTGTGCTGAACTTCTAAAAGAGGCAAAAGCGAGTGCAGTCAATAATAGTGTGTGTTTCATAATGGTATTGGTTTATTAATTGCGATGAGTTTGCAATAACTATGCCCAAGCCATAGAAACTAGTCTTCTTCCGCCTGCAGAATGTCTTCGCTTATACGCGTATCAGCATATATATAGTCTTTTACAAAGTTGCACCATTTACACTCTGGTTCACCGCAGCCCTTGGAAAATTCTTTGTTTTGTATGCGGGCATAGGTGTCTTTGATTTGTTGCTCAACAGTTGCAATATCTTCAGCTGTAATGTTGATGCGTGCTTTTTCAAACTCTTTGCCTTCTTTATCCAAAGGTTCAATAAAATCGAATTCGGCACTTACCATTTCCCATTGTTTGTTCTGCTCAGCATTCATCAGTATTCTGTAGAACACCGCCTGTCGCCAGTAATCTCCTCCGTGCAGGTCTTCAAACGTTGGGTTGTCACCCAACTCTTTTACCGGTGGGAAAAGTTTTTTCTTAGCGTATTTAAACTGTCCCGTTTTGTAATCCACTACGTTGCACAATTTGCCGTTGAATTCAATTTTATCCAGTTTTCCGTTAATGGGTACATCGCCCAGGCCCGCACGTATGCTGCGCTCGGTAACCACCACCTTGTTCCATGTGGGCAGGTAGTGTTTAACGTATTGTTCCAATATGCGGAAACCGTATTGTTTTCTGCGGTCGTATTCTTCTTTGGTAAATGAATCCTGACTGCGGTACATGAAGTAATCAAAATCACGCAGCAATTCTTCTGTAGGCGGGAAATTTTTTTCGGGATGCTCCAGCATCTTTTTAAAGTAACGGTCCAGCGCATCGTGCACGGCCGAACCAAAACTGATGCTGGCATTTTTGGCAGCAGGCACTCGTAATAAATTCTGGAAATAAAACGTAAACGGACACTTGAGGTAATTGTTAAGATGTGTTACGCTCATGCTGTAACTCTCCAGCTGGTGGTCAATCCATACTTTATCAATCAACTCCAGCACTTCTTTTTTATGCTCTTCCATCATCAGCAGGTTGTAGTGCGTCAGCTGCTCATCAGGCAAACTGATTACCTGTTTTTCGATGCGTTCAAAATTTTCGAGCTCAGCTACAAACCGGCTTTTTTCTGTTTCTTTCAGTTCTTTATTTGCGGTGCTGTAGGTAATAAATAGTTCTTTTTTAGCTCGGGTAAGGGCAACAAAAAACAACCTGCGCGCTTCTTCAATTTCACTGCCTTCTTTTCCGGTAATGAATAAATTATCTGGTAAAGTATAGCCGCGGTTTCGGGCAGCTTTGTCCCATTCCTTACTTTGGCAGCCTATCAGGTAAACCGTGGTAAACTCCAGCCCCTTGGAGGAATGTGCCGTGAGGAAATTAACTCCTTTGGTTGCAAAGGTAATTTTGTTGATGTCGAGGGAAAGTTCGTACTCGCGCATCAGGTTTAGGGTGGTTAAAAAATCTTTAAGCGAGATGCCGGGTTGCTTGGCACTTTCGTCTTTGATAAAATCAAAAAGTGTGGTGAGTTCCTGCATGAGCCACACTTTTTCTCCGGCACGCATCACGTAACTCAAAATGCCTCCGCTGGTCACCAGTTTTTCGAAAAGTTGTTGCAGGGTAATGTTGTGTGCGGCCTGTATCCATTCTTCCAAATGGTCGCTTAACCTGCGCATGGCATTGGCTGCCTGTGGTTGAGTAGCAAATAAATCAGCCTGTGGTTTGGTTCTTATTTTTTTGAGTTCTTCACGCCAAAAGGTGTTGCGTTTATCACGTATGTCTGCTGCAAAGCGCGCGATATCTAATGCAGGCACCTGAAAAAAATCAAAATGTAGCAATTCAAATAATAAATCCTGCCGGCTGTGTGGCTGTTGCGATTCATCGTGGATGTATTGCAGCAGGGTAATGATTTTTTTGATGAACTTACTTTCCAGTACATTCGTTTTTTTACGGATATTAACGGGTATGCCTTTCATTTCCAGGTAGCGGGCAATGTCTTCCGCCTGGCGGTGGTTACGGTAAATGATGGCTATTTCACTCAGATCTTCTCCGGCAGTATACCGTGTTTCAATTTCGGTGGCCAGGTGAACGGTTTCATGCACGCTGTTGTAATACTCCCGTAATTGAGGTACTACAGGCAAGCTGGCATACTGGTCGTTCGAAGCTGTAAGTTCCTTTTTTAAACCGGTTGATTCGTTGACCAAACGTTCTTCATTTCGGGCGATAAGGTGTTGTGCCAGGTCGAGGATGGTTTGCGTGGAGCGGTAGTTTTCAGTAAGCATAATCACGCTCAATTGTTCAGCATACGATTGACTGAACTGCAATATATTTTGAACATTGGCACCTTGAAAACGGTAGATGGACTGGTCGTCATCACCCACTACAAAAACGTTAGGCGTATCCCAGTAACTGATAAGTTTTTTGAGTATTTCGTTTTGTGTGCCGTTGGTATCCTGAAATTCATCTACCAGAAAATACTGAAACTGTTCCTGGTAATTTCGCAGAATGTGTTCATGGGTTTCAAAGGCTTTGAGTACCCACAAAATCATATCGTCATAATCATACCTGCCCGATTGACGCATCATTTTTTCAAAATTGCTGAACTCACCAATGGCTGCTTTGAGCAGGTTCATTCTTTCAGTGTGTTCTTCAATTTTTTTAGTGTTGGGGTCGCCTGCTTTAACGTTTGTTTTGCTGTTGGCCCGTTTATAAAAGTAACCTTCGCGGCTTGGAAGTTCAGCCAGGTAACGGTCTATGGCCTGTAGTAAAAACTCTTCTGTCCACGCTTCATTTTTCATCAGCTTGAACAGTTCCTTCATGCGGCCCATTTCAAAATACACATCACCTGTAAAACGTTTAAGCGGATGATTAGGAGCAAAACCATCAATCAACTTACGGTACAGTTTTACTTCTTCCAGTTCGGTAATGGGGTCCAGTTCTCGTACACCAAAAACGTCTTTATTCTCCTGAATTACTTTATTACAAAAGCCGTGAAAGGTATGAATGTTTACACGGTAGGCATCGGGTCCTATAAATTGCAGTAACCTTTTGCGCATCGCAATTGTTCCTGCATCGGTATAGGTGAGGCAAAGGATATTTTCAGGTTGGGCCAGTTGAAATTCGCTGGACAAAATATGTCCGATACGTGCAGCCAGAATTTGTGTTTTACCGGTTCCGGGTCCTGCAATAACCAATACCGGACCTTCCGTAGTTTCTACGGCTTCTTTTTGTGCCGCATTGAGGCGTTGCAGTTCCTGCTGGAAATAGGCGTTGTGTTGAGGAGTATTCACCCCAGCAAGTTAAGAACTGTGCTGCTCAATCCAAAAGCTACGGCTCAATATTACTTTCTTTCACAATATACAGGGGTCTTCCGCGCACGTTGTCGCTCACACGGCCCAGGTATTCACCAATAATGCCAATGCCTATTAATTGCACGCCACCTATAAATAAAATGGTCACCATTAAAGAGGCCCAGCCGGGTTCATAATCTTTGGTAATAAAGCGGGCATACAGGGTATACAGCATAATCAGAAAAGTGATGCCCGATACTACAAACCCCATGATGGTAGCCACTTTAAGCGGAAAGCGGGAAAAAGAAGTAATGCCATCAAAAGCAAAACGCAACATTTTGCGGTAGGTGTACCCGCTTGCCCCGGCTTTGCGTTCTTCGCGGTTGTATAAAATACTGGTTTGTGCAAAACCAACCCAAGCAATCTGACCACGCAGGTACTTGTGTTGCTCTGGCATTTGTTTCAGTATCTCCACCACTTTGCGGCTGATGATGCGGAAGTCTCCGGTATCCACAGGAATATCTACGGTAGTGATGCGGGAGAGTATGCGGTAAAAAAGTTTTGCTGTAAATATTTTCAGCCAGCTTTCACCTTCACGTGCCCTGCGTTGGGCATACACCACTTCAAAGCCCTCCTGCATTTTCAGGTAAAGTTGTTCAATCAGTTCAGGCGGGTCTTGTAAATCAGCATCAATAATTACCACCTGCTCACCTGTGCTGGCATCTAAGCCTGCACTTACAGCCAGTTGGTGCCCGAAGTTACGGCTGAGGTCAATGAATTTAACGCAACTGTCTTGTGCGGCCAGTCCTTTGATGACAGACATGGAGTTGTCGCGGCTGCCATCGTTCACCAGAATAAATTCAACAGAAAGGTGTAGTTGCTGTACAGTGGCTTTTAAACGGTTGTACAGGGCGAGTAGATTGCCTTCTTCATTGTAAACGGGAACTATAACACTCAGTTGAACCATGCACAAACTTATTGATTGTTTTTTGCCCTGCCAAAATTCGTGTGAATTAGATTTTTTGTAACTTAGCACTAAATTTAATCTGTATGAAAATAGTATTGGTGCTTTTAGGTTGGCTGATAACAGGAAGTTGTTGGGCTCAAACCGGTGGGTATGATTATATCGGGAAGTTCAAAAATGGTCGTGCTGAAGTGATGAAAAACGGATACTACGGAATTATTGATGTGGACGGAATTGTGGTTGTAGAGCCCATTTATGACCACATTGGAAAGTTCAAAGATGGCAAGGCTTTAGTGATGAAAAACGGATTTTACGGTATTATAGATTTTGACGGACTTGAGGTTGTAAAACCTGTTTATGACCACATTGGTAAGTTTAAAAAAGGTCGTGCAAAAGTGATGAAGGGTGGAAAGTACGGCATTATTGATTCAGATGGTTTGGAGATAGTTCCTTTGTAGTTTCCCTTACAGCTCCAACTCCTTCATCGGGTCCCAAAATACCTTCTCCAGATTTTGCACCTGGTTGTTTTTTATTTTGATTCCTTCTTTTTCGAGCAGTTGTTGCATACGATCGGGCGGGCCGAAATGCGCTTTTCCGGTGAGCAATCCGGCACTGTTTACTACCCTGTGAGCCGCAATAGGAGGCAGCAGCGCATGGGCATTGTTCATGGCCCAACCCACCATGCGAGCTGAGCGTGCAGCCCCAAGATAACGGGCAATGGCACCGTAACTGGTTACCCGTCCTTTGGGTATTAAACGCACCACGGCATAAACATTATCAAAAAAAGAAGATTGCGTTTCGTTTGTTTTCATGGTTTGTGCAACTTTGCGGCATGTTATATTCTACCCGAATCAAATTGAGCCGCATCACAAATTTAAGCGATGCCCGCTATGCAGCAGCAGCCGGATTTGATTTTATCAGTTTTTGTTTTGATGAACAGCAGGAAAGATTTATTTCGCCCGCACAGGCCAAAGAAATGATGGGCTGGATCTCCGGACCGCAAATAGTGGCTGAATTTGCCAACGAGCCTGTTGCCAACATCAATGAGATATGCGCCATGCTGGAGATAGACATGGTGCAATTGAGTGCACAGGATTATGAAGTGGTTAAAGATGCCTTGCAACCCGGGTGCATTATTACAGATGGTTTGCCGGAGCAGGGAGGGGATTTGATTGAAATAACTTCCTGGCCAAATCCCGAGACGTTGAGACAATGTTGCCACAACTACCGCGTAATCGTTGACATTCCTTCCGACATGTCCATCGCAGAAATACAGCAGTTGATTACCGATTGCCAGCCGTATGCCATCAGCTTAACTGCAGGCGATGAAGAACGTGTGGGCCTGCGGGATTTTTCTTCGGTAAATGATTTACTGGAAGCGTTGAGCATTTAAGAGGGTTATTGGGGATTGGTTATTAGTTATTGGAAGAGTAGTGAGGTTACTTCTTCTTTAGTTAATTTGGCATGTGATGCAATGTCGGAAAGTATGGCTGATAATGTGCCTATTTTGATGGGATGATGATTAGGTATTGTTAAATGGTGCTCACCGTTTTCTGAGGTAGTAAGACGTATGTGGCTTCCGGTTTGGCGGGTAACTTCATAGCCGAGCTTTTTTGTAGCTTTTATTAGTGTTTCAGCTGATATATCGCGCGGAATTTTCATGCAGCAAACACTTCTTCTTTAATCATATGTAAACGAACCAACCTGAGTTTGTTGTCATCAAAATGGCATTTAATTGCGTCTTTTACAGCTTGTCGTAAATCTTCAAGTGTGTCGGCTTCTGTGAAGATTGAAGTGCCTATTCCCTGTGCAGTATAACCACCCTCATCACTTTCTTGTACTAAAAAAATAACTTCATCCATAACAGTCTTGTTTATACAAATTTAGCGATTATAGCATTAACGGGCAACAATATTGAAATCCAGCAATATTAAAATAACAGGAAACGGAAAAGTATTTTTTACTCTTCAATAAAATTGATTTTCTCCTGCTCAGAGTCGCTGTAATTATCGCAATTGATTTCCATGGTGAGCGGTGTGGACGGAGGGGAGAACGGATTTTGTGGTAATGCCAGCAACGAATCTGCATACACCTGTTTCATGTAGTAAGCATACATGGGCATAGCCATGTTGGAACCCGAACCTAAATCCAATGAACGGAAATGCACGGCACGGTCTTCACAACCTACCCAACAACCGGAGACCAGATTAGGCGTAATGCCGATGAACCATCCATCTGAGTTATTTTGTGTGGTACCTGTTTTGCCGCCTGTAGGGGCCGTTACCTGGTAGAAGTAACGGAGCTTAGCTGCCGTACCATGCAACACCACACGCTCCAGCATTTTGCACATCACATATGCGGTTTGTTCGCTCATGGCTTCTACCTGGCGGGGTACAAATTCTTTGATGATGTTGCCGTCTTTATCTTCAATGCGGGTAATGTAAATGGGTTCGGTCCACACGCCTTTGTTGGCATAGGTGGCAAAAGCGCCTACCATTTCGTACACCGACATATCTGCTGCACCCAAAGCAATGGAAGGGTAGGGCTCCATCTTGCTGGTTACTCCCATACGACCGGCTAAATCAATCACTGATTTTGGTCCTTCGGGCCCCAGTTGTTTCATGGCATACATCACAATGTTGTTCACCGACATTTGCAAGCCTCTGTACAAGGTCATTTCACCACCTTCTTTGCCATCGGCATTTTTTGGTGTGTAGTTGTCGTAGTCTTCAAAGGTTACCGGCAGGTTGGGTACTTTAAAGCAAGGGGAATATCCATTGTCGATAGCGAGTGTGTACACAAACGGTTTAAACGTAGAACCGGCCTGTCGTTTTGATTCAACGTTTACGTGGTCGTATTTGAAATATTTATAATTGGGTCCGCCTACCCAGGCTTTAATGTGTCCAGTGTTAGGTTCCATGGACATAAAGCCGCTCAGTAAAAAATATTTGTAGTACTTGATGGAATCCAACGGAGTCATGGTGGTGTCTTTTTCTCCCTGCCAGCTGAACACTTTCATGCGCACCGGAGTGTTAAAAATACGTTGTATTTCTGCCTCCGATACTTTTTTGCGTTTAAGATCCATGTAACGTTCAGAGCGTTTCATGCCTAAGTCAATCAGCTCAGTAAATTTCCCCCAGGGCACACGGCCTTTCCAGTGGTTGTAAAATACTTTTTGTAATTCAGCCAAGCGCTGGGTTACGGCATCTTCTGCGTACTGTTGCATGCGCGAGTCAATGGTGGTATAAATACGCAAGCCGTCTTTGTATAAATCGTAGCCGTTTTCTTTGCACCAATCCAACATTTGCATGCGCAAAAATTCTCTGAAGTAAGTAGCCAACCCTTCGTTGTGGTCGTCATCAGTAAGTGAAAGTGAAATGGGCGTATCACTTAACTTATCAAATTCAGCGGCAGTGATGTACTCGTATTTTTTCATCTGCTGCATTACGGTGTTGCGTCTGCTCAAGGCGCGTTCAGGGTTTTTCACCGGACTATACATGGTAATGCCTTTGAGCACACCTACTAGCATGGCAGCTTCGGGAATGGTGAGTTTGTCGGGTGTGGTATTGAAAAAATGTTTGGCCCCGGCTTTTATGCCGTAAGCATTGCCTGAGAACTGAACGGTATTAAAATACAGGGTGATGATTTCTTCTTTGGTGTAGCGTTGTTCTAACCTTACTGCGGTAACCCACTCTTTAAATTTGATCAATACTTTTTCATACAGGGAAGGTTTTTTTGGCCTCCCGAAAAGGTTCTTGGCCAGCTGTTGGGTGATGGTACTTGAGCCTCTGTTTTTCCCGGTGAGGGTATAAAACACAATGGCAAATGTACCGCGCATATCAATGCCGCTGTGCTCATAGAAACGAATGTCTTCGGTAGCTATAAGCGCATTAACCAGGTTAGGACTAAGTTCACTAAAGGTGGCATTGGAGCGGTTTTGCAGGTAGTATTTCCCCATGGTAACCCCGTCAGACGAGATGACTTCTGAGGCCAGTGCATTTTTAGGATTCTCCAGTTCTTCCAGTTTAGGCAGCGGGCCGAACCACTCTTTGCTTACACCGTAAAAGAACACACCTATCAAAACACAGCCCAGCATAAACACTATCCAGAAAGCAATCAGGATACGCTTAAACTCTTTTTGATACAACCAGTTGATGAAACTCACTATTTAAATTTTTGCTGATAGCTGTCGAGGTACTCCTCTAAATTTTTTGACCGCAACAACTTTACAAAGTTAGCAGAAGAAATGATGAAATGTTTGTACTCAGTTACCCCCATTATCTGGAAAATCTTGTTGGTCTCCTCAAACTCCTTGAGGTAGCTCATGGCTTTTTTATCGTTGGGGAATTCTTTCACCACAAAAATCTGGTTACGGTCGTCCAGTATAAGAGCACTTATTTGCAGTCTTTCCAACTCATGAAATTCAGTATTGTAATCAGCTACCTTCACTTTTAAATCGCCTATGGGTACTGATTTAATGGGCAGCACCACGGCATAAAAATGTTTCTCTTCCGCACCGCTGAATTCAAATGATTTCGAATTTTTATTTTGCAAGGTATCTTTTGGTGCCATCGCTTTAAGCGAATCCTGAATGCGTTTTTGGTTGATGGCCGTCATGATCTCCAGCAGTTCTTTGGCATTTTTGGCTACGTCATGTCCGGGGTAGGTACTGATAATGCCGTTGAGTGAAATTTTGAAACTGTCTATCGGAATATCACGTGCCACACACAACACACCTAAGTAATCAAATTTGGGTTTTAAAACACTGCCAGGAAAAAGGCGATCACTTTCAGCAATGCGTTTGGTTACTTCAGCACAATTGTGCTCTTTGTAAAAATTGTACGTGACTTCGTAATAATCCTTCAGTTGTTTATCGGCAGCATTGTCGCGCTTGGCATTGTACTTATCTGTAATTAGCAGAGCGTAATCACTGGCGGGATATTTTTCAAGCAAAAGACTTCTGTATTTTTCCGTTTCTTTTTTATTGCCCGTTTCCTTGTGAATTTTATACAAGCGGTAATATACTTCGGGCTCATACGTGCTGCCTGGAAAACGCTTGAGCAATTGTTCAAACACTTTGATGGCTTCTTTATCATCGTTCAGTTTTTCTTTGTAGATAATGCCCAGGTTGTACATGGCTTCCACAATTTTTTCATTCGATGCCTTCAGTGCTTTACTGCCTACGGGAAGATTATCGTAGAGTTTCTTTTTATCTGCTGAAAGTTTTTCTAAAGGGTCAACTTCTTTTTTGATTTCCTCTTTTTTGTTACTGCTGTCACTTAGGGTGCTGTCGTTATCACTTGTGCCTTCTGCCAGCTCCAGTTCTTTTTCTTTCGCACTCAAGCGCCAGTAATCTTCCAGTTTTCGTTCGCCCCATTTGCGGGCAAAATCTGTTTTACCCTGATTCATACTTACGGGGTTGTAAAAATACCAGGAGCCTATTCCACCAGCGGCAGCTAAATTATTAGCGGGAGGTGGAGGTGTAAGTATGCCTTGTTTTTCTCTTTCCTTTTTAGCTTTTTCAGCTTGTGCCACCTGTTGTTTTTCTACTTCCTGCCATTGTTTTACTTTTTTCTCCAGCTCTTCAGGTGAAAGTTTAGCAAGCAGTTGCAAGCTGTCTTCGGTTTGAATAATTGTCAGGTTTTTGATCAGTTCACCCAACACCAAACGCATGGCATTTATTTTTTTGCTATCGGGGAAATCAGGAGGCATTACATTGCCCAAACTATCATAGTAAGCTTGTGCCAGCGTATATTCCGGTTGTGCAAAATAGAGTTTGGCCAAGGCGTAATACGAAAGTGATTTCTGCTTAACGTTGGTTTTGCTGAACAGAATGGAGTAGGTATAATCTTTTACCGCAGGTGGAATATTTTTTTCCCGGTATTCTATATTACCCAATTCATAATACACCTGATCGAAATAGTCAATGTTCTTGTCATCATTCAGCAAACGTTTAAAATACCTGCGTACCTGTTTGGATGCATTTTTATCTTTGGGATTGTACAAGCGCGCAATGCTCAGTTTGGAGTTGAACTCAAACTCATAGGGTGGTGTTCGTTTAATTACCCGTTTGTAGTGAAATATGGCTAAGGTGCTTTTGCCGGCTCTTTCATACAACTGCCCCAGTATATAATTGTACCGTATCTTTTTTTCGCGGCCTTTGGTAAGCGGTACGGCCAGTTTCATTTGCTCTAAAGCAGTGGTGTATTTTTCCTGTTTGATGTACACCGCAGCAGCAGTGGCATGTAAAAAACCGAGCAGTTCTTTCGGAGTATTTTTTTCTGCGAGCAAGCCGCTCATTACCGCTTCTGCTTCTCCCAGTTTACCCAAATAGAGGTAACATTTCACAATCCATATTTCCGCCTCTTTGCTGATAACCGGATTTTTTATTTTGTATTTGCTGCCTACAAACTGAAAAGTTTCCAGGGCCGCAAAATAATCGCGCTTAAAAAAATGCGACTGACCGATGACCATGTAACAATCATCAATCCACTTGGAGATGGGACGCTTTTGAATAACGTTGGAACATTTTTTATACACCTCGTCCATGGCGGGCAACAGTGTTTTGCCATCTTTTTCAGTGCCGTACGGATACACGTCAATTACACGCGTGTGGTCATCTACATTGGCGGCTGCTAAGGTTTTTACGGCATCAGCCAGTTTGAGGCGGGCATTAAAATAGGCATTGTCGCGGGCCAGCAAATTCTGGTACCTGCGGTTAAAGAAATTATCTTTGGTGGGGCCGCAGGCTATGGCCAGCAAAAGCACCAAAAGCAGTTTAAAGGATATGTTTCTGTTTTTAAGCAAAACGTGTGGGCAGATATTACTAACTTTGAAAAGTTCTTTTTATTTTATTTCGCGTCAAATATATTTTATTCTGTTGAAATGAGTGCACCCCGCAAGAAGCTTATTCATAAGCTGAAAAATAAATACCGGCTGGTTATAATGAACGACCAGACTTTTGAAGAGAAATTTTCCTTCCGGCTCACGCCCATGAACCTGTTTGTGGCGGGCAGCAGTGCCATACTGTTGTTTACGGTGTTGATTATGTCGCTGTTTTTCTTCACCCCGCTCAAGGAATACGTGCCCGGGTATGCCGATCCCGACCAGAAACGCAATGTGGCCTACCTCATTCTTAAAACAGATTCGCTGGAACAGGTTATACGCCAGCGTGATGAGTACATCAACAACGTGATGGGCATTATGCAGGGGAAAGAACCGATGGACCGCGATACGGTTTCACTCAAGGATTCCTTGACCGGTTCAGTTGACCTGGACAAGATGTATGAAAACGATTCCATCTTTATAGCCGAAATGGAGCAAAACGATAATTATGCCCTCAACACCAAACAGAAGGGACAGCTGGAGCATTACACCTTTCTGGCTCCCGTGAAAGGACTGGTAACCGAGAAGTATAATTCAGGTAATGAGCATTATGCTGTTGATGTGGTGGCCCGTGTGAATGAACCCGTTAAAGCCACTTTAGACGGAACAGTTATTTTTGCCTCATGGACCCCCGAAACGGGCCATGTTATCGGGGTGCAGCATGCTAATGAGCTGGTATCCATATACAAGCATAATGCGGTATTGTTAAAAAAAGTTGGTACTTTTGTGAGTGCGGGAGATGCCATTGCCATTGTGGGAAATTCAGGAGAGCTTACTTCAGGGCCTCATTTACATTTCGAATTGTGGTACAAAGGCAGTGCAGTAAACCCCGAAGATTATTTGGTTTTTTAAAGTATAAGTTATGTTTAAAGGAAGCGCAAAAAATGAAAAAGGAGCCGATTTTAACCCGGCCAATCTGAATATCATCAATGCAGGCACCAATATTACCGGTGACATTGTATCTAACGGAGACATCCGTATTGACGGTAACCTTACCGGCACCATTACGTCTAAATCAAAAATGGTTTTAGGTCAAACAGGTAATGTAGAAGGCGATATCAACGCACAAAATGCCGATATATCGGGTATTGTGAAAGGAAATATATATGTGGGCGAATTATTAACCCTTAAAGCTTCGTGCAAGGTTTACGGTGATGTGGTTACTAAAAAAATCATCATCGAATCAGGCGCTGAGTTTAACGGCCGCTGCCACATGAAGTCAGATAAAAATGAAGCTATTGCTTCCACCAAAGATGCCCGAGCAACCAACGGACAACCCGGAAAACCGGCCGAAAAAATCAACGTACTTCAATAATTACGTTAAGTACTCTGCCTTCGGGTTTCAGCTTATTGCCCTTTTTGTAATTTTTTCACTGGGCGGCAACTGGCTGGACAAATGGTTGGGGAACAAGTTCCCGGCCTTCACCCTTACCGGAGTAGCGCTGGCACTGGTGGTAGTGTTTTACCTCATTCTCAAAATTATCAAAGATCAAGACAAATCCTGATGCTGAAGGCTGTAATAAAGTTTAGTGTATACCTGCTGTTGCTCACTGCTTTTTTATGGGGAGGCATATACCTGCTGCAACAAAATGCTTTGGCACTTTTACCTGAGCCGGAAAGTACCACCACACTGCTCTTTTTTGCCCTGCTCACCCTGTTGTCTTTTTTACTCAGTTACCGCAGTTTGGGAAAAGACCGTTTTACATTCGTAAATACCGCTTACGGAACTTTTTCACTTCGCCTCTTCGCCACAATTTTTTACATCTTTTTTTACCTACGGGGACGCGAGTCTTACAGTAAATCGTTCATTTTATTGATTTTTGGCGTTTACATTTTTTACACATTATTTGAAATTTATTACCTAACCGCTAAATTGCACCCCGATTTAAAACGGGACGAACCACGCAATGATTAGCAGATTTTCAACAACTTACGTTAGATATTACCGCATAATTTTTACCCTGTTGGTGCTCGTTTTTGGCGTTGCACGCATCGCTTCGGCCAATGAAGGGCATGAAAATGACACTATTTCGGCTCAGGATTCAGGAGTTGCGCACACTGAAGAATCTGCCCATGCTGAGGCACACGGAACCGAAGGAAAATTTCAACCCGGTCCGGTGATTATGGAGCACATTAAAGATGCACACGATTGGCACCTGTGGGGGCACACCTCCGTTCACTTACCGGTTATTCTGTATACCGATAAAGGTATGGAGTTTTTCAGCTCAGGTAAGTTTAATCACGGCCACGATGCGTATACCGGAAAACACTACACCTACAAATTAGAACATGAAAAAGTAAAAGTGGTAACTGCTGAAGGAGCCATTGACGAAGAAGCGAGCAAAAACGTATACGATTTCTCCATCACCAAAAACGTAGCCTCTTTACTTATCTCCGTTTTAATTATCATTTTAATATTTACTTCCATAGCCAAAGCTTACACCACCCGCAAAGGACAAGCACCTAAGGGCCTGCAATCAGCTATGGAGCCCATCATTATATTTGTACGTGACGAAATTGCCAAGCCTAACCTGGGCGACCGTCACGAGAAATACATGCCGTATTTACTCACCGTGTTTTTCTTTATCTGGTTCAACAACATGTTGGGTTTGATACCGTTTTTCCCGGGTGGGGCCAACGTAACGGGCAACATTGCCGTAACCATGACTCTGGCCGTTGTTACCTTATTAATCACCAACATTAACGCCAACAAAAACTACTGGCAGCACATTTTCTGGATGCCGGGTGTACCTGTACCCGTTAAATTGTTGCTGGCACCTATTGAGTTTGTGGGTGTATTCACCAAACCTATCGCGTTAATGATTCGTTTGTTTGCCAACATTACAGCCGGTCACATTCTGGTGTTGAGTTTGGTTTGTTTGATTTTCATTTTTAAATCACTGGCTGTTGCTGCGGTATCCGTACCGTTTGTGGCTGCCATCAGTTTGATTGAGTTGCTGGTAGCATTCATTCAGGCGTTTATATTTACCATTCTTTCGGCACTGTACATTGGTATGGCTACCGAGGAGCACCACCACGAAGAACATCACTAAGAAAAATTAATAAATTGTTTAACCATAAATCAAAATCAAAATGACTGGAAGTATTGCCGCAATCGGAGCTGGACTAGCTGCCATTGGAGCCGGATTAGGTATCGGAAGAATTGGTGGATCTGCCATGGAAGGTATGGCCCGTCAACCTGATGCTGCTAACAAAATTCAAACTGCCATGTTGATTGCTGCCGCCTTCGTAGAAGCGGTTGCTCTCTTCGCTGTAGTAATTGCATTGTTAGGCTTAGGTAACTAATTAAAAGCAAGGCCCGATGGCAAATTCCTGCCAATCGGGCTTTACTCTTTTACTTTAGTCAAAAAAAAGGTTAAGCAAAGTATTCACTGATTTAAAAAAACAAAACAAATGGATTTAGTTACCCCAAGTATAGGTTTAGTGTTCTGGTCAACCATGTCGTTCGGCATATTGATGTGGATACTGACCAAGTTCGCGTGGAAACCGATTACAGCCGCATTAAAAGAGCGCGAAGATTCAATTCACTCCGCCTTGCAAGCTGCTGAGGAAGCCCGCAAACAAATGGATGCCCTTAAAAACGACAACGAGCAATTGTTGCGTGAGGCCCGCATGGAGCGCGACCAGATTCTGAAAGAAGCCCGCGAGTTGAAAGACAGCATTATGAACAGTGCGCAAAAAGCAGGTGAAGAAATGAAGAAAAAACTGGTTGCTGAAGCAGGTGATGCCATCAACAAAGAAAAGCAGGCCGCTATGCTGGAGTTAAAAGCTCAGGTAGCTACCCTCTCTGTTGATATCGCTGAAAAAATTCTGCGCAAGCAAATTGAAAAGACTCCTGAACAACAGGCGCTCATCAATGAAAACCTCAAGAATTTAACCCTTAACTAGATTCGTTCAGCACCATGTCAGAAACTAAAGTAGCTTCGAGGTACGCCAAGTCACTGATTGATTTAGCCAAAGAGCAAAACAATCTGGAAGAAGTAAACAATGACATTACCTTCTTTCTGGAGGTGTGCAAACAATCGCCTGATTTGGTGAAGTTGTTTCGTAACCCGGTGGTAAAAACCGATATGAAACATACTGTGGTGAACAAAATTTTTGCTTCACGCGTAACCAAACTTACCCAACTTTTCCTCGATATTATTGTGCGCAAAAACCGCGAGTTCTACATGGTAGAAATTGCCCGCGAGTTCAGAAAAGCTTACAACCTGCACAAAGGAATTGTACTGGCCAATGTAACTACTGCGGTAGAAGTTGACCAGAAATTGCTTACTGAAATACAGGAATTCATTTCCAAAGAAACAGGCAAAAAGATTGAACTTTCCACTAAAGTAAATGCCGATATCATCGGTGGTTTTGTTATTCAGTTGGAAGATAAATTGTATGATGCCAGCATAGCCAGCAAACTGGCCAACATTAAAAAGAAATTAATCAAATCGCATTTAACTAAATAAAGTTATGGTAGAAATCAGACCTGACGAGGTTTCAGCAATTATAAGAGAGCAAATCTCCAATTTCCGCTCAGAGACTGAACTGGAAGAAGTAGGTACCGTATTGCAGATAGGTGACGGTATTGCACGTATTTACGGACTTACAAAAGTTCAATCAGGAGAGCTGATTGAATTTGCCAACGGTACACAAGCCATTGTGTTGAACCTTGAAGAGGACAACGTGGGTGCGGTATTATTGGGCGACTCAGAAAAAATTAAAGAAGGTGACGTAGTAAAACGTACCGGAAAAATCGCTTCCATCAGAGTGGGCGAAGGTATGCTGGGCCGTGTGGTAAACACCATGGGCGAACCTATTGACGGCAAAGGCCCGATAGTAGGCGAAACCTACGAGATGCCACTGGAGCGTAAAGCACCGGGTGTAATTTTCCGTGAGCCGGTAAAAGAACCGTTGCAAACCGGATTAAAAGCGATTGATGCCATGATCCCTATCGGACGTGGACAGCGTGAGTTGGTTATTGGCGACCGTCAAACAGGTAAAACTGCGGTGTGTATTGATACCATCATCAACCAAAAAGAATTTTACGATAAAGGCGAACCTGTATATTGTATTTATGTGGCCGTTGGTCAAAAAGCATCTACCGTTGCACAGGTGGTAAACACCCTGGAGCAATACGGAGCTTTACCATACACCATCATTGTATCGGCTACCGCTTCTATGCCTGCTCCGTTGCAGTTCTTCGCGCCTATGTCGGGTGCGGCCATCGGAGAGTTTTTCCGCGACACCGGTCGTCCGGCTTTGATTGTGTATGATGATTTGTCAAAACAAGCAGTGGCTTACCGTGAGGTGTCGCTGTTGTTGCGCAGACCTCCGGGACGTGAAGCTTACCCCGGTGACGTATTTTACCTGCACAGCCGTTTGCTGGAGCGTGCGGCTAAAATTAACGCCAACGATGACGTAGCTAAAAACATGAACGACCTGCCCGATTCCATCAAACATCTGGTAAAAGGCGGAGGTTCATTAACTGCACTTCCTATCATTGAAACACAGGCCGGTGACGTATCAGCCTATATTCCTACCAACGTAATTTCTATTACTGACGGACAGATATTTTTGGAAACCAACCTGTTTAACTCAGGTGTGCGCCCTGCCATTAACGTAGGTATCTCGGTATCGCGTGTGGGTGGTAATGCACAAATCAAATCCATGAAAAAAGTAGCCGGAACCCTGAAACTTGACCAGGCGCAGTACCGCGAACTGGAAGCGTTCTCTAAATTCGGTTCTGACCTGGATGCTGCCACCAAATCAGTACTGGATAAAGGTGCCCGCAACGTGGAAGTGTTAAAGCAAGGACAATATTCTCCTGTATCTGTAGAAAAACAAGTAGCTATCATTTACTTAGGAACAAAAGGTTTGTTAACCAAAATTCCGGTAAACAGAGTGCGCGAGTTTGAAGCAGAATACCTCAATTTCCTGGAAGCTAAACACAGCAATGTACTGGCCGACCTGCGCAAAGGCAACATCAACGATGAGGTTACCAGTGTGCTGGAAGCTGTAGCGAAAGATTTGAGCGCTAAATACGCTAACTAATATTGAGTACAACCCGTAACACAAATACAGATACCCTGTGGCAAAT
This sequence comes from Bacteroidia bacterium, assembly GCA_041675505.1. GTDB lineage: Bacteria > Bacteroidota > Bacteroidia > UKL13-3 > UKL13-3 > JAGPCK01. The sequence goes on along the minus strand of JBAYTR010000008.1, from coordinate 60,091 downwards.
TTAAAAGAAGTACGTATACGGATAACCTCGGTGAGCTCCACACAGCAAATCACCAAGGCCATGAAGTTGGTGAGTGCCACCAAGCTGCGTAAAGCGCAAAATGCCATTGTGCAAATGCGCCCTTATGCAGAGAAGTTACAAGGCATTCTGGTGAACCTGGCTGATTCCATTGACAGCGATTCACTGGCTGCGTATTTCGAAAAGCGCGACCCTAAAAAAGTATTGCTCATTGTATTAACCAGTGACCGTGGGCTGTGTGGTGCCTTCAATGCCAACGTCATTAAACAAACGAATCTGCTCATTAACGGTAAATACGCCACACAGGCTGCAGCCGGAAACGTAACCGTGTTGCCCGTAGGTAAAAAAGCATTTGAATATTTTGGCCGTACCAAAATGAAGGTGAACAACGCTTTTCGCGAGGCGTTTTTAAGTCTGAATGCCGAAACCGGTTTTGGTATTGCTGAGCATGTGCTGGAAGCGTTTAAAAAGCGTGAGTTTGATGCGGTGGAAATAGTGTACAACAAGTTTAAAAATGCCGGTACACAATTGCTCACCGCTGAGCAGTTTTTGCCCATTAACGTAAACGACTTTGCTAAAGCAGGTGCCGCTAAAAACGATTACATATTTGAACCCTCGCAAACCGAGATACTGGAAGAGCTGGTGCCGCGTATTTTAAAAACCACGCTGTACCGTACCCTGCTCGATTCTTTTGCCAGTGAACACGGTGCGCGTATGGTGGCTATGGATAAGGCAACCGACAATGCCGGTGAGCTGTTAAAGGCCCTGCGCCTGCAATACAACCGTGCCCGCCAGGCAGCTATTACCAATGAGATTTCTGAGATTGTAGGTGGTGCCGCAGCCTTAAGCAACGGCTAATACCTCTTTACCTTATAAGAAAAGCGCCTCCCGCAAAGGAGGCGCTTTTTTGTTGGTACGTATTGCAAATTACCCGTAACCGGCTATATTGCAATTGAAAACCAACCTATGCACCCTGAAAAAACCTTTATTGCTGTTGTGCCGAATGCTCCGTTTTCTTACGGGGTAGTAGCCTTTCACATTACGGACTACAAAACGAACCTTTGGTTCGCATAAACGACTTAGCGACAATAAAATCACGATTATACTGTAATCATCTCAGACACATATGAAAAATCGAGACATAGAAATTGCTGACTACCTTGCAAAAGAAGGACACTCATTCAGTATTGAACTTCATGACTATAATCATGGCTATTTTCAAAACTTAACTGAAAGTTATTTCGCTATTGCATCCGCCATTGCTTTGTGTTGGACAGGACACGCAAAATTTGAAAGTGCTTTTGTTGAATATGCATCCGCTTTTATTGACGGGAAAATTGCCAAAGACAACACAATTGCAGCAAAGTTTTGTAAGCGATTTGGTTTTGACGATTTGGACAGTGCAATGACAAATTTTAGAGCGTATTACAGAAAAGTAAGACATTTGATGCCCAACTTTAATAGTTGTTCAGTTCAAGACATCAACCGACTTCAGCAACGACTTTTGAGTCAACTAAATGACTTGCGTGACAAAGGACAAGTTAGTGGTATTGGACCTTGGTTGTTTTTAGGACCTTTCAAAATTATCCTTGGAGACCAGCAACGACTTTGGGACATTGACGGCATTAACGCAATCGTTTTGCCAACAGGAATTGAAGTAGATAGAGGCATAATCAGATTGATAAGAGAAGGCTATACTTTTATGAACGACTTTGACCCACATTGGCTTGAAGAAACTACAGGGTCACTTTTAGACAATTATGCGACTTGCAGCATGGTTCACACTCATATCATCAAAGTTGCAGAACTTGCAAAGACATCAGCGTTACACGTAAACAGTGCATTGTACCAATATGGACGACAAGACATTTGATTTAGTAAACAGAACTGAACTAAGTTCCTGCAAACTTCGAACTGACCATCTTCGAACGTCCAGTTTTACTGTCTCTAACAATGGAACGGGGTATTCCTAGCTTAGCATGCAGTTTAGTACAAAGTATTTGCTTCAGTTCTGCATACAAAGTTTATTGTACTCTCAAGAAATACTTAAGCAGCAAAAATAAAAGATAGACTAATGAGCATAGTAGCAATTCCAAACGATAGCGAGTTTACACCCGGTGAAGAAAAGGTTTTCAATAGAATTAGAAGTTTATACTCCTCAATAACTTACTCAGCATTTCTGTATTTGAAACCTCGAATTAGAAATCTCGAACCGGATTTTATTTTAATTGACCCATTCAAAGGTGTTTCAATAATTGAAGTTAAAGATTGGAGTTTAAATTACATCTCAAATATAAATAGACTTAAAGTCAATTTAAAAACTGGTAAAGTTGATGATAATCCTGCTTTTAAAGCGAACCAATATTTCAATTTATCAAAAGGACTTTTTGAGTCTGACATCAGACTTCTAGATACCAATGCAAATCCATGCTACAATCTTTCAAGTGTTGTTATTCTACCCAACATGACTTTGGATGAGCATTCAGAACTAGGTGGTGTTTTAAATCAACCCCCTTCAAAAATTTTATTAAGTGAAAAGCTTAGAAATCTTGAACTTAATGATTTGTTCGGCAATTCTTCATGTTTGATTAAAGAAGGCCAGCTTTTAGTTCTCAGGAGTATTTTATTTCCAGAGATTAAAATTCTTGACACTTCTAACTTTGACGCTGAAGATATTGGAGACAATACTGAAATTTTATCGACAATTAAGGCATTAGACTCATCGCAAGAACAGTTTGCTAAAAAAATCCCAAATGGGCACTACATGGTCAGTGGTGTCCCTGGAAGTGGTAAGACGGTCATATTACTTTCAAGAGCAATTCATTTGCTAAAAGAAAATCCAGCATGGAAAATCAAAATTGTAACTTATAATAGGTCACTATCAAGAAAGTTAGAGAATAGGATGGAAATACTTAGTAATGACTTTCCATACATGGGTATTGCAAGAGAGAATATTTCAATTTCAACTTTTCATAAACTAGCCTTGGACATAGCAAATATTGGAGTTCCACAATATCCCGATGATTCTTTTTGGAGAGATGAACTGCCAAAGCAAGCACTTATAAAAGCAACACCTATCTATGATGCAGTATTAATTGATGAGTATCAGGATTTTTATGATGATTGGATTAGAATATGTATTAAGATTTGTAAGAAGCACAATCACGAAAATGAACTGAAAGAAAATTTATTTCTTGCAGGGGATAGATTACAAAGTATCTATAATCCCAGAGAACACAGTTGGGAACAACTGGGGATTAAGATTAGAGGAAGAAGTAAATTATTAAAACATACGTATAGGTCTGGGAAAAGTCATATTGAACTTGCATTAAAAGTTCTACTTACAGACAAAAAACTAAAAAAGGAAGTTGAACGTTTTTACGAAGGCAAAGTTGGTATAGATAACCAGACTAATGTTCTTAGTGAGATTCAATTTATTGAAGGTGGTCCAATCACTATTGCAGACCTACTTCTTAATCTTATAAATATTGTTGGTTATAAATATGAGGACATAATGATTTTATTTCCAACACTAAAAAATGCCCAACAATTTTATTCTATTCTTCCAACGCAAATACAATCTAACGCAAAAGTTACCAAAGAAATAATAGAAAAGACTTTAATAATTACAACTTATCATTCATCAAAAGGACTTGAAAGTAGAATTTGTATAATGGCAAATGCAGACAGTATAACTGAATTAAAACTATTATATGTGGCAATGACGAGGGCATCACAAAGACTATATATTCATGCTTTCAATTTTGCAAACTCTACTATCGCTCAAAGAATAAAACAAGGAAACTTAATTGAGGCTGACTCAATTGAGGCAAACATAAGTGACAATTTATATGACTTAAAACATAATAATCCAGTCGTTGACGATGGTGATGACTTACCATTTTGAAAAAATTACATCTTCTTCTCCTGAGCGCAGACTGAGCCTGCCCTCACCTAATCGTAGGTTGCGCCTTCGCTTAGCTTGGAACTACAATTGCATAGGCTGGATTAGAGAGGGGCTGACTTTAAATTTTGTGAGTTAATTCGTCAAGACTGGTTCCATATAACAATCTAAAAACTCTTCGGTGACACCTTTAAGTTTTCTTTTCTGACAAAGTGCATACAACTCTTCAACAGCAGAATATGGAAAAAAGCGAGTGTTCAAATCATTAAACTGTGGCTTATTCGCTTCCTTGACAACTTTATCTCTATCCTCATCCGGTGCGACAATTACATATCTTGTTGGGAAAGGTGGAAACTTATCCTTAAAATTTTTCATTCTTGACAAACCGCTTGTAACGCCAGTAGAGTGTTCAACTTCCATAACAGCAGGCATTAACGTTCCGTTTTTAAACCAAATGCAATCAATCAACAAAGCAGCACGAATAGCATCGTCATAAGCGGACATTAACTGTTCATTTTTTAACGATACTATTATTCCTTCAAACTCACCGAGCTTCTTATTTTTATATAAAATCCCTTTATCATTTTGTGCTACCCAAGTTCTAAAACCTAACTGCAACCCAATGTAATAAAGTGCTATTTGAATTTGAGCGTGTCGCCTTTGGACATTTATATCAATATCATTAGACTTGATATCAGAAGGTAAAACCAAAGCATCATAAAACACCTCAAGATTTGGGACTTCTGAAATTACAATTTCTGTTTTAGTTTCTTTTATAACTCCTTTCTTATGTGGTTCATTTGGTGACCACATCAAGTGCTTATGACCTCTTTTAATTACTGGATTACCGCCAGTAGTTTCTATTCGTCCCGGATAACAAAATTGGAATTGTGGAGTGTGAGCAAGTAACGCTTCTAACACACTTCGTGTGTTGTAGCTTCCTCCTAAAACTCTATCAAAATTTATTGGTTGGTTAACGGTAAAGGCATTTGCAATTCTCCAAATCAACTCAGTAGAAATTGGTTCAACCTTTTTCTTTTCAGATGTTTCGCCTTTTGAAGGGTCCCACCTTTTAATTCTTATCGGACCTTCTGGCAATTCAACTTCTACAATTTGAATAACACCTTTGTTTCTTGGGTTAAGGTAATTGTATGTAGCTTTTTTATCAAGCTGATTTATGAACGCTACTATATTGCTTGCTGTTAATTTCTGCATATGACGTTTTCAAATCTTTTATTGGATTGTTAAAGATGAAATCAAAAATGTTTTCAGCAAGTCCTTTAGCGGCTAAGTATGGAACTCCATTTCCGACAGTCTTAAACATATCAGTTAGTGTAATATTGTCAGGTATCACGAACTCTTTCGGCAAAGACTGTATTGCTAATGCTTCAGCAGCAGAAATCCTTCTTGGTTTGTAAGGGTGCAAATGGACTTCATTATTTCCATAAGCAGCAGTTGGTGAGTAGCGCCATCGATGTAAACGCTTATAAGATTTTTTCAAATCATCGCCTTCATCAATTACTTCAAATTTTGCAAGACCTGCTCTAGGAGTAAAATAATGATTTGCATTAGGGTGTTTTTCTACATTATTCTTTTTAAACCAATGCTCAACAGTTAATTCAATCGGAAGATTTGACGGCATTGGCTTTTTAGAATTCTCAATAAACTTTTCTAATGATGGCCAATTCAAGCCAAATACTTCATCAGCTTTAAATAATGTATTCTTTTCCCAATTAAAGTTTTTAATTAACGGTGATCCATTTAATTTAAAACCAAAATCACCTAAAGCACTTCTTTGAAATCCAATTAGTATTATTCTATCTCTATCTTGTGGTGCACCAAATTCAATTGCGTTGATTAATTTTTCAGTTATATAATAGCCTGAATTTATCAACTTCAATTTCATTGCTTCAAAAAACTCTCTGTGCTTTGCAGTTCTGTAAAGACCTTTAACGTTTTCAAACAGAAAAAAATCTGGCTTATTTCGACAAATCAACTCTATGTAAGTTCCTGACAATTTTCCGTTTTCACCAGACTGACCTCTGTTTTTTCCAGCAACTGAAAAATCAGGACAAGGTGGACCTCCAATAAAACCAACTATATCGTGACTTTTCTTAGCTTCTTTCATATTATCTGCTAACCAAATTGAATTTAGATTAGTCAGGTTTTCTGTAATATCAGCAACTTGATGGCCAAAGACAGGGGGAGCAATTCCTAACTTTTTCCTTGACGCAACATAAATATCAGCAAATGCCTTGTGATATTCATTCATAAACAGTGTTTCATAACGACCAGTTTTTTCAAAACCTAAGTCGAGGAAACCTGCTCCTGCAAAGAATGAGAATATGCCAATTTTTTTGTCCATCGTAATTACACAAATCTAACAATTTATATCTTTCAATATTGACACATTTTCCATTTTTTACCAACAATCACAGACCCTCACCTCACCCAACCTTAGGCTGTGTCTACGTTTTCTTTTATGCAGCTTGTAGTTACAAGCTACACAGGCGGGCGCAAGGCAGGCACTTGAAAGTTACTAAAAGGCTTGTATTTATGAGTTTTTATGGGCAGTTTTACGGGGCAATGGGTGAGGTTTTTGTACCCTGCACTCAAACTTGTAGACAAATATTTTAAATCATAATAGTATGAGAACAAAAAATGACCACCTTGACGTTGACTTTATACAAAGCAAACCATTGACAAAAGCAGAAGAAAAAGGGCTCAGTGAGTTTATCAAGAAACTTAAGAGCAAAAAGCGTAAGCCATCATCTAAAGCAGCATAGCAACTGCGCTCTTCACCTATGAGTAGGTTCTGCTTACGCTAGCTTGAAGTTAGAAATACATATATTATCATAGAGGGCGCAAAGCAGAATTGTTGAAAGTTACAAATGGCTTGTATTTATAAGTTTTTATGGGCAGTTTTACGGGGCAAAGAGTTTGAAGCAGGGCATACTTTAATGTTATCGGTAACTTATGACCATATTAAATAGACAGGTAATATTTTCAGCTATTCTAATTTATTGTTCAAGTATTTCTTACGGACAGAATTTTTGTGACAGCTCAAAATTATTGGGCAATTGGACATGGGTGGCAGGTTTTCCCGTTTATGAGGTACCAAACTTGGACAGCTTAGCAAAAGTAATCGACTCATTAAAAAGTACATCAGTAGTTTCGACATATACAGCCAGCGGAACGTACTCGTTTACTAACGGCAAAAAGACAAGTAAACTATACTATAGTATTGACTCAAAAAAATGTACACTAAAACTCAGACGAAGGGAAAAATCAAAAAAAGCATTTGAATTGGAGATTCTTTTGATCAATGAAAAACATTTAATTCTTAGACAGCCCAATCCACATACTTACTCAATTCATTTATACAGGCGGATATAAATGCAACGAATAGCTCTCCTTATTCAGCGACTAAGAATTCATTAAACTTGCATTTATTGTTTTTTATGGGCAGTTTTACAGTTGTATACATATTTCAAAAAGTAAAGCATTCCAAGTATGCATAAGATAATTCCAAACCTATGGTTTGACGGCAACGCAAAAGAAGCTGCAGACTATTACCTTTCCATTTTTAAGGATGGAAAATTGATTAACACCACGTATTATCCCAAAACAGAGGCCGAAGGACTGGCCGAGTTTCAAAAGGATTTCGCAGGCAAGGTACTTACGGTGGAGTTTGAAATAATGGGTATGCGGTTTATTGGCATTAATGCGGGGCCGTTGTTTAAGTTCAATGAATCGGTTTCGTTTATGATTCCCTGCAAAGATCAGGCAGAAATTGACTACTACTGGAATGCTCTTACCGCAAATGGTGGTGAAGAGAGTGTTTGTGGTTGGCTCAAAGACAAATATGGATTAAGCTGGCAGGTGTGTCCGGAGAATTGGGAAGAACTCACCAAAAAACCGGGTGTATTTAAAAATATGATGGGAATGAAAAAACTCATTATTGCAGAATTTTAAAAAGGAAGTTGAACAGAGTGGTAAAAATCATATGCTATTCTCAGTGTACGACTAAGAATTCTTGAACTTGCTTTTATAAGTTTTTATTGCAAGATTTACAGGGCAAAGTGGTGAGCACAGTCGCTCTTTGTAGAACAATAATTACATCACAATGAACAAAGAAATTCAGGCATACAACAACAAGCAGGCTTCACCTTACAAAGAAATTTGTGAGCAACTGGCTGCTATAATAAACGATGAGCTTACGGAAGCAGAGCATAAAGTTTGGCATGCTCACCCCGTCTGGTTTTTAGAGGGCAATCCTATTGTAGGTTACAGTCAACAGAAAGCCGGTATACGGTTAATGTTTTGGAGCGGTGCTGATTTTGACGAGCCGGGTCTAAGTGTGAGAGGGAAAAAATTTAAAGATGCCTCCGTGTTTTACAACAGTATTTCTGAAATTGTGGTAGACGATTTGATTCGCTGGTTGCAAAAATCGCGTGAGATTCAATGGGACTACAAAAACATTGTAAAACGCAAAGGACGATTGGAGAGGTTGAAATAGTTTATGAGGTAAATCTGCGATAAATGGCTTTCATGGTTTGGTCTTATCAATTAATGTGGGAAGCATAAAGGAAATATGAGAGAAAGGGCAAACGCCTATTTAACTCTCAATAATTTTCAGTATATTTGAGGTATGTCAGGCCAGACAAAATATCATATTGGAATTGAGATTGATAAACTGACCAACAGTATTGTTAATCTCATATCAGGAGACAGTTTTCCTACTGATGTGCACCCCGTTTCGAAGGCAGATTTAAAAAATGTAGTAAAGACAAATAAGTGGCTTTTTAACTGGGCTGACGAGTTTAAGCTTGCAGATAGAGAAGTGTTCAAACTCACGATTCGCAACAATCCTGAAATTATACAAGGATTAGTTAGTATAAGTGACAATGGAGACCATTTTTATTTACATCTCATCGAAAGTGCACCATTTAATCTTGGGCGACATAAACTCTACGAAGGTGTACCCGGAAATCTATTCGCGTTTACTTGTAAAGTTTCATGGGATAAGGGATACCAAGGATTTATCTCTTTCACATCTAAAACAAAACTTATAGAACATTATGAAAAGACCATAGGCGCTACACATATCGGGGGGCATAAAATGGTTGTTTTCCCGAATGAAGCAATCAAACTTATCAGAAAATATTTTCCTACATAACTACAGAATCATGGGACATATAAAAGAACCAATAGGAGTTGACTTTGTTGTAGATCCAACTCCATTGACAGAAGAAGAAAAGCAAAGAATAAGTGAGTTCATAACCTACTATAAGAGAACCGGAAAGAAAATGCCCTTACCGAAACTTGCTTCAAAAAAAGGCATCAAACGATTAACAAAACAAAAAATCACTTAATGCAGTCATTCCTAACTACCTCTCGTGAGTTTATTCTTTTGCTCAGGAGAACACTTAGCTAATTTATAACGCAGTAGTTACTCCAGCAGAATTACTGTTTTCTTTTTTTGCATTTTTTTAGTGTTAGTCTTCAACCTTAATAATAGTCATAGTCGGTTAGAATAAGTTTCATACATGGATAGGTATACAGAAACGTTTGATACATGGAACAAGGTAGCTTTACTCTACCAGGAGAAGTTTATGGATCTTGATTTATACAACAACACCTATGATGTTATTTGCGATTCCATAACTAAAAAAGGGGCAGCAGTATTAGATGTGGGCTGCGGACCGGGAAATATTACAAGGTACCTGCTATCCAAACGACCTGATTTTAATATTCTTGGAATTGATGTGGCTCCCAACATGGTAGAACTAGCCCGAAAGAATAATCCTACAGCAAGGTTTTCTGTAATGGACAGCAGACAGATTGGGGGACTTAAAACTACCTTCGATGGTATAGTTGCGGGATTTTGTTTGCCTTATTTATCACCTTTTGATGTATCAAAACTATTTACAGATTGTTTTCAGTTACTTCATAACAACGGACTGCTGTATGTTAGCTTTGTTGAAGGCGACAGCGCTCAGTCAGGTTATCAGACCGGCAGCAGTGGTGACAGAACCTACTTTTATTTTCACACATCAGATGAAATTATTAAGCAACTCAAGAAGGAAAAATTTGATAACATAGAAGTGCACAAAGTGGAATACCAAAAATCATCCGGTGAAATGGATGTACACACCATACTAGTTGCAAGAAAAAATGTGGAGTAGAAGGCTTTCCCTTTAAAGCTTCTTCTCTGGTGACTTTTCCCGTTCAATTTATTTAGTATTACTGCGTAGTGATTTTTTCATTATTGAAAGAGCCGGATGCTTACATTTGCTCAACCAATACAGCTACACTATGACAGACAGAGATTACCTGAGGGCACTCAGAACACCTACACCGGAACAGCCTTTACGCATTTTAATGAGTGCCTGCCTCTCCGGCATTACCTGCGGGTATGATGGCACGGCCAACGGTGAGTATCCTTCCGCTTTAAAGCTATTGCAGTACCCTACCGTAAAAATTTCAACGTTTTGTCCGGAGGAGTTTTCATTTGGCAGCCCCAGAGCCATGTGCGATATACATGGCGGCACCGGCTTTGATGTGTTGGATGGAAAAGTGAAAGTGCTTACCGATGCAGGAGTGGATTGGAGTGAGGGCATGATAAAAGCATCAGAAAAGATGTTGGAGATAGCCCGAAAAGAGAACATTGAGTTAGCCGTGCTCATGGACGTAAGTGCCGCCTGTGGCAGTCAGGTTATTTATGACGGCAACCGGTTTGCCGAGAATAAAGTGTACCGTATAGGAGCCGGTGTTTGTGCAGCTCAACTTATGCGCAACGGTTTTAAGGTCATCAGCCAGCGCGACTTTGCCTCATTGGAGATACTGTATGCTAAAATTGACCCTGCACATCAGGTAGACGAGTCCAAACAGGACCATCACGAGATAGATTGGTACAAGCAGTACTTTAAGGTGTGAATGATATAACTCATTCCGTGAAATGTGTAACAGGATGTTTACTTACTAAAACCACCTTTGTTGGGTGAAAACGTATTCACGAGTAACCAACTTACACATGAAAAAATCAGTACTTTATTTTTTAACAGCCATGCTGGTGTTAAATTTTGCCCCTATGCGGGTGAGTGCAGCAAAAGAACCGGATCCCGTTACCATGGCAGCCAACAAAATGGCCTGTCAGAATCAAGCAGGATTGGATTTGCAGCGTTTAAATGAGTTAAAGGCACGCGACCTTTCAGGTCTTTCACCTGCCGAGAAAAAGGTATTGCGTACAGAGGTAAAAGATATTAAAAAGCGTCTTAAGAAAAATGAAGGCGGAGTTTACATTTCTGTAGGTGCCATTATTATTATCCTCATCCTGCTGATTATCCTGTTGTAGTCGTTTTAAGAAGCAACACCTTAAGCGCTGCTTTTTATTAAAACAGAACAACCTGCAAGGTGAACTAATGTTTCACAACTTTACACGTTAGAAAAGATAGTATCCAGTTGTATGTCGTGTTCCTCCGTAGGTACACGGTGCAGTTGTTGAAACGGATAAAATATTCCGGCTTTTATAGCTGCAGGTTGATTCACTAAAAAATTGTCATAATAACCGCCACCGTAACCCAAACGGTAGCGGTTATTGTCATAGGCCAGCCCCGGTACTATGATCAAATCATACGGGCCTTCATACACTTCTTGTTTCAACGGATGTTGTGTGCCCATAATGCCCGTCTCTAATTCATCGAGAGAATGTAGTACACGATTTTCCAGTTGCCTTTTCGGCAGCGTTTTCGGGCAGATAATTTTGACACCTTTGTTCATCAGGTTCACCAATAGTGGAGTGATATTAATTTCACCCGCCATGGGAATGTACGCATGTATCACTGCGCAATTATTCGCCTCAATCACGGCTTCAAGCTGTGTGCAGATGTAAGCATCGTGCGCGGCTTTAGTGTGTTTATCCAGTTGTAAGCGATGCTCCAGCATTTTTTTGCGGAGTGCTTTTTTCTCTTCTTTAATCTCCATAGTAACAGGGTAAAATCAAATTAAGACAAATTTATCCTAAATAAATTAATTGCAGGTATATTTGCAGCAGAATAATAAGCAATGTGCCGCGCAAAAGTATTTTTTGCGAGTTTGTTGCTTGCTGTAATTACTTGTTTGATGGAACAACGAAAAGACATACTGACCATTGACGATATCAAAATATTGGTGAACAGTTTTTATGCAAAAGTAAGGGAAGATGATTTGCTGAAAGACATTTTTAACAGCCGGATAGAAAACCGCTGGCCCGAGCACCTGGAAAAGATGTACCGCTTTTGGCAAACAGTGTTGCTGGAGGAGCACACCTATTTTGGCAGTCCGTTTTCACCGCATGCTCAATTGCCTGTGGGCAGGGAACATTTCGACCGTTGGTTACAACTCTTTTACCAAACGGTTGACGAGTGTTTTATTGGCGAGAAGGCACAAAAAGCCAAAAGCCAGGGGGAGCGCATGGCAGAGATGTTTCACTACAAAATTGAGTACTATAAAAACAGTTCAGTTAAACCGATTTAGCCTTAGTTTATTTCAATACAAATTGTACGGTGGCACGTGTGCGCTGTTCCAGCAATACGTTTTTGCCTTTGAGTAATTTAGTAAGGGAAGCATCCGTGTAATGCATAACGGTAAGCATTTCTACTCCGGTATTGGCTTTTACCACGTAATCTTTACTCAGTTCTTTTTTAAGTGCGGCAATTTTTTCTTCGTTGTTATCGGCACACACACTAAAGCTAATGGCTGAGTTTTGCATCAGGTTCATGTGCAGTTTGTTGTTGGCAAATACCGAAAATATTTTGCTCAGGTTATCTTCAATAATGAACGAAAAATCTTTACTGCTGATGGAGAGTAACACCTGATTGGTTTTGGAAATAAACGTAGGAATATTTTTCTCTTTGCTGTTGTTGGCTACGGTAGTGCCTTTCCCTTTGGGGTTAATAAAAGAGCGTACATACAACGGAATGTTTTTGCTTTGTAACGGTTGTATGGTTTTAGGGTGAATAACAGTAGCTCCGTAATAGGCCAGTTCAATGGCATGAGAATAGGAGAGGGCGTCCAGTTTCACCGCGTCAGGGAATTTTTTAGGGTCGGCATTCATTACACCATCCACATCTTTCCATATGGTCACTGATTCAGCATCCAGTCCGTAGGCGAAAATGGCAGCAGAGTAGTCAGAACCTTCGCGTCCCAGTGTTACCGTTTTTAAGTCAGCAGTCCGGCCCACAAAACCTTGTGTTACCACCATTTGTTTTTTAACAATGGGCTTTAGTTTTTTGCTGATGATGTCGTACGTGAGTTCCCAATCCACTTTACCTTCACGAAAATTGTTATCGGTGCTGATAAAGTTCTGAGCGTCCATCCAGCGGTTGCGTAGGTTGCTTTCATTCAGGTAAGTGCTCACAATGCGTGAGGAGAAAATTTCCCCGTAACTTACAATCTGGTCGTACACACAATCAAAACTGCTTTCCGGTTTGGTTTCCAGCAGGCACTCCAGTTCTATAAACAGGTTTTCAATGTCGTTGTAGGCATGTGATTTTTTATCTTTCAGCAGGCCGCTGATCACTTGCTCATGAAAGGATTTTATTTCGTTGAAGATTTTATTTTTGTTCTTGTCCTTTTTGTAATAGGCCAAAGCCAGTTGTTCCAGTGCATTGGTGGTTTTACCCATAGCGGAAACAACAATCAACAAATCATCTTTTTGAAAGTTGCGCAAAACATTCGCAACATTTTTCACGGCCTCAGCATGCTTTACTGATGCACCTCCGAATTTAAATACTTTCATGTGCCTGATATTGGGGCTGCAAACATACAGATTTCCCCGCTTTTTGACCATTCGGGAATGCTTACCCCCGTTTTTTAGCCGGGTATACTTTGTTATATTTGCCGCATACAATAGAAATACACACACATGTCACAGTTCAACATCACTACCCTGGGCCAGTTCATTATTGAGCGCCAAAACGAATACCCCGGAGCAAAAGGAGCCTTTTCCAGATTATTGAGAGATATTGGTATTGCAGCCAAAGTCATCAGCCGTGAGGTAAACAAAGCAGGTTTGGCCGGTATTTTAGGCGAAGCAGGAAAAGCCAATGTGCAGGGAGAAGATGTGAAAAAACTGGACGTGATTGCGAATGACCTGATGATAGACTGCCTGAGTCGTGGCGGAGAATGTTGTGCCATTGCCTCTGAAGAGGATGATGACATTATTCAAATCAACACCCCTGTGTCGCAGAAAGCGCAGTATGTGGTTTCCATGGATCCTTTGGATGGTTCATCCAACATTGATGTTAACGTTTCCATCGGTACTATCTTTACCATTTTCAAACGGGTGAGTCCTGAAGGTGGCCCTGCTACCAACGAAGACTTTTTCCAGAAAGGCAACAAAGCACTGGCAGCCGGTTATGTGATTTACGGTTCATCCACCATGCTGGTATTTACAACAGGCAACGGAGTAAACGGCTTTACACTCGACCCGTCCATAGGGGAGTTTTGCCTCTCACACCCCGATATGAAAATTCCTAAAGACGGTAAAATTTACTCGCTCAACGAAGGCAACAAATCAGAATTTCCTGAAAGCGTGCAGCAGTACATCAGCTGGTGCCAGCAAAACGATAAAGCTACCGGTCGCCCTTACAGCGCGCGTTACATTGGCTCCATGGTGGCCGATTTTCACCGCAACCTGTTGAAAGGCGGTATTTTTATTTACCCACCAACAGCCAAAGCACCCAACGGTAAACTGAGGTTGTTGTATGAGTGTAACCCCATGGCATTTCTGATGGAGCAAGCAGGTGGAATGGCTTCCACAGGGAAAGAACGTATTCTCGATATTCAGCCTACCGAGCTTCACCAGCGTGTGCCCATTTACATCGGCAGCGAAAACATGGTGAAAAAAGCCCTGGAGTTTTAAGGGATAGATTTCTCGTTCAACGCATTAAATAAACCGACCGGCAAACGGCAAAAGTTTGTGTTATTCCCCTTTGCCCTGTAACTTGCCTTAAATTCTATTACACTTATATGAAGAAGATTTTGTTATGGCCTCTTGCCATGTTATTGGTATTGCCAACCTTTGCCCAACGCAAGAAGGGTGATGAAAAACCTGCAGGTGCTGAGATGCCTAAAAAAGCAGGTATTGCTGAAAAAACAAAAGCCTGTAAAAAGTATGACGGCTTGTTTCCTATGTTTCAGGATACCACCAACGGCAGCCTGTACTTTATTGTGAAAAAAGAACACCTCGCCAAAACTTTTATCTATTTTTCGTACACTGAAAACGGAGTGGTGAATGCAGGGCATTTCAGAGGCAGTTTCAGAGACAATAAAGTGTTCACTATACGCAAGTATTTTGATAAGGTAGAGTTTGTGGTACAGAATACATCTTTTTATTTCGACCCGCAAAGTGAGCTGAGCAAATCAGCACAGGCCAACATAAGCCCGGCCGTTTTAGTGAGCCAGAAAGTGGTGGCCGAAAACGCAGAAACAGGCGATATGCTGCTGGATGGCAACAGTATTTTTTTAACCGAGGTATTACACCAGGTAAAGCCTTCACCTGCACCGCCACCGTTTAACAGTCCACCTTTGTTGGGGATGTTGAGCAAAGAAAAAACCAAGTTGTTGCAGGTGCGCAACTACGAAAAAAACACCGACATACGAGTAGAATATGTATATGATAATCCTTCTCCTACAGTTGGCGGAGGCCGCGAAGTAACCGATGAGCGGGCCATAAGCATTGTGTTGCAGCACAGCTTGATCGAAGCGCCTGAGGTGCCTATGAAATCAAGAGCTGATGATGCACGTATCGGATTTTTCGGAGATCAGGTAAATGACATGACCACCACCAATGCCGTAAATTACAAAGACGTTATTCACCGCTGGAGATTGGAGAAAAAAGATAAAAATGCAGCACTTTCAGAACCCGTAAAACCCATTACGTGGTGGATAGAAAAAACCACTCCGAAAGAATTGCGCGAGACCATTAAAGCTGCCGGACTGCAATGGAACCTGGCATTTGAAAAAGCAGGTTTTAAAAATGCAGTGGAAGTAAAAGAACAACCCGATGATGCTGACTGGGATGCCGGTGATATCCGTTACAACGTGTTGCGCTGGACCTCATCACCACAACCTCCGTTTGGTGGTTACGGACCAAGTTTTGTTGACCCGCGTACAGGAGAAATTCTGGGTGCTGATATCATGCTCGAATATATTTTTGTAACTAACCGCATTAAACAGGAGCGACTTTTTGCTGCCAAAGCACAAGGCTATGATGAAGCTCCGGTGGTTTCGCCTGATAAACATTTTTGCGATGCAGACGAGCACCTGCACATGAGCACCATGTTCGGCATGCAGGCTTTGGAAGCACAAGGTCTCAATGATTTGGAGAAACGCGAATACCTGCGTCAGTCGTTGTATTACCTGGTAATGCACGAGATGGGACACACCATGGGCTTAATGCACAACATGAAAGCCACACAATTGTGGAACCCTGTTCAGGCACACGATAAAAAATTGACACAAGCCATCGGACTGGTGGGTTCAGTAATGGATTATCCGGCAGCCAACATTGCATTAGATAAATCGAAACAAGGAGATTATTTCACAACCCGTCCCGGTCCGTATGATTTATGGGCCATTGAATACGGTTACTCAGAAGGACTCGATGAGGAGCAGAAAGAGCGGGAGCGTTTACAAAAAATCCTGAGTCGTTCAGCAGATTCTACCCTCATGTTTGGTAACGATGCCGATGATATGCGCTCTTCTTCCAATGGTATTGACCCGCGTGTAAACGTGAATGATTTCAGTAACGATGCCATTACCTATTCCGTTGACCGCATACGTTTGATTAATCAAACACTGCCTAAACTGAAAGAGAAATACATCAAAGAAGGAAGCACATACCAGGAACTGGTGCAGGCATACAGCATAAGTATGGGTGAGTGGTTTGGCGCAGCCACAACTGTAACCCGTTACGTAGGCGGAGTGTATGTGGACAGAGCAGTGGCAGGACAAAAAGGAGCAACCCGTCCGTTGACACCGGTTGATTTAAAAGACCAGAAACGTGCGATGTCCGCATTGAACACCTACATTTTTTCTCCGAATGCTTTTGCTGCTCCCGCTGATTTGTACCAATACCTGCAGGTGCAACGCAGAGGATTTAATTTTTTCGGTACCAACGAGGATCCTAAGTTGCACGATAGGTTTGCGATGATGCAGATCAATGCGCTGGCTCATTTAACCAACGCCAAAGTGTTAAAACGTATGACTGACTCCCGCTTATACGGCAACAAATACAGCGTGTACGACATGATGAGTGACCTTACAGAATATTGTTTCAGAGACGATATGGCCGGAACAGTGAATACCATTCGTCAGAATTTACAACTGGAGTACACCAGGCGGTTGATTACTGTGGCCGGTATTCAGGAAGGCAGTAATTCCAACTTCGATCCCATTTCCAAATCAGCGGCCATGAGCCAGCTGAAAAAAATACGTGGCCTGATGGCTACAGCAAATGTTACTTCAACAGGCGAAACCAAAGCTCACCGTGAGCACGTGGCCCTGTTGATTGATAAGGCTTTCGCGAAATAAATTGTATTTTTCTAAAACTCCGGTGTGTTGCTTCAATAGCGCATCGGAGTTTTTTATTACCCCTGTCTCACTATGCTTATAGAAAAATTTATTCAATACTTTTCATCTCCCATCGGGCTGCTTAAAATTGTTGCAACCACTGAAGGAGTTATTGAATTGAATTTTGTGGAGCAGCATACCGATGGGGAAAATCCCTCTTTGCTTACACAACAATGCGTGCAGGAACTACAGGAGTATTTTGACGGGCAACGCCAAACATTTACGTGTAAGTTGAATCCCGAAGGCACCGCGTTTCAGCAGAAAGTGTGGCAGTTGTTACATGCTATTCCCTTTGGCCAAACAGCCACGTACCTGCAACAATCACAACGCTTGGGTGATGTGAAAGCCATACGAGCGGTGGGCAATGCCAACGGTAAAAACCCGATTGCCATTATAGTGCCTTGCCACAGGGTAATCGGGACAAACGGCAAGTTGGTAGGTTATGCCGGTGGAGCCTGGCGAAAACAATGGCTTCTGGAGCATGAACACTATATAACCACGGGGTTTAAAAAATTACTTTAGCAGAAGCAGTATTTCATAATTCGGCAAAGAGATACAATCAACTATCGTTGAGTGAAGGGCAAAAAAAAAGCACTTCGGTGAAGAAGTGCTTTTCGGGAAACTACTATAATGTATTAACGAATAGTTTGTACTCTTACAGCATTGATGCCCTTTTTACCGCGCTCAGTTTCAAATTGTACCTTGTCATTCTCGCGAATGCGGTCTACTAAACCTGATGAATGTACGAAAATGTCTTCGCCACCTTCGCTTGGGCTGATAAATCCGAAGCCTTTCGTTTCGTTGAAAAACTTCACTGTTCCTTCTTGCATTGTATTATTTATTAAAATTGAGTTCGCAAGATAGGTATAATTATTTGATTTACAAGTAAATTTTCTTTTCATCTCTTCAGTGGCAATATTCAGCACATTTAAAGAGCTTTAATCTTGTTGCAGCAGCCCTCTGCGGCTCACCTGTTTACTGAAAAAAATACGACAACATGCAGCGAAACTATTTTCTGCGTGGTCTGAGAGGTAGTAAAAACATACATACATGAAAAAATACATAGTAGCTGCTTCTCTTTTTTTCGCTTTGAACCAGGCACACGCACAACTTGAAATTGGTGTGAAAGGAGGGTTTAACGGCAGCAAACCTTCAGTTGACGGATTTGGCGACACCACCATCAGCAACCTGTCTGTTAAGTCGGGCTCAGGTTCACAATTCGGGTTAACGTTTGCATACCCTGTTAATAAACAGTTTGCTATTCAGGCAGAGGTGCTGTACAGTTTTCTGAATGCGAGCGCCACCACTTCGGTACTTATTGCTGATGTAAATGTGAAAGTAAAAACGCAATACCTGCATGCTCCGGTTTTGTTCAAATATACTTTAAGACCCGATGCCGCCTTGCAACCCTACTTTGCAGCAGGTCCTCATTTTTCATACATCAATAAGGGTATAGGTGATGTTACAGTAACTATTCCTTTTGCGGGTAGTACCAAGCAGGAGGTAAATATGGCCGACAGCAACTGGAAAGATACCAAACGTTTGGATATTGGTATTACGGCTATGGCAGGGGTAAGTTACCAACTGGGTCCGGGGAAAATTACTGCTGATTTCAGGTACAACTATGGCCTCACGGATACGGATAAAACAGAGAGCAACTACAAAAACCGCAACTGGATGTTTAACCTGGGTTATGCTTACACCCTGGGTAAAAAGGATTGATTCATATAGGTTTATTATTTTTCATACGAGGCGGTCGGGATTAAGTTACCGGCCGCTTTCGCTTTATTTAGAGAGGGTGAATGAGAAGGTGGAGCCAACTCCTTCTTTGCTGTTGATGCTTAAAGTGCCCCCGTGTTTTTTGATGAACTCATTAGACAGCAGCAAACCCAGCCCGGTGCCTTTTTCATTTTTGGTGCCGACTGTAGTTATACGTTTTTTAGGATTAAGCAACCGCGCTACATGTTGTTCGCTCATGCCCACACCAGTATCGGTAACAGTTATTTTCCATAGGGTTGCTGTCTCTTCAGCGTTTACAGTTATCTTACCGTTTTCAGTAAACTTATTGGCATTGGTAAGCAGGTTGCGCAAAATAAAATCGAGCATGGCCTCATCGGCTGTTACCTCCATGTTTTCCGAAATGTGGTAATCCAGCTCATTGTTCTTTTGGGCAGCAACAGAGGCGAGCAAAACCACCGGTTTTTTAACCAGTTGGCGTAAGTTGATTTTTGTTTTGGATAACTCGGCTGTTTCAGTGCTGTTGGCCCATCCCATAATATCATTGAGCAGGTTCAATACCAGTTTTATCTGGTCTGATGCCTCGTTGGCCACTTCGTGAAAATCTTCTTTGCTTATATCTCCGCTATTCATCAAACTCAATAAGCCGTCAATACCTATCAAAGGATTTTTCATATCGTGCGACAGGATAGACAGGAAACGGTTTTGCAGTCTGCTCAGTTCATGCAGTTTTTTATTTTGCAGCGAAAGTTCAAAATGTTTGATTACTTGTTTGCTTAATGTTTTGAGTGCAAACAGTTGCTGTTCATTCAGTTTTCGGGGTTGCTTGTCAATAATGCAAAGAGTGCCCAGTTTAAATCCGTCAGGGGTAACCAAAGGTGCACCGGCATAAAAACGAATGTTGGGGTCGGAGGTAACCAAAGGATTATCGGCAAAACGGATGTCTTCCAACGCATTTTCCACTACCATCACATCCTCTTCCAACAATACATGTGAGCAAAATGCCACGTCTCTGCTGGTTTCAGGTACATCAAGCCCTGTGCGTGCTTTAAACCACTGCCGGTTTTCATCAATTAAAGAAACCAAAGAAATAGGAGTTTGACAAATGGTTGAAGCGAGTTGTACTATTTCTTCCAAATCTACCTCAGCATCTGTGTCAAGTATCTCATAACGCCTCAATGCATCAAGGCGTTCCTTTTCATTGGATGGTATGGGTGCAACTATCATAGCCGTTAGTTAGTATTCAAATATAAGCTATTGCGGAGTAAAGAAAGCAATATACCCTTACAAACGATATTTTACGGGAATCAGATGTGTAACAGTGCAGTGAATTTTCTGGCGACAAGGTTATTACGTTTACCCGTTTAAATGATTGGGGCTATCGTATTCTTAGTTATTTTGGACATCCTCGTTGTTGCAATTAAGACGAGTTAGGGTGAAATTGTATATATGATTTGAAATTAATATATATCACTTATACTTGTATAACACTTAAATCAATTTATTATGAAATTAAAATTTTACCTGATCAGGGTGGTCATTGTTGCATTCGTATTCACGTGTATGCAGGCATGTACCACAACATTAAAAACAAGTTCAACCTCGGTTGACTTCGATTACATTCATCAAACCGGGATAATGACCCAACCAATGGTAGCTGAAGTGGAGGTTGAGGCCCGCAGAATTGGGGCCGAAGTAGTGATTAAGGACAGACACTATATGGGACAGGACCCTGTTGCATTGGCTAAAAAATTAGCCATAGCTGAGGCTATTAAAACAGGCAATGCCGACCTTATTGTTCACCCCATGTTTGATGTAACCCGCAAAAAGGGTAAAACAACGGTGACTGTTAGTGGTTTTGCAGGTATGTACAAAACATTCCGGGAGTTTAAGTTGGAAGATACCGTTGCTTTTTACGCATTCAAAAAAACACCTTCAACAGAAACAGTTGTTCATGTTACAATAGAATCTGCCAATACTGTTCAGCCAAAAAACACGAGTACCTCAAACAATAAAACCAAGCCGGCAAATAAGGCTTCTTCAGGTGTTTTGGGCGTTCTTCTGGGAATTTTATTGTTAGGAGTTACTGCAGCGTCTCTATAAGTTTAAATTAAAAGGAAACAACAAAATGAAAAAGTATATTTATATGATTCTGATTGCTGGCTTGTTCAGCGCCTGTACTCAATTAAGAACAAGGACACTTGCAGTTGATAGTGAACCTATTTACAAATCGGGAGTGCTCACTAAGCCTATGGTGGCCGAGGTGAATATAGAAAAACGGAAAATTGAGGGTGTTGCCTCTGTGAAAAATGCAGAGTATCCCGGCAATGCTTCTGAAGTAGCATTAACATTTGCGATAAGAAATGCACTTAAATCCGGTAATGCCGACTTTATTGTTCAGCCACTTTATGATATTGAAAATACAAAGGGTGTAACCACTGCCAAAGTGAGCGGATATGCAGGAAAGTATAAAGTTTTTCGTGAGTTCAAACTCTCCGATACAACTTCTTTCTACATAAGAAGAATGATAGAATAAAGAAAGGATAGCATCCATATTTTTTCCTTGTGTGATTCTATGCCTACGTAGGTATGGGCACTAACAACCTTAAAACAAAGCAGGGTGATATTTAATTGTCCTGCTTTGTTTTTTTAGCTGCCTGTTTTTTCTTATTGCGAAAAGGGCGAATGAGGTTAAAAGGAAATAATTATCACACGAAAAGAAAAAACAGTATTTTGCGGTAACTTAACTGCTTACCATGAACCCAAAACTTAACGAAGAAAAACAAAAATTTCAGGTTGACCGTATTGCTTTTTTTAGTGATGCGGTGTTTGCTATTGCCATTACCCTGATGATTATTGAGGTAAAACCTCCGCACCTGGAAGCGGAAGCCAATAATGCAGCAGCCATTGAGGGCTTGTTACATGTTTTACCCATGTTTATCGGGGTAGTGATAAGTTTTGTGTTTATCGGAATATTTTGGTTCAGGCACCATTAATTGTTTAAGCACATTGTAAACTATGATAACAAACTTATAGGTTACAACCTGTTCTTATTGCTCTCCATTATTTTTATTCCTTTTTCAACAGCATTTAATTTTGAAAATTCTTTGCAGCATACCATTGTTCCCCTGCTGTTCTACAACGTGAATTACATTGTTTCTACCCTGGCTACTTACCTGTTGTTTAAACACGCGCTAAACCCCGCAAACGGACTTTGTTCAGCAGATGCGGAGGAAGACCATACACATTTATTCAGGGAGTTGGTGTTTTCACTGGTGGTGTTTACCATGGTAGTAGTACTTGCCTTTTTTACCCCACGCTATGCACCACTAGGATATGTAGCTTTTGGGTTGCAAGGACTTTTTTACAAAAACAAGAAAGCTGTACCGGTTACCAGCGACAATTGATTTGTGTGCATATAATTTAGAGGAAAGCGTAGTTGCAAACTACGCTTAGCGGCCGGGTTATATTAAAGGTTAAGTTACTTAGATACATCGAAGTTGGAAGTTTCAGATCGATCGCCTCGTGCTAAAAAAGATAGTAAATCATTCTGGTTTTTCACTCTAAATAAGGCTTGTTCAATTGGGCTTTCTTTCAGTATTCTTTGCCGCATTTCGTTAATGATTAAGTATATTGAATCTATCAATATTTTGATGTCTTTCAGATAAATTGAGTCATTGTGTTTCATCCTGTCTTTATCTGTATGTGCAATATGCTTGTCTCGTATATCATTTAAAATTCCCGCGGCCTTCTTAGAATAAGAATTAAATGGGTGAGGATTTTCAATATATCCTAGTTTGGATTCGATTAAGGATATATATTTATCAATATCTAAACTTGTTGCGTATGTAGAGGTTTTTAATTTGTCTAAAAATCCTAGGATATTGTAATGATGAGAATTAGATTTTTTGATAAGTTTATTTAATTCTATATGCAATAATTTTACAAATGCACTTCGCGCTCTCCATAGTATTTGGAAATTAGCGTATGCCTTATACTCTTCAGTACTATTAGGATGTGTCAAGTATATAAAATCATCATGTAATAAAAGACATTCATGAATTATATCTCTTTGTGTGTTTAAACAATCTATTATTTCATCCTTTGTCATTTGCTTTGAATATAAAAGCCCCGTAAAATTTCTCTTACAGGGCTTTCAGTTATACTAAACAATCATTACTTCACTTCTTCAAAATCCACATCCTGCACATCGGCTGTTTTATCGCCACCTGTTGTGTTGCCCCCTTCAGGGTTGCCGGCATTGGCGTTGGCTTGTTGCTCTTGTGTGGCTTTGTATAAGTCTTCAGAAGCGGCTGTCCAGGCTGCGTTCAACTTTTCAGTTGCGCTGTCTATGTCAGCAAAGTTTTTATCAGCGTGTGCTTTTTTCAACTCTTCTTTCGCTTCTTCAATAGCTGTTTTCTTTTCAGCAGGAATTTTATCTCCGTATTCCTTCAGTTGTTTTTCGGTAGAGAAAACCAGCGCATCAGCGGTGTTCAGTTTTTCTACTTCTTCTTTGGCTTTACGGTCGCTTTCAGCATTGGCTTCGGCTTCTTTTTTCATTTTCTCAATCTCTTCTTTGCTTAAGCCGCTCGAAGATTCAATGCGTATTTTTTGTTCTTTACCAGTGCCTTTGTCTTTAGCGCTTACGTGCAAAATACCGTTGGCATCAATATCAAACGTTACTTCTACCTGTGGCACACCGCGTGGTGCCGGTGGAATACCGTCTAAGTGAAAACGTCCGATGGTACGGTTGTCGCGGGCCATAGGGCGCTCGCCTTGCAGCACATGTATTTCTACAGATGGCTGGTTGTCGCTGGCGGTAGAGAAGGTTTCACTTTTCTTGGAAGGAATGGTGGTGTTGGCTTCAATCAACTTGGTCATTACACCGCCCATGGTTTCAATACCTAGTGAAAGCGGAGTTACGTCTAACAGCAACACATCTTTTACTTCACCGGTTAATACACCACCTTGAATAGAGGCACCAATGGCCACTACTTCATCAGGGTTTACACCTTTGTTAGGCGCTTTGCCAAAGAATTTTTCAACGGCAGCCTGTATCGCAGGGATACGGGTAGAACCACCTACCAGAATTACTTCGTCAATATCGCTGGTGCTGTAACCTGCATTTTGCAAAGCAGTTTTACAAGGTGCAATGGTACGTTGAATCAAATCGTCAACCAGTTGTTCAAATTTTGCGCGGCTCAGGCTACGTACTAAGTGTTTCGGAATTCCGTCAACCGGCATAATGTAGGGCAGGTTAATTTCGGTAGTAGCTGCACTGGAGAGTTCCACCTTTGCTTTTTCAGCCGCTTCTTTCAAACGCTGTAAAGCCATAGGATCTTTGCTCAGGTCAAGGCCACCGTTTTCGTCTTTGAACTCCTGTACCAGCCAGTCAATAATTTTCTGGTCAAAGTCGTCACCACCTAAGTGTGTATCACCATCGGTAGATTTTACTTCGAACACGCCATCGCCCAACTCCAGTACCGATACGTCATGCGTACCACCACCGCAGTCAAACACTACTATTTTCTGTTCTTTGTTCTTTTTATCCAAACCGTAAGCCAAGGCTGCGGCTGTTGGTTCGTTAATGATACGTTTTACGTTTAAACCGGCAATCTCTCCGGCCTCTTTGGTAGCCTGACGTTGTGCATCGTTAAAGTAAGCCGGTACGGTAATTACCGCTTCGGTTACTTCATGGCCCAGGTAATCTTCAGCAGTTTTTTTCATCTTTTGCAGAATCATGGCTGAGATTTCCTGCGGGGTAAACATGCGCCCGTCAATGTTTACTCGCGGGGTGTTGTTGTCACCTTTTTCTACGCTGTAGGGAACACGTTTGGTTTCGACAGTTACCTGATCGAAACTGTTGCCCATAAAACGTTTAATGGAGAATATGGTGTTGCGCGGATTGGTAATCGCCTGACGTTTGGCAGGGTCACCTACCTTACGTTCACCATCTTTCATAAATGCTACAATAGAGGGAGTTGTTCTTTTTCCCTCAGCGTTGCTGATTACCACCGGCTCGTTACCTTCCATTACGGCTACGCAGCTGTTGGTTGTTCCTAAGTCAATTCCTATAATTTTTCCCATAATAATTTAATGTCTTTTTCGGTTGAAGCATTACCTATCAAGGGTCTTGCCAAAGGGAATTTCTGCCAAAAACCGACAGGATTGTCAGCATGGTTGTGGGTTTGCCCCCAAAGGGCGGTGTCAAAACGTCAGATTAGAAGAACTTGAGGTTCTTGAGTGTAGGGCTGTTGGCCATTTCTACCCACATTTGGGTAGATACGGGAACTCCCTTAATGCTGCTTTGGTTGCGGCTGCTGAAAATACCCAATCCGTTGCGGATATTGGTGTACTGCGTACTTTTTTGTACCACACCAAAAGAAGGGGCATTGATTAAAATGTAACTGGCCAAATCCTGAGAGGCTCCATAAATCATAAAGTCAACCTTGTAGGCCCTGCGTTTCACGTTGTTGGTTACAGGGATGTTCGCAGCCAAAAAGCTGAACAGGTTAATTTGAGAGATGGAAAACGATTTGCGGTCTCCACCAAAGGCATTGTCTGTTTTTTGTCCTTTGATGGCAGGCCAGTCCAGCACGCGTTGAACGGAGTCAATTACCTGTCCGCTGTTATTCGTGAGGTAGTCAGTATAGTACATTCTGATAACCAAGTCGTACATGTAAGCATTTCTGGCGGTTTCCCAGCTTACAGAATAATACTGGTTAGATTTTACTTCGAAAGGAATTTGTAGGGTGCGTGAAGGATTCCTCCAGTTTACGCTATCTACCAAAGTGGTGGTTCCTCCAAAGGTGGTGTTGGTTTCATTGTTGGTAATTTCCAGCTCGTAAGTTGCCCATTTGTCTAAAGGCTGGTCAGTGTAGTAAAGAAAGTTGCTGTCGCTGGCAAATACACCCGGTTTCATGGGGATGGAGTTGTCTTTTTGCAAAGTAATGGAAGAGCCGTTGGAGCGGTTAATGAGTTTAACGGTAATGTTTTTAAAATAGAGGGAGTCCGTTATTTTGGCGTAATCATACGCATTGCCTGTTCCGTTTTGAAAAGTTTTTTGTACACGCACATACTGGCGGGTTTGGTTAAAATCAAGCAGACCGTAAACCACTGCGGTTTCCTTGTAAGGCGCATTGGCATCCAGATCTGTTTCGCACGAAGAAAGTGCGGTTCCCAGCAGCAGAAGCAGGCAAATAAAGAGTTGTTTGGCTTTCAAAAACATGGCGGCAAATTTAATCGTATTCATCAAACTTTGATGTTTTTTATATATTTGAACAAATGCGGGCAACACGGATAGTTTTTCTCTTAGTACATATTTGCTTAACACAGGTTGCATGGGCCCAGTTAATTGAGGCAGATTTTTCGAACAACTGTTTTACAGATGATTTTACGGAAAGCACCAAGGGCTGGGAGCAAAACAGCAACATGGACAAGCTGTACCTTATTCAAAACGGGCAGTACCTGGTACACCGCAAGGCCAATCGTAGTGATGTGATTCCGGTGCCTGATTTAGTATCTTCATCAGCATTGGAGATGAGCGTGAGCATTGCGTTTGAGCGACATACCAATAAAATGCAAAGTGCCGGCATGGTGTGTATGGTGAGTGCAGCAGGGTTTTATGTGCTGGAGATAAATGAAAAAAAGCAATACCGCATGTGGGTAAAGGCCAATAACGAGCAGCTGCTGTTAACCGATGGCGATAAACTGGGGTGGAAAAAAAGTGAGGCGCTGTTTCAGGGAAAACTCATTAACGGAATTTTGTTGCGAGCTGATAGTGGAAGGTTCGATGTGTTTTTTAACAGCGTATACGAAACCTCATTTGAAGATACCACTTTGCTAAAAGGTAAACCCGGATTGTACGTGGCAGAGGATACACATGTGTTGTTTGATGAGGTGAGTATAAACTGCAAGCCGCTTGCACCTAAAGCAGTTAAGCCTGAACCGCCTCAAGTGCCGCTTACCAAAGAGCAAAAACTTACTGAACTTGAAAAACAGGTGGAGCAATTGCAGAAAGAGTTGCAAAAGTGCCGGGAGCAAAAGCCATAGACTATTGTACACTTTTCAAAAACAGCTACCTTCGTTGCTTAAATCATTGTTATGTCAACACAGTTGAACAAAGAGGTGAAAAAAATTACCACGCACGTTTTGCAGGAAATGAAAATGCGCGGGGAAAAAATTTCCATGCTCACCGCTTATGATTACAGCATGGCCAAAATTTTTGACGCGGCTAAAATAGATGTGTTGCTGGTGGGCGATAGTGCCAGTAATGTGATGCACGGTCACGAAACCACTTTACCCATTACGTTGGACGAAATGATTTCACATGCCTCTGCCGTAATACGTGCCGTTAACCGCTCTCTGGTGGTGGTTGATTTACCCTTCGGTTCCTATCAGGGTAACTCGAAAGAAGCACTTAACTCTGCCATCCGAATTATGAAAGAAGCGGAGGCGCATGCTGTAAAATTAGAGGGGGGCGAAGAAGTAGTAGAATCAGTAAAGCGCATATTAACTGCGGGCATACCCGTTATGGGGCATTTAGGACTTACCCCGCAAAGCATTTATAAATTCGGTACATACGAAGTACGTGCTAAAGAAAATGCTGAAGCAGCTAAGTTGATTAACGATGCAAGATTATTGGAAGAAGCCGGATGTTTTGCAATAGTGCTGGAAAAAATTCCTTCTTCCTTGGCCAAACAGGTGGCCGAGTCGGTAAAGATTCCCATCATAGGCATTGGAGCCGGCCCGCATGTGGACGGGCAGGTATTGGTGAGTCATGATATGTTGGGTATTAACAAAGATTTTTCACCCAAATTTTTGCGCAGGTACCTTAACCTGTACGATGAAATTCAAAAAGCAGTGGAACATTATGTGGCTGATGTAAAATCAAGCGACTTCCCTAACGAAAAAGAACAGTACTGACCTTAAAACAGCACGCCTATTTTGGGGTGTAACCTTAGCACATCGCGATTAGGACGGTAGGTGTCAATGTAATCAGGATCATCTTTAGGTAATCTGGATTTCTCAAAATAATGTGTGTAACCTAAAAAGCCACCTATATACACACGGTTACCTAATACTACATCTACATTTGCACCTGCGCCCAAACCTATGCTGTTGTACCTACATCCACAGGTGTAAATGGCATCTCCAAACATATTTTGACTTAGATATACCTGCTCAATTCCTGTTCTGTATGAAATCATTGATGATGCAGATGCTGTTATTGATAGTAATTTATTCAATCTAATGTCAGCTAAACTGTAATCAAAAGTTAATGAAAAATCATCATAGTCCATTATCATTACTTCACCAGTGTTTGCTGTCCCATTATTTATTTTCTTTCTTACATCGCCATAAGAAATACCATATGAATAGGAAGAAATACCAACCATAGTCTTTTGACCAATTTTGCGTGCATATTTAATGTATGATGGGATTAAGGGTGATGTCGCTTCCATTCGAATAGGTATCCAAGCTAACCATCCATCACTTTGGTAACTCATAGGTTGCCGGTTAAAGAACAAAGCGGCACTTCCACCTACTTCAAATAAGTTTTTACGGGTTCTTTTTTTTGATTCGGGATTTTCAGAAATGTTGGCTGAATGCGCCTTAATGCAGCTAAGACAAGCTATGATGAGGAATAGTTTTTTCATGCAGTTGAGTTTTACTGTATTGTCCCGAATGTAAGTTGAGTTCATTCCTTAGGCAAATACAAGATAAAGGTAATTTATTATTTGAAAAAACATAGCTTTGAAAGCAGTTTATCAGATTACTCAGCATATTCTAACCCCTTTGATTACACCACATATACTCTTCGAAGACAATCACCTGACAGCCGCTTTTAAGAAAGCCGGCCAAACCGTACAACCTGAACCCGGTAAGCCACTTAGTCTGGAAGACGAGGTGAAACACTACATCAAAGAAAAATACCAAAAACCCGGTGATGTTTTTTTAGGGGTAATACATCGGTTGGATATGCCGGTAGAAGGGATTGTGCTATTTGCCCGAACCAGTAAAGCACTCACCCGAATGAACGAACAGTTTCAAAAGCGGGAAGTGACAAAAATGTATGAAGCTTGGGTAGAGCACATGCCGCCATTGGAATCAGATTTAATAACGCACTGGTTAAAGCGTGATGAAAAACGTAACATGACTAAAGCCTTTGTGAGTGAGGTACCCGGAGCTGATAAAGCACAGCTGAGGTACACGGTTAAATCAAAAAAAGGAAACCAAACGTTGCTGCGTATTGAATTACTCACCGGTCGCAAGCACCAGATACGTGCCCAGCTATCAGCCATTGGCTGCCCCATTGCAGGGGATGTAAAATACGGAGCCACTCAATCTTTTGCCGACCAAAGCATAAAACTCATGGCGGTGGAGTTGGGCTTTTTGCATCCTGTCACCAAAGAGAAGGTACTTATTCAGGTTTAGTCCTTATGAGAGGGGATGCTTAAAATCATTTTTTCTTACACAAGCCTGCCTATCTTTGCACCTCATTTTTGAATAGTCAAGCAGTATTAAATTTAGATAAATCATGAACGGATTTTTTAACGTACCAGTACCCCACAACGAACCTGTTTTAAATTATGCTCCCGGCAGTGCTGAGCGTAAAGCATTAAAAGATGCCATAGCAGAAGCCCGCAGCAAGCAACTGGATATACCTATGTACATTGGAGGCAAAGAAGTGCGCAGTGGTAAAACAGCCGACATTCGTCCGCCTCATGACCACCAACATGTGTTGGGTAAGTTTCACATCAGTGAGGCTGGTCATGTTACAGATGCTATCAACGCAGCCTTGGCAGCCAAGCCGCAGTGGGAAGCTTTAACCTGGGAGCAACGGGCAGCAATATTTTTAAAAGCAGGTGAGTTAATTGCAGGTCCGTACCGGGCTAAATTGAATGCAGCTACCATGCTGGGCCAAAGCAAAAATGCCTACCAGGCAGAGATTGATAGCGCTTGTGAGATTATTGATTTTTTACGTTTTAATGTGCACTTCATGAGTTTGATTTATAAAGATCAGCCGCAGAGTGCGAAGGGTATCTGGAACCGTTTGGAGTACCGTCCGTTAGAAGGATTTATTTATGCGTTAACTCCGTTTAACTTTACTGCCATTGCAGGTAACTTGCCCAGCAGCGCAGCCATGATGGGCAACGTAGTAGTATGGAAACCCAGTAATACACAAGTGTATTCAGCCAATGTGCTGATGGAAATATTTAAAGAAGCCGGTGTACCTGATGGTGTCATCAACCTCATTTATCCGAGCGGTCCGGTGGCAGCAGAGGTTATTTTTAACCACGCTGATTTTGCCGGCATTCACTTTACAGGTTCAACGGGAGTGTTTCAGGACATCTGGAAAAATATCGGTAACAACATTCACAAATACAAAACCTACCCGCGTATTGTAGGTGAAACAGGAGGGAAGGATTTTGTGATTGCGCATAAATCTGCTCATGCTAATGTGGTTGTAACGGCCCTTTCCCGTGGTGCGTTTGAATACCAGGGTCAGAAATGTTCTGCTGCTTCACGTGCTTATGTTCCGTCTAACCTGTGGCCTGCAGTTAAAGAGGGTTTGGTAAAAGATATTGCCTCGTTTAAAGTGGGCCCGGTGGAAGATTTCAGAAATTTTGTGAATGCAGTAATTGATGAAAAATCATTTGACAAACTAGCCAAATACATTGACGAAGCGAAAAAAGACAGTAGCTGTGAAATTATTGCAGGAGGCGGATATGATAAGAGCAAGGGCTGGTTTATTGAGCCTACGGTAATTGTTACCAGCAACCCTAAATACACTACTATGTGTGAAGAATTGTTTGGTCCGGTACTCACTATTTATGTGTATGACGAGAATAAATTTGAAGAGACATTGGAAATATTGGATGGCACATCCGAATATGCTTTAACCGGAGCCGTGTTGGCACAAGACCGTTATGCTATTGATTTGGCTACGTGGAAACTTCGTAATGCAGCGGGTAACTTCTACATTAATGACAAACCTACGGGAGCAGTGGTGGGGCAACAGCCTTTTGGTGGTGCACGTGCCAGCGGAACCAACGATAAGGCAGGAGCCATGCAAAACCTGATGCGTTGGGTGAGCACCCGAACAATTAAAGAAACCTTTGTGCCACCAGCGGATTACAGGTATCCGTTTATGGAAGCAGAATAAAAGCAAAAAGCCCTCTTTTGGAGGGCTTTTGATTTTTCATTTGTTTAGCTAACTATAGTTTTAGCTGGTGGTTGTCGGTTTGTTATGTACAAATTTAACCTAAAAAAGATTTTAACCTAACACTTCGTGAAGTATATTTTAATCTTTTTATGCCCTTCTCTTTAATTTGGCGAACCCGTTCACGGGTGAGGCCAAATTTTTCGCCTACTTCTTCCAGGCTCATTTCCGTTCTGCCGCACAGGCCAAAGTAGTGGCATATAATCTCTCTTTCCCTTTCCGAGAGGGTAGACAGGGAGCGTTCAATTTCTTTGCGAAGTGACTCATGAATCAACAATTTATCCGGCTCGGGCTCATCGGTACTTTCCATTACACCTAATAAGGTGCCTTCTTCACCTTCCTGAAACGGTGCGTCAACAGACACATGCCGCCCCGACATACGCATGGTTTCAGCTACGGCTTCTTCATCTATTTCCAAAATGGCAGCCAGTTCAATGGCAGTAGGTTCGCGTTCCAACTGTTGCTCCAATGCAGAGTAGGCTTTGGTTATTTTACTGAGCACACCCACCCGGTTGAGCGGAAGTCGTACAATGCGGGCCTGTTCAGCCAAAGCCTGCAAAATAGATTGTCGAATCCACCAAACGGCATATGAAATAAATTTGAATCCACGGGTTTCGTCAAAACGTTGAGCCGCTTTAATAAGTCCCATGTTTCCCTCGTTGATTAAATCACACAAGGTTAGTCCCTGGTTTTGGTACTGTTTGGAAACAGACACCACAAAACGGAGGTTAGCGTTTACCAATCTGTCTAAAGCAACCCGGTCGCCTCCTTTAATTCTTTTGGCAAGTGCCACTTCTTCTTCTGCTGTTATCATGGAGACTGAACCGATTTCCTGCAGATACTTGTCTAATGATCTGCTTTCTCTGTTGGTAATTTGCTTACTGATTTTAAGCTGTCTCATAGGCCGTTGGTTGGGGTTAGGTGGGTTAAAAAGTAAATTCGTCCATTCAGATATTTTGCATAATCCGAAATTACATTACCCGCTTGAGCATTTTTAAAAATGGTTGCACGAACTCACTAAAAGTTTTACAAATAATTTATAATCAAACAGATAAAATTTATTTTACGAATAATTTGGAACAGTTCTATGCTGATGAAGGTCTATTTTAATCAAAATAATCCACCGAAGGGTAATATTTAAGTTGCATAATGGTACCTGTTGTGAAATAAACAATTACCGCACACCTTTTAATATTATGAACCTGACAGCAAATACCGGAGCAATTGTTTTTTATGGAAGCATTATGTTTTCTAGCTTATGTTTTATATAATGCGATATAATTCAGGTTTAGGAAAATGAAATCAAAAATATTTTTAGTGGTAGTCTCGGTATTGTGTGGTGTTGGTTTGGGCTACCTTATCGGTTTTAATAAATTTCATAAAAAGCCAACAACTGCGGTATCAACTTCTGCCAATGGTTCAGGCGTTAGTTTTGGAAAGTACATCAATCCCACTTTATCCTGTTACGGACCACACATTAAAGAACTGAGGTCATTCCGTTACCTTATTGACAGCTATCTGAATAAGCTTCACCAAACGAATCCTGATTTAAAAGTTTCTTATTATTTCAGAGATTTGGCTAATGGTATATGGATAGGGATAAACGAAAAAGAAGAATTCAGTCCGGCCAGTTTATTGAAACTGCCGGTTATGATAGCTGTGTTGAAAGAAGCAGAAAGAAATCCTGATTTTTTTAATAAAAGTATTGAATTTAAAACAGCAGATTTTGCAGGAGTGAGCGAAGAGGCGGGTTTCCCTAAAGAAAACGGTAAGTTTTATACTATTGATGAGTTGATTGCTCACATGATTGGTTACTCTGATAATGCAGCAACGTTATTGTTACATCAATATGTGGGAGAGCAAAAAGTAAAAGATGTAGAAGATTTCCTGCACCAGCATGTGCCTGAAGATGGAACAGCTAATACCAATTTCATTTCAGTAAAAAACTATGCCGCAGCATTCAGGGTATTGTACAATTGCTCATACCTTGGAAAAGAGATGTCTGAAAAGGCTTTGGGGTATTTGGCACAGTCGCACTACAAATCAGGAATACGCGCTGCTTTGCCTGATTCAATTGTGCTGGCACACAAGTATGGTGTGCGGGATAACAGTGATGTCAATGGTAAAGATGTTAAAGGCTACCAGTTGCATCACTTCGGAATTATATACTATCCGGCCAAGCCTTACCTCTTAGGCATTATGACACGTGGGGGCGAAAAAGCAATTAAAGAAAAAGTGATTGAGGATCTTTCCCGAATCACTTTCTCACAGGTAGATGAACAAATGAAAAGTCCTGAATTTGCTCAGATTACTCCTTAGTGAATGTTTTTGAAGCGCACCCTGTGGGGCTGTGTATCGCCAAGTCGTTGTTTTTTGTTCTCTTCGTATTCGCTGTAGTTTCCTTCAAACCAATACGCTTGTGAGTTTCCTTCAAAGGCCAGAATATGTGTGGCTATGCGGTCAATAAACCAGCGATCGTGGGAAATTACCACCACACAACCGGCAAAGTTTTCTATGGCCTCTTCCAATGCACGTAGTGTATTAACGTCAATGTCATTGGTAGGCTCGTCAAGCAAAAGCACGTTACCGCCTTCTTTTAGTGTAATAGCTAAATGCACACGGTTTCTTTCTCCACCGGAAAGTACCCCCACTTTTTTGCTTTGGTCCGTTCCGCTAAAGTTGAATTTTGAAATGTAGGCACGGGCATTAATCTGCCTTCCTCCGGCAATCATGGTTTCTGTTCCGCCACTTATTACTTCGAATACACTTTTATCGGGCAGCAAATCTTTATGGCTCTGATCCACATAAGCTACCTTTACCGTTTCACCCACTTTGAACGTTCCGCTATCGGGCTGCTCTAATCCGAGCATCATGCGAAAGAGTGTTGTTTTACCCACACCATTCGGACCAATGATACCAACAATGCCTCCTTTGGGCAAAGAGAAACTCAGGTTCTCATACAATAATTTATTGCCGAAAGCTTTGCTGATGTTTTGCGCTTCAATGACTACATCTCCCAAACGCGGGCCCGGTGGAATAAAGATTTCCAGCTGTTGTTCTTTCTCTTTCTGCTCTTCGTTAAGCATTTTTTCATAAGCACCTAATCTGGCTTTTTGTTTAGCATGCCGGCCTTTTGGACCCATGCGTACCCACTCCAACTCACGTTCCAGTGTCTTAGCGCGTTTACTCTCTTGCTTTTCTTCCTGAGCCAACCTGTTTTGTTTTTGCTCCAACCAGCTGGTGTAATTGCCTTTCCACGGAATACCCTCTCCGCGGTCAAGTTCCAATATCCACCCGGCTACGTTATCAAGGAAGTAACGGTCGTGGGTCACGGCAATTACAGTTCCGGGAAAATTTTTCAGGTATTGTTCCAACCAGTCTACCGATTCAGCATCCAGGTGGTTGGTTGGTTCATCTAACAAAAGAATATCGGGATTACTTAGCAGCAAACGGCACAAGGCCACACGTCTGCGCTCTCCACCGGAGAGAATATTCACCGGAGTATCTGCATCCGGGCACCTTAATGCATCCATAGCTTTCTCCAGTTTATTGTCCAGTTCCCAGGCATCAGTTTGTTCCAGTTTCTCCATCAGGTTGGCCTGTTTGTCGAGCAACTTATTCATGGCTTCATCACTCATGGGTTCAGCCAGCTGATTGTTTACTTCATCAAATTCAGCCAATAAATCGGTAATGTGCTTAACGCCTTCTCTTACCACTTCTATCACACTTTTACTTTCGTCCAATTGAGGCTCCTGTTCCAGTAAGCCAATTTTGTACGAACCGTCAAATACCACTTCTCCCTGAAAATTCTTGTCAATTCCGGCAATAATGCGAAGCAAACTGGATTTTCCTGATCCGTTTAAACCCAGTACACCAATCTTTGCACCATAGAAAAATGAAAGGTAGATATTTTTAAGAACTTGTTTATTAGGTGGGTAGGTCTTGTTTACCCCCGCCATAGAAAAGATAATTTTCTGGTCGCTCATCGTGTAAAATTTAAGGTGCAAATATATTTGAATACTTGATGTAAATCTTTGTTTTTGTGAGGGAATAAATTAAGATTTGCTAAGGTTTAGTGAAGTAAAATGTTAAAGCGAAGGATTTTATACTTACTTATACCTGTCTGCTTAATTATTGCAAGTTACAGTCAGTCGTTTGCCACCCATTTAATGGGTAGTGATCTTACTTACCGTTGCAGTAATGATTCCTTTTATTTTGTTCTTAAAGTGTATCGTGATTGCGGTTCCTCCGTGTTAGTGACCACTACAGGGCAGACGCTTAATGTAGTAGGGGGAAGTTTAAACTTTAATGCCCCTCTTACGCATGTAAGTACAAAAGATATAACTCCCGTATGCTCCAGTGCAGTAAGCAGGTGTGTAAGCCCTTTAGGAACGGTAGGGTTTCAGGAATATACTTTTATTTCTTCTGTATACTTCGGAACTCCGGCCAGGGCAGCCATCTGTCAGTGGAGGGTGAGCTGGACACTGGCAGCCAGAAACTCAACAATTACAACCGGTCAGGCTAACCAGAATTTTTTCACGTTTACCAAATTCAACCGCTGTTTAGCACCCTGCAATACCTCTCCATATTTTACTGATGCTCCTATTTCTTTGCTTTGCGGCAATCAGGCTCAATACATTAACATGAGCGCAATTGATACTACGGATAGTCCGAGAGATTCCATCAGTTACCACTTGGATACAGCATGGCAAAGTCTAACAACCATGTGTTCTTATGCAGCGGGTTTATCCCCAAGATATCCTGTTTATACAATCGGGGGCATTCTGAATCTGGATTCTTTATCGGGCACACTTCAAATGATTCCCATTCCAAATCAGATAGGCGTGTTGGTTATTGCGGTGAAAGAGTGGCGAAAAATAGCAGGCGTTTATCAGCTGATCAGTGTTATTCGAAGAGATATTCAGATTAATGTGAGTGTATGCGGTTCAGGCAGAACCAGCCCCATTTTACCTTCGCAGGCTATGCGGGAGGTTTGCCCGGGGCAAAACCTGAGTTTTCTTGTACCTGTAGTTGACCCGGACGCAGGGAATGCGGTTACACTCAGTTGGAGCGGTAACATTTCAGGGGCAAGTTTTACTTCTATTGGTGCGCCTATCCCTTCAGGTAACTTTAGTTGGACACCTACCAACGCACAAGCATCTACCTCTCCGTATTATTTTTCTGTTTTAGCCAGAGACAATTCCTGTCCCTATAACTTGTACTCTACTCGTACCTATTACATCAAAGTAAAGTATCAGCCTTTTGCCACAGTAACCCCATCGGGTCCGTTAACCATGACCCCGGGAGATTTGGTCACCTTAACAGCTACTGCCCCGCAACTGGGTTATACGTATCAGTGGTTAAAAAATAATGTGGCCATATCGGGAGCAACATCTTCCGTTTACACCGCTACCACAAACGGACAGTACAGCGTACGCATAAACAATACAGATAATTGTCCGGATACATCAAATGTGGTGCAGTTGGATTATGTAACCGGTATAAGCACCTATCCTTATTATGAATCCTTTGAATTGAGCAGCGGTGGATGGATAGCATCAGGTACTAACTCTACCTGGGCACGATCTCCTTTTACCATAAGCAAGCCTACTTTAGGTGTGGGGGCCGCCAATGGTTCCTACGCATGGTATACCAATGCAAGCGGTAATTACAACAACAACGAAACTTCCTACCTCACATCACCTGTTTTTGATATGTCAACTGCTTTTGGATCGACCAATCCGGTGTTGTCCTTTAACATGATGCGTAAGTTGTCTACTTCTGATTTATTGTGGGTGGAATACAATGATGGCGGAGTGTGGACTAAGCTGGGCACCTTCGGGGGCGGCACCAACTGGTATACCACCAGCACACCACCTTATGCCTGGAGCGGGGCTTTGGCTAAATGGCATGTGGCCAGTTACATTATTCCTTTAAATACAATAACCAACAAAAGTGCAGTTCAATTCAGGTTTGTGTTCAGTTCCAATGCTACATCCAACGAAGAGGGAATTGCCATTGATGATATTCATATTCATTCACAGGAAAACATATGGACGGCAGCTACCTCAGTAACCAATGTTATTCAACGAAGCACCGGCACTAATACCTGGTTGCATTTTAATTCAGGCGGCAGCAGAATAATCTCCATTAAAGATAACGGGTATTATTTGGATTCTATACGTGTGAGTTGTTACCGCAACACAGGAGCAGTTCGCAGTTTAAACTCAGGCGGATTACAATATTATCTTGACCGGAGTTGGGTAATCAGAACTAAAAATGCTCCGGGTTTACCGGTTACAGTGCGCCTTTATCTCACGCATCAGGAATTTAATGCACTTGATGTAGCCGACCCGATTATTAACAGCATCAAACGTATGGGCATTACCAAATACAGTGGTGCCAATCAGGACGGCAGTTGGGCCAACAACTCCACCATAGGGCAGGCCACCTTTATACCGCACACGTCAGTTACCGCAGTAATTCCTTATTTCAGCGGTTATATTCTGGAGTTTAATGTGAGTAGTTTTTCAGAATTTTGGGTAAACAGCGGTACCAATTCGGCTACTATACCACTGCCTGTGGAGTGGCTTACTTTCACTGCTCAACGTAAAGGTAAGGATGCCGTTTTAAACTGGACAACATCATGGGAGCAGAATCACCATCATTTTGAAGTGGAGCGTTCTGTTGCGGGTTTGCCGGATGGTTTTACCAAACTGGACGATATACCCGGCAAAGGCAGTGTGGTGTCGGTTGCATCATATACTTATACAGATTATTCACCTGTTGAAAGCGGTACAGTTATCTACCGTTTGAGACAAGTTGATAATAACGGAGCGTTTGATTATTCGGCTGTGAGAAGTGTTAATTTTGATGATGTCTATACAACAGCTGATGTGCAGGTTGCTCCCAATCCTTTTACCGGTACAACCCGTGTTTCAATAGTAAATACCATAGCTCAGCAGGCGCAAATTACAATAACCAATGCAGGCGCTGATTTTTCTTTACAGAAAGAAATGTATTTACCTGAAGGCGATTCCAATTTTGATTTATCAACTACGGCTTGGCCAGCGGGAGTTTATTTCCTTCACATTACCACTCCGTATTGGAGTAAAGTGGTAAAGCTGGTGAAACAATAATTTTACTAAGCTTTCTGAAGTGTAAACACCGTAATCTCGGGTAATATTCCAACCCGACCGGGATACCCTATAAAACCAAAACCTCTGTTTACGTACAAGTGCTGATTGCCCTCGGTGTGCATGCCTGCCCATTGTTTGTAAATGTATTGTGACGGACTCCATTTAAACGAACCAATCTCAACCCCGAATTGCATGCCGTGTGTATGTCCGGCAAACATTACATCAATGTCTTGATGCTCTTTGCGAACGATGGCATCCCAGTGTGAGGGGTCGTGAGATAAGAGCAACTGTACAGGAGTTTCTTCCATGCCTTGTTTGGCTTTTGTGATATCGCCAAACTTTTGAAAGCGTCCTCTGTCGCCCCAGTTTTCAACTCCTATTAAACCCAGTTTTTGTCCGTGTATTGAAATTACTTCGTGCTGATTTCGCATTAAGTTCCATCCCATGTCTTTGTGTACATCACACAGATCAGCCAAATTTTTAGCTTTCTCTTCAGGGCTTGTCCACGTGGTTACATAATCTCCGTAATCATGATTACCCAGGGTAGAGAATACGCCCATCGGTGCTTTGATGTGCCCGAAGATATCAGTGTATTCATATACTTCGTCCGTTTTGTTGTTCACCATGTCACCGGTAAAAAAAATCAAATCGGCTTTTTGTTGCATAATCATGTCGATACCTTTTTTCACGGCATCTTTATCAAAAAAGCTTCCTGAATGTATATCAGAAATCTGCACTATTTTTAATCCGTTGAAACGATCGGGTAACTTGGGGAGATAAATAGTCTCATGCCTTAGCTTGTAATCATAAGCACCTTTTACCATGCCTTTGGTAAGCATAATAAAAGGAATGCCACCGGCTATAATACCCGCCTGGGTAATAAATTTGGAGCGGGAAATTTTATGTTCAGGATTTTCCTGAGTGCTGGCAGGTGCGGCAGGAGCTGCTGTTCGCATGATTTTGCGTTTTGACCAAATGGCCAACCTGCGTAAATCATCAGCAAACAAAAAAGGCAAAACAATCAGTTTGGAGAAATAAACAGTGGCCAGTGAGGCCATAAAATAATTTCGGAACAGTGTGTTTGATTCCAGTTGCGGTACAATCAGGTAACACACACTGCCGGCAATAAAAATCCAGGGGATGGTCCAGAATATTTTTTTAACCAGCAGTTGATGCTTGTGCGATTTTTTAAAGAGAAGTCTTTTTATTCCCAGCCACAGGTAAGCGTCAATAAGCATTACAAAGGCAACTGTGCCTAGAATGAGTTTTAATTTAAATATGAGCACCGTGCAGTAATGTTATCAATAACCTCTTTTAATAATTCCGAATCCAATGCGTGTTCCCGTGTATTGGTCAACAGGTGCATTGTCGAGAATGTTTTCAATTTCCTGCATAATTTCTGCCGGAAGATTTACGTGAATGGCTTTTACGTTTTGTTCCACCTGCTGCGGACGTGATGCACCTATAATCAGGCTGGTGATGGGTTGTTTACTCAGCGCCCAGGCCAGTGCCAGTTCTGCCATTGAAATATCATAGCCAGCAGCAATGGTTTTGAGCATATCCATTTTTTGGTAAAAGCCTTCGTCCATACGTTTGGTTGGGAACCACACACCCATCACATCATTTGAGGCGCGTGAATCAGCGGGTACATGGTCGCGCGTGTATTTGCCGGTTAACAAACCCTGAGCCAGGGGAGAGTAAACTACAATGCCCAGTTGTTCTTTTTGGCAAACGTCCATCACATCTACTTCCAGTGAGCGGTTGAGCATGTTGTAAACAGGCTGGTTGGATACAGGTTTGCGCCAGCCGTTGCGTTCGCAAATACGCATGGCATTGGTTATTTGTACAGCACTCCATTGGCTCACTCCCCAATGTAAAATATAGCCACGTTCCACCAGGTTGTGCATGGCATAACAGGTTTCTTCCAAAGGTGTATCAATATCGTAGCGGTGGCATTGGTACAAATCAATGTAGTCGGTTTTTAAGCGTTGAAGAGATGCTTCACAGGCACTGCGTACATGGCGTATGGAAAGGCCCTGGTTCATCCAGTGTTCGCTCATGGGGCCAAATACCTTGGTGCCTACAATGACTTCTTCCCGTTTAATGGTTTTCAGGAAATCGCCCAGCACTTTTTCTGACTCGCCTTTGTTGTATATATCAGCTGTATCAATAAAGTTGACGCCCAGGTCCAAGGCGCGTTTCATACAATCAAACGCAGTGGAGTTATCAATACCCAAACCGGTTGTTAGCCAGGTACCCAAACTTATCTCAGAAATATATAATCCTGAATTACCCAGTTGTCTGTATTTCATATCCGCTTATTTTTGCGCAAAGTTAACCAACACCAAGTAACTATTTTGGGCAAGCAGCAAAACAAATCGAAAAAAGGTGCCAGCGGCTTTTTGCAGCAGGTAAAACGCGGGATACTTTTCCTGTTGTTGCAGTTTATTCAGTGGAGCTTGGTGTTTATCTGTTTGTACCGTATAATGCCCGTACCATTTACTCCCCTTCACATTATCCGCCTTTTTGAGGAACGTAAAGACGATAAAGAAACTCGTTTG
Source organism: Bacteroidia bacterium (assembly GCA_041675505.1). Classification (GTDB taxonomy): domain Bacteria; phylum Bacteroidota; class Bacteroidia; order UKL13-3; family UKL13-3; genus JAGPCK01. The sequence goes on along the minus strand of JBAYTR010000008.1, from coordinate 18,889 downwards.
GAAAAAGATTGGGTGGCATTAGACGAAATGTCGCCCAATATGCCCTTGGCCGTGGTAACCTCTGAGGATCCTAAATTTTTTGAACACTTCGGGTTTGATTTTGAGCAAATCAAAAACTCACTGGAGCGCAACATAGAGAAAGGAAAAAAACTTCGCGGAGCCAGCACGATTACTCAACAAACCGCCAAGAATTTGTTTTTGTGGCCTAAGCGTAGTTGGTTACGCAAAGGTGTTGAAGTGTATTTTACGCTGGCCATTGAAACCTTCTGGAACAAAAAACGTATACTGGAGGTTTACCTCAACATCATTGAAATGGGCGATGGTATATATGGTGCAGAGGCTGCTGCTCAGGAATATTTCAGCAAAAGTTGTGAGAACCTGTCAAAGAATGAGGCGGCTTTGATAGCTGCGGTATTGCCTAATCCACGCAAATGGTCACCGGCTAAACCCACAGCATACATCCGCAAAAAGCAGCAACGTATTGTGCGCTATATGAAGTACGTTGATATGTCGCCACTGCACACCAAGGAAAAAGCAGACCACGGGGAAAAATAGTGTTGTTAAGCTTCTCTGTTGCGTAACAAAGCCTGAAGCGTTTCAGGAAAATGCGTGTTGCCTTTCATCACCTCAGTAATAGCTTTGTGGTACTCCTGCATATTCACTTCTTTCGACAGGTAACCCGTTGCACCGGAGTCAACCATCTGCAACAATATTTCTTCGCGGTCATAAGAAGAAATGCCAATGCAATGAATGGCCGGTTTTATTTTTTTGATGGCAGCAATAGTTTCCACACCGTCCATGCCGGGCATAATTAAATCAACCACGGCCACATCAATTTCCACATCGTCCAATTGAGATAATAAATGTTCTCCGCTTCCGCATACCGCCACCACTTCCACATCAGGTATTTGTGCGAATAATCCGGCAAATACTTTCTGCGAAACATCATAGTCATCCACAAAAGCGAGGCGTATGCTCATGCCCAAAAATAGGAAATTGAGTATAAAAAACAATAAGGAACATATCTCATTATATTTGCGGCATGAGTAAAGAACGACCATTGATTTTGGTTTCTAATGATGATGGCATCACTGCTCCGGGCATACGTGCTTTGGTAGAAGCCGTGCAGCCATTGGGTGATGTGGTGATTGTGGCACCCGATAGTCCGCAGTCGGGGATGGGCCATGCTGTTACCATAAGCAAACCTTTGCGCTTAGATCAGATTCGGACAGATATATACGGAGAACTGCAAGCGTGGCAATGTTCGGGCACACCTGCTGATTGTGTGAAGCTGGCAGTTTCCAAAGTACTGCACCGCAAACCCGATTTGTTGGTATCAGGAATCAATCACGGTTCCAACTCTTCTATTAATGTTATCTATTCAGGCACTATGTCGGCTGCTGTGGAAGGAGCCATTGAAAGTATTCCTTCCGTAGGTTTTTCTTTGCTCGATTACAGTTACGATGCCGATTTCAGTTATGCCAAAAAAGTGGCTCATACCGTGGCCAAAAATATTTTGACTAACGGTTTACCAAAAGGTACACTACTTAACGTGAACGTACCTAAATTAAAAGAAACTGAAAGCAAAGGAATAAAAGTATGCAGGCAGGCGTTAGCTAAATGGGAAGAAGAATTTGACGAGCGCAAAGATCCTAACGGACGTACCTATTACTGGCTCACAGGGAAATTTGTGAACTACGATAAGGGAGAAGACACCGATGAGTGGGCATTACAAAATGGCTACGTATCCTTGGTGCCGGTACATTTCGACCTCACTGCCCATGAGAGTATTGCATTTATTAATCAATGGAACCTGAATGATTAAGTTAGACAAAGACCATTTTTTAGTCGGATTTATTCCGGCCCTTATTATGCCCGTTTTGGTGGGCGTAGGATATTATTTTTACAAATTCGGATTTCAATCATCTGAAAACTACAGGGATATTTTTTTGCGGGAAGAAATGTTATCTCCTCTATTGGCTCTCGGTTGTTTTTTTAATCTGGTTATCTTTTTTGTGCTGCTCAAGTTATATCTGGAGCGTAGTGCGCAAGGGGTAATTTTTGCTACCATACTTTACGGAGTAGGTATTGCTATACTGAAAATGTTTTAACGAATGAAGTACTACCTCATAGCCGGTGAAGCCTCAGGAGACTTGCATGCCTCTAACCTGCTGAGGGAATTAAAGCTTTGCGGCAACGATGCGCAATTCCGTGGCTTTGGTGGTGATTTGATGCAGGCCCAGGGAATGGAGGTAGTGAAACATTACCGCGAAATGTCGTTTATGGGCATTATAGAGGTGCTTAAAAATCTGGGTTCCATTTCGCGCAATCTGGCATTGGCTAAAGAAGATATATTGGCCTACCAACCGGATGTACTTATTCTGGTAGACTACCCGGGGTTTAATTTGCGCATGGCGCAGTTTGCGAAGAGTAAGGGCATTAAAGTGATTTATTACATTTCGCCCAAGTTGTGGGCATGGAAAGAATCACGCGTAAAAAAAATGCGGGAGTATGTGGATTTGCTTTTGCTTATTTTACCCTTTGAGGTTGAGTTTTACCGCAAGCATCAATATGAAAAAGCCGTTTACGTAGGCAACCCTGTAGTGGATGCCGTGCGTGCATTTCAACCCGATGCTGATTTCAGAAGAACATACCAGTTAGAAAATAAAAAAATAATTGCCCTTTTGCCGGGTAGTCGTATACACGAGCTGGAGCACATGCTGCCGCTTATGCTAAAAGTATCAGAACAATTTGAGGGTTATGAGTTTGTAATCGCACAGGCACCGGGGTTGGATGACAGCATTTACCAACAGTTGCTTAACGGCTCACGTATTAAGGTGGTGAAGGCACATACGTATGATTTGTTATCTAATGCTGAAGCCTCTTTAGTTACCTCCGGAACAGCTACGCTGGAAACGGCTCTTTTTCATGTACCTCAGGTAGTTTGCTACAAAATAAGTGCGGTTACTTATGCAATAGGTAAACCCTTTGTTAAAATAAGTTTGTACTCCTTACCTAACATTATAGTGGGAAGAGAGATTATACGGGAATTGATTCAAAGTGATTTGACGGTCAGCAATATGGTAGAAGAACTTAAGGCGGCATTACCCAACGGAACCAAGCACAGCAAGATAACTTCAGGGTATGCCGAGTTGGCTAAACTACTGGGTGATACCCATGCTTCAGCAAATGCAGCAAAAAAAATCATGGAGTTTTTGCAGTAAACCTCTGAATACATATATTTGCACCCCACAATGGGGGATTAGCTCAGCTGGCTAGAGCGCTTGCATGGCATGCAAGAGGTCAACGGTTCGACTCCGTTATCCTCCACCCAATAAAAAAAGGCCCTGTACATCAGGGCTTTTTTGTTGGACATTTTTTTCTCTTACCTTTATTTTTTGAATACATTATTATGGGTCAGTCTCTAACAGGGTTCGACTCTGAATTTATTACTGAATATGGAAGAGGAAAAGCGAGAAATAAAATATAGCAACGATAAGTGCTGGGCGAAAGACCTTGGAAATTGCTCGAACAAAGTTACAAGAGAACATATTGTATCGAATTCTATTCTTCCAGATTTTATAACAGTAAGTGGGTTTGAGTGGTGCAAAGGTACTCCAAAAACAGTTGGGAGAAATAGCTTAGTTAATAAATTTCTTTGTGGGGTTCATAATGAAGCATTGTCTGAATATGACAAAGAGGCTACTAAGTTTTTTGAGACTATCAAGGATGTCACAAGAAAGTGGAAGTTGGATGAACGAGTTTTTAAAGAGGAGAATATAAATGGTCTTAAGTTTGAACGTTGGCTGCTAAAAACTTTTATCAATTTAGTTCTTACGAATGATACATCCATGTCATCTATAAATATGAGAAAAATATTGCCTGTCCTCTATGAAAATGCTACATTCAATCCTCCATATGGTTTCGGTTTAGCCTCACGTGTTAGCCAGATAATTAACTTTAGTCCTAGAGTTGAGTTGAGGGCACTTTACTTAACTCTGAATGGTGTTCAAATGCTGTCAGGAGGATTGTTCATTACTTCAGGTTTATGCTTTACTTTGTTCATCCCATCTTTTGAGTTGACGGAGCAAGACATTGAAGCAAATTATAATAGTGATTTATCGGACTTAGGGATACAGAAATGGTCGGAATTACAAACTGACAGGCATATAAAAGAAATTATTTTTACAGACAGAGTCGGAAACAACTTGCACAAAATCAATTTACATTATCAAAATTAAATGAGAGTTTTATTGATTCTGACAGTGGGCTTTTTTTGCTCTATATTCTTGTTGTTTACAAAAGTCAAGAACGGTTCCCTAATTATAGGGTGGTGTTAAATTTTCAATCAAAAATGTTTATTGGTGGGTAAGGGAACAATTATGTTTTACTATTTAAGCATTATGTGTAAGGATAGCACAATCCTAATCAAGGAAAAGAAGTGTTTTCAGTTGTTAAGGTCCTCCAAGAATCCCTAATGTACTTCCTTTCCTCACTTTCCATTCCTTTTCCTTAATTTCGCTGCTTTATGAAGATAGCATACTCTTGGTTACAGCAATTTATTGATACGCACGATTCAACCCCTGCGCATATAGAGCAACTGCTCACCAACTGCGGGTTGGAGGTGGAAAATTATGAAGCCTATTCATCTGTAAAAGGTGGCTTACAAGGGCTGGTTACAGGCGAGGTGCTTACCTGCCTGCCACATCCCAATGCCGACAGGTTACGGGTAACTACAGTAAACGTGGGTGGTGAAACGCCATTGCAAATTGTGTGCGGTGCGCCCAATGTGGCAGCGGGTCAAAAGGTAGTTGTGGCTATGGTGGGCGCAACTTTATACCCCACCACTGGAGAGCCTTTCAAAATTACTAAAAGTAAAATACGGGGCGAGGTATCGGAAGGGATGATTTGTGCTGAAGACGAAATAGGATTAGGACAAAGTCATGCCGGTATTATGGTACTGCCGGAGCATACGGCAGCAGGCTTACCTGCAGCTCAAGTGTTACCTGTTCACATCGATACCATTTTTGAAATCGGCTTAACACCCAATCGAGGAGATGCAGCCTCGCATTTGGGAGTTGCACGTGATTTACGCGCGGTGCAAGGTTGGCGCATGAAAGAGTGGCGCAAAACATTGCAGGTGCCGGAAACGCCTTCACCTGTTAGTGTGAAGATTGAAGACACAGAGGCTTGCCCGCGTTATTCGGGTATCAGCATTTCAGGCGTAAAAGTACAGGAATCCCCGGCTTGGTTAAAACAAGCTTTGGCAAGTATCGGCTTAAGTTCCATTAACAATATTGTTGATGTAACCAATTACGTGTTGCATAGCATCGGTCAGCCTATACACGCATTTGATGCACATAAAATAGAAGGCAATACTGTTGTGGTAAAACGTGCGGTAAAAGGCAGCACCTTTGTTACCTTAGACGGAAAAGAACGCCAACTCAACGGTGAGGAATTGATGATATGCAACAGCAATGCTCCTATGGCTTTGGCCGGAGTGTTTGGCGGAGCACAATCAGGTATTACCGAAGGTACTACCGAGGTGTTTGTAGAGAGTGCTTATTTTAATCCCGCTGTTATCCGCAAATCAGCTCGTTCACATGGACTGAGTACTGATGCATCTTTCCGTTATGAAAGAGGAACAGACCCTGATATTACCATTGATGCGGCTTTATTTACTGCCGCATTGATTATGGAAGTAGCCGGAGGTAAACTGGCAGGTGCTTTGGTAGATGAGTACCCCGATAGAATTAATCCACACACAGTAGCTTTTGACCTCGACCGTTTTTATAAATTAGCCGGAAAAAATCTGGGTGATGAGCAGGTGAAAAAGATTCTGAGCAGTCTCGATATAATTATTCAAAAAGAAGAAGGACGTGTATTGCACTTATCTGTTCCCGCATACCGCACCGATGTACAACGTGAGGTGGATGTAGCGGAAGAAGTGATGCGTATTTACGGATACAACAACATTGAAGTGGCGCAGTCCATCGTTTCCTGCATTAGTGTGAGTGACGAGGATAAAATATACAAACTTAAAAATCGGGTAGCCGATTATTTAGCACATGCCGGGTTTTATGAAATGTACGGTTTCAGCTTAACGGCCTCATCCAATTACACCGAAGAAGAAAAAGCAACATTGGTCAACATTCTTAACCCGTTGAGCAATGAACTGGATGTATTGCGTGGCGATATGTTGTTTTATGCTTTGCAAACGGTTCAATACAACCGCAACCGCAAACAAACGGATGTGTTGTTGTATGAATTTGGTAAGGTGTACCGGAAAACAGCAAGCGGCTATTATGAAAACAACAGGTTGATATTGATAGGAACAGGAAACCAAACTCCGGTTAACTGGACCCAACCTGCCCGCTCAGTTTCGTATTTCTTTATGAAAAACATGTTGGTGCAGGTATTGAACAAGTGCGGTGTAAGCCAATGGCAGGTACAATACAGCAATACAGCCCGGGTTTTAGAAAGGGCAGAAATACTGGTAAACAAAAAAGTGGTGGGTGCTTTTGGTTTGGTAGAACCCAAACTAGCCAACAAATACGATATCAGTCAGCCCGTTTATTACATTGATTTAGACTGGGATGCTTTGAGTGCCATTTCGCTTGTGGCCAAATTCAGTGTAACCCCGGTTTCCAAGTTTCCGGAAGTGCGCAGAGATTTGTCTATGTTGCTTGATAAGCAGGTGCAGTTTGCCCAATTGGAAGAAATTGCCCGCCAAACGGAACGTAAACTTTTACGTGAGGTAAGTGTGTTTGACGTGTATCTGGGCGATAAGTTGCCTGAGGGTAAAAAATCCTACGCGCTGAGTTTCATTTTGCAGGATGAGGAAAAAACCCTTACCGATGAAGTGATTGATAAAGTGATGAATAAGCTGATGGCAAACTACAGGCAACAGGTTCAGGCAGAAATAAGGCAATAACCTATGGCCACTGTTCAAAAACTGGAACACATTCGTTTAAAAGTGCTGAAGCTAAAGCAGATGCATGAAGAACTGCAGTTGCAGAACGAACAGCTGGCAGCACAGGTAGAACGTCTTCAATCAGAACTAGCTCACCAAAAAAATAGGACTGATGCTGTGGAAGAAAGCAATAAAATGCTTAAACTTGCACAACCAATAACACTTTCATCAACTGAAATTCAGGAGAAAAAGAAAATTCTGGATGAGTTTATAAGTGATATTGACCAATGTATTCGATTGTTGAGCGACCAATAAAAGACGCCAACCGGATGAGTGAAAAGCTGATAAAAGTTAATATAGCCAACCGACTGTACCCCATCAAAATCAATGAGGCTGATGAGGCTCAGGTACATGAGGCGGCAAAAATGATTAACAGCCGGGTAAAGACATACTTTGAGCAGTTTAATGTGAAAGACAAACAAGACGTGCTCGCTATGTATGCCCTTGAACTGGCAACCGATAATATAAACCTGAGACAACAACCTGCCATTGCGGGCGACCCTCAGATAGAACAGGTAGTAGTAAGCCTGGAGAACCTTTTGTCGGACATTCAACTTTAATTTTCACCATCTTCAGGTTACGTTTCTTATTTCGTCCAAGGCAGTCTTTTGTACCACAAATTAAACAGACCTTGTACACATGGACATTTTAAGTATCGTATTAATAGTGATAGCAGCCGTAGCAGGTGCTGCTGTTACCTGGCTGATTGTAGGCAATCAGCAAAAGGGCAAAGCCGCCCAGGTTATTAAAGAGGCTGAATCTAAAGCTGAAGTTATTCGCAAAGACAAGGAACTTCAGGCCAAAGAGCGTTTTATGCAGTTAAAATCGGAGCATGAGAAGGAGGTAAACACCCGCAACTCTCAAATGCAACAGGCTGAGAATCGCATCAAACAAAAAGAACAAACCCTCAACCAAAAAGTAGAAGCCACTCAGCGCAAAGAAAATGAACTCGAAAAGCTGAAGGAGCAATACACCAAACAGTTAGAAGCGGTTAATCACAAGAAAGAAGAATTAGATAAGACCATCCAATCGCAAATCAAAACGTTGGAAAAAGTAGCCGGCATGAGTGCCGATGAAGCCAAAGCCCAGATGATTGAAGCACTCAAAGACGAGGCCCGCTCACAAGCTATGGCTATGGCCAAGGATATTGTAGACGAAGCCAAACTTACGGCCAGCAAAGACGCTAAGAAAATTGTTATTCAAACCATTCAGCGTACAGCCTCAGAACAAGCCATTGAAAACTCAGTTTCCGTGTTCCACATTGAAAGTGATGAAATGAAAGGCCGCATTATTGGTAGAGAAGGACGTAACATTCGTGCGTTAGAAGCCGCCACCGGAATTGAAATTATTGTGGACGATACCCCGGAAGCCATCATACTTTCAGGATTTGACCCCATACGCAGAGAGATAGCCCGTTTGTCGTTACACCGTTTGGTTACTGACGGACGTATTCACCCGGCCCGTATTGAAGAAGTGGTAACCAAGGTGAAAAAGCAGATTGAGGAGGAAGTGGTAGAAATTGGCGAGCGCGTTTGTGTTGATATGGGTATTCATGGTTTACACCCTGAACTTATTCGTATGGTAGGACGTATGCGTTATCGTTCATCATACGGACAAAACCTTTTACAACACTCCCGCGAAGTAGCTAACCTGTGTGCCACCATGGCGGCTGAGTTAGGCTTAAATGTAAAACTCGCCAAACGTGCCGGTCTGTTACACGATATTGGAAAAGTGCCGGATGATAATCCGGAAACTCCACACGCTTTGTTAGGTATGCAATTGGCCGAGAAGTATAAGGAACATCCGGAAGTTGTTAATGCCATAGGTGCCCACCACGATGAGATTGAGATGACTACCTCGCTTGCGCCACTGGTACAGGCTTGTGACTCCATTTCAGGGTCACGCCCCGGAGCTCGTAGAGAAGACGTAGAGAATTATATTAAACGTTTAAAAGACCTGGAAGCATTAGCGCTTTCATATCCTGGAGTAGAAAAATCATTTGCCATTCAGGCCGGTCGCGAACTTCGTGTGGTAGTAGAGAGTGAGAAAATTTCTGATGAACAAGCCGATATCTTGTCATTTGATATTGCCACCCGCATTCAAAAAGAAATGACTTATCCCGGGCAAATTAAAGTAACGGTAATACGAGAGAAACGTGCAGTGAACTTTGCCAAATAATCAGATAGTTTTTACAGCATAAAAAGAAAACCTGTTTCGAAAGAGACAGGTTTTCTTTTTATGCGAAGTGACGAAATATTTTTTTTAGTTTTCAAATAAAAGTGTAGTATTGCTATTGAAAACCTTTTTATTTAACCTATCAATACAGAACGCCTGCCACAGCCAAACATTTTTAAATCAATTTATACACCTAATTTTTTTAGTATGAAAACTATTTTACCTAAAAGAGCGCTTCCATTAATTCTGCTTTTGCTTATGCATCATGCATGGGCGCAAAAGTTTGTAAACCCAATTCCGATTCCTTATACCCTTAGTGGTACATCGTTTAATTTGCAGGTCACAGATGCCACACATAATTTCAATCCTGGTTCAGGTCAGCCTTCTATTCAGGATTCAACTAATGCGGTTATTCCAACCCGTTGTTATAATCAGAACCCTTCCCCATCAAATGCGATGACTTATTTAGGCCCTACACTTATTTGGCAGAAAGGATTACCTATTCAGATTAATATAACCAATAAGCTTACTGAACGTACAACTGTCCATTGGCACGGCTTAAATCTACCCTCTAAATGGGATGGTGGGCCACATGAGACTATAGAAATAAACGGCCCGTGGAATCCTAATTTTACAGTTATTGATCCGGTCCAAACAGTTTGGTACCATAGTCACCTCATGGACTCTACCACGATGCAGGTAATTCAGGGCTTGGCTGGTATGATTATAATCGAAGACCCGGCTGATAGTCTCAAAAAACATCTTCCTCATACCTATGGCAAAAATGACTTCCCAATAGTTATTCAGGAGAAAGGATTTAATTACAACGGTAGCAAAGTAACCTCAGTGGATATAAATTCAGGTGGATCCATAGCAAATCCGGGGAATGGGCCTTATACAGTTATTAATGGAGTCCAATACGGTGTGTTGCGTGTACCAAAACAAGTAGTACGTCTTCGTTTTCTTAACGGATCACATAGAAAGTCTTTTCAAGTTTGTTTGTCAACCCAAAAAACGAAACAACGCCCATTACTTAATCAAAGCATTCTGCCCATGTACCTTGTTGCGACTGATGGTGGATATACTGGGCAACCATATCAAATGGATTCTATTTTGTTTGCACCTGGAGAACGAATGGAAATGTTAGCCAACTTTAGTAGCGCAAATAATAATGACACCATTTACCTGATGAACCTCAGCAGCACAATGCCTCAAGGAATAATCAACGGACCCGGTAATGGCCCACTTCCAAATCAATTTAATAGTAAGATTGATACTGCCTTCTTGGCTATTATTGTTACTGATACCATTCAGCCCTTAGACTCAATCAAAACGATACCAAGTGCTTCATTGTTTCCTAGTTACACACTTATGGATACATCTACCGTAACACCAGAGAGACACCGAACAAAACATTTGGTTAATTTGACTGGAGGGCCGGGTCAAGGTGGAGTATGGACGATAGATGGTGATACTATGGATATGGAGAAACTAAATGATACCATATTAGTAAATACTACCGAAATATGGACAATAAAAAACAATACAGCAGTATACCATCCTTTCCATATTCATAAAGTACAGTTTCAGATATTTCAATACAGTACAGATACAAACAGTGTCGGTTTTCTATTCCCTAATCTACCGAACCACTTGAAAGGTTGGAAAGATGATGTGCTTGTACCCAGATACGGTTTCATAAAATTTGCAACCAAGTTTGAAAATTATGGAGATGATATGGTTGACCCAATGAACGGATTTATGTATCACTGCCATATTTTAACTCATGAAGATCACAGTATGATGCACCAGTTCATCGTACTCGATTCAGCTGCATACTATATGGCTACTGGAATTAACACGCCTAAGCAAGTTGAGTTGGGTAATTTCACTATGTATCCCAACCCGGCTGCTACTAACCTTTATATAAAAGGAGAAAGCAAGCAAGCTGGTGTAATTCGTATAACGGATTTGCTTGGTCGTACCCTCAAAGAAGAAAATGTTTCAGCATTTAACGGAACCTCTTCTATTTTGGTGGGAGACTTACCTCGTGGTATGATATTGGTTGAATGGACATCGGGGAATAACCGTGTTGTTCAGAAGGTGTTTCTGAAATAAAAACACTATAGCAATATTTTACAAATAAGCCCGTAGTGCATCTCATTACGGGCTTATTTGTTGATTTGTGGTGACAATTTAATTCAGATAGAAACGCCCCTGAAAGTCTCCGAACACGGGAATCAGCACCCCGTTTTCGATTAAGTCGCACTTGAAGCCACCCCTCACCCAGGTAAATTTATCCTCAAGTAGCATTTTTCTAAAGCCGTATACTTCAAAGTAGGGGTCATTTTTCTGAACAATATCGGCTGAGGTATAATGGAAGTAAAAATCATTCTCACTTACCAAGCTGCCTTGTAAAGCCTTATCGTGGGCATACCATTCCACTTCCACACCCTTGGTCATGTCACACACAGTAGCGGAAGGAGATTCTTTCAGGCTGTATACATGATACGGCTGCAGGGCAAATCCGTCCATGTACTCCCGCTGGTCTTTGTCAATTACAAAATTTATGCGCAGGCAATAGGTGGTGTCATTCCGGTCAAATGAAGCTGTGATGCCCTGTTTAAACACATTGTTGTAAACAGAACCAAACATATAACTTTCCTCTATGCGGGTAAAATTAAATGAAGAATCGCCCTTGTAGTTAAAGTGCATATAGGGTTCATCGTCTGCTTTATTTTCCAACCTATTGTCGGGCGTGTAAATGGCTGTTGAGGTGTCGTCCTTTTTGCAGGAAACAAAAACCATTAGTGCTGAGGTGATTAAAAGTAAAATGTGTTTCATATTGGTTAGTTCTTGTACTTCAGAAACAATATTTTGTGGCCGGGTGTTGCATCCGTTTCAAGTTTTTTTTCAAAGACAGATTTCTGCAAAGTAAAGACTTTCAGCTACCTTTGTGCCATGGTTAACGTTACAACACACAAAAATACCGACTATTTCATTGAGTTGGAACACCACTACGGGGCGCACAATTATCACCCGTTGCCGGTAGTGATTGAGAGAGGCGAAGGTATTTTTATGTGGGATGTGGAAGGCAAAAAGTATTTTGATTTTCTTTCTGCTTACAGTGCCGTTAATCAGGGGCATTGCCACCCGCGTATCATTAAAGCATTGACAGAGCAGGCAGCACAGCTTACCTTAACTTCACGCGCTTTTCACAACAACCGGTTGGGCGAATACGAAAAATTTATCTGCGATTTTTTCGGATACGAGCGCATACTGCCCATGAATACAGGAGTAGAGGGTGGAGAAACTGCCATTAAACTGGCCCGCAGGTGGGGGTATCAGGTAAAAGGTATTGAAAAAAATAAAGCGAAAATTGTTTTTGTAGAAGGGAATTTCTGGGGAAGAACCATGGCCGCCATATCGTCTTCTACTGACCCCAGCAGCTATGAACAGTTTGGTCCGTTTATGCCGGGTTTTGAAATTGTACCTTACAACAATACCGAAGCCTTGGATAAAGCATTTCAGGATCATGATGTAGCCGCATTTATGTTTGAGCCCATTCAAGGCGAGGCCGGTGTGGTAATGCCTGATGAAGGATACCTCAAATCAGTTCGTGCTTTATGCGATAAATACCAGGTGCTCATGATTGCGGATGAGGTGCAAACGGGCATAGGCCGAACAGGAAAACTTTTGGCCTGTGACCACGAAGAGGTTAAACCCGATATTCTCATTTTAGGTAAAGCACTCTCCGGTGGTGTGCTACCTGTTTCAGCGGTGTTGTCATCGCATGAGGTGATACTCACCATTCAACCCGGACAACACGGTTCTACCTTTGGTGGCAACCCGTTGGCTTGTGTGGTAGCTACCGCAGCTTTGCAGGTAATTCAAGAGGAACGTCTGGCCGAAAATGCGCTTCACATGGGAGAAATTTTCAGGAGCCGCATGTCAGCCATCCAATCTCCGCTTATTACGGCTGTAAGAGGGAAGGGGTTACTTAACGCTATCGTAATTCAACCTTTTGCTGATGGTAAAACAGCGTGGGACGTTTGTTTAGCGCTGATGAAAAACGGACTACTCGCCAAACAAACCCACGGAGATATTATTCGTTTCGCACCGCCACTCACTATTAATGAAGAACAGGTTCACGAAGCCTGCGACATTATTGAACGCACTATACTTTCGCTTTCCTGAGCAGTGTTTTTAAACTGAGCACGTGCAGAAATAAAGCCATCATTACCAGTACTACAGGTATCAGGTTGTAAGGAAAGTACAGCACAAATTCATTCGGTACACTTTCGAAGAGCACCCTGAAATTAGTAGGGAGGCAAAGCACAGCTATGGTCATGATATTGAGTAAAAATCCAAGACCGATAAAATTCCAGATCAGCAAAGCTTTTGCAGGAAGCCAGTTGCGCTGAACAGCAAAGGCCACAACAGGAGCACTTAGCCCGATAAGAATATCCGGACTCCTTCCCTCAAATGTCATTTCTATTGGGATAGCATTGTAACCCAGCAGCCAGATGAAAATTAGTTCCAGCGGGAACCGGAATGTTTGCAGGTAAGCCAGTTTAATAGTGTCAGTTGCAGTAAGCGTTTTGAAAGGCGGATAACGGAGTGCCAGGTAAAGGGTCATGGCCATAATTACCAGTATGGCTAAGCCTGCCGGTGGCGGAGTGTTTTGGATGGTTTGGGCAAAAAATCCTTTGGCTGCGAGCACACTTTGTAAAATGATGAGCAGTGCAAGCAGCAGTAGCGGAAGTGCTTTTCCTTTGGCCGTGCTTCTTTGATAAGCCGGGCGTAAAAACACAATGGATAGGAGAACAGTTGCAGTTACCAGTACACACAGGGTGATAGTGATGGAGAAAGGGATAATAGTTGTCATAAATTTGAATTAATTGTATATGCAAGTATATTGATATGATGAAAATTTTATTCCGCTTGAAATTGTTGTATGGCTATAGTAAGTTGATCTATTAATTGAATATTAAAACTGCCTAAGAGTGCGCTGGTTTGTTGGTGCATTTTTTCCCAAACAGGTGCTACTTTCTCCAGCACTTTATATCCCTCATTAGTTACATACAATTCAGAATTACGGGGGTCAGTTCCTTTCTCAACTGTGATCCAACCTTTGGTCTGTAATTTTTGTATGTCGCGGCTCATGGTTGACTGATCGAGCACCAGCCGCTGGGCAATGGTTTTTTGATTTGTTCCGGGCATTTTTCCTACTATAAACATAATGGGTACCATGGTGCCTTGTAAACCAAAAGGTTTGTAGGCCTTTTGGTACTGCTGGTTAAGCAGCCGGTGTAACCTACGCAACTTGGCATTTACACAGCCTGTAGGGTTAATGTTATCAAAGTTGGGTGTGGCTGTTTTTTTTACTTTCACGGCACAAAGGTAAATTTTATATATGTATATGCAAGTATTATTTCTGATTTTTTATTTCCCTATTCCAATCCAAAAGAAACTAATTTTGTTTTTCTGATTACATATGCTTTACCAATCCATAGATCCCGCTACCAATCAACTACTCCAACAATGGGAGGTGTTACCTTTTGAACAGGTTACACAAAAATTGAACACAGCCCAAGCTGCATTTACGCAATGGAAGCAACTGGGTTTTGCTGAGCGGGCAACCTGTTTACACGCTTTGGCCAATCATTTTGAGGAGCGTATAGAGGAGATGGCACAACTGTGTACGTTGGAGATGGGAAAACCTTTGCAGGAAGCCATCAAAGAAATTCAAAAGTCAGCATTAACATTACGTTTTTTTGCCGACAAGGCTCCGGCTATGTTGGCTAATGAGACCGTACCCGGTGTGGCCGTGAAACACAGCATACGTTATGAGCCGCTGGGAGTTATTTTTGGTATTTACCCCTGGAACTTTCCTTATTGGCAAGTAATCCGTTTTGCGGCACCTACCTTAATGGCGGGCAACACCGTGGTGATTAAACATGCACCCAATGTGCCGCAGTGTGCTTTGTTATTAGAGGAGTTGTTTGCTGCTGCGGGTTTTCCGACTGGTGTGTACACCAATGTTTTTCTCGATAATGAAACAGCTGCAAAGGTAATTGCCCATCCTGTGGTGAAAGGGGTATCGCTAACGGGAAGTGAACTCGCAGGCTCTGCAGTGGCTGCACAGGCGGGTAAATACATTAAACCCTCTGTGTTGGAATTGGGCGGTAGTGATGCCATGATTGTGCTACCTGATGCCGACTTAGAGCTGGCTATTAAAACAGGAGTGCAATCGCGCTTTATCAATAGCGGACAAGCCTGCAACGGAGCCAAACGTTTTATTGTGCTAAAGGAAATAGCTGACAATTTCACAACACGTTTGCTACAAGAAATACAAACCTATACTTGTGTTGATCCTAAAAAGGAGCAAGGTATTGGTCCGCTGGCCCGCAAAGATTTATTGGATAAACTGGAGCAGCAGGTGAATGATTCTGTAAAAGCAGGAGCACGTATTTTGCACGGTGGTAAAAGATTGGCAAGAGAAGGAAATTATTTTATGCCCACATTGCTCACGGATATTCCCGCCAATTGCCCGGCTTATGCTGAGGAGTTGTTTGGCCCTGTGGTGAGTTTATTTGTAGTAAACAGTATTGAAGAAGCCATAACGTTGGCTAACGATACGCGCTTTGGTTTGGATGCCGGTATTTTTACAGCCGACTTAAAACAAGCACAACGCATCGCAACACAACTAGACGTGGCGCAGGTATTCATCAACAGCCTTACCCGCTCCATGCCTGAATTACCCTTTGGCGGAAGTAAGGCCTCGGGTTACGGCAGAGAACTTTCTACTTTCGGTATACGCGAGTTTGTGAATGTGAAAACGGTGGTGTATTAGGCTTTACCTTTTTATTTTAACAGATGAGGAAGTGTATTGAATTTGCTAAGATATAAGTTTCAAGCAAAAATATTTCTTAACTATGAAACCTGCCCAACACCCCCAACGGCTATTTAACACCTGATTTCGCTTGCAGGTATAATTCACCAAATTCTAAATTACGTGTAGCGTGGGAATAGGAATGAATAGGTTTTTCGAGAATAAGCGTAGAAAACCTAAAATTAGATATGATTAAAAAGAAATGGTTGTTCTTATCCAATAGTTGGGCTCAAGACTGTTTGATTCACTCATAGAAATGTCATCAATCAGTCTTTGTATTACGCACTTTCATCAAACATTATTTCATCTGAGCTGCCTATTTTATATAAAGGTTTCTCATTGGGTAATGTAAAATAAAAAGAGGAGCCTTCGCCTTCAACACTCTCTACCCATATTTCACCGCCATTTTTCTCTAAGAATCCTTTCACCAATAACAACCCTATTCCGGCTCCTTTATCTTTTTTTCTTGTCTCAGAAAGGGTTTTCATTTGTGGTGTAAAAAGCTTTTCCATTATTTCTTTAGACATTCCTATTCCGGTGTCCTTAACCTGAACAATAATTTTATCGTCTTTGCTTTTTGCTGAAACCGTTATCTCACCCCCTTTTTCCGTATGTTTTATGGCATTGGCAACGATATTTTGAATGATGGAAATTAACATTTTACCATCTGCAAATACAGAGGTATCCGGCTCAATTTCGTGATGAAGATTAATGGTGTTGACAGATGCAGTTTCGTTTAAAGTTTCAAAAACCTTATCAATGTAGTCTGTTAGTTTTATTGTAGTTGGAGAAAACACGTCTGATGCGTATTTTATTCTTGCCCACTCTACTAAATAGTCCAGCATGTCTAATTCATCGGTGGAGGATTTATAAAGTAAATCAAGCATTTCCTGAACGGCTTCAGGCTTCATACGACTGAAATTTTCTTTCAGGTATTTTGCTGTTCCGATAATAGCTGACAACGGACTTCTTAAATCATGTGAAAGTATTGCCATAACACTCTCTTTATGCGTATTAAGGTCTTCCAGTTCTCTGACATAATTTTTTATAGCATCCTCTGATTTTTTTCTTTCTGTCAAGTCACGTAAAATTTTTACATAACCCAACATCTCGCCATCTAAACCTATGAGCGGGAAAACCAAACCATAGGCATAAAACAGGCTTTGGTCCTTAGCAATGTGCCACCTGTTGTCGGTTGCTCTTCCGTCCTTTAAAGCAGTTTCAATTTCTCTTTTCGGAATGCCGCTTTTTAAATCTTCCGCAGTAAATATGATATCGAAAGGCTCTCCAATCACTTCGTCTGTTTCGTAGCCAAATATTTTTGTTGAGCCGGAACTCCAACTATTTATATTGAAGTCTTTATCTAATGTAAAAATCGAATAATCCTGTAAGCTGTCAATTATTTGACTGTAAAACTCAGCAGTTGGAATGTATTTGTTTTTAAGCGTCTTTAGATTGTCGTTATTTTCCATCGGGTTATTTTAGTTGTTCTTTTTATTTGGCTGATGTGTGTTTGCAAAGCATGTTAGTGAGTTTTTTAAAGAATCAGGAAATGTACACACATTGAACAAATGTAGCATTAATGTGCAATGAATCAGCAAATACGTGGTAAACCCGCGCGGGTGAGGGTTAAAATTACAGAACAGGTAAAGATGTTAAGTAAGGGAATTTATTACTATTCAAAATCACCCTTGTTTCTTAACTATGAAACCTGCCCAATACCCCCAACGGCAATTTAACACCTGATTTCGCTTGCAGGTATAATTCACCAAATTCAAAATTACGTGTAGCGGGGAAATGGGAGTGAATAAGGTTTTCGAGAATAAGCGATGAGAAACCTAAGGAGTAAGTATTGATTAAAAAGAAGTGGTTGTCCTTATCCAACAGTTGGGCCAGGTCGGCCATTAAGCCGTTAATCATATCTTCCAGTTTCCAGCGCTCGCCTTTGGCACCAATGCCATAAGCAGGCGGGTCCAGAATAATGCCGTTATATTTTTTACCGCGTTTTACTTCCCGCTCCACAAACTTGGCCGCATCTTCCACTGTCCAGCGAATGTTGTCGAGGCCACTCAATTCCATGTTCTCATGTGCCCAGCTCACTACCTGCTTCACACTGTCTACATGCACCACATCAGCTCCTGCTGCTTTAGCGGCTAACGAAGAGGCACCCGTGTACGCAAATAAATTGAGCACCTTGGGTTGTGGAATTTTCATGCCCTTAATGGCGGAGTAAATGTAATCCCAGTTGGCCGCTTGCTCAGGAAAAAGCCCTACGTGTTTAAAAGAGGTGAGTCCCAATTTAAATTTCAGTTGCAGGTTATTGTAGTTGTATTGCACCTGCCAGTTTTCAGGTGAAGGTGTTTTTTTCTTCCACTCACCGGCCTGACTGCTTTTGGCAATAAAAGTAATATCGGTTTGCTGTTGCCATTCTTTTTCGCTCCACACTTTGCTCCACACAGCTTGCGGCTCAGGTCTGCGTAATACGAATTTTCCAAAGCGTTCCAGCTTTTCAAAATCTCCGCAATCGAGTAGTTCGTAGTCTTTCCAGTGTTCAGGTGTAAGCAGTAGCATGGGGCATTTATTTAAGCCACAGATTACACAGAAGAGAAAAAATTAATCAGTGCAATCAGTGGCAGTATTTGGGTAGTCTTTTCTTTTAGTCTATTAATTTAAGCCACAGATTACACAGAAAAGTAAAAAATAATCAGTGCAATCAGTGGCAGCCTTTGGGTAGTCTTTTCTTTTTAGTCTTATTCTTTAAGCCACAGATTCCACAGAGAAGTAAAAAATAATCAGTGCAATCAGTGGCATCCTTTGGGTAGTCTTTTCTTTTTAGTCTTATTCTT
>JBAYTR010000007.1:0-218583 GCA_041675505.1 Bacteroidia bacterium | reverse complement strand
TGTTGCCGTTACCAATGCGGTTGTATTTCCGTTGGTAACAAATGTGCCTTTGTGCAGCATGTTGGTTCGGTCGGCAAGCGGCACATCTTCCGAAAGTTCGTTTGCGATTTTTTCAACGGGCATGGCTTCGCCTGTAAGCGATGCTTCATTCACAGAAAGCTGCGTTGCATTAATTATTCTTGCATCGGCAGTAATCATATCGCCTGCCTCTGCAAATAATATATCGCCCGGAACAACTTCTTCGGAAGAAATTTCCATGAGCATACCATTTCGAAAAACTTTTGCGGGAACGCTTGCCATCTTTTTAAGTGCATTCATAGAGCGTTGCGCCTGCATTTCCATCCAAAAACCAATTATGGCATTAATCAAAATGACAAGCAGAATGGCAGTTGTATCTAAATACTCCTGAAACCAAAAAGACATTGCGGCTGCAAAAAGCAACAGATACACCATGAGGTTGTTGAACTGTGATAAGAGAATTTTCAACGGGTGTTTTCCCTTGTCAGATTGAATGGTGTTGCTGCCGTATTTTTCAATGCGGCTTTTTGCTTCGGATGTGCTTAACCCAAATTCGGTATTGCTTCTAAATGCTGCAATTAGTTCATTTACTGAAATGTTATATGTTTCTTTAACCATCATACTACTCATCTAAGTCGGTTAAATATTCCACTTTGCCATGCTTGGCTACTTCTCTTTCTTTCACCATTTGATAAACTACGGGCAAAACAATCAAAACAAAAAGTGTAGAAGTAATCAATCCGAACACAAATGGAATGGTGATGGGTTTCATTACATCGCTACCTACACCTGTTGCTAAAAGAATTGGCATTAAACCCAACATGTCAGCCATCACAGTCATCAGTTTTGGGCGAACACGCATTACTGCACCAGAAAAAACAGCCGTCTTTACATCATCCATTGAGAGTGCATCACTTTTCTTTTCTTCTACTTTGTCGCGAATGGCTTCATTCAAATAAACAAGCATCAACACACCTGTTTCTACTGCAATGCCGAAAAGAGCAATGAAACCAACTGCTACCGCCACCGAAAAATTAACCTCAAAAAAATACATGGAATACACGCCACCAATTAATGCGATGGGAATGCTGGAAAGCACAATGAGCATTTCCTTGACAGAATGAAAAGTGAAATACAACACAAAAGCGATAATGAGAAGGGTTATAGGAATGATAATTTTTAATCGTTTTTCTGCACGGACTTTATTTTCATATTGTCCGCTCCACTCAATGAAATAACCATTGGGTAGTTTTTTAAAATCAGCATCAATTCTTTTTTTGGCATCACTTACCACGCTTCCCATATCTCTGCCACGCACATTGAACAAAACCGTTCCCCGAAGCATGGCATTTTCTGAATTTATCATGGGTGGTCCTTCAGAAAATTCAATATCTGCAACTGCCGAAAGTGGAACAACGCCATAGTTAGCCGTTTGAATAGGAGTCCTTTTAATTTCCGCTATATCACTTCTGAAATCCTGTGCCAATCGCATCGACACGCTGAAACGTTGCCGACCTTCAACGGTTTGCGTCAGCGGCATTCCACCCAATGCCATTTCTATAATCATGTTTACTTCTTCAATGGAAAGATTGTAGCGGGCAATTTCTTCACGATTGATTTTTATGTCGAGATATTTTCCTCCGGTTAATTGTTCTACATATAAGTCTGCAAGCCCTTCAATACCCTGTAATGATTTTTCAAATTGTCGGGCAATGTTGTAGATGGTATCTAATTCTTGTCCATAAATTTTTATACCGATATCTGTTCTCACTCCGGTTGAAAGCATATTGATACGGTTGATTATGGGCTGTGTCCAACCGCTTGTAACACCCGGTATCTGCACCTTATCGTTTAACTCTGTGATGAGTTTTTCGGTAGTCATTCCTTTGCGCCATTCCGATTTTGGTTTCAGTAGAATAATACTTTCAATCATACTCATTGGTGCGTTGTCCGTAGCGGTATAAGCTCTTCCTGCTTTTCCCAATACGTTTTCCACTTCGGGAATCGTCATGATGAGTTTGTCCTGCACTTGCAAAATACGCTTGGCTTCATTGTTGGATACATCGGGAAGCGTTACTGGCATAAACAACAATGAACCTTCATCCAACGGAGGCATAAATTCAGAACCCAAACGCAACACAAACGGAATGCTTCCTAAAACAATCAAGATGGAAATAGCAATAACTGTTTTTTTCCAACGCTGACAAATGCGTAATACAGGGCTATATATTTTTATAAAAAAGTTAGCAATAGGATTTCTGCTTTCCGGAACGAGTTTGCCCTTCATCAGTGAACGCAAGAGCATGGGCACGATAAACAAAGCAACAATGGCAGAACCAATCATTACAAATGTTTTTGTGAATACCAATGGAGAAAATAATTTCTTCTCTTGACCTTCTAAAAAGAGTATGGGTGCGAAAGAAATAAGCGTAACTAAAATGGAAAAGAAAACAGCCCTTCCAACGGTGCGTGATGAACGCTCAATAATTTTGATGCGTTCTTCTTCGCTTAATTCTTTAGTATTTCCAATTCTTTGCTTTTCCATTATTCGTCTGTTTTTAAAACTGCCTTTACCAAGCCTTTGTAGGCATTTTCAGTCATTACAATTCCTGCATCTACCAAATCGCCAATTGCCAAGGCAATTCCTCCCAATGACATGATGTTTAATGAAATGCCGAAAAGTTTTACCAACATAAATCCGATTAAAACCGATAAGGGAATAGTGATTATTGCAACTGTTGCACTACGCACATGAAATAGAAATAGCAACACAACAAGTGCTACAACAATAATTTCTTCAATCAATGCTTCTTTTAATGTGGCAATAGCAGCTTCAATAAGATCGCTGCGGTCGTAGGCGATTTTTATTTTTACTCCGGGTGGCAATCCTTTTTCTACATCACCCAATTTTTCTTTTACACGGTCAATCACTTCTTTGGCGTTTTCACCGTAACGGGCAACCACCACACCACCTACTACTTCACCTTCTCCGTTTTCGTCCACAATTCCTAAACGGATATCACTACTCATCTGCACATCGGCAACATCTTTCAGTTTTATGGGAATATTTTTATTGGAGCCAACAGAAATTTCCTCTATATCCTGAATGTCTTTGATATAGCCCAAGCCCCTAATCATGTAGCCCATGCGATTCATTTCATAAATGCTTCCTCCTACATCACGGTTGTTTGCTTTTAAGGCGTTTGCCACATCCATTGCAGAAACATTATAATAAATCAGTTTATTGGGATTGATACTGACCTGATACTGTTTTTGAAAACCACCGAAGGATGCCACTTCACTAACCCCTTCCACATTTTGCAGGGCAAATTTTACGTACCAGTCCTGCACGGCTCGTAATTCACCTAAATCGTAGCCATCACCCTGAAGGGTATACCAAAACACATGACCAACGCCTGTGCCATCGGGCCCCAATGAAGGCGTTACTCCCTGTGGTAATGCTTGTTGTGCAAAATTCAATCGCTCCAAAACACGGGTTCTTGCCCAATATATTTCCGCATCGTCATTAAAAATGACGAAGATGAAACTCATGCCGAACATAGATGCGCCCCGAATGGCTTTTACATTTGGAATGCCTTGTAAATTCGAAATCAAAGGATAGGTAATTTGGTCTTCCATGATTTGCGGATTACGCCCCATCCATTCGGTATAAACAATTACCTGATTTTCGGAAAGATCGGGAATGGCATCAACGGGAGTGGTCATTACCGACCAAACGCCTCCCACCACAATAAGCAAAATGCCAATCCAAACAAAGAACCGGTTATGCGTTGACCATGAAATGATTTTTTCTATCATGAGTTTCAATTATTAGAACGACTTAATGATTTGTGTGTGTGCTGTCATGTTCATGATGTTCATGCATTTCTTCCACTTTTTGCAAATCCATGTTGCACTTGGGGCATTGACCGGGTTTGTTATATGTTTTTTCTCCCTCACATTTCATAGGGCATTGGTATTGGGCAGTTGCGCTTTCCTCTATTGCCGATTTTTCTGTTTTGGTTTCAGAATTATTGCTTCCGCAAGAAGTGATAAACATTGTTGCTGTAAATAGTAATGCTGCTGTAATGATTTGTTTTTTCATGATAAATTGTTTTTAGTTTATGAAATTTTTCTTTTTAAAAGTTGTGCATTTATCGCCACCACAATTGTGCTTAAACTCATCAGCACTGCACCAATAGCCGGACTTAGCATTATGCCCCATTTATATAATACACCTGCTGCCAATGGAATAGCAAGAATGTTATAGCCCGCAGCCCACCATAAGTTTTGTATCATTTTGTTGTAGGTAGCTTTTCCAAATAATATCAGGTTGGCGATATCTTTCGGGTCTGAGTTTACCAAAATTATATCTGCTGTTTCGGCTGCTACATCAGTGCCTGAACCAACTGCAATTCCCACATCTGCTTGTGCCAATGCAGGCGCATCATTCACGCCATCGCCTGTCATGGCAACATATTCACCTTTGGTTTGTAATTCTTTTACTTTTTCTAATTTGTCATGCGGTAATACATTGGCTAAATAGCCGTCCATTTTCAAATCATCGCTCACCTTCTTTGCCACTTTTTCATTGTCGCCTGTGAGCAGTAAGTTTTTAATTCCTGCTTCTTTCAGAATTTGAATGGCTTCAAAAGAGCTTTCTCTTATTTGGTCAGAGAAGGTAAAATATCCAGCAACGTCTTTGTTTATCGAAATGTAAACAACCGTGCCTGTAAATTCATCAATCGTTTCAGCAATCTTTATATTTTGATCTTTCAGATAATTCGGACCTACTACCTTTATTTCTTTTCCTTCAATTATTCCTTCCAGTCCTTTACCAGGCAGGTAATTGAATTTTTCTGCTTTGGGAATTTCGATTTTCAATTCCTTTACTTTTCTAAGTAAACCAGCAGCGATATAATGTTCAGAATGTTGCTCTATGCCTGATGCCAGACGGAGTAATTCTTTGTCATCATATTTTGTATTCAACACTTTTACTTCTTGCAATTCATGAGAACCTTTGGTTAGTGTTCCGGTTTTGTCAAAAATGATAGTTGTAATCAATCGAGCATTTTCAAAAGCTGTTCTGTTGCGAATGAGCAAACCTTTTTGTGCAGCGATTGAAGTTGAAATAGCCACAACTAAAGGCACAGCCAAACCTAACGCATGAGGACAGGAAATAACCATTACTGTTACCATTCTCTCCAAAGCAAACACAAATGGAAAACCTAATAGTAGCCAAACAACTAACGTTATTACACCACCACCTAAAGCAACAAATGTCAAAACCTTTGCGGCACGGTCGGCAAAGTTTTGAGTTTTGGATTTTATCTTTTGTGCATCCTCAACCAGTTTCACCACTTTGTTAAGATAGCTGTCTTTACCCGTGCTTTTAACTTCTATGGTGAGTGAACCATTGCTGTTTACTGCACCGCCAATTACTTTACTGTCCTTTTCTTTTTTCACAGGTTTGCTCTCGCCTGTGAGCATACTTTCGTCAACATAACTTTCGCCCTCTATTACAATTCCATCAACAGGAACTTTTTCACCCGGCTTCACCATCACCATATCTCCAATTTTCAATTCACTGACCGGCATATCGTGAATGTGTCCGTCTTTTAGATGATGAGCAGTAGAAGGCATCATCTTAACCAGCAATTCCAACGAACGGGAAGCACCCATTACTGATTTCATTTCAAAATAATGACCAATAAGCATGATGTCTATCAGCGTTGCCATTTCCCAATAAAAATCCATTCCCGGTAAACCGAAAGTAATAGCAACACTGTATGCCCATGCAACCGTAATTGCCACGCCAATCAGTGTCATCATGCCAATGGCTTTGTCTTTTACTTCTTCATACAACCCTTTCAGAAAAGGATAACCACCATAAATGAAGATGAATGCGGAAAGAACAGCCAACACATATTTGTCACCCGCAAAAGCTAATTCAAACCCCAACCATTTCTGTATCATGTGTGACAATGCAAGCACAGGAATGGATACAATCGAACAGATTATAAATCGCTTCCAAAAATCCGCAACATTGTGTCCTGCGTGTTTGTCGTGTCCGCTTTCACCATGTTCAGCATGGTGGTCATGTGATTGTTGGCTTTCGGTATTGTGATGATGTGAATGTTCCATTTTAAAATATTTTACTAATATGTTTATAAAGTTACCTTAATAAACTGATGGTTATCAAAGCAATTAATGATTGTTGTCAAGTTAAGGAACTCGTCTCTTGAACAGAGCGTGGAAGATTGGCTCTTTTGGTTTTGTCCGTGTGTCGGCTTGTGTGTCGAGGCAAAAGCAAATGTGCCAAATGTGCGGCTGGCTAAAATTGAATTAAAAAAAATGTGCGGTGGGGAAAATAAAAAATACAGAAGGGTTGGCAATGAGTGTCGGCTTACTCGTTGTCCGTTTGAAATATGGTCTGTATGTTGGTCACCAGTCAAAATGGTTTGTCTTTGTGTTTAATGTTTAAATTTTGGTCGGTCTGTCGTCTTGCAAACGGTCGTCCTACCATTGGCTATAACGGTTTGCGCACTTGCTTAGTTGCCGAATGCGGAACGGTAAATTGTCAAGCTAATATAATGATAAAAGCGTAGAATAAAGCCTGAACACAGTGATTACACGGCAATTGAGCAAGTGCGCTGTTAGCGGTTCGTGCTTTACTGCATACGTTTTATATAATGAAATCTTGTTCGTGCATGGTCGTTTCCTTAATTAAAGGTTGTTTTGGGCATTCCTGACGTTTAGTGAATCAAAGTCCTTTGACTTTCGTTTGTTCTCTAGTTCTTCGCTTTTAAGGATTTTACTTCTTTCATTTTCGTATTCACTCCACATATTCAGGTCTGTTATTCTGTATTCAAAAAGGCTGATCAAAATATCACGTTTAAATTCTTTTCCTACAGCCTTTACAATCTCTGAGTTGTAATAATAGCTCACTTCTATGTTAGATGGACTTATCCATTTCAGCTTAGTGGCTTTTTTACTTGAATTATATTCATGGTACGTATCGCCAATTATGTCATAACCTTTATCAATATCAATTTTTTTCTCAATATTAGGGTTGCCAAATGTATTAACTAAATCTTGCCTCTCAATAACTACACCATCTTCTGTGTGATCCCAATATCTGTCGATTAAGATTTTTACAAGTGTACTTTTATAGAAAAACAGGTTAACATTAGCACGGTGTCGGCTTCTCAAAATTGTTAATAAACCATTCATGTAAATTCTTCGTTCGAAACTTCCTAGTTCTATGTCGTAAAGATTTAAGCCTAATGTCAGACCTTTATAGCCCCGTATAGTATCAATGTTTCGAATGTCTTTAATAGGCAGTTTACGGTCTTGGCTTTTAACGAGTAGACTGTCTAAGTTGGCTTTGTTCACAATAGGAACAGCCGAAATGTTATCGGCATTAATCTTGTCATTTGAATTATTACAAGAGCTTGTACATACTATTAAGAATGTAACTAAAGTTGATTTAAGAAACAGAATAAATGTATCGAGTATGGGCTTCATATATTAATAATTGTAATAGTTTTTTGAATAGATCTGGAGCATTTCTGATTATAAATCTGATCGGAAACTTTCTAGGAACTTGATTGTGTTTGTAATTTTAAGCGTTACAGCCGAGGATGAAACTTCTTTTTTATAGTCCGAAAAATTTTGTTTAATTGAGTCTTTGTAATTGTTAAATACGATCTCATCTATTGGTTCTTTAACAATATTAAGAGCGTATTCTATGGCAGGTTGATTTGATGATTCTTTGTACGGTATATTGTATTTTTTCGCAAAAGGAATTATACAGGTATCAATACTGATACATAGATCATTAAGCGCTATAATGAGTTCGTTATCTATGACAGTTCCAGCCCAATTTTGCGCATTCGATTTTTTATAAGCATCTATGATTCCTTTTCCGTAAACCGAATTAAC
This sequence comes from Bacteroidia bacterium, assembly GCA_041675505.1. Taxonomy (GTDB): domain Bacteria; phylum Bacteroidota; class Bacteroidia; order UKL13-3; family UKL13-3; genus JAGPCK01. The sequence goes on along the minus strand of JBAYTR010000007.1, from coordinate 210,621 downwards.
ATTATAAGAAGTTTGGTTTTCACTTTTTTCAAAATGCCGAGCCGTAAATATATCTCCGTAAGTAATTGTTCCCCTTATCGGGAATACATGCATAATCATACTTGAATTAAAATGTGAGACTACTTTCATCAAGTCTAAAAAAGACGTCTCCAAATTGTCTTTTGTCCAAAACACAAATGTGTCTGAAAAATTTAGGCAGTTTACTTTTGCTAAACTTGTCTTTGCAACAACTCCTAAAGGTGAGAACTCAATTTCCCCATTGGCCAAACTGAACTCCATGATATGAAAAATATTTTCAAGAACCTTTTGCTGCTCTTCTTCATTATTCAGTTCAATAAATTGTTCGAACCCAAGTAAATCAAAGTATGCGATAAATGCTTTCATTTTTTTTTGATATTAGTTCTTCGCGCGAGTCATTATAGCATGACCGCTAACTTGCTTATATGCGATATAAACCTTCGTATATATCTCCAATATGGGAAAGTATACGAAGGTTTTTATCTTTTTGTAAATATATCAATATGCTCATAGATCGTCAAATGGAGAGGTAATTTTTTGGATACTTCGGGTACTTACATGGGTATAAATTTCGGTGGTTTTACTGCTTTTATGGCCCAAAATTTCCTGAATATACCGCAAATCGGTTCCCGCTTCCAGCAAATGGGTGGCATAACTGTGCCTAAGCCAATGTAGAGTAACCGGTTTTTTGATGTCGGCTTTTTGTAAAGCTGTTTTTAAAACCAATTGCAAACTCCTTGCATCGTATTTCTCTCCTTTATATTGCCCTTCAAACAAATATTTAACAGGCTTAGCTCCCTTCACATACTCCCGCAAAAGCTCAATGGTTTTATTGCTAAGCGGTGCAATTCTGTCTTTAAAACCTTTGGCTTGTTTAATAACCAACAAATTTCGTTTGCTATCAACATGTGTCAGTTCCAAACTAATCAACTCGCTGCTGCGCAAGCCGCAACTGTATATTAAAGATAACATGGCCTTGTGTTTAAGATTGGTTAAAGCATTTAAGATGCTTTTTACTTCTTCTTTGCTAAGCACATTGGGCAGCTTTTTCTCTGAGCGTGGTCGGTGTATCTTTTCTGTAATAATTTGGGTATCTTTAATGGAGCTGAAAAAAAGTTTAATCGCATTAACAGATTGATTTTGAAAAGAAGTAGAATATTTGTTCGCTTTGATGTAATCGTTGTTAAAGTCAATTACATCAGCATTTGTAATTTTATTTAATGGTTTTTTACTGTGGTACTTTAAAAACACCCTTAAAGCATCCGTATACGTTTTTATGGTGTTTTCACTGTAATTACGTGAGCGCATCCATCGGGTAAACTCTGTTATTTTTTCAAACGCACCCCCGGCAACATCATCAGGGCTATTGGCAGTATAGGTTTTTTCAGCAATGGCCACTCCCAAAAGCTTGCGAAAATGTTCATTGTCCTGCACGTGCCAGCACTTAAGTGTGCTGCTCCACCTTGCGCCTTTTAGTGTACGCACTTGTGCATTGTCTTCTTTGTTGTAGGGAAACTTAATGGTAAGGCGTTTTTGGCCTTCATGCAGCACAGGTGTAATAATCCATTCAGGTTTCATCAGTTTGATTTTTCAAACTGCAAGATATAAAATTTATTTATTTTTAATTGGTGGTTAAAGGGTAGCGTCCTGCTAGAACGATGGTGCTCACATTGGGGGACTGCCACGGGCCCTCATTACACAGGCTAAGCTTCGCCCTCGCAGTGTCGTTGGTTTTGACAGTGACGTTTCTTTTTTGAGAGGTTGCCGCGTGTATTACACTTCTTCCAGCAGGGTGCGAAAAGCCAACAGTTTTTCTCCGTATTTTTCTTTGGTTTTGGCTTGCAGTGCGGGGGCAAATTCTTGTTGGTAGCGGTAATATTCTTCCAGAGATTTACTGCGGTATTGAATAGCGTAAGTAATGCCGTTGTTTTCTTCCTGCAACAGGCGCAGTATGCGGTAATCTTCAAACAGGCGGGTTTGCATTACCTCGGGTATGTGTACTTCTTTCATCCACTGCATCCACTCCTCGTGAATGCTTTCATCAGCCAGACTTACTGTAACATTGTATACAATCATGTTAGTCGCGCGATTTAAACGGATAATGTTTTTTACGGGCTTTATTTCCTTTTGATCCGTGTGTTTTCCCGCTACCACACGCGCTGGCCAACATCAAAAAACACAACAGCAGCAACACAGAGGTTCTACCTGAAACTCTTTTCATCATAATGCTTGTACCTAAACTAAACCGAAACAAATAAACAGAATATTTTTTATCTCTGTTATATTGTGCAAAATAAACGTTGCCCTTTTAATCAGCATAAATGTTTCCCACCATCACACAGTGGTTAAGTCAAAAAAAGTGGACTATGTTCCCTTTTCAGCAGCGGTGCATGGAATTGTATGCGCAGGGTCATAATGTATTGCTGCACTCCTCTACCGGCTCAGGAAAAACCTATGCGGTATGGTTGCCCATACTCAACGGGTTAATGAAAAGTGAAAGCAAAGGGCACACCCGTGTTATCTGGCTCACTCCGTTGCGGGCCTTAACCAGCGATACAGAAACTTCGCTTAAAGCACCGGTTACTGAAATGGGTTTACGCATCAGCATAGCCTCGCGCACAGGTGATACTTCAGCCGCTGAAAAAAAGAAACTCAAAGACCATCGGCCCGATGTGTTGATTACCACACCGGAAAGTCTTTCGCTGCTATTGGCCGACCCGCACGCTGAAGAACACTTTAAACACCTGGAGTGTGTGGTGGTAGATGAGTGGCACGAGTTACTTTCAGGCAAGCGCGGGGTGCAGGCTGAATTGTGTTTGGCGCGGTTGAGAAAGTTTTCACCCAACCTGCGTAGCTGGGGTCTCAGTGCCACCATTGGCAATGTGGAAGAGGCTTTGCTGGCACTTACAGGTGTAAATGCTACACGTGCATCAACCATTGTGGTGGGCGAAACGGAAAAAAAAGTGCAGCTCGATACGTTGATTCCTGAAGAGATGGAACGTTACCCCTGGGCCGGCCATTTGGGTATTCGTTTGGTAGAGCAGGTAGCGGCAGAAATAGATCAAAGCAGCACCTCGCTGGTGTTCACCAATACCCGCGCTCAAAGCGAAATATGGTACCAGTCATTACTGGAAGCACGGCCGCAATGGGCAGGTGTAATGGCACTTCACCACGGCTCGTTGGATAAAGAACTGCGCGGTTTTGTGGAGCAGGGTTTAAAAGCCGGTCAGTTAAAAGTGGTGGTGGCCACCTCAGGTTTAGATTTAGGTGTTGATTTTTCACCCGTAGAAAGGGTGTTGCAAATAGGCAGCCCCAAAGGAGTGGCGCGTATTTTACAACGGGCCGGGCGCAGTGGACATAGTCCGGGGCAAACCAGCCGCATTACTTTTGTACCCACCCACGCCTTTGAGCTGGTAGAGTTTGCCGGAGTGAAAGCCGCCATTGCCGCTAACCACATGGAGTCGCGCATGCCGTTGGATGCTCCGTTGGATGTGCTCAGTCAGCACCTTATTACGGTGGGCATCGGGGGTGGTTTTTCGCCACAAGAGATGTATGAAGAAGTGCGTTCAGCCTATTCCTATCGCCACCTTACCCCCGCGCAGTGGGAGTGGGCACTAAAGTTTACCGTTACCGGAGGCGATGCCCTGGCCGCCTATCCTGAATATGCCCGACTGCATTTGCACGAAGGAAAATATTACATCACGCACAAAAGACTGGCCCGTCAGCACCTCATGAACATAGGCACCATTACCAGCGAGGTAGCCGTAAAAATTAAACTGGCCAACGGACGAACACTGGGCAGCGTGGAAGAATATTTTGTGTCGCGCTTAAAACCCGGTGATGGTTTTGTATTCTCGGGTCGGGTGTTGGAGTTTGTGCGCATGAAAAACAACGAGGGCGAAGTAAAATATTCTGCCAACCCCAAAGCCATTGTGCCCTCGTGGGAAGGCGGCAGAATGCCCTTGTCAACCCAACTGTCGCAGGCGGTGCGAAACGAGCTGGAGAAGGCTTTAAACGGACAATTCGAAGGAGAAGAGATGCTGGCCCTGCAACCCATTCTGGATATACAATTGCAAAAATCTACACTGCCGGCAAAAAACGAGTTGCTGATAGAGGTATATGAATCAAAAGAAGGGTACCACTGTTTGTTTTATCCCTTTGAAGGAAGGTTGGTACACGAGGGGCTGATGTCTTTGTTTGCCTGGCGCATCAGCCAACTTACTCCGTTGAGTTTTTCCATGGCCTGCAATGATTATGGTTTTGAGTTACTGAGCAATGAACCTATTCCGTTGATGGAAGCTTTAGAAGAAGGACTATTGGACAGCGACCGGCTGGACGAACATATTCTGGAAAGCATGAATGCCTCTGAAATGGCACGCAGGCAATTTCGAGATATAGCCCGTGTAGCGGGTTTGATTTTTTCAGGTTTTCCAGGGCAGAAACAGAACTCCAGAAACATTATGGCCAACAGTGGTTTGCTCTATGATGTATTTGTTAAGTTCGACCCACAAAACCTGTTGTTGCAACAAGCCCAACGCGAGGTGCTGGAAAGGCAGCTGGAGCTTTCGCGTATTAAAACCACCCTGAGGCGAATGTCAGTCTCCAAACTATTGATAAAGGAGCTGGAAAGCCCCGGCCCGCTGGGTTTCCCGTTGATGGTGGATAGGCTGAGGGATAAGCTTACCTCAGAACAATTGCGGGATCGTATAAGCAAAATGCAAGCGGTGCTGTAAGTACGGCAAAAAAGAATATTTTTGTCGCTGCTCAAAAATCGTCCATTGATTCACATAGCCAGAAAATACATTCAAAACCGCAGACTCAAAAAACTCATTAAGTTCGGAGTAGTAGGGGCCACCGCATTTATGGCCAGTTACCTCATGTACATTTTGTTGTGTAAGTCGTTCCTCAGTTTCGGGCACCAGCTGGACGAGATTTTTTTAAGCGTGTTGCCTTTTTACATTCTGTTTTCAGTAGTGGGTGATATAACCGGTATAGCCGTGGGTTACCCCATCAACAAAAAGTGGACGTTCAAAACACAGGTCGACCATTCACGTAACTATTTCATCGGCTATGCCATGGTGTACGTGTTTTCGTTTTTGCTCAATCAGTTTATTTTGTATGCACTGGTTGAATGGTGTCGGGCATATCCGTACATCTCCGATCCGTTTATTTCTAAAATTATTGCTACGGGTTTTTCTGCCAGCACAAATTTTGCGGGCACTAATTTTTTAGTGTTTCAGAAACGTTATGTGCAGTAGGCTTCAGCCTGTTTTTCCGTTTAAATTTGTAGTATTCGTTCATCAGCGCCTCGTGGAGCAACTGGGCTAAAACATTCGCCCCGCGAGAGGAGAGGTGTGTAAAATCTTTGGCCGCCAAAGGAGGTTGGTTAAACACCCACGAGGGCATAGAGTTTTTTCCGCCCATAGCTGCGTAAGCATCCCAAAAAGCACAGTTGGCTTGTTGTGCAGCACGTTTTTGTGCATCACGAATTTGTTCGAGGTACGGGTAAGTTACGTACGCTGTTCCTTCTTTGGTGCTGATGTCGGTTGTACCCACTACTAAAATACTCACCTCAGGCAACTGTCGTTTAAGCAATTGCAGTTGTTGTAAAAAGCTGCGTTCGTAAAACACCACCTCGGTGCTGTCGTCTACATACGGGACCACGTTAACGCCAAACTGCAGCACCAGTAATTTAGTGCCGCGCAAGCGGTGTTGCTCGGCCAGGTATGCCCCGTTCAGGCGGGAGAAGTCGGTACCGGAGCTGCCCCGCATGGAGAAATTATCTACGTGAACACCCTCGGGTTCATCCAAGGCCAAACCAATTACATCAGCCCCCGGAGACAAGAAGGTGATGCGTATGTGTCCTGTGCTGTCAGACACTTTCCAACTACGTGTTCCGGTGGATGCAGGATATAACGTGTCAACAACAGAACTTCCGTCACGCTGAATTTTTACAGGTGTTTCTTTGTTGGCGGTGTACCACAGGGTAGCGGCACTGTATTTTTTTACACTGGCATACGAGAGCCTACTTTTTTTGAACGACAACCACGGGTTGCTGTGGCTGCTTACCCACGTACGTTTGGTAATGCTGTCAACGCCCGTAGAATCTTTGGGTACACGCGAGGTAACGTAGTACCCGTTGTAGTAACGGTACAAGGCACCCGACATACCGAAGCGTGCACCTTCCAATTTGCCCAACGGGTAACCAAAGCAGGCAATCTTGGTCCACTCTTTACTTTCAGCTTGTTGCACGGTGATGCGCATGTTGGAGATATCAATAGGCGTTACTATGCCGGGTCCGCCCCCGCCAAATTGTTTTTGCAAACGGTTGCGCAGGTAGTCAGAGAAGCGGTCGCCTTCCACTTGTGAATCGCCATAGTAAGCAATGCTCAAAGCAGATTTGTCTTGCTCGCACGTAGAAAGTGCTTCAAAAAAATTAGTCAGTTCGGTGCCGCTGTTGATGATGAGGGGTTGTGCAACGGTGTCTCGTATGTTGCTGTCGGCAAGTGTGGGTTCAATAGTAGCTTGTTCTGTGGTAAGTGTATCCAACACTACCGAGGATACAATTTGTTTGATGTCTTTGGGTTGGTTGTTTTTCTTTTCGAACACGTTGTGCAAGGCCACAAACTTAAACGTGAAGGTATCCGAAATGCGCAAGCCACCTTCGGGTATCAGCAAAGCAAAAAGCAACAGAAAGGCATGAATGTACAACAGCAGAAAAAATATTTTCTTGGGGTGAATGCTGTTGTTGCCGTCATCGCTCATGGCTGCCGACTTAATCTTTTTTCTTCAGTGATTTTTTTTGTGCGCGGCTCATGCCGTTGATGCGGCTGTAGTAGGCAAACTTGGGTGTGGGTACCCATACAATCAGTTTTTGACCACTGCGTATTTTGGTTGACCGAAGTTTGTTCCAGGATTTTATCTGGGCCGGAGTTACATCGTACCAGTCGGCAATATCGCCCAACACATCTCCCGATTTTACAGCGTAGTTAATGCGTTTTTTGTTGAAGGCAGGCGTTTCTTTTTTGTCCGTTTTTTTCTCTTCCTCTTTGTCCGGCTCTGCGGTATTCTCGGTGTTTTTCTGAGTAGTTTCTTCCGGTTTTACTTCCGGCTTAGGTTCTTCTTTTTGGGTAATGCGCGGGGACATATCTACCGGGCGCGGAACGTAGTTGTAGGTAGAGTCCTTGAGGCGCCCCCAGTTTTTAACTTTTCCTTTAGGCAACTTAATTACGTATGGCGGAACACCCAGGGGCACCACATCTTTTTTGAAGATGGGGTTAAGTTCTCTCAGGTCACCCACCGGAATAGAGAGTGCCGAAGAAATTTGCTCAAACGACAGCCACTTGTTTACCGTAACGGTGTCGTAGGCCATCAGCAAATCATGTTTGTGAGGTGTAATGCCGTGTTCTCTGAAAAAGTTAAAGATGTAGGCAGAAGCAATAAATTCAGGAATAAACTCTTTGGTTTCAGCGGGCAGGGTTGGGTATACATCCCAGTAATTCATTTTGTATCCGCTTTGGCGAATGGACTTGTTAAGAATAGCCGGAGTGTTGGCATAAGCGGCCAGCGATAGTTGCCAGTTGTTGTATATGCCGTTTAAATCTTTAAGGTAAGAAGCAGCAGCTTGTGTAGAACGAACAGGATCTTTGCGCTCATCAAGAAACGAATTGATTTTTAATCCATACGTACGGGCCACGTTGTACATCATGCGCCAGTAGCCAGTTGCGCCTGTGGTGGCCACTAACTCATTGTTGGCACCTGAAGCAGCTACCACAAGGTATTTTAATTCAATAGGTAATTTATTGTCGCGCAGAATTTTTTCCATGGAAGGGAAAATCAACTGACACTTGCCCAGCAAGTCGGCTGTTTTTTGCGGGTCGCTCAGGTAGTGGTCAATGTGTTTTCTTACCGCATCGTTGTAAGTGAGTTCTATGGGTGATTTTAAGGAGCTGAGGCGTTGGGCATATAACTGATCTTCGTTATCGGCCTTAGCTTGAAAGGCTATGGAGATAAACAGAACAACAAGTAATGCGGAGATAAATTTAATTTGCTTCATGTCTTATTTAAGCGTTCGACATTTTTATGAGTAATTGTGCTCCGGCCAATAATTGTGCTTCTTCAAAATGACGCCCCATTAACTGCAAACCGAAAGGCATGCCGTTGCTGTGTTTTCCGGTAGGTACAGATATGGCGGGATGTCCGCTGATGTTAGCCTGTACGGTATATATATCGGCCAGGTACATGGCCACCGGGTTGGCTGATTTTTCGCCAATTTTAAAAGCAGGTGTTGGCGTGGTGGGCACCAATAAAAAGTCGTATTGTTCCAGTAATTTTTCGGTGGCCTTTTTTACAATTTGCCTTGCCTTAAGTCCTTTGGTGTAGTAGGCATCGTAATGTTCAGCACTCAGTACTAAAGTACCCAGCATAATTCTGCGTTTTACTTCAGCGCCAAAACCCTCGCTGCGCGATTTTCTGAATGAGCTTTCCATGTCGGTAGCAGCGGCACTGCGGTATCCGTAATGCAAGCCTGAAAAGCGACCCAGATTGCTCGATGCTTCAGCGGTGGTGAGCACGTAGTAAATGGGCACTAGGTAGTCTAAGTAAGGAAAACCGGCTTCTTCCACGGTGTGCCCGTCTTTACGCAGGGCATCAATGGTGGCCAGTGTGTGTTGTTTTATTTCAGGATCTAATCCTTCGCTTTCCACCATTTCTTTCAGGTAAGCAAAGCGGTATTTTTTAGTTGAGGTTAAACCTGCGGTGTAGGATTCAACAGGTTGACGTGAAGAAGTAGCATCGTGTTCATCTGCTCCGGCAATTACCTCCATCAGCAGGGCCATGTCCTCAGCACTTTTGGTGATGGGGCCTATCTGGTCAAACGAGGAAGCATAAGCAATTAATCCGTAGCGGGAAACTCTTCCGTACGTTGGTTTAAAACCATACAAGCCACAAAAAGCAGCCGGTTGGCGAATAGAACCTCCGGTATCAGAACCCAGCGCTGCCAAACACATATCGGCCTGAACTGATACTGCAGCACCACCCGATGAACCGCCCGGTACACGGGTATTGTCCAGGTCGTTGAGCACATTGCCGAATGCAGAGTTTTCATTGGAAGCACCCATAGCAAACTCATCGCAGTTCGCACGTCCGATAACAATGGCATCTTCTGCCAGTAAACGTTCAGTAACCGTAGCGGAATACAAAGATTCAAAGTTGCCGAGAATTTTTGAAGAGGCGGTAATCTTATGTCCTTTGTAACAAATGTTGTCTTTGAGTGAAATAACCATACCGGCCAGTTTGCCTGCGGAGCCTTGCTGTATTTTTTGTTGTACGCGTTCCGCTTCTTTCAAAGCCTCTTCGCCAAACACTTCAAGAAAGGCATTAAGGTGTTTTTTCTCTTCTATGCGCCCCAAATAGTAGCGCACCAACTCGGGTAACGTAAGTTTGCCCTCCCGGATATCCTCCAGAATGTGTGTTGTACGATTGTATGCTCTCAACTAGTTACTGCTTTAGGTAAAAACTATTTAGCTTCTTCCTTTTTGTCCTTCTCTTTCATTCCTTCTTCAATCTGAGTTTTAACGCTTTTTTTAGCATCGTTGAACTCTCGAACGCCTTGGCCTATGCCGCGCATAAGCTCAGGAATTTTCTTTCCGCCAAACAAAAGAATAATGGCCAAAATGATGAATATCCACTCTCCACCTCCGGGCATACTGATGAGCAATGTATTAAGCAGTTGCATGTGTCTATTTTTTAAGCTGTCAAAGGTACTAATATTCCTGTAAAAACAGCGGTTTAATGTGAACAGGTCAAACTCCCGCTGCTGAGGTAGTTACTTTTTTTGCACCCTAACGCTTGTTATTCTGCTGAGGGTTTTTATTTTAGCTAACCGAAACCACTTTAAACCCGACATTGATATGAGCAATTTGAATAGCAGCAACGCCTCTGAAAACGTACAGGAGTTTACTTTTCAGTCCAATTCACCAACGAAAAATTCAGGTAGTTTTTCCAAAGGTTTTGTTTTGGTAGCTGTTGGTGCAGTTATTCTTTTAGGCAGTTGCCTTTTTTCACTTACCCTCAGTTTTTCCGACCCTTCATTTCACTACGTGATGTACGGTGCCACCACACTGGGCGTGCTGATGGTGCTGGCCGGTTTGGGTTGTTGCCTGGGCTGGTAATTAAAACCTGCGTATGGCTCTTACGTGGTAAAGCGAACTTTTGTAGTAACCACCTTCAGGCAGGTAACCGTCTTCTCCGAACTGTGAGAAAGCTCTGTCGGGAGTAGCTTCGGTTGAGCTCCAGTATTTTTCATCTGCGGCAAAGTCTCCTATGTCATTCATCAGTTTCATGTTGAAGTACATTCTAAAAGCCTCCGACATGGTAGGTAAGTACCAATCGCTGTATCCGTTTAACACCAGGTCTTTGCAAATTTTTGCTGCATAGTTGCCGTTGCCCTGCGCGGTTACAATTTTATCAGTGTTCAGTTTTCCGTCACCGTAATCGCGGCCGTTAGCACCTGTGGTGATGTTGCTGCCGTTGGACCAAGCCATAGCTGTTGCCTGATCGGTAGGTGCGCAAATGAAACCGTGTTCACCGCTATCGTCCACATAAAAAACATAACCCCCGCCATACACCTGACCTATTTTGAATTTGGGTCCGTCATCTTTATTGTCTTTTTCACAACCGGAGAAAAGGAGCGCACTAAAGGCAAGCATCAGGAGTGAAAGTGTAATGTGCTTTTTCATATAAGTTTTGTTTTGGTTAATACTAATTTGATAGACAAAATTACACAGCAGCGCAATTATAAAAACTGATATCCGTCAGTTAAAGGGAGGATTAATATCAGGAAAAGAGTTCACAAGAGAATAAACATACTCTGTTCATTGTCCATGGTTGTCGTCCTCGACAACCATCTGAACATCTACCACTCTTACTCGTCCGTGTTTGTATAGTGGGTACTTTAGTTTGTTTGAAACCAAAATTTTCCGCTCCTTTATTTACTTTGTTCATGAGATTGCTTCGCTAAGTTGCAACGAGTATTGTTTTTCTTATCAGCGGTTTCCAAACGCAAAAAGTATATTTGTTCTATGAATGAAACCGCTATCGAATTGCCGATCAAGCCCTCTCCCGGTGGTGGTTTGGCGGGGACGCCAACCACGGACAGTGGGAGGAGTTTTGAATCAAGAAACACTCTTGTTATAATTTTAATTCTATCATTTGCAGGATGCACCAGAAGTATTCCGAATGATGTCATACAATCTGGTGAATATGTTTCAGTAAAAACATTTTTTGACTCAACTTTTAACAAGTATACTGAAAACTATCATTCACATATTTACAAGCTTGAAACGGACAGTTTAAATATTAATAGCCTTGGTGTCACTCTTTTTTCAGTTCAATTTGCGGCATCGCATGGAACTGATTATACCGTTCTACGCGACAATAAAAACGGAACATTCTATTGCTTACCAAGAAACCGAGGGTATTTTTCAGTGTTTTATGATCTTTCAACATTGGACATGTTATTGTCAAACAGCTTTGCATATGGACTACCACCAATAGAGTCAATGGAAAGTGAAATGTATGGACTCGAGGCGTTTCTGAATCAATCGGTAAACTCTGAACGATTTTCCTTAAATCATCTGGATAGTATTTTGCAATTCAAGAAATCATACGAACTTGGTGAGCGCATCAATTCAATAGCAAAGCTAGACAGTTGTTTTAAGATTGTTTTTCCTCAAGACAAACAATATACGAAACCAGAAAGACTTGCCTTAAATTCTATTGAATCAAAATTAAAAGCCGCTTTGAGTGAAAATAAATCATTAATTTACTTTACGCGCCTGTGTTTTAATCTATATCAAATAAACCCACAGAAAAACAGTAATGACTCCAGCTTAAAAAGGCAATTGATTGACCAACCAAATTTCAATATCAGAAAATTAAAAGTTGGCGTACATAAGCAATAATATGAAAGAGAGCCTTGCAAACGAGTACCCGTTGAGAGGCAGTAATTGGTAGCACATTAAAACGGCAATGAACATGAGCAAAAAATTCATTTTCTATTTTGTTGGCTCTTTTCTGTTTAGCATGTTAGCAGTATCTATGATTGTTGAAGAGAATGTTCTTTTTTTATTTTTATCAAATCTATCATTTTTCCAATTCTGGTATATTTTGATTCTTTTCTTTTTAAACACCGCAAGACACAGGTGGTTTAGTTTTCAGTTCTATTACCACTTTCCATTTCTGTTGATTGATTTTTATTTAATTAAATTTATTGCTTATGTGTTTGGAGCAACGATAATATTTAGTTCATTTTCAGTACAGGATTTTATTCCTCTATCAATTGTGATTATTAACTTTCTTTGCTTTTATGTAGTATTTGTAAGAATGTCAAAAATGCGCTGGACGAAAAACTGAACGAATTTCACCCGGTGGTGGTTTGGCAGGGACGCCAACCACGGACAAAATAAATAGTAGCAGAATGTCATTAAAGAAAAACACACTGTATTTCCTAATTTGCTTTTCATTAAGCTTGAGTATTATCTCAATAGGTAATTATCCAATAGTTTTTTTACTCTTTTCTTTTGTAACCCCACAACTAGTGGTTTATACATTCGCCTTGTTAGGTATTAATGTCCTCAGGCATAAAATTACACGAAGGAGGAATTATTTATATATGTTTCCATTTTTAGTGTTTGATTTTTATTTTATGAAAGGACTAATTTATTTACTTGGGGGACATGTAAATTTTGCTTCTTTTACATTGAGTGATGCTAAGTACTTAGGTATTGCTACTTTAAACCATCTAATGTACTATCTTGTTTTTGTATATAGGAAAAGCCCCTAAGGAATTACAAGCACTTTTGTCCATGGTTGGCGTCCCCGCCAACCATCCGAGCACCTCAATTACGACCACTCCATATAATGCTGTAGAAAAGAAAATCTCGAAGACAACCCCTCATAATAAGCAGCTGATGAATAAACATACTCTTCAGGCGAAGTACACAACCTCCACTTACCCTGCATAGGATTGGCGTGAATGTAGTCCAGCTTCTGCTCTGCAATCTCTCTGCTCTCTATTTTAATTGACCTTGGCCTTCTTTCCCAAAAATGATATGCTCTGTCACCCTGTGTTGAAACATAGTTACCAACCAAACCAGGGTTCCACAACATCAATTTTTTCTTGAACTGATGTGCTGTGAAACTGGTGAGTTTCTTTTCTACCTCATTTATTTCGTTACCACCAAGTGCCGACCATAAAATATGAATGTGATTGGGCATGATTACAAAACCGTGTATAGCGCAGTAGCTGTTTTCTGAAAGCCATTGCATACTTTCAATGACGATGTCTTTCATCCTGTTCTCTTCCAACAGGTTTTGCCAATTCAGAATAGTAGCCGAAAAAAAGTACATAATACAAATATATCCTTTCTGTGGTTTGGCGGGGACGCCAACCACGGACAGAAAAACTACATCAATATAAAACAAAAAAGACCCGCAAATGGCGGGTCTTTTTTGTTGGTTGATATGTGTAATTCTTATAAATCTAAAATCAAACTGTTGGGGTCTTTGCCACCGGTGAGTAACAGTACCGGGTTTTCTAAAGCGTTCTTTACACGCACTAAAAAACCAACCGACTCACGTCCGTCAATGATGCGGTGATCATACGAAAGGGCCACGTACATCATGGGGCGGATAACAATTTGTCCGTCACGCACCACCGGGCGCTCCACAATGTTGTGCATACCCAAAATAGCTGATTGCGGAGGGTTGATGATAGGTGTTGACATCATGGAACCAAACACACCACCGTTGGTAATGGTGAACGTTCCGCCACTCATCTCTTCCAGGGTTAATTTATTGTCGCGGGCCTTGGCAGCCAATGCACCTACAGCCTTTTCAATATCGGCCAGGCTCATGCTCTCTGCATTGCGGATAACCGGTACTACCAACCCTTTGGGAGCAGATACCGCGATGGAAATATCGCAGTAGTTGTGGTATTCAATTTCTTCTCCGTGTATGTAAGAGTTCACTGCAGGGAAGGCCTGTAATGCCTCACACACCGCTTTGGTGAAGAAGGACATAAAGCCCAGGTTTACTCCGTGTTTTTCTTTGAACTTGTCTTTGTATTTAGCACGCAAATCCATGATGGGTTTCATGTCCACCTCATTGAAGGTGGTGAGCATGGCGGTTTCGTTTTTTGCAGCCACCAAACGCTTGGCTACTGTTTTGCGCAGGTTGGTCATTTTTTCTAACCGAGCCTCACGCACCGTTTCTTCCGTTGATTTCAAACCGGTTTTTAACGGAGAGGCGGCCAGTGCATCTGCTTTAGTAATGCGACCACCTTTACCGCTACCATTTACGTTAGCCGGGTCAATGCCTTTTTCGGCTAATATTTTTCCTGCTGCGGGTGATGGTGTGCCGTTAGCATATGTTTTTTCTTCTGTTTTAGCCGGAGTAGCTGAAGGAGTTTCAGCTTTGGGAGACTCCGCTTTTTTCTCTTCTTTGGCCGGTGCACCTGCAGGGCGCGGAGCATCGGTATCAATGCTACAGATTACTGCACCCACAGCAATGTTATCGCCTTCTTTGCCGAGTGTTTTAAGCACCCCTGCTTTTTCTGCGTTCAGTTCAAAAGTAGCTTTATCTGATTCCAGTTCAGCCAGTACTTCATCCATTTCTACCCAGTCGCCATCTTTTTTGAGCCAACGTGAAATGGTTACTTCACTTATAGATTCGCCAACGGTAGGTACTTTAATTTCTAAGGCCATGTGGTAATGTATTAAGGTTAAACAGCAAATGCTTTATCAATGATTTCAAGTTGTTCTTTTGCATGCACTTTGGCAAATCCGGTTGCCGGTGTGGCGCTTGATTTACGTGCAATCAGTTTCAGTTTAAAGTTGATGTCCCAACGCAGCAGGAAGGTCCATGCGCCCATGTTTTTGGGTTCTTCCTGTACCCAGCAAAACTCGGCATCGGGGTACTTGTCATATATTTTCGACATGTGGTGGTTGGGGCAAGGATACAGTTGTTCCAAACGTACAATGGCCACATCTTTTCGTTGTTCTTTTTGCTGACGTTCGAGCAAATCGAAATAGATTTTTCCGCTGCAAAACAACACGCGTTTTACTTTTTTGGTATCCACAAAATTATCGTCAATAATCTCCTGGAAACCGCCCTTGGTAAAGTCTTCTACAGGGCTCACACACTGGGCGTGGCGAAGTAAACTTTTTGGTGTAAGTACAATCAATGGCACACGGAAATCGCGGTGCATTTGTCTGCGCAGTGCATGGAAATAATTAGCAGGTGTAGTAATGTTTACTACCTGCCAGTTCCAGTTGGCCGATAGTTGTAAGAAACGTTCAGGGCGAGCCGAAGAGTGTTCCGGACCTTGTCCCTCATGCCCGTGCGGCAACAGCAACACCAGGCCGCTGTGGCGTTTCCACTTGGCTTCAGCACTGCTGATGTATTGGTCAATGACAATTTGCGCACCGTTGACAAAATCACCAAACTGTGCTTCCCACAAGGTGAGTGCATTCGGAGTGGCCCAGGAGTAACCAAACTCAAACCCCAGTACAGCATATTCGCTGAGCAAAGAGTTGTATATTTCGAAATCAGCTTTTTGGAGTTCACCTAAATTTTGTAAGGCACAATATTCTTTTTCTGAATCTTCCTGTTTAATAATGGCATGGCGGTGACTGAATGTACCGCGTTCACAATCCTGACCACTCATACGTACAGCAAAGCCCTCACTCACCAACGAGGCATAAGCCATCAGTTCACCCATGGCCCAGTCGTAGTTGTTGTCTTTAATCATCTTCCTGCGGTCGCCAAACATCTTTTCGATTTTGCTGAACGCTTTAAATCCTTCAGGAATGGTGGTGATTTTTTCAGCTAATTGTAAGAACAGCTTTTTGTCTATGGCCGTGGCAGGTGAAGCGAGAAAATCTTTTTCTCCTGCTGTGCGAAAACCTTCCCAGGTATCTTTAGTGGAGGTTTTATCCAAAGAAGGTTCGGCCAGTTTGGCGGCCTCTAATTTTTCCTGCAATAAAGCCTTAAATTCCTTCTCCATCTGACGGGCCAAATCAGCTTCTACGTTTCCGGCAGCCAACAATTTTTCAGCATAAATCTCTCTCGGATTTTTATGTGAACCGATGGCTTTGTACAGCATGGGTTGTGTGAAACGAGGCTCGTCTCCTTCGTTGTGCCCGTATTTACGGTAACCCAACAGGTCAATGAACACATCGCTGTTAAATGTTTGGCGGTATTCCATGGCCAACTGTACAGTGTAAATCACGGCTTCCGCATCATCAGCATTTACGTGAAACACAGGGCTAAGGGTGGTTTTGGCCACATCAGTACAATAGGTGGAGGTGCGGGCATCGGTATAGTTGGTAGTAAAACCAATCTGGTTGTTGGTGACAATGTGCATGCAGCCACCCACGTTGTAGGCTTTTAAACCGGCCATTTGCAGCACCTCATACAAAATGCCTTGTCCGGCAATGGATGCATCACCGTGAATGAGTATAGGACAAATTTTATCAATGTTGCCTTTGTAGCGATTTTTCAACTTGGCTTTGGTCATCCCTTTCACCACCGGATTTACGGTTTCCAGGTGAGAAGGATTGGCTGCCAGACTGAGGTGTACGTTTTTGCCTTTGCGGGTAACCATTTCACTGGAGTAGCCCAGGTGGTATTTTACGTCACCTTCAAACAGACCATCGTCTTCGTAAGCCTTGCCTTCAAATTCTTTGAATATTTGCTCGTATGTTTTGTTGAGAATATTGGCGAGCACATTTAAACGGCCGCGGTGAGCCATGCCCATTACAAATTCTTCTACACCCAAATCGGCCCCGTATTGAATTACGGCATCAAGCGCAGGAATCAATGTTTCCAGGCCTTCCAGCGAGAAACGTTTCTGACCTACGTATTTGGTGTGAATGAAATTTTCAAACACAGTGGCCTGATTTAATTTGGCTAAGGTGTGGCGTTTTTCATCAATGCTGAGTTGCGGAGTGTTTTTACCGCCCTCCATTTTCTTTTGCAGCCACTCAATTTTTTTAGGTTCACGAATGTAAATGTACTCGGCACCAATGCTGTTGCAATACGTTTGCTCCAGGTGAGCAATTATGTCTTTGAGTTTTGCAGGACCGATACCAATTTCCACCCCTGCGTTGAAGGTTTTTTCCAGGTCGGATTTTTCTAAACCAAAGTTCTCAATATCAAGCGTGGGGGCGTATTTTCTGCGTTCGCGCACGGGGTTGGTTTTGGTAAACAGGTGGCCACGGGTACGGTAGCCGCGAATGAGGTTGAGCACATGTATTTCTTTCAGAAAATCTTCTGAAACAGCGCCTTTACCATTGCCTGAGTAGCGTTGGTAACCTAAATCAAATCCTTCGAAAAATTTTTTCCAACCAAACTCCACTGAATCGGGGTTGGCTTTATACTGCTGGTACAGGTCGTCAACTACGGCTGCTTCAGCGTTGGAGATGTAAGAATATTGGTCCATGCACAGAATTTTGTGCGAAAATAGGGCAAAATATGCAAAGCTGCTGAATTTGTTGAGGGGCTATTGCGTAACCCGTTTTCTGTAAAGTTGCAGAACAATACCAGCGCTTGTTACTGAGCTGTATAGCCGCCATCAACGGTGTAATAGGAGCCTGTAACAAATGACGCTTTCGGAGAACTTAACCAAAGCACCAGTTCAGCCACTTCTTCCGAGGAGCCTAATCTGTTCATGGGATGCAGGCCGGCTATACCTGCCAGCATTTTTTCGTTGAGTAAATTAGTGAGCAGGGGAGTAAGAATATAACCAGGCCCAACAGCATTGATGCGCACATTTTTATCAGCATATTCCAGAGCCGTAGCTTTTGTGAGCCCCAACACCCCGTGTTTTGCAGCCACATAAGCCGGTGAACCCTTTGTGCCCACACTACCCAATATAGAGGAGATGTTTACAATACTTCCGCCTCCAGAATTAAGAAGAGCCGGAATCTGGTGGTGCATGCCATAAAAAACTCCGGAGAGGTTTACGGCAATTACCTTGTCCCAACTTTCAGGTAAATAGTCGGCTGTTGTGCCTATCTGGCCGCCAATACCTGCATTGTTGCATACCACATGAAGGGCTCCGTACTTTTTAACAGTTTGTTCAACCAAACTTTTATTGTCGTTTTCCTTTGAAGTATCTGCTTTTATAAAAACGGCCTTTCCTCCTGATTCAGTTATTTCTTTAACAGTAGCGTTCCCTCCGGCTTCATCAATATCTGAAACCACCACGCTTGCTCCTTCTTTAGCGTAAATTTTGGCTATGGCTTTACCAATTCCCGAAGCTGCTCCGGTTACTAAGGCGATTTTATTTTCTAAAATGCCGCTGTTTTTTGAAGGTTCTTGATGCATATAACGTATATGAAAGTGTATGGTGAAAACGACTGAATGTTTTTTGATATTTTATTTATAATGTCAGGAAACTTCCATTGAAAACGCCTGAAAAGAATCTGCGACCTCAGCCTTGCGGGGGTATTCATAGAGGTCAGAATTTATATGGAGTTGAAAAATGTGACTGTAATCGATTGCGATGATGGGTCTTTGCCGGTGTTTTTCAAAAGTAAGTCGTGATAGCAGGTAACTTACTGTTGATTCAGCTCCTTGATTGAGGTTAATGTGATGTTCTTCCAGCCCGTCATAACAGCCACCGGTGCAAGGGTTGTACATAATCTGATTTAAATGATTGCGACCAAGGAACCAATTAAAGGCTACTTCCATCTTACAAAGATACTCGCTGTCTTTACATGCGGCATAAAATTCCGACAGGGCCAAAATGGTATACGCAACATCAATGGGTTGTTCTCCGTAGTAGGCTGATTCTTTTCCTTTGTGCATCCAGCTTTTGTTCGACACTACTTTTATACCGCCTTCATTAAATGTGTGCGATAGTAAAAAAGAAAACGACTCCGTTGCAATGTCTTTGTACGTATTGTTTCGGGTGGCGATGCCGGCTAACAGGAGTGCTTCGGGCAAAACGCTGTTGGCATAAGTAAGGTAGCTTTCAAACCACTTCCAGTTATCTGTTGATTCGTGCCGGTACATTTGTACCAAACGGTCGGAGAACAGGATGATGATGGAAAGGTTATCAAAAGACGGGTATCTTTTATTGTAGAAGTATAATCCTTTTATGATAAAAGCCATAGCGCGTGTAGAGTGTACATTGTCTATGCACGCGATTGCCAGGGCCATTGCGGAGACAGCTTCAGCTCGCAGTTTCTCCGGTATAGCCGGTTGTGCAATAAGATAACCTAATGCCCATATGGCCCTTCCGTTGGAATCAGCCAGGTTGGTGGAATAATTTTGGTTGGTGAACTCTTTTTTCTCGTCTACATAATTTAAAAAATGACCTGCAGGTTGCAAACAGTGTTTAATAAAGTTCAGGTATACTGCAATGTCTTTAATCACCCGCTCATCGTTGTACAATTCGAGGTGCATACACAAGGCAATCATGGCGCGGGCGTTGTCGTCCAGGGTATAGCCTGAAGCCATATCTTCCCGATTGATTTTTGCAAATTGAATGATGCCGAAATCAGTAGTCATTCTTTTGAGGTGATCCAACTTAACAGGTGGCGGTGTGAACCGAAGCGGGATGTTATTACCGGATAATTTTTCGAAAAGTAAAACGTGTGCAATGGCGGTATTTTCCCAGGCGGTAGAAACAATTTTGTGCAGTCCGTTGGTGCTGATATTTTCCCGCAGTTGATGGTCGCCAAGCAATTGATTAACGGCATCGCTCAATTGCTGCGGGCTTTCAAAATCTATAATTATTCCGGAGTCATTACCCAGTACTTCGCGGGCATGAGGAATAGGGGTAGAAACAATGGGGCATCCGCAACTGATGGCATAGGAGAAGGTACCGCTTACGGCCTGATGAGGGTCTTTGGAGGTGAACAGATAAATATCTGTAAGCTGAAGGTATTCCAGCAACTCAGGTAAGGGTAAATAGTGATTAACAAAGCGCACATTTTTTTGCAATTTCAGTTCATCTACTTTGGCTAAAAGCATGTTCCGGTATTTTTCACCTTCTTCTTTCACCACATTAGGGTGTGTTTTACCGATAATCAGAAACAACACATCCGGGTGTTTATTCAGAATTTGCTGCATGGCCGTGAGAGTTGTTTCAATGCTTTTACCGGCACTGAGTAAGCCAAAAGTAGAGATAACCTGTTTGCCGGATAAATGATATTTCTTTTTTAAAACCTCCTTGTCAATGTGTTCTACCAAATGCGTTCCGTGTGGTATAACTTCAACAAGCAGTTCAGGTAATTCATATTCTTCTTTCAGTATGCGGGCTGAGTTGTTGGTCATTACTACCACGCGGGCACACTGTGCGGCAATGGACTGAATGTGTTGCTTCAGCGCAGGTTCAGGGTTAGGCAATACGGTATGAAAAACCACAATCACCGGTTTGTTCAGTTGCTGTAGAAAAGTTACCAACTCTGCTTCAAAGTGATGAAAAAAGCCAAACTCATGTTGCAGCAGTACTACTTTTAAGCGGGAGTTGCGGTTGATGTAATCAGCCAGTTGGCTGTAATTATTTAATGCAGTTGTAACCAACGTGAAATTGACTTCATCGGGATATTGGTGTTTTTCCTGCTCAGTTTCCAGGGCACATATTTTCAAAGTAACAGATTCGCCAAACTTGCGACTTAACGCCTGAATTAAATCCTGAGAGTAAGTGGCAATACCACATTCACGTGGCGGATAAGAGGTAATCATCAACACCTCAGGTAACGATTTTGCCACATCATTTGCCGGGGCAGCAGAGGCAACTTTTACTTTACCATTTAAGTGAATACCGGGCTGAGTTTTCTTATACAGCCATTCCGGGTTGCTGTGTAATGTTGCTTCGTTCATCATCCTTTTTGCTATAATTAAGTAACTCAGTAATGAGGGCTTTTAAATTTACCGAAACACAAGCTATACGCTTATCAGCAGCACCGTAGTAGATGTACAGTCTTTCATCAAACAAAGCGGTGCCGGTTGGAAAAACCACATTGTTAACGTCTCCTTTTAACTCCCATTCCAGTTCAGGTTTAAACAGGGGATAGGGCAAGCGCGCAATTTCTATTAACGGGTTCTCCAGATTCAACAAGGCGACACCTGCAGAATATACGTAGCCCGAAATGGTGTCGTGTACACCGTGGTAAACTATCAGCCAACCCTGTTCTGTTTCAACAGGCGGGCATCCGCCACCAATGTAACTTGCTTCAAAATCATGTTTGGAACTAAGGGCAATGTTTTTATCAATGTGCAGCAGGTAGTCTTCCCAAAATTCTTTTGTAAGCTCTTTAATGTTGTTTACAGACGCAAGCTGTATATCTGGTCTTATGCGGTGAAAGAAAAACAATCTGCCGTTAATGAGTCGGGGGAAAAAGATCAGGTTCTTATCCCACAGCAACATTTTTTTATCGGGGTTGTTTATAACATTGTTGTGTACGTGAAAACGTTCGTATTTTTCATTGAGTGGTCCGCTGCATTCAGCCAAACGTTTAAACTCTTCGTAAGATAACTGCGGAACGATGATACCGTGCCGTTCAAAATTTTTCAAATCAGTAGAAGTAGCCAATGCGCCCAAGGCATTTACCCCGTCATAGGAAGTGAAGCTGAGAAAGTAAAGCTCATCAATCTTCACTATACGCGGGTCTTCCACACCGTGTGCTTCGTAGTTGTAATTGGGGCTGATTAAAGGTGTACTGCTTCTTTCCACCACCGTTAACGGTCCTTCGAGGCGGCAGTAACCTATGGTGGAATAATTTCCTTTTCTCACCGCCCGATAAAAGAGGTGGAGTGTATTTCCATCCTGATAGACAGCCGGGTTTAGTACAGCCTCATTTTCAAATGCGAGATCTGTTTTGGTTAACAGTATGCCTTCTCTTTTTACGTCAATCATGCAACACCGTTTCCTCTTCTTTTTCCAGTGGAGGTGAGGTGAATAGTTTACCTATGCCGGTCACTATGGCCGAGAGGTTATTTCCGGTAAGCACGGTGGATAGTTTTTCAGTAACTACGGCACTTAGCAACCCGCTTACCAAACTGTTTTTGCGGATTATTTTTTGAATGATAAAGCTTATGCCCACCTTCACGCCCACGCGTGCCAGGTTTTGTTGCATGGTTTTATCGGCTACCAACTCCTTGAGTGAGTTTTTGAAAATGGATACCGGAGAGAGGGAGTAAACAAACTCACTTATTTCTTTTTTAAGTTCAGCTTCCTGCTCTTGTTTTACCTCGCGCAGGTAAATGATTTGCAACACCAGTTCCGTGTGACTATCTATTTCATTTGTTTTCATAAGGCTTAGCGGCTAAGGATTTTTTCGATAATTTTATCGCGCATGGGTCGCTCAATAAGTCCTTTTCCGGCAGCTAAAAGCAAGACCCCCACCAGCAGGTAAAAGCCGCCCACCAGCGCAAAGCCGATATAGCTGTTACCAAAGCGGGCAGAAAGGTAAAAGGCAGCAGACAGGCTGATGAAAAGCATAGAAAAAGCTACGGCAATAACAATTGCCAGCGTAGCAATTAAACCCGATCCTACAACCGAAATGCGTTCTACCATTTCCAGTTTTATGAGCTCTACATTTGTTTTGATGTAGGCCTTAAGACCGTCAGTAAGGGGCTCTAGTTTTTCATATTCCAGCATATCTGTTTATTAAGTAGGGTGATTTAAAAAAGAAAAAGCAAACAGAAATGGTATTATCTGTTTGCATTATGGAACTAAACCGTTTGCTTTTGTTTAGCGTTATTGGTTAAGTCGTTTATTTTTTCTTTGGCCAGTTCTTCCAGTTCTTCCGCTTTGTGACGTAATGCCACTGCTTCTTCTCTCAGTTTATCCTGTAAATCTTCAGCAAGGTCCTTTGCACCGCTCATCAGTTTGCTGCGGGTTTTGCTTCCTTTGTCAGGGGCGAATAATACACCGATAGCAGCACCGGCAATCAGGCCCATAAGTAAAGCTCCAATCAGCTTTCCTGTGTCATTTGAATTTTCCATTTTTGATTTTGTTTATTTGTGTGCCGGAGATTTCCGGATAATTTATGTTGTTGCTGAACAAACTGTTTTTTGCGTAATGTTAAAATTGTAAAAGGGAACAGGCGTTTAAACCTGCTCCGGATTACACTAAACTTACCAAAATATGAATAATTTGCTTTGCTGGGTGTTTAAAAAGCAACCTTGGTTGGTTGTACTTTTTTAATGATGTTGATTATTTCTTCTCTGGTTTTATTCAGCTTGTTTTCCATGCGTGTAAGCAAATCAATTTCCTTACCCGTTTCGAATTTGAGATCTGAATCTGTAAGTTGAATGAATTCTTTTTTCAATTGCATTGACTGGGTTTCCCAGTTGCCGATGATCTTAAAAGTCTCACCGTTCTTGTTTTGGTTTAAATCCATCGTGTTGTATGTTTATGTAATAAAATTATTACTATACAAAGATGGTTACAAACACGGCTGGATGCTTTACACTCTTTTAAAAACAACTTGCATAAATCACACGTTTTCGAGGTTGCTTTTACGCCTTTTGCCCAAAAGTTTAAAGTAGGTGGGAGAGAGCCCGGTAATCTTCTTAAACTGGTTGGAGAGGTGCCCCACACTGCTGTAATGTAGTTTGTAAGCAATTTCGGTGAGGCTCAGCTCATCATACAACAACAATTCCTTTACCCGTTCAATTTTATTGATGATAATGAATTGCTGTATGGTTATACCTTTTACTTCTGAAAAAACATTCGAGAGGTAGGTGTAGTCGTATTGTAAGATCTGGCTGATGTATTCGGAGTAGTTTACTTTGGGTAATTCATCATTGTAATGAATCATTTCGGTAATTACGTTTTTAATTTTTTCAATGAGTATGCTTTTTTTGTCGTCCAGCAGTTCCAGGCCCGACTTGAGCAGATTTATTTTAAGCTGATTGTGTTGTTCCGGTGTAATGTCTTCCAGAATTTCCACCATACCCAACTCCACTACCACATAGTGTAATCCGAGTCTTTTTAACTCTTCCTTTACCATCATTTTACAACGAAGGCTAACCATGTACTTGATGTAGAGTTTCATTTTATTGAATCTAAAGCCCAAATAAACGAGCAGTTTTATTCCAGATGTGTTTTAATATAGCCTTACGCGTTTTGCTTCAGGAACTTCTTATTCTTCATACCCGCTTTTAATTACAGTAGAAACCATTTTAAATTGCTCTGCAGCATCAAAGCGATGCCTGGCATGTGCCGGAATAATTATTCCATCACCCAGCTTAAGGTTGAACATTTTTTTGTCAATGGTGAGTTGAGCCGCACCGTCAATAATCTGAATATAGGTATCAAACGGAGAAAGCTTTTCGGCCATCTCTTCTCCGGCATCAAACGATGATACAGTTACATTACCGGTTATTTTTTTTATAATGGTTTTGCTCACTACCGCCTTAGGCATGTATTCAATAATTTCAACAACAATATGTATTGCTGATTTTTCTAACTCTGAGGTTTCATTCACCATTTGATTAACTTTAAGAACACGTTTGTTGCGAATGAGCTCCGCAAAACTTACCTAGCGGTGAAGGTAGGCTTTCTTTTCTCTGTATTGTTACATAAAAGAGGCAGATGCTTACATTATTCACACATTTCAGAAACAGGCTTATTGTTCATCCGTACCGGTTTACGTGAAAAAGCCCGTGAACTGATGGGCTCACGGGCTTTTGATGTGATAATTTAATTATAGTGGTTTTGCTCCGCGTATAATTCGAAGCAGTACTGCTATTACAGCAACTACCAGCAGCAGGTGTATAAGTCCGTCAACATGAAAGCCAAGGAAACCGATGGCCCAGAAGATGACTAAAATTACAGCGATGGTATAAAGTGTGTTGTTCATGATTATTTACCGTGAATGGCCACACCAATACTGGATACTCCGCTGGAAAGATCGAGTATGAGTCCTACCCGGTTGTTAATATGGTATTCGGCACCCAGATGGATGTCCAATACAATAGGTCTTGGGCCACGGTAATAGTTTTTATCACCGTTATAACCGTCATCCCAGTGTGAGTTAACCAGAGCGAATCCCAAAGAGCCGCCCAGATAAGTATCCCATTTTGAATTGGCTTTAATCAAATCATCAAAGTAATACATTCCTTTTACGCCTATCGGAATTACGGTTTCCCTGTAAGTATAGTATTGGTAAGGTGTGTTGTTATTTCCCCAGTAATACTCATTGCTGTGGGTAAACAAGCCAATAAAAGGAGCCAGTGTAAAGTTTGGTGCTACGTCAAATTCGTAGTTAAGATTAAACACGGGAATTGACCGGTTTAAGTATCCGTAGTAGCCCAGGCCTACGCCAATGTTAACCGTTTGGCCATACTTTTCAGAAGTTGTGTTTTGCGCAAACAGCATACTGCTGATGCATACTAATGCTAATGTTGTGGTAAATTTTTGTAATTTCATGTTGTGGTTGTTAGGGTAAATTTATTGTAGCGGTTTATTGTACAGAGCACAATAAACCGCTGTGTTTTTTAAAGATTAGTCGTTGTAAAAACGGTAGCCAAGTGTTACCTGGTACCAGTTGTTTTTGTAACGTGGTGTGGTTGATGTGCCATCGCCATTGTTGGTCATTACATCCCAACCTAAGCGACCGCCTACAGTCAGGTGATCCATGTTTATATCAGCTCCCAGAGATAAGCCGAAAATGTTCTTACGAATGTTGTCAGCAGCAAATTCTTTTTCCTGTGCGATGCTGGTAGTGGTATTGGCAAATACATCTCTTTGCTTAACCAGGTAAGAATACTGCGGACCCACCAATACGGTGATAAAACTGGTTGGCTTAAGTGCTAAGAAAACCGGTACATCAATGTAACTTGTAGTACGTGTAAACTTGTAGGTATCGCCCAGTAAAATTCCGGTAGCTTTAAATCCTTTTTGAGAGTAAAGTATTTCAGGCTGAACGCCTATATAGGTACCCAAAGGCAGCGTAAGAAAAGCTCCTACAGCTAATCCGAATTTAGGGTCAGCAACAAAGGCCTCTCCCTGTGCATCGTATACGTTGGAGTAGTTACCACCTATTTTTAAACCGAATTTAGGCTTGTCGCGAATATCGGTGGTGGTTGTGGTAGTTGTTTCCTGCGCACTACAAATATTGGCCAACATTAAGCCGGCCGATGTTAAGGTAATTAGTGTCTTTTTCATGTTGTTTATTTTGTTTTTTACTTTTTAAGAGGCTCTGTTTATTTAACATTTTTTACGGTAAGGTCTTTAAGCGATTTGCCTAATTCTTCCATATCGCGGTCAAACTCTGCTTTAAAATTTTCCCACTGTTCTTTTCCTTCAGCTTTATAATCATCCATCTTCTTTTTCATGTCAGCATTCTTTTTATCCAGCTCAGCAATTCTTTCTTTGTGTTCCAGTCTTTGCTCTGTTTTTTCGTTGGCAATTCTGGCATTAAACTCAGCAACACTTTGGTTGTTGGCGCGTATGCGTTCATCCGTTTTCTGGCGGTAGTCTGCCATGTCTTCTAAATGAGCCTTGTTAGCCTCGTCCAGTTCTTTCTCTGCCTCATATACCTTTTCGGTGGCATCTTCTACTTTTTGTGAGGGACTGGTACAGCCGCTTACGGTGATACCGGCAACTACCAGAGCTGCAGTAATACTCCAGAAGCGATTTTTTATTTGTGTCATCATTATCTTGTTTAGTTGTGAACATTTCACCTTACAAAGGTTGTTCTAATGCGGCAGGTGCGTGTTACAACTAACCCGTTAAGAGTTACATTAATCTCATGTTATGTGCACCCGGGCATTAAGCATAAAAGACTGTCTGAGGTTATCAGACAGTCTTTTATACATTTTTTTGCGGGCCTTATTTATTTAGCCGGCACAATGTCAATCAGAACGGTTCTGTTATAAAAGCGCTCTTCAGGATAGCGGTTCTCAAACGGAGTTACATCTGTATCCTCACCAAATCCGTGTATATCAATTTGAACACCTTTCTTACCTCTTTTGGCAAGTCCGGCTTCAATTATTCCTTTCACTTCGTTGGCACGGGCATAAGATAGTTGTTGGTTGTACTCATCACTTCCAATCACATCGGTGTGACCATGTATAATGATTGTGCTGTTGTCCTGAATTTTAGGAACAACAATTTCATTCAGGTACTTTTCATAAATGGAGTTGGCGTTTGATTCATTGAACTCGAACAACACACTGTAGCGCATTCCTTCTTCGCTCACAGATGGTTTCCACAACACCATTTGTACTGTAGTGTCTTTGGTTACCGTTTTGCCCGATTTGGTTTTGCCTACCATAGCTACTTTGTATCTGCCTGAGGGGCGATCGCCCAGTATAGATTTGCCGGGTATGCTCACCGTTTCTTTGGTGTAAGGTCCGAATATTTTTACTTTTCCTGATTCATCGGTTACTTCTGCGTTCCAGCTGGTGAACTCGTTTTTTGATCCTTTTGCGTTCAGGGTTACATAACTTTCAACAGGAGCATCCTGAACATCACCTATCACTACCGGCTTAAGGGGAGCATCCGGTCCGCTTTGAAACTCCATCAACATTTCTGGGGATGAACTCTCAATGGAAACTCTGCGGTCTCCTTCACGTAGCAACACCAACTCATCAGTACCACCTGCTTTTTCAGAAGGAATTTTTGGTTTGCTTCTGCCTTCCACATTAATTCTGGAAGGGTCAATTCCGAATATAACTACCAGGTAGGTTTTGATGGATTGTGACATTTGACGGGCATCTGATTCTCCCAGTTCTGAAGAACCCACCAGCGTTACAGTAGAGGAAGGATTTTTCTGCATTCTGTCGCCCAGAATGTTTAAAATATTATAGTAAACGGTCATTTGTCTTTTTGAACGACCGCTCAGTTTTTTAGGTGTAAATACTTCCAACTGGTCTTCTTTAAAATCTTTCACCTGACTTTTAGTAAGTAGAACATACCTGTCGGGAATATTTGTTGAACCTAAATCGAAAAACACGTAGTTACGCAATGGAAACGTTTCTCTCACACGTCTCTCTGTCGGAATATTTTTAGGTGCATTAACAGAAAATACAGTACCGGCCATTCCTGCTGCGCCAACCGCACCTGCCGTAGCAGCCCCTGAGGACTTGGCAGCGTTTGTTGAATCTTCAGCAGCCTTAGCCGCATCTTCAGATAATACTACAGGAGCAACAGCAACAATAGCTTCAGTTGCAGCTACTTCTTTACCTCTTCCAAATTTGAAAATGGCTCCTGCACGCAAGGTGCTTACGGTCCATGTTTCAATAGAACGTGGTGATTGACCAAAGTAGGGTTGGTAAGAAATGAATGGCGTAAGTACATACTGATTTTGGTTGTACGGAGAGGAAACAGGGATATCATATCCCATTCCGATTTGCATAGAAAGGAGTGTTTGATTCACGTTGCTTAAATCTCCTTTTACTTGAGCACTTACCACCTGACCAGGATAATCAGGGTTGGCTTTTAATTGATAGGCAAAAGATTTTTCAATGTTGTAAGCAAAACGTGGTCCGCCATAAATGTAGAAACCTGAATTTAGCGAAGGGTTAAAACGTACAGTTGGTTCAACGCTTATGTAAGCTAGTTTTGTTGTAAGGTCTGCGGGACAGTTGCATGGAGAGATTTGTTCTCTGAAAGCACTTTTACGACTGTCGTACCCTACTTGTAACATAAAGCCCCACAACGATTCCGGATTGCGGTATTCAATGTGCGGAGCAAGAAACAAACCTACGCCCACTTTATCGCCACCACGAAAAGCAACAGGTGGTTTAAAGTTGTCGTTCAACTGTTGTGTTGAACCGTTGTAGAAGTTAAAGTTGGCACCACCGGCCACACCAAACCACCACGAGGGTTGGCTGTATTGTGTTCTGGTACTGTCTTGAGCATATAATGTGTTTTGTAAGCCCGTAAATGCAAGTAAGCTCAAACTTAACCGCATTATATTTTTCGGGAAAAAGTATCGTGCAAGGCACGATACTTTTGTTGTGATGTTGTTCATTATTTTTAAGATTATGGTTTGTTGATTATGTTAGTGTTGGTCATTACTACGGCTCCGTTACGGGCCAGCATACGACCTTCAGCAACAGCTCCTGAATTCATGGTGATGGAGGTAAGGGCGAGTATGTTTCCTTTAAATGAGGTGTTGTCGCCAATGGTAGCTGAACTACCGGTTTGCCAATAGATGTTTTTAGCCTGAGCGCCTCCTGAAAGTATAATACTTCCTCCTGCTCCACCTATTGTGGTGAAGGCTGAAGCAATCTGGAATATCCATACAGCATTAACATCTCCCTGGGCATCAAGTGTAAGATTACCCGATTGAATTAACAGCGTAGTGGTTGATTTGTAGATACCCGGTGCAAGTGTTTTACCACCCTGATCGCCAGATACTGTTGCAGGTGCCGGTGTGGTAGCTCCTTCTGCAAAAAGGTAAGCATCGGTTAAATCCTGTTTAGCCTGTACAAGCATAGCAGCTACTCCCGGAGGTGCAACGTCATCAGAAGCATATATGGCTCCGTTAACAACTATTGCAGGTGGGAAACCGGTGATGGATGAACGTACACCGGGGTGTATGCCTACATCCATATTTCGTATCTCACTAAATCCGGCAGCGTTGCTCACGCCTACTCCGGCAATAATTCCGAAACGTGCTACTGATTTCAGATCTACAGCCTGCGGACCTAATGGTGCAACCGTTGTAAAGGTCCACACGTAGTTACTTGCAATGGATGTTCCGGCAAGATTTTTAGCGCCCGTTGTAATGGTTGCTGTATACGTGGTTCCCGATAAGAGATTGGCAGAAGGAGTAAAGCTGGCTTTCACGCCTGAATAAGTTACTACTCCTGTTACTGGTGTGGTTCCTATTTTTAGTGTAAAGGTGCTGGTAGTAATGGTTGATTGATCCATGTTGGTGCTGAAGTCGGCTGTAACCACTTTGTTCAGTGCCACACCTGTACCCAGGTTGGCCGGGTCGGTTGAGATTACTGTAGGTGGAATGGCAGCAGCGGTAGTAAAGCTCCATACGTAGTCACTGGCAATAGAAGTTCCGGCAAGGTTTTTAGCTCCGGTTGTGATAGTAGCCGTGTAAGTTTTGTTCGCAATTAAATCACTCTGCGGTGTAAATGTGGCGGTATTGCCTGAGTAGTTGATAGTACCGGTTACAGGTGTAACACCATCTTTTAAGGTAAAGGTGGATGTTGTAATGGTTAATGCATCCATAGGCTCGCTGAAGGTTGCTCCTATTACTTTGTTCAATGCAACTCCGGTAGCCAGATTAAGAGGGTCGGTAGAAGTTACTGTAGGTGGTATGGCAGCAACTGTTGTAAAGCTCCACACATAATCATTGGCAAGTGCTGTTCCCGATGGGTTTTTAGCTCCTGATGTAATGGTAGCGGTGTAAACCTTGTTGGGCGATAAATTACTTTGCGGAGTAAATGTAGCCGTGCTACCTGAATAGTTTATTGTACCGATAACAGGTGTAACGCCATCTTTTAAAGTAAAGGTGGATGTTGTAATGGTTAAAGCATCCATAGGCTCACTAAAAGTTGCGCTCACAATTTTATTTAGCAGTACACCGGTAGCTAGATTAATGGGATCGGTAGAAACAACAGTAGGAGCAATAATAGTAGAGGTGGTAAAGGTCCAAACCTTGTTGTTCACTAAAGAAGTTCCGGCAAGATTTTTAGCTCCCGTTGTGATGGTAGCTGTATAAACAGTGTTTGATAACAAACCGCCTGTTGGTGTAAATGTAGCCGTAGAGTCGGTATATGATACCACACCTGCAACAGCATTTGCACCCGCTCTTAGGGTGTATGTACTAGCATTAATTGTTGACGGATCCATTTTAATGCTGAATGTTGCTTTGATAAGTTTGTTCAATGCAACGCCTGTAGCATTGTTTGCGGGGTCTGTAGAGATAACCGTTGGTGCAATGTTGGCAGCCGTGTTAAACGTCCAGATGTAATCACCACTAAGGCTTGTACCTAAAGTATTCTTAACACCAGCTTTTATAATACACGTGTATGTGCTGTTAGGTAAAAGATTTACTGTTGGAGTGAATGTAACCGTTGAATCAACATACGAAATATTTCCGTTTACAGGATTTCCGTTTTGTTGTACCTTAAAGGTGGAGTCGCTAAATGTAAGCGCATCCATAGGCATGTTAAAGGTTGCCTGTATTTCTCTGTTAATGGCTACTCCGGTTTCATTTTGTAACGGGTTGGTCGAAACCACAATAGGAACAATGGTTGTACCTGTGCTGAATGCCCACACAAAGTCCGTTTGTAATGCGTTTCCGTCTAAGTCTTTGATGTAAGTTAATACACGTCCGGTGTAGGTTGTGTTTTCAACCAGGTCAACGGTAGGTGTAAAACTCATAGTTTTGGTCAGGTCGTCATAAGTAACGGTTCCTTCCAAACGTGTGGTTCCTTTAACGGTAAAAGTGGCCCGGTTAATTGTAGCGGGATCCATTCTCTCGTTGAAAGTTACGGTTACAACTTTCCCGATAGGAACACCTGTAGCATTGGCTACCGGGCTGGTGGCAACTACCAGCGGGCATACTCCGACAATTTCTTCAAAATTGTCTTTTTTGCACGCTGCGATTAATACAACGGATGCAATGGCAACCGTTGTCAAAAGTTTCTTGATTTTCATGTACTGTTGTTTATTAGTGTAAATATTTTTACCCCACAAAGGTCTGATGTGGGGCATTTTCATTCGTTACATCCATCTGAATAGGAATTACATAATTCACGGATACGTGCGCGGGCTGTGCATTTCGCAGGCCGGTCAAATAAAAAGCAGGGCACCCTTCCTAAGAAAAGCACCCCGCCAGTCTAACAAACCTAATACATGAATTACTGAACTATTAGTCTCTTGAAGTAACGGTTGGTGTTGCCCGATACGCAGATCAGATATGTTCCTTTTGTCTTCAGTTTGTTCAATGGGATAGTTAAAAGATAGTTGTCGCTTTCAATACGAGCGTTGGTTGAGTAGTGTACCTTCCCGGTCATGTCGGTTAACTCAACAAGAACAGCATTACCTTTTTCTCCTTCAATAATCAACGTTGTAGCATTGCCGGCTGCCGGGTTGGGGTATAAGTTGATGCTTGCAGTAGCTCGTGTGTGAGAAGCTATTGTTTTCAGGTATTCGAAACTGCCGTTAAAGTCAGTTTGTTTCAGCCTGTAGTATGAAAGGCCGTTGTTTGGGCTGTAGTCAACCGCTGAATAATAAACAGGTACAAGGCTGTTGCCCGATCCGTTTATTGTTGCAATGTCAGTAAACACCTCGCCATCCACAGAACTTTGAACGGTAAAAAAATGGTTGTTGTTTTCTGTTGCGGTTAACCAGTTAAGGTACACCTGACCGTTTGATGTAGCAGCAGAAAATTGTAGCAGCGTTACCGGCAAAGTAATATTGGAGGTGTTGGCTGTAACATCAATAGCACCACTGGTAGTAAGCGCACGGCCCTCTATGTGTGTTCCGCTTCTGATGGAAATGGCTCCAATGTGGCACACCAGTGTTCCTTTAAAATAAGAAGAGTCCATAATGGTGGCTAAACCTTCTATTTTCCAATACACATTTTTTGCTTGTGCCCCGTTACGTAAAACAACCTGTGCATGTTTACTGGTTGAAAATGCACCGTTTACTTTGATAATAAATACAGCAGCAGCGTTATTTTGTGCATCCAGGAATAAAGTGTCGGTCATCACGGTTGCCGCATTCAAAAAATACACGCGCGAAGTAAGTACCATACTATTACCAAAGGTTCCGGGATTAGTCAGTTGACTGTCGTGTGGCAAGCTATCGAGGTAAGCAAATAACAAACCCAAATCAGTGGCACATTGTGCGGTAGCGGTGTTAGGGCTTAAGTGAACCGTTCCGTTAACTAAGGCTGTATCAAAGCCGGTTACTGCTCCGCTGTTACTTCCTACATCGCCTGTTAAAACAGTGTTACCGGTGTTAGTCACCGCACCGCTTGATGAGAAGAGTATAAAATTTATAGTGCTTCCTAATGGTGGCGACTGCGCAAAAAGAATAGCAGACCACAACAAGCCGGTGAAGGTTAATAGAAAGTAACGGGTGAATATGTTCATTAATTTACGCTTAGGAGGTGAATTAGTTTTCACTCAACAAAGGTGGCCAGGAAATTTGTTGGTTGTGTTACACTTCTAAAGACAGATGTTGTAGTTTTCACAGGTGGCGAATCAGTGCGCAGTAAACAGGGTTACCTTTATCACTCAATATTAAAAATATGAATGCACAAAAAGTAGTTACGGTTTTTGCAGATATCCCTGCCGGAGCAACAGCACAGGATAAATCGTTTGTTAAACTCTACCCCGAATTGGATTATTTATTTGATGACGGAATGTACATCGAAAACATTGTTCAGAATCATATGGCAAATGACAGGTACATTCTCACGTTTATTTTCAGAAGCTACGATCACCCGCAATAAAACAAAAAAGGCAGCGAAATAATTTTCGCTGCCTTTTTTTACGGTGAAGAAAAAATCAGTCTTCCACTACGTTTAAATCATCTTCGTCTTCATCTGCTTTTACGGGTGATGGAGCCGGTGCTTTATCCTGCATTTTTGACTCTCTTTTCATTTTCATTTTTTCGTGGCGCGCCTTGGCATCTACTTTCCACTTAGCATACTGCTCCGGTGTAAGAATAGCTTTTAATTTTGCGTGGTACTCCTGGCGAATCACTTTCATTTCGGGTGCAGCCGCTTTGCGATCTCCTTTGTGTTTTTCACGTACAGCTTTCATTTTTCCTCCGCTGCTCACCATCAGTTCACGCACTTGTTTTTGTTGAGCTTCATTGAGGTTGTATTGCTTGGTCATTTGAGCAATACGCTTGTCAATGTTTTGCATCGGATCACCTTTTGGTCTTTGAGCCTGTGGTTTTCCCTGTTTGGGTTGTTGAGCCTGTACCAGCACTATGCTGCATATCAGGGTAAGAAGAAGCATTATTTTTTTCATGGCTAAATTATTTGAATTATAGATTAAAGGTAAAACGAATGGTTTATTCTGCCAAATAAAAATGCAGATAAAACTTTGATAGTAAAGGGCTTTGTTTTTACTGCCCGCACTAACGAAAAAACCCTTTAATTTGTATGCTTTTAATACGCGTAAACATGAACGAAGACGAACGTATCCGAAGGGCTTTTGAAAACAAACGTTGGCCCGAAATTAAAATCTCCGACTCCTGGGCCATATTCAAAATTATGTCGGAGTTTGTGAGCGGGTTTGAAAAACTGTCGAAAATAGGTCCTTGTGTATCCATATTCGGTTCAGCAAGAACCAAACCCGACAACAAATATTTTAAACTGGCTGAAGAAATTGCCGCCAAACTTTCAGAAAACGGTTTTGGTGTAATTACCGGTGGAGGACCGGGTATTATGGAAGCCGGAAACAAAGGAGCCAAAGACAACAACGGCAAATCGGTGGGTCTTAATATTGATTTACCTTTTGAGCAAAGTCATAACCCGTACATTGATTACGATAAACTCATCCACTTCGATTACTTTTTTGTACGTAAGGTAATGTTTGTGAAATATGCGCAAGGATTTGTGGTATTGCCCGGTGGTTTTGGTACCATGGACGAATTGTTCGAAGCCCTCACACTAATACAAACACAAAAGATTGCCAAATTTCCTATTGTGTTGGTAGGTAGTGAATTTTGGGGAGGGTTGATTGACTGGATTAAAAAAGTAATGCTGGAGCAGGAAAATAATATTAATGCCAAAGACCTTGATTTGTTTAAAGTAGTTGACACAGCCGATGAATGTGTAGCCTATATCAACGAATTTTATACTAAATACGCTTTATCGCCTAATTTCTAATATTGCCACATGAGCAACAACCAAAACAGTTTAGCAGAGAATTTGAAGAAGGATGCATTGGCCTATCACACCAAAGGCCGTCCGGGAAAAATAGAAGTAGTATCTACCAAACCGACTAACACCAAACGTGATTTAAGTTTGGCCTATTCACCGGGAGTGGCAGAGCCGTGTTTGGAAATTGCTGCTAACGTAGAAGACGTATACAAGTACACCATTAAGGGAAATCTGGTGGCTGTAATTTCCAACGGAACAGCGGTGCTGGGTTTAGGAGATATAGGGCCGGAAGCATCAAAACCCGTAATGGAAGGCAAAGGAATTCTGTTCAAAATATTTGCAGATATTGATGTGTTTGATTTGGAGTTGAACACGAAAGATGTGGATGAATTTGTGCGCACGGTAAAAATACTTGAGCCCACATTTGGCGGAGTAAACCTGGAAGATATTAAAGCACCTGAGTGCTTTGAAATTGAACGCAGATTAAAAGAGGAATTAAATATTCCGGTAATGCATGATGACCAACACGGCACAGCTATTATTAGCGGTGCGGCTTTGTTAAATGCACTGATAGTTGTTAAAAAGAAAATTGATAAGATAAAATTAGTAGTGAACGGTGCGGGTGCTTCTGCCATATCGTGTACCCGTTTGTTTGTGAGCCTGGGCGTGAAGAAAGAAAACATTGTGATGCTCGATAGTAAAGGTGTTATCAGAACGGATAGTCCTAATCTGGATATTACTAAAAAAGAATTTGCCACCGGTCGCAACATTAATACATTGGAAGAAGCAATGAAGGATGCCGATGTGTTTGTGGGGCTCTCTAAAGGAAATGTGCTCAATGCAGACATGTTGCGTTCTATGGCAAAAAATCCTGTTGTGTTTGCTATGGCCAATCCCGACCCGGAGATTGAGTACAACGAAGCTATTGCTGCACGGGAAGATATTGTGATGGCTACCGGCCGAAGTGATTATCCCAATCAGGTGAACAACGTGCTGGGCTTTCCGTATATTTTCAGGGGTGCTTTGGATGTACGTGCCACCACCATTAACGAAGAAATGAAACTGGCTGCTGTGCGTGCTATTGCTGCTTTAGCGCATGAGCCCGTTCCTGAAATTGTGAATCTGGCTTACAACGAAAAAAATGTAACGTTTGGCAAAACATATATTATTCCAAAACCCATTGACCCGCGTTTAATTTATACCGTTGCACCTGCAGTTGCTAAAGCAGCTATGGATAGTGGTGTAGCCAAACATCCTATTACCGACTGGGACGCTTACGAACAAGAATTGCGCAGCCGTTTGGGGCACGAGAATAAATTTATTACTGCCATCACACAAAAGGCAAAATCAAATCCTAAACGGGTGGTGTTTGCTGAGGCAGATAATTACAAAATATTAAAGGCCGCACAAATTTCGCGTGATGAAGGTTTGTGTGAACCTATTCTTTTAGGTAGTCGTAAAAAGATTGAACAGATACTGGCAGAGAACAACCTTGACCTGGGAGAAACACTCATTATAGACCCGCTTACACCAGAGCTGGAAGAAAAACGAAATGCCTTTGCCGAGTTGTTGTGGAAAAAACGTCAGCGTAAAGGCATGACTTTATATGATGCTAAAAAGCTGATGCGGGAACGCAATTATTTTGGCAGCATGATGGTAGAGTGTGGCGAGGGCGATGCGCTCATATCAGGATTAACGCGCAGTTACGCCAACACCATACGCCCCGCCTTGCATGTGTTTGGTAAGGAAGACGGAGCCACCAAAGTAGCAGGTATGTACATTATGCTTACCAAAAAAGGCACGTTGTTTTTTGCTGATACTACCATTAATGTAGACCCCTCAACAGAAGACCTGGTAGAAATAACCGCATTGACGGCAAAAGAGGTACAGAAGTTCAATATAAAGCCGCGCATTGCCATGTTGTCTTATTCCAATTTTGGCAGTGTGAAAGGAGAAACACCAACGAAAATTCAAAATGCAGTGAACATGCTGCGTCAGCGATATCCTGATATGATTGTGGATGGAGACATGCAGGCCAATTTCGCGTTGAACAAAAAACTGTTGCAGGAAAATTTTCCATTCAGTGCTTTGTGTGGTGAGCCGGCCAATACGTTTATTTTCCCTAAACTTTCCGCAGGTAATATTGCGTATAAGTTGTTGCAGGAACTGGGCAATGCGGAAGCAATCGGGCCGGTATTGCTGGGTTTGCGCAAGTCGGTGCACATACTTCAACTGGGCAGCACAGTAAGAGAAATCATCAACATGATTACTATCGCGGTGGTGGATGCTCAGTCGAAAGAGTAATGCTTTAGTTTTTTTGTAGCCACTGATTTAGTTTCGCTGAGCTTAAGGTTCTGTAAGTGGTCCCGTCCGTGGTTGGCGTCCCCGCCATACCACAGAAAGGATATACTTGTATTATGTACTTTTTTCGGCTTCACCGAGAGAGCATGTTCATTCGTCAGCAGCTTATTACGAGGTATTTTCTTCGAGGTTTTCTTTTCTACAACACTATATGGAGTGGTCGTAATTGAGGTGCTCGGATGGTTTGGCGAGGACGCCAACCATGGACAATCAAAGAGTAGTTTTTTTAGCTTTTTATTGCGCCACTGATTGCACAGATTACAAAAAGTTTATTCTGAAGAGTTTTGTGAAAACTGTAAGGCTGCTTCTTAAGCAAACAATTGTTTTGATTTCAGGTACTCTGTTTTGAGCCGCGGGCAAATCTTGTAGCGTTCATCTCGCGTATCGTTGTATATTGCTTCAAGCACTTCATACACATTTCGGATGCCCGTTTTTTCACACCACTCAAAAGGCCCCATCGGATAGTTGGTACCCAACTTCATTCCTAAATCAATATCGCTTTTAGAAGCTGTTCCTTCCTGTACAGTATAATATGCTTCGTTAATAATCATGTACACCAGGCGTGGTGTAACCATTCCTACGCGGTCATCAACCAACTTTGCGGTCCAACCCAGCGCAGTAATAATTTTCTGAAGTAAGGTCTCGTTCTTTTTATCTGCTAAACTTACCTCACACAGGGTGCGGTTAATAAAAGTGGGTAAAGCATTAAAGCCGATAAGCAGCGAGTGGTTGAGCGGAGTTATACCGGCCAGTTGCAGTTTAGCCGCAGAAACAAAAACGGCTTTGCCTGTAAAGCCGGAGTATACAGAAGAGTCGGGCGCATCATCGAAATTCAAATCGAAAATGATATCGAAATCATTTAAATTGGCCTTCGATAAATCACGTTTATTTACCACCGTCAAAACAATATCTGATGAAAGTTTTTGTTTCAATTCTTCTATGCGGCTTGTTTCTCCTGTCGCTAAAATGTTCATTTGCACAATCAATTAATAAAAGCAAAAATACTCCTTCAAAACCGAAAAGCATGGAAAAGAAAATTGTAACCAGCAAGAATGCTCCTGAGCCCATTGGCCCTTACAGCCACGGAGTGATGATTGGCAACACCTTATATACCTCAGGGCAGGTGGCCAAAGATGCAGCAACCGGTGAAATGGTTCAAACCGACATCAAAGCAGAAACGAAAAAAGTAATGGAAAACCTGCAAGCTATTTTAACCGAGGCAGGAATGGACTTTGGTCACGTAGTAAAAACGACTATTTACTGTACTGACTTAGGCAACTTCGCAGCCATTAATGAAGTATACGGGAGTTTCTTTACAGCCAATTTTCCTGCACGCGAAACAGTTCAAGTGGTGAAGTTACCTCTGAATGCTAATGTAGAAATTTCTGTAGTAGCGGTGAAATAATCATTAGAGCAGACAAAGGCTATGTATATAAGAAGCCACTGATTTCACTGATTAACAAAATCAGTGAAATCAGTGGCTTTCCTTTTAACTCAAAGCAGCTTCGTAACGTTTGCCTACTTCAGCCCAGTTGATTACGTTCCAAATAGCGGAAAGATAATCGGGTCTGCGGTTTTGGTAGTTTAAATAATAGGCATGTTCCCACACGTCAATACCCAACACAGGGGTGCCCTTACAATCAGCTACGTCCATTAACGGGTTATCTTGATTGGGTGTAGAACACACACACAATTTTTTGTTAGCGTCAACACATAACCAAGCCCATCCGCTACCGAAACGTGTGGCACCGGCAGCATTCATTTTTTCTTTTAAGGCATCAAGTCCGCCCAATTCAGTGGTGATAGCCTCAGCTAATTTTCCTGCAGGGGCACCACCGTTAGCAGAAAGTATGCTCCAGAATAAACTGTGGTTGTAATGACCACCACCGTTGTTGCGCACGGCCATAGGGTATTTGCTGATGTTTTTGCAAATATCTTCTATACTCAGTTTTTCTGCATCGGTTCCGGCAATGGCATTGTTCAGGTTAGTTACATAGGCATTGTGATGTTTGCCGTGGTGAATTTCCATGGTTTTTGCATCGATATGCGGCTCCAGTGCATCAAATGCATAGGGTAAAGCGGGAAGTGTAAATGACATAATGTTTATTTTTAAATGTTCGCGCAAATATAAGGCAATAGTTCTTTAACGCTCATGAACTGAAAACGACAATTCATACATTTATTAATTCGCTTTTTTTGAAAATTTGTTTTTCTCAAGCTAATACCTAAATTCGCTAATCCATATTTTTAACAAAATTGTGGATAACCAAACGAAACAGCATGACCAATTACATTAACATTCATTCTTTCGATTCTTTTAAGAAGGGGCGGCTATTTATTTTTTTGGCCAGTTTCTGGGATACCTGATATAGTAAGACAATCCACAACTTCTTATACCCTTTCGGGTTTTGTTCATTATACTTTCTAAACATTGTTGCGCTGAACTGTCTGCTACAGTTTTACTCAACAAACAAGCAAATGACACACAAAACAAACTCAAGGCGAAGTGCCATCTACACCATTGCATTTATTTTTGCATTTTTTGCAGGTGTTTTTAACGCCAGTGCAACACAAATTTCAGGTACTGTAACGGTTGATCCAAACGGAACTGCGGGCACTACGGTGTTTAAAGACATTAACTCGCTGGTTACTTACATCACAACGGCAAACGCCCGTACAGACGGTGGGCCAGCTAACGCAGCACCATTTGGCGTTAATGGAGCATTGATTGTAGATATTGCTGCTGGTACATACATTGAACAAATAGACATACCCGCCATTACCGGAACGAGTATTAACAATACAGTTACATTTAAAGGAGCAAGCAAAACTACCACTATTGTAAGTTGCACTACGGCTACTACCTCGCTGCGCCACACTATACGCATTAATAGCGCGAGTTGGATAATATTGCGCGACATGACCATACGTGCGGGAACCAGTACTTTTGGATGGCCTGTACACTTGATGGGAAGTACTAACAACAGCCGTGTGGCCAATTGTAATATTGATTTTGGTGCAACAGCACTCAGTTCTCAAACATCCGACAACTATGCCGGGGTGGTAATGAATAACAGCGTCAATACACTCAGTACAGCGGGAACATTTAACAACATTGATATAGATACTAATTTTATCTATGGCGGACAACACAGCATTTGGGCCAGCGGTACAGCAGCATCTTCAATAATGATTAGGGTGCGCAATAACAATGCAGATAGTGCCAATAGATATGGTTTTTATTTTTCAGGTATAGGAGAACTCAAGTGTTTAGACAATCTTATCGAAAACCGTTATGCGTCTACATCAGTTAGTGATGGTATGGGTATTTATTTAGTGTCGAGCCCTGCTGCAGCTAGTAAGATACATGACATCTCAAGGAACAAAGTAATCAATGCCGAGAGGTACGGTATTTATATCAACTCTTCAGCAGGGGTTGCTTCTCCAAGTCGCTCACGTATTACCAATAATGCCATTGGGGGAGGATTTCGCAGCACCACACCTTATGGCATCAATATGAATTCATACAATTGGGATGTATTCTTTAATACAGTTAACATAGACAATGTGGCAACAGGTACAGATGCCTCCGCATTTTTGTTTGCGACTTGCTGTACAACGGGCCCCACTCTAATTGATATCCGTAACAACATTTTTGCAGTAACGGCCTCTGGTAGTAGCGCGGTTCCTTTTTATTACAACCAAACTAACAGTTTACAGTATGTTGTTATAAACACCTCCTCTCTAAATTATAATCTTTACTATAAAGAAGGAGCAACGTCTTCAACCACATTAATCAACTTAGCAAACTCTGTATTTCATACTTCAACAAATTTAATTGGCAACGGTGGCTATAATAGTAACTCTTTAATAGCAAATCCACGTTTTCCAAGTAACTATAACGTAGCTTCTTTCACTCCTTGTTTTAATGGACAAGCCATAGCAGGTTACACCACAGATATTAATGGAAATACAAGAGGTGCTACGCCCGATGTTGGAGCATATGAGTACCAAGCTTCAGCCAATGATGCGGGTGTAACAGCCATTGTAGGCCCAGCCGCTCCTTTTACCGCAGGGGCTCAAAACGTGGTACTAACACTTAGCAATTTTGGTAGTACCAACCTTACGTCTACCAATATTTCATATAGTGTAAACGGGGCCACACCTGTAAACAAAGCATGGACCGGCAACCTTGCTCAGTGTGCCACTACCAATGTCACCTTTAGTGGAGGTGATGCATATACTTTTGCCACAGCTACCTCATACACTATAAAAGGTTTTACAACCTCTCCCAACGGAGCATCAGATGGCAATGCGCTGAATGACACAGCTACTTTATCAGGTGTTGGTACTGCATTAAGCGGTAACTACACTATTGATGCGGGCAGCCCGGCAAGTGCTACTAATTTTCAATCTTTTTCAGCAGCAGCAGCAGCCTTAAACTCAGGTGGTGTAAACGGCCAAGTGTACATTACTGTAGTAGGAAGTACTCCTTATGTAGAGCAAGTTTCTTTTTCGGCCATTCCTGGTGCGTCTGCTGTAAACACAATAACCATTGACGGAGGAAGTGGCAACGCTGCAAGCCGGATATTAAGTTTTAATTTCCCTGTTACACCTTCTAACTATGCGGTGATGCGATTGAATGGTACAGATTATATGCGCATCAAAAACCTCACTATTCGCTCAACCAGTTCCACATACGGGTATGGAGTTTTGTTTACCAATCAGGCCAATTATAATATTATTGACAGTTGTATTGTTGATTTAAGCACCATTACAAGCACATCTTCTGCTAACTCAGCAGGCATTTGTTTCAGTGGAGCATCCAATAATACCTCTACGGCTGCTAATAACGGCAGTTATAATATTATCAGAAACAATGAAATCAAAGGTGCTGCCAGCGGAGGTCCATACAGAGGAGTTTCATTATATGGTAACACAACCGGCTTTGATGGTTCAAACGTGAATAATGAGTTTCTTAATAATGTGATTACCAATTTTTATGCAGAAGGGATATACCTGTATTATTACCTTAACAATACTGTTGTAAGAGGTAATTCTATTTCGAGGCCGAATAGAACCACTTCTACCACTGTGAGGGGTATTTACATGTATCAATATATGCAGAATATGGTTGTGGAAGCCAACAAAATATTCAACCCTTTTGGAGGTGCACCTACATCCACAGCACAGTTTTATGGAATTGAACTGTGGTATTGTTACAACATAGGAAACAATGTTATAAAGAACAATGCCATTTACAATATCAATGGTATGGGGCAGCATTATGGCATTTATTCTTACTCTAATTATGGTGGAACATATTATTACAACAACACCATTTCGTTTGATTTTGCTACAGCTAAAACCAATACCAACTCTGATCATGGTATAAATATTTATATGGGTTCAAATGGAGTACATGATCTAAAAAACAACATCATCACGTTGAGAAGATCGGGTTCAACCGCTGCTGCACAGCGGTACGGTATATACTTTCAGGATTACTTTACCGGAACGGTTTCCAACAATAACCTTATTTTGGCAGCAGCAGCAACAGCAACGAATTATGCAGCTCGCTACAACAACCTTGATTACACCTCACTTGCAGCATGGAAAGCCTCCAACAGTAATGCCTTTGATCAGGCGAGTGTTTCTTTTGACCCAGTGTATGCCAGTTTAACATCTGATGTTACGCCAACCTCTTGCGGTATAAACAATCTGGGTGTTTCAGTATCTGGAGTAACAACAGATATTACCGGAGCAAGCAGAGGTGCAATACCTGATATGGGTGCTTATGAATTTAGTGTAACCCCATCAGTAAACAATGCAGCACTTATCGGATTTGATGCCACCACAACCGCCATGTGTGCGGGTGGTATAAATGCTGTGGTGGTATTGAAAAACGAGGGAACAGCTAACATCACTTCAGCAAAAATTGATTGGGCTGTAAACGGAAGCCCTCAAACCCAATACAGTTGGAGTGGTACACTTGCACCGGGATCCAGTACAAATGTTACTACTGGAACAGCCACTTTTACGGCTAACAGTACCAACAGTATTTCTGCTTACATATCAGAGGTAAACTCAACTACTGATGGATGTTTGTTTAATGACACAGCCTCTG
Organism: Bacteroidia bacterium; assembly: GCA_041675505.1. Lineage (GTDB taxonomy): Bacteria > Bacteroidota > Bacteroidia > UKL13-3 > UKL13-3 > JAGPCK01. The sequence goes on along the minus strand of JBAYTR010000007.1, from coordinate 167,274 downwards.
TTTCAGGTATATCTGCCATGAATGGCGTTTATACCATTAACGCTTCAGGAAGCGGGGCCACCAACTATACTACCTTTGCTCTTGCAGTTACTGCCTTAACTACTAGGGGGGTGTGCGGACCGGTTACCTTTAATGTGGCGGCCAACACCTATAGCGGTCAGTTTATAATACCAGCCATACCGGGTGCGTCTTCAACCAACACTATCACTTTTGATGGCACTACAGCAGCAGCAGCAATTTTAACACATGCCAATACCGGTACATCCACCCGCTACACAGTGCGTTTAAATGGAAGCGAGTGGATAAGACTCAAAAATCTAACCATTCGCTCAACCAGTACAAATGCTTGGCCGGTGCACCTTTTCAATCATTCGAGCAATATTCAAATTAGAAATTGTGTGATTGAATGCACTAACACGCTGACTTCTCAAACAAGTACTAATTATATTCCGGTTGTAATTAACGGAACCTCTGCAACTAGTGTTACCTCACAAACCACCAGCTATAACATCGATATAGATAGCAACACAATAAATGGCGGATGGTACGGAATATCTTTTTATGGTAATACAACTGTAGGTACAAATACCGGAGTGAACATTCGTAATAATACATTTAACAACAACGGGCTGTATGCTTTTTATCCCTACTACTTGACGGCACCAGCCGTAACAAACAATACTATAAGTATGAGGGTGGGGAACGGAGCCTCCACGGCTTCTTGGGCCTTATATCTTAACGGTTGTCAAAGTGATTTTAGCTATCCAGTAAAGATTAACAGCAACACAATTACTAGGGCAACCCAATATGGTATTTATATCACAAACTCAGGAGGTTCAGCCACAACCCAGCGTGCCCAAATGATTAACAATGCTATTGGCGGAGGGTTTACCAATGTGAGTTCTTATGGTGTTTATATTGCATCGGGTACCTATTGGGATGTGTGGTTCAACAGCATTAACATTGATAATGCAGCTACCAGTGCATCAGCAGCATTCAGACATGCGGGTTCAGGTGCAAGTTATATGGACATTCGCAATAATAACTTTGCTATTACCAATGCAGGAGCTTCAGGCGCGCTTTGCTTTATGACAGGAAGCGGTGTTACTACCAACTCACTTAATTACAACAACTATTTTAAACAAGGTGCATCAGGCTCTACAAACATTGTAAATGTTTTAGGTACCAACTACACCTTCACCAATTTTACAACTACAGCAGGCGCAAATTCAATAAGCCTTTCACCTTCATATACCTCGGCCACCAACCTGCTGCCTACGGTAGGAACAAACAACGGCATACAGATTTTATCAATTAGTACAGATATAAGAGATTCAGTTCGTAACAACCCACCAGATATAGGTGCATACGAACTGCCCTCTACTGCTACACTTGATTTAGGTATTGTATCTTTGGTTTTGCCAGATACTACTCTTCCTTTAGGATCACACAATGTTGCTGTGAAAGTTAAAAACTTTGCCGCAACCACCATTACCGGTTTCAGATTAAGTCACAGTGTAAACGGTTCAAACATTCAGGATACGGTAATAACAGGTATAAGTTTGGCTCAATACGATACCATTTCTGTTTATATGGGCTCAGGTAAACAAGCCACTTTTGGCATGGCAGCCAATACCTTTAAAGTGTATGTAGATAATGTGAACTCAACTACTGACGACAATCAGGTTAATGACAGTATCTCTATCGGCCCACGCTGGCCTGCCCTTTCAGGAGTGTTTACCATTAATCCCAGCGGTAGTGGTTTAACCAACTTTACTTCGTTTACATCAGCGGTTGCGGCATTAAATAATGGCGGAGTGAGCGGGGCGGTAACGCTTAATGTATCTTCTAATACATTCAATGAGCAAATTACCATTAACAGCATTAGTGGTGCTTCTGCCACTAATGCCATACGATTTGTAGGCAACGGCACAGCCAGCACCACGCTTAACTTTGCCGGCAACTCAACACCAAACCAACACACGGTTAGGCTAAACGGTTCGCAGTTTATTTCATTTGAGAACATGACCATTAGCGGTGGTGGTACAACAAGTAATTGGGTAGTACACCTGTTTAATGCGGCCAATAATACCATTAAAAAGTGTAAAATTACCATAGGTGGTGCAGGTGCTACTTCAACATCAAGCAACTACGCTGCCATTGTGGCAAATAACAGTACCACTAATGCCACTACATCTTCTTCAGCCATTCACAACAACGTAATTGACAGCAACACCATTGAAAGCGGATACTATGGAGTGCTGGTGGCTAACTCCAACAGTGCTAGTATAAACTATTTCAGAGGCAATACGTTTACCTCCACTTACTATTATGCATTTTACTTGCAAAGCAGTCAAGGCTTTGTAATTAATGACAATATAATAAGCATGCGATCGGGCAATATCAGCAGCATGGGGGTGTATACGTCAAGCGCTACGGTAGCCAACCCTTATGTGAGCGAAATAAAAAGAAACAAAATTACAGGGGCTGGTCAGTATGGAATATTCATGACGTCAACTACGGCCAACTCCTCTGGAGTCTTAGGTGAAATTTCCAACAACATGGTTGGAGGCGGTTTCACTAATACGTCATCAGGCTATGGAATCTTCCTAAACAGCTCAAGCTACTGGAGAGTGTGGCACAACACCGTTAATTATGACGGTACAGGCACGTCTTCAAGCTTATTTGTACAGAACGGCAGCAACGTAGACGTACGCAATAACATATTTGCCATTACCAACGCTGCTGCAACACTTGCATTGCCGGTATATATTACTCCTACCTCAGCCGTTTCAACATTTGATTACAACAACTTCTATAGTGCCGCATCAGCAAGTCTGGCGAATCTGGCAGGTAACATTTTTAATACCTCCACGTTCAGAACGGCAGCATACCCTACAGCAGCCGGATTGTTTTCAACCAATAAAAACCCTGCTTACACATCTTCAACTGATTTACACATCAATGAAGCGTGTATGAACGGAACTAATTTGGGTATTACTACAGACATAGACGGTAATACAAGAGCTGGAGTGCCAGACATGGGGGCAGATGAAATGACTTCTGTGGCAGCTCTAGATGCCAGCATAATGAAAATTAATGTTCCTGTATTTCCATACTCTTCCGGTTTGCAACCCATTAATGTAACTTATCAGAACAACGGATCTTCAACACTTACCGCTCTTACCATAGGTTACAGTGTTAATGGAGGCACAGCGATTACTGAAACGCTAACCGGTCTTTCAGTAGCTCCATGCGATACTGTTAACTTTACATTTACCGCAAACTTTAATTTTGGAACAGGTCCAAATGTACTAAAAGTATTTACCAGCGCTCCTAACTCTGGTACAGATGCCAATGTGGCCAATGATACAATAACCAGCTCACCTTTCTGTGTAGGCATGAGCGGCACCTATACCATTAACCCGTCAGGATCAGGCTCTACAAACTATACCTCCTTTGCCGCGGCAGTTGCTGCGCTAAACTGCGGAGGTTTGAGTGGTTCAGTTGTGTTTAATGTAGCTAATGGCACATACAATGAGCAGATTGCAATAAGCCCTGTTAGCGGAGCATCTGCAGCTAACACAGTTACCTTCCAATCAGCCTCCGGTAACCCAGCAAATGTTACACTTTCTAACTCACCTACGGTGGGCAACTATGTTGTTTACCTAAACGGTGCAGATTATGTAACGTTTAACAAGATTACACTAATCAATAGCAACACAGTTAATGGTTTATATAATGTGGTACTGCTTGCTAACGGGGCAAATTTTAACACCGTTCGTGGCTGCTCATTAAGCAATGCTAATCCTACACAAGGAAATCTCATTTTTAGTAGTGCAACCAGTGATCATAATAACACCATTGTAAGCAATGTATTTACCGGAGCTTCATATGGCATTAACTGGCAAAGTAGTACATCATCCCCAGCAAACTATGCGCTTAATAACGTAATTGACAGTAACACTTTTACAAATCAATATAATTATGCGGTTTATTTGTATTACCATAATCAACACAAGATAAGATATAACCAAATAACATCATCTTCTGCAACCACGTTTTATGGTATTTCGAGCCAATACTGTTATCAGGCTCCGGTTATTACCAATAACAAGATTGTTGTTAATAACACAACAAATCAAGCGTACGGAATGCTGTTGAACGGTTTAAACAACTCAAACACTTCCTCACCTAAAGGCTTGGTTGCAAATAATATGGTAAAAGTAGGAGCAGGCACTGGTACTAGTTACGGTATTCAGGTCGATCAATATGCCTATTACACCGATTTCTTACACAATACAGTGAGTGTTACCCCTACTACAGGTATTGGTTTTGCCATGCACATCAATCAGGGTACAGCAAGTTACAATACAGACAACTGTACCTTTGCCAATAATATTTTCCAAAGCACCAGCACAAGTACATCTTCGTTTGCATTCTGGCACAACTCAACCAACCTTACCGGTGTTGTGATAGATAACAACAACTATTTTGTAGCAGCAGGTAATGTTGGCCGTCAGCAAGGCACCAACAGAGCCACACTCGCTGCTTGGAAAAGCGGTAACCCAACTTACAACATAAATTCTACTGATAAGCGTGCAGAGTTTGTTAGTTCAACAGACTTACATCTTTCAGGACCTTGTTTGGATAATACAGGAAGCAATGCTTACAACTCTCAGGTGCCGGATGATATTGACGGACAAACCAGAAATTCATCCACTCCGGATGTAGGTGCTGATGAATTTAATGCCAATGCCACAGACTTTTTGGTGAGAAGAATAACTGCCCCAACAGCCTACAATGCTTCTCCGCAAACAGTTACCGTTAAGGTGGTGAACAATGGTTCAGCTACTGTAAATTCAGTAGTGCTGGGTTACAGTATAAATGGAGGCACAACTGTATCACAAACTTTCACAGGATTAACACTTGCTTCTTGCGATTCAACAGATTTGAGTTTTTCAACTCAGGTATCTATTCCCACAGGTCTTTCAGTTTTACGCGCCTTTGTAAACGGCAACATCAACAGCAGTGCAGATGCGAACTCCGCCAATGATACAGCTCTGGCTTCCTTCTGCACACCTTTGGCAGGTATCTTTACTATTGATGCCGGAATACCGGTTAGCTCAACCAACTTCCAAAGTTTTACAGCTGCAATAAGTGCACTAACCAGTTGTGGCGGTGTGAGCGGAGCGGTTACGTTTAATGTAGCCAAGGGCACATTTACTGAGCAAATTTCTTTGGGTGCCGTTGCCGGAATAAGCCTATCCAATAACGTAAGCTTTATTGGAGCAGGAGTTGATTCTACTATTTTAACTTTCGAATCAAGTAACACTTCAGCAAGACATACTTTGTTGTTAAATGCTGCAAGTTATATCACCTTTAAATCACTTACCATTCGCGGTGGTGGCAGCGGTTCATTTGCATGGCCCGTTCACTTGCTATCATCTGCCAATAACAATATCATCAGAAACTGTAAGATAGAAATTACAGGTACAGGTGCAACATCTACTAGCACCAATTTCTCATCAGTTGTGATAAATAATAGTGCTACTTCTCCTACTTCACAAGGTACAGCCAACAATAACACAGTTGACTCATGTACCATTATATCTGGATACTATGGTATAATGTCGGCTGTGAGTTCAGGTACCAACATCAACTATTATAATCATAACACTATTAGTAACTCGTATTACTGTGGAGTCTATCTAACCGGTGCCCAAACACCCAAAATAAACAATAACAGCATCAGTGTCAGAACTACAAGCGGAACTACAAGCTCTGTTGGAATTTATTTAACCAGTGCGATATCTGGTGGCACGAATGTTTCAGAAATTACCGGCAACAAAATTACCAATACTGGTCAATACGGCATATTCATAACGTCAAGTTCAGCTGTTGCCGCAGCACGTGGTAAGTTGGTAAACAATAGCATTGGTGGTGGTTTTACCAACACCAATGATGTAGCTGGTATTTATTTCTCTGGTTCATCTTACAATTGGGATGTATATTTCAACTCAGTAAACATTGATGTGGCTAATGTAGGTACAAACTCCGCGGCTATGTATTTGGGTAACTGTTGTACTCAAGGCTCAACCTTGTTAGATGTTCGGAATAACTTACTTGCGGTTACTAATGCGTCCTCCTCATCTTACCTCCTCTACTTGCCCAATGGATATAGCTATGCTTATTCAAGCACAGGTTCCGCAGATTACAACTTGTTTTACAGAGCAGGCTCCAGTTCTGCCAATTTTATATATGATGCAGGAAATCTATTAACATCAACTAACTACAGTGGTTGGAGCGGTTATTATAATAATTGTAAAGTTGCTAATCCAAACTTTGCAAGCTCTTTCAATCTCACTCCTGGTAATCCTTGTAATAAAGGAGTTGCTATTTCAGGTATAACAACAGACATAAACGGAGTAACACGTAATACTCCACCCGATATGGGTGCCGTAGAAATAGTGGGAGATACCAACAACGCAGCAATGGTGCAATTAGTAAGCCCAACAGCCCCATTTGCATCAGGTAGCAGAAACCTTACCGTTGAGGTAAGAAATAGTGGTTCCAATACTATCACAGCTTTACAGGTGGGCTACATTGCCAACAACGGAACACCGGTAGTAATGAACTGGACAGGCTCATTATCACCATGCGCAACAACAAACGTTACTTTTAGCGGGGCAAATGCATTAAATATATCGGCAGGCACCAGCTACACCATTAAATTTTACACAGCTAATCCAAATGGTCAAACAGACCCCAATGTTACTAATGATACTGTAACAGTTTCATTTGGTTCAGCCCTATGTGGTAGCTATACCATAAACTCAGGTTTACCTGCATCAGCCAGTAATTTCCAAAGTTTCACAGCAGCAGTAAATGCACTAAACAGCAGCGGGGTGTCTTGTCCTGTTACGTTTGATGTTGCATCGGGTACATATAATGAACAAGTTGAATTAAATACAGTACCCGGGTCTTCATCAGTAAACACCATTACTTTTGACGGAGGTACAGGAAATGCAGCAACCCGTACCCTATGGTTTACAGCAACTACGCAGGCTGACGCACACACCTTCCGTATTACCAATACACCGGGTGTAACTATTCGTAACCTCACTATTCAGGGTAGGGGGGCATCATTTGGTTGGCCAGTACACATAAATGGTAACAGCAGTTCGTTCACACAAGTTAAGAACTGTAGAATCAACTACAACGGAACAACCGGAGAAACAGCCGCATCAGGAAACCATGCAACAGTAGTAGTAAACAATAGTAAAACCAGCATTGGCACCAATTCATCTGCGAGCAATATTCAAATAGACAGCAATGAAATTACCGGTGGTTATTACGGGGTTTACATTACCGGTAATAACAGCTACCCAATGACATTGAGATCTAATACCATTACCAATGTGCATTACCAAGGTGTATATATCTTTTACTACTATGGAATAAAAGTGTTAAACAACACCATTAACATGCACACTTCAGGGCCTGCTAGTTCTTCGGGATTGTACATTACCCAATGCTTTAATAATGGTACAGATAGCCATGAAATAAGAAACAACAGCATTACGAATGCCAAACAATATGGTATGTATATCTACTATCTACAGGCCGGCACCACCAACAGAAGTAAAATTACTAACAACATGGTGGCAGGAAATTTTGTTAGTACAGCTGCTTATGGTATATTTATAGACGGATATACAACATACATGGATATGTGGCACAACTCAGTTAACTTAAATGTGGCAACATCCTCTGCACAATATGCAGCTATATCAAGTGGAACAAATGGCAATAATAACTGGGATGTAAGGAATAATGTGTTTGCATACACAGCGGCTAGCGGTAGCGGATTACCGGCATATTTCGGAAACGTTACAGGAACTTTTGTACTTGATTATAATGATTATTTTAATGCAGCAGCAACCAATTTATTATACAGAACTAATACAGCAACCACATACACCAATTCAACATTTAACACAGTTGCGGCAGGCGGAGCTAACTCAGTAAACGTAAACCCTGCATTTACTTCTGCAACAGACTTGCGTTCCACAAACAACGCAATCAATGGAATCTACATTCCTTCTGTAGCTACAGATATTGATGGACGAAATAGGCTTAACCCGCCTGATATGGGTTGTAGTGAGGTTCCGTTATCGTTGGATATGAGTGCTACTGCATTACTGAGCCCTACTAACCCAACGTCTGCTGGAACGTTTGATCTTAGTTTCAGAATCAAAAACGTTGGTGTAAGCACAGTTACTTCTGCAACGGTTGGATATATTATTAACGGAGGTGCTGCACAAACCACATCATGGAGCGGTTCACTTGCGGCAGACGATACAGCATCTGTAGTATTTACCAACGCTTTCACAGGCGTGTTAGGCTCTAGTTACGAAATCAAAGTTTTTGTAGTTAACCCGAACAGTTCTGCTGATGCAGCTCCAGTAAACGATACGCTAACCACTACAATATGCCCGGGTTACTCTGGTACATATACAATTAACGCAGCCGGTTCGGGGCCAAATAACTTCACCTCTTTTGCATCAGCAATTTCAGCTATCAGCAGTTGTGCGGGTGTGGCAGGCCCATTAACGTTTAACGTTGCCGCAAATACTTATAATGAACAGGTAAGTGTGCCGGCAATTAATGGTGCCAGTGCTACAAACACGATACGATTTGTAGGTGCAGGGCAGGCAAACACTATTATTAATAACAATAGCACTGGCCATACAGTAAGACTAAACGGCTCTCAATATATTACGTTCGAAAACTTTACTATAAGAGCAAACGGAACCAGTAGCACTTGGCCGGTACTTATTGCAAACGCTCAAAATAACACAATAAAGAATTGTAAGATTGAATTTGCAGGTTCGGCAGCTACCTCAACCAACTCAAATTTAATAGCAGTTGCAATAAGCGGTTCTGCCACTAGCGCAACCACCTCATCAACTACAGCCACTAACAACTATATTGACAGCTGTACAATTGTTGCGGGGTATACTTCTATTCAATCTTATGTTAACAACGGTATGCTCAAGAATTACTTCCGTTGGAACACAATCAATAGCCCTTGGTACTACGGTGTATTTACTCAAAATAATCAGGCAATTGAGTTTACAGAAAATACACTTACCATGAGAAATGGCAACGTTAATAGCGTTGGGATATACTTGGGTTCATCAGCCACCTCACCCTCAACCCATAATATTTCAAGTAATAAGATTGTCGGTTCAGGTACATCAGGAGTTCAGTTGTATGGAAACGGCTCTTCATCCAACCTTACCCCCGGAACGTTTGTTAACAATATGATTGGTGGAGGTTTTACTAGCACAACAGTATATGGTATGGTTGTTTCAAGCAGCAATTGGAGAATGTGGCACAATACTGTTGTTATAGACAATGTACCCACTGCCACTTCTTACGCTTATTACCATACTGGTGGTAGCAATAACGATACACGTAACAATGTATTTTCGGTAAATGACGCATCTGCTACTTTTGCACAACCGGTATTTATTCAAACAGCATCGGTTGTTAATCCGTTTAATTACAATAACCTTTATAATGCTGCCGGTACTAATCTGATAACGGTTGGATCAAATACATTCACAACGGGTAATTACAAAGCCAATTATCCTTCAGGTGCGGGTGTTAATTCAACGGCATTTAACCCGAATACAATATCTTCGACAGACCTGCATATTGGTGAAGCCTGTATGAATGGAACAGATTTGGGAATTACAGTTGATATTGAAGGACACACCCGCGGCTCAGTACCTGATATGGGTGCAGACGAAATGAATACCATCCCGTCTTTAGATGCAAGTGTATTAAAAATCAATACCCCAACTAATCCATATTCAACGGGCTCACAAACAGTAAACGTAACCCTTCAGAATAACGGTTCAGCACCTATAAACAGTTTGGTTGTTGCATATAGTGTAAACGGTGCTACTGCAGTAGTTCAAAACATTTCGGATACAGTTCAGCCGTGCGACACACTCAACTTTAGTTTTACAACACCATACAATTTTGGTGCAGGGCCAAACGTATTGAAGGTATATGTTTACTCACCAAACGGAGGTAATGATGCGAATCTTATCAATGATACAATAACTACCCTGCCATTCTGTGTTCCAATGAGCGGTACTTATACCATCAATCAGAGTGGTTCGGGTTCTACCAATTATGTTTCATTTGCGGCAGCATTAAGTGCCCTGCAATGCGGTGGAGTTAACGGACCGGTGGTATTTGATGTGAGTAACGGTACCTATAACGAGCAAATTAATCTTGTACCGGTGCAAGGTGCATCGGCTTCGAACACCATTACGTTCCAATCGGTATCCGGTAATTCGGCCAACGTTACCGTTTCTGCCGCACCGGGTATTGAGAACTACGTGCTTAACTTTAACGGTGCAGACTATATGCGAATCCGTAACATCACCATTACGAATCCGTCTACATCAACAGGCTATTACAATGTGGTACAGTATACGGGTAATGCAGATAATAACGAATTACGTGGTTGTGTGATAAGTAATTCAACTCCTACCTCAGGTAATCTGGTGAATGTGAGTAACACAAAAAATTATTACAACAAAATTGTTGGTAATACATTTAATGGTGGTAGTACAGGTATTCAGTGGCAATCTAACACATCTTCGCCTTATGCATCCCGTATTGAGATTGATAGTAATACTTTCAATAATCAATACAGTTATGCTGTGTATGTGTATTATACGGATAGTGTAAGAATAAGAGGAAATACGATCTCTACTAATGTTGCTAACACAAACTACTACGGTATAAACGCTACAGGGACTTTTGTAAACAATATTGTTACCTATAATAAGATTACCGGCTTCCTTGGTGGTTATGGTATTTATCTGAGTAGTTTTGGCAACAATGGCAGCCCAACAAACAGAAGCTTAATTGCCAATAACTTTATTCAGGGTGGTTCAGCTGCCAACACTGCGTATGGCTTTTACTGCAGTTACGTTGTTTATACAGACTTCCTGCACAACTCGGTAAATCTTACATCAGCAACGGGCACAGCCATGGCCCTTTACTCAAACAGCTCATTGCAGAACAATATTTTTGCCAATAATATTTTCCAAAGCATGAGCGCAGGAACAGGTTCTTATGCCTTCAACAGCGCGTCATCATTCAGTTCTAACACAATTAACTTCAACAACTATTTTGTAGCTGCCGGAAACATAGGGTATCTAAGCAGCTCTAACCGAGCCACGCTTGCCAACTGGAAATCAGCAACCGGTCAGGACGTGAACTCTGTTAACCTCAGAGCCGACTTCACAAGCTCAACCGACCTGCACCTTAATAGTCCATGTTTGGATAACACGGGAACAAATGCTTATAACAGTTTGGCAGGAGTAGATATTGACGGTCAAACCCGAAGCGTTACAACACCTGACATGGGGGCTGATGAGTTCAGCACATCTGCATTTGATATACAGGTTAGTACTATTACTGCTCCAACTACCTACAGTGCCTCTCCGCAAACAGTTAGCGTTCGTATTGTTAATAGGGGAAGCACCACTATTACCAGTGCAATACTGGGCTATAATGTAAATGACGGTACAGCTACTTCGCAAACCTTCACAGGTTTGACCCTAGCGGCTTGTGATTCAATGGATTTGTCTTTCAGCACTCAGGTGTCGTTGCCGGGTGGATTGTCAGTACTTAAGGCATTTGTAAACGGACAACTAAATGGTAGCAGCAATGATGCGAGTGCCGCAAACGATACTGCCAATGTAAGTTTCTGTAACTCACTTGCAGGAACATTTACGATTAACAATGCAGCATCAGTAAGTGCAACTAACTTTACAAGCTTTGCCTCTGCTGTTGCTGCCATGAGAAGTTGTGGCTTGGGCGGTGCAGTAACTTTTAACGTTGCTGCCGGAACTTACAATGAGCAAGTAAATATTGTAAACATACCGGGAGTAAGCGCTACGAATACCGTAACATTTAACGGAACAGACAGCGCAACTACCATAGTTCAGTTTAACGCAACTAACACAAATGCGCGCCACGTAGTGATGATTGACAGTTGCAAGCATATTACTTTCCGCAACTTCAAAATTGTAAATACAGGCAGTTCATTTGCATGGGGCATTCACCTGCGCGGCAATGCATCTGCACCTACCGACTCAGTTCGTATAGCACGCTGCACTGTAGTAATACCGTTTAACACGGGTACCAATTTTAACGGAATAGTTTTAAGCAACAGTTTAACCTCACCAACAACACAAGGATCTTACTGTTCAGCCATAACATTAGACAGTAATACTACATATGGAGGATACTACGGTTTGTCGTACTTTGGGGTTAGCACATCAGTGCGCAATTCCGGTGCAACCATAAGAGACAACAAGTTTATGAATAGCTATTGGGGCAATAGATTAGATTTTCTTTCAGGGCCTGTTATTACAGGAAACATTTCTGAAAGTAACGGAAAGCAAACGTCTACAAATACCAATGCTTATTCCTTCTACTTCAACAGTTGCGATTCAGTAAAAGTTACTCGTAACCAGATTTACGGTGCTGCAGGTGGTTATAGTATATACCTTACTTCAGTGAATGGTACCTCCGGTGCTGAGAATCAAATTGTGAATAACATGATTCAACTGGGTGAAGGCAACGTAACAGCAAATGCGATTTACATTAGTAGTGCACCATTCACAAACATTTATTACAACAGTATAAATATTACTGCTACCTCAACCTCAACTTCGGCAGCTTCTATTACAGTTTGGACAAGTTCAAACAATACAAATATTGTGAACAATAATTTGGTTGCTACAGGTTCAACGTCTCCCTACTTAGTATACTATCCTTTTGGGGGAGTGTCTTTGTCAGATTACAATAACTATTATGGTCAAGGCTCCCAATTGTTCAATGGCAGCAGCACCCTTGCCGGCTTTATAGGCACACTACACAGTGGCAGCGACAACAACAGCAGAAATGTTGCTCCGGCATTTGTATCGAATACCAATCTGCGCATGCCGTCCAACATTGACTTAGACAGTTCGGGTACAGTAATTCCATCAGTAACTATTGATTTGGAAGGTAACACACGTAACAGCGTGAAGCCCGACATAGGTTGCTTTGAGTATGCACCGCCTACAGAGAATACTGGTGCCATTGCTATTGTGAATCCGGTAAATCCGGTTTCGGCAGGCATGCAGGAAGTGCATGTGGTAATTAAAAACTTTGGCCCAACTACAATTACAAGTGATTCAGTAGTGTATACCGATGGAACAATCACTCATAAGATACTCTGGACCGGTTCACTTGTTACCAACGCCACCGATACGGTAAGGTTCACCTCTACAAGCGGCCCGGGTTCAACCGATCAGCGTTACAACTTCTCAGGCAATGTAACCCTTACGGCTTACACCATGTACCCCAATGGAATAATGGACGGCTTTAACTCCAACGATACAGTACAGACCAGTTTCTGCGGAGGTATGAGCGGTACTTATACTATTAACCCAAGTGGTTCAGGGCCAACTAACTTTACCTCATTTACAGCCGCTGTAAATCAGCTCACCTGTGGTGGAGTAAGTGGACCTGTTGTGTTCAATATTTCTAACGGGGTTTACAATGAACAGATTTCCATTAGTAGCATAATAGGAGCGAGCAGCACCAATACTATCAAATTCCAGTCTGCTTCGGGCGTGGCAGCAAATGTTACACTTCAAACTGTTGGAACAGTTTCGAACAACTACGCTATGAGATTTATGGGTGCTGATTATGTAACCATAGACAAAATTACTATGACCAATACATCAAGTTCATATGGAAGGGTTGTAGAGTTTGCTGCCAACGGCTCAGACAATTCAACTAACAACAGCATAACCAATTCAGTGCTGACCGGCCCGTCTGTAACCAGCTCTTCAGATGTATATGCGGTAATCTACTCGAATAATGTGGCGGATAGTAATACAACCATTACAGGCAACATTATTAACAGGGGAGCATATGGAATATATTGGTACGGTAATTCAGGCAACTATACTCGCGACTTGTTAATAAGCGGAAATACTTTTGGTTCTACAACAGCATTGGCTAACTACAGTAGAGGAGTAGAATTGATTTATACTATGGCTCCACAAGTTATTTCCAACCAGTTTATTGCTCCGGCATCAAGCACTGCTCACATGAGTTTGAGAGTTAGCAATTCTAATGGTAGTGGTAGAATTAATAAGAATAGAATAACAGCAAATGGCTCAATGAGAGGTATTAGTTTGCAAAGCATTAATGTTGGTCAAACAACCGGATTTGATGTAATAAACAATGCGATTTCAATCAATAGCACTTCAAATACAGCGCATGGAATAGAGTTGTATAGTGCAGCGAACACAAACATCTATCACAACACTGTAAACAATACCAGTTCAATCAGTGGTTCAGCTGCATTTTATTCATATGGCAATAGCCCGTCACAACAAAAAGGAAACACACTCTACAATAACAATTTTGTAGCCGGTGCCCTCTACGCTGTTTATTTGGATGGAAGCTCAGCCGCAAATGCTAAGATTATGTTTGACTCTTGTAACTACAATAATCTGTATTCAACAGGTGCAAATCTGGCATATGTTGGAGGTACAAACTGTACAAGCCTCTCAGCCTTGTATAATGTTGTAAATACAGGTAGTGACATCAACTCAACTTCTTCTACAGGTGCGTTTACATCATCAACCAATCTTACGCCAAGTTTATCTAATCCTGTCTCATGGACACTTAACAATATGGGTTACCCTCTTGGAGCCGTAACTGATGACATTAACGGCAACAACAGAAGCATTACAATTGCTACAGGTGCTCCTGACATTGGTGCATATTCCTTCGGAACTCCATCAGCAACAGCACCAGTTGCAGTTGTTACAGGTTCGCACTCTGTTAACGGTACAGAAGAAATATTATTTGCTAACAAAAAAGTAGCAGAAATTGTATGGGGATCCGTAGGAACATTGCCGGCTATTGTTGCTAACTTCTATCCTGGTGTATGGCCAGATACGGTGAATGCAGGAGTAAACGGTGCCAAATTCTGCAATGCTTACTGGAAAATTGATGCTACCGGTGGTTCAGGATATTCATACAGCATTAAATTGTTTTATGACCCTGCACAAATGGGTACCATAGCAGCAGAAACTGATGCCAGAATGGTGAAAAGGCCAGGCACAGGCTCTTCTTGGACATCTTTCCTAAACACCCAATCTACAGTAAATGTTATAGACAGAACCATAACAGTAACAGGACTGAGCAGTTTCTCAGAATTCTCAATAACCGATCAAAACAATCCGTTGCCGGTTGAATGGCTCAACATCAATGCGGTGAAAGCAGGTAAAGACATAGCTGTAAACTGGACCACATCAACAGAAATCAATAACGACCGTTTCGAAATCGAGCGTTCTGTTAACGGAGTTGACTTTGAAAAAGTGGGTGAAAAATCAGGAGCAGGAAATTCTTTTGCACCAAAAGATTACAGCTTTACAGATTTGGATGCCGCTATCACACTTTCAGGAACTGTTTACTACCGCATAAAACAAATTGACTTTAACAACAGCTTTGAATACAGCAAAGTAGTTGCGGTTGATTTGAGCGGAAGCGCTACCGTAAAAGGTGTTGAATCGGTTTATCCTAATCCGTTTAATAACTACGTTACTCTGCAAATTAGCACTACTGCTGAAGAGAAAGTGCCGTACACCATTACCGATCAGTTTGGTAAGGTGGTTTACAGCGGCCTTGTAAGTGTTACTTCAGGCACGGGAGTTTACAGCATTGATGGCTTAAACTCACTGGCTCAGGGAGTATACATTATCTCCATCAACGGCAAAGCTTTCAGCAGCCAACACAAAGTGACTAAGTTCTAAAACGAACAACGTTTCATAAACAGAAAAGGACTCCCATGCGGTGTCCTTTTCTGTTTTATATCACTTAATGTAATTTTTGGTTCGTGATGACACGAACCAAGGCGGGAACCACAGCGAGCTTTTTCTCCGGACTACTTCCTCAGTTTTTTGAAAAATTCTTTGAGCAATGCCGCGCTTTCCTGTTCCAATACTCCGCTTATTATTTCGGTTTTGGGGTGTAACAAATTGCCGGTTTTAGAAAACCCGCGTTTGGGGTCGGCTGCACCATACACAACCCGCGTAATCTGGCTCCAGAACAAAGCTCCGGCACACATCACACAGGGTTCCAGGGTTACGTAAAGGGTACACTCGTCCAGGTACTTGGCCCCCATAAAATTGGCCGCAGCGGTGATGGCCTGCATTTCAGCATGTGCGGTAACATCGTTCAGTTTTTCCGTAAGGTTATGCCCTTTGCCAATAATGCGGTTACCCGCTACAATTACTGCGCCCACAGGTACTTCGTCCTCGTCAAAAGCCTTTTGAGCCTGCTTGAGCGCCTCGTTCATAAAATACTCGTGCGAATACAATTCCATGCTGCCGTGTTTTACCACCGCAAAAGTGAGCCTTTATTTTGTATTTTCGCACCCTGAATACGTTGGAAATATGACTTTGTCTGAAGGTCAGGTTCCCGACTTTAAACACTGAACACATGCTGAGAACACACACCTGCGGAGAGCTGAGATTAACAGATGCCGGAAAACAAGTAACCCTGTGCGGCTGGGTACAACGCTCGCGCGATTTGGGCGGATTGACCTTTACTGATTTACGTGATCGCTACGGCATTACCCAACTGGCCTTTAACCTGGATACCCATGCCGATTTGTGCATGCGCGCCCGTCAGCTGGGTCGCGAATACGTGTTGAAAGTTACCGGTACCGTTAAAGAACGGGAAAGTAAAAACCTGCAGATGCCTACCGGTGAAGTTGAAATAGTGGTGACTGAATTTGAGGTGCTGAACGAAGCCCAAACTCCTCCCTTTACTATTGAAGAAAATACCGATGGCGGAGACGACCTGCGCATGAAATACCGGTACCTGGATTTACGCAGAGCCAACGTAAGAGCTAACCTGCAGTTACGCCACAAAGTAGCGCAGCAAACCCGCACGTTTTTAGATTCGAAAGAATTTATTGAGGTTGAAACCCCTGTGCTCATCAAATCAACACCTGAAGGAGCAAGAGATTTTGTGGTGCCTTCGCGTATGAACTTAGGTGAATTTTATGCCCTGCCGCAATCTCCGCAAACGTTTAAGCAGTTGTTGATGGTGAGTGGTTTTGACCGCTACTACCAGATTGTAAAATGTTTCAGAGACGAAGATTTGCGTGCCGACAGACAACCTGAGTTTACACAAATTGATTGTGAAATGAGTTTTGTGGAGCAGGAAGATATACTTAACCTGTTTGAGGAGTTGGTAAAACACCTGTTCAAAAACGTAAAAGGAATTGACATCAAAGAACTGCCCCGCATGACCTATGCAGATGCCATGAAGCAGTACGGCAGTGATAAACCCGACACCCGTTTTGAGATGAAGTTTGTGGAGTTGAACGAGGTGGTAAAAGGTAAAAATTTCAAGGTGTTTGATGAGGCCGAGTTGGTGGTGGGTATTTGTGCCAAAGGTTGTGCAGAGTACACCCGCAAGCAATTAGACGAACTTACTGATTTTGTAAAACGCCCGCAAATAGGTGCCACAGGATTGGTGTATGCCCGTGTAAATGCAGATGGCAGCATCAAATCTTCTGTAGATAAATTTTACGATGATGCCGCATTAAAACAATGGGCCGAAGCATTCAATGCACAACCCGGAGATTTGATTCTGGTGTTGGCAGGTAAGGCAGATAAAACACGCAAGGCACTCAATGAACTGCGCCTGGAGATGGGAACACGCCTGGGCTTACGCGATAAAAACACCTTCTCCTGTTTGTGGGTGATTGATTTCCCGCTGCTGGAGTTCAATGAAGAAGAAAACCGCTACTTTGCCATGCACCATCCGTTTACCTCACCTAAGCCGGAGGACATTCATTTGCTGGATCAAAACCGTTTAGGAGAAGTACGCGCCAATGCCTATGACATGGTGATTAACGGAGTAGAAGTAGGAGGAGGCTCGGTACGTATTTTTAATAAAGAACTGCAAAGTAAAATGTTTGGCATACTCGGCTTTACCGAAGAGGAAGCACAAAAACAGTTTGGCTTTTTAATGAATGCCTTCCAGTACGGTGCGCCACCACATGCCGGTATTGCTTTTGGTTTTGACCGCCTGTGTTCCCTCTTTGGTGGTGCCGACTCCATTCGCGACTTTATTGCCTTCCCTAAAAACAACAGCGGCCGCGATACCATGGTTGATGCACCTTCTACTATTGATAGCAAACAAATATTTGAACTTGATTTGTTCCCTATTTCTGAGGTGCATAATGAAATTCTTATGGAACTTAAAGAAGGATCAAAAAATAGAACAACAATTGGGTTACTAAACGAAGACACAATCAGAAGTCGGATAGTAAGTTTCATTGAATCGTATTTACACAGCAAAAAACTCAGAACATATATAGGAAGACAGACAAGAAATAGATTTTGGAATAGAATTGATTAAAGATGTTCGTTCTTCTTAGAAGTCAGACCGTTTAATCATCTCTTCAACTTTTAAAGAAGGGGTTAATTCAAGTGTAATAGGAAACTTATCTCTATATGTTTCGTAAACTGTAGCAAAGGTAACAATTCCTCGGCTTCTTTTGTTTTCGAATCTAAAGAAGGCTACCCTATATTTTTTCTCTCTTATCATTTTTTCTACAAGCAAAAGAATTTGAGGATTAATGTTCCAGTTTTTCATGCGCTTGATTTTCCAATTGTCTTCATTTTTAATATCAGGCCCATGATATTCATGATTACTGCACTGCAAAGGGTCTGTTATTATAAACCCCTTTCTATTTAACGCATCAAATAAATCAGGGAAACCTCTTATTATAGCAGAGATGCTATCAGTATAACTATACCACATAGATTTTACAAAAACCACGCGTATTTTAACTAGTTTTCCATTTATAAACTGATAACTTAGATTAGCCGGCCTATTAGCAACTGTTACATTGTCATAAAAAAGTTCAATTCCATCATAGTATGTAATGCCCCCTTTGTTTCCTGTATATTTTTTTGACTCTTCAGTTAATGGTGCACTCTCAATAATTTTTACACTATCAACTCTCATCCCCCACCTCACACCTCTAAAGTCATTTTGGGAAAACCCAACAGTTGAAAAATAGACTATAAAAAGAAGGGTATAAAAAACATTCATATTTTTAGAGTTTACTAAACAAAATCTTATTTATTCAATAACAAATTTAATGTTTTTTGTATATTATACATACACTTTCCAGTCCGTGCTTGGCGTCTCACCTAAGCGTAGGTTGCACCTACGCTTTTCTTTTATGTAGCTTTTAGCTACAAACGCACAAAGCCAGTTTAAAGGCCACAATGGTTCACTGTTTCTATCCTTGATTAACTGCGTGCAAGAGTAGCCAAAGGCTACAATAAAAATGCAACGTAGCTACAAGCTACGCTGAGTGCTATTTTGTTATTTGCAGCAAGACCATATTTTTGTACAAATTACTTATCATGGGCGATGCTTATCAAATCAAAAATCAGGAAGGTGTTTATTTCTTAACGTTTCAGGTAGTTGCCTGGGTTGATTTATTCTCAAGGAAACGATACAGAGATTTAATAGTAGAAAGTTTGAATTATTGTATACAAAACAAAGGATTGCAAGTATATAGTTGGTGTATTATGAGCAATCATGTGCATTGCATCTTGTCAGCACAAGAAGGGAATCTTTCAGCAGTAGTGCGTGATTTTAAAACTCATACTAGCAAACAGATTCTATCATCTGTAAAAGATGAACCAGAAAGCAGGAGAGAATGGATACTGTTTCAGTTTAAACTGGCGGCTCAAAAGCACATGCGTAATATCAACTTTCAAGTTTGGACTCATGAGAACCATGCAGTAGAGCTTACAGACAGAATTATCACTGACAGTAAGCTGAACTATATCCACCAAAATCCCGTTGCTGAAGGTTACGTTGATGAACCAGAGCAATACATTTACAGCAGTGCGAGAGATTACGCAGGTACAAAGGGATTAGTTAATATTGTGCATGTATAGCTACAAGCTACGCTGAGTGCTATTTTTTGGGGTGCTTATAACCTGTTGGTCGGATTAAAGACTAAATTTACAGAGTGAAGCTTAGCTTCCGTCAGTTGTTGGCGCCACGCCCGGCTAGATTGAATTTAAAATGTATAGATTTGAACCTTACACAACAGGTAATATTAAATTCAATGGGACAAATAATTAGAAAATCAGCATGAGCAAAGAAACCAATTACTTTTTCCTTTCAGGGCTTTTTTTCGTGGTATGGCTTGTGGTAGAGTTTACAGATATTTATGGTGACTCCGGGTGGTTTAAAGCTTTTCTGCTGATTCTTTCTACCACATATTTAATAAGTGGAGTTGCCGGCAGAAAGAAGGCAAACAAAAACAACGAACCGACACATAAATAGCTGATGTTAGCGACAACTATAAGACCAACAATATGACAATCATAGAAAGCAAGATAATAGCTACTCTAAGAAGCTTAATGTTAATTGCTTTAACATTTCAATTATCATCTTGCTTACGTCAAGCGAAAGAACAACCGGTTAATGATAGAACAGCGAAAGGAATAACCAACCAGACAATCAATTTTAAAAAAAGCACAACGTTTCCGCAAATTCATACCAATTTAAATGGAATGGTTACAGAGTTTGTAAGGGCAATGTATCAAGACAAAAAAGGTAACTATTGGTTTGGAACCAATGCAAACGGGATTATACGTTACGATGGTGATACACTTGAAAATGTCACCATCGCTCAAAAACAAAAATGGATATCAGTCAGAGAAATTGTTGAAGATAAAGTTGGCAATATCTGGTTTGGGACATCTTCAGGACTTGTAAAATACGATGGAGAAAAGTTTACTGTTTTCTCAACAGAAGCTGGTTTGCAGAATGAAGAAATATGGGGGCTTACAATTGACAAAAACGGGCTTATTTGGGTTGGGTCAAGTGGCGGGGTTAGTCACTTTGATGGGAAAAAGTTTACACCTTTTCTGTTGCCGGAAACAAAAGTCGAAAATCAGCATCCGATGCTTTCCGATAAATTGGTTTTTAAGTTTATAGAAGACAAAAATGGAACGATGTGGCTTGTTACTGATGGAAACGGGATTTTTAAATACAAAAATGGCGTGTTTACGCATTTAACAACTAAGAATGGACTAACCGATAATAATGCTGCAGATATTTTGGAAGACAAGCAAGGGAACATTTGGATTGGAACTTTCAATGGAGGTGTAAGTAAGTATGATGGGAAAATCTACACTAATTTCACTAAAGAAGGAATTATTGAAGGTGAAGAAACCTATAACTTTTGTGAAGACAAGCAAGGGAATATTTGGTTTTCTGCAGAAGGTTATGGAGTTTACCGCTACGATGGAGCTAATTTTACACAATTCACAACCCCAAAAGGTTTAACCACCAATGTTGTTCAAAGCATCTATGAGGATAACAAAGGGCAGCTTTGGTTTGGTACCTGGCAAGGAATATGTGTGTATGATGGCCAAAAGATGATGAATGCTAAAGATAAAGAACCATGGACGAAGTAAAGGTAACTGTTGTTAATAAAGCACTGAATTGGTTCGATTTTTACAGTTCCGTCCGTGGTTGGCACCCCGCCATACCGTATTATATTTGAAGTTACAAGTTGTTCCAAAGTTTATGAAAAAGCAAACCCTTATACTCCTTTTAATTATTTCGACAGTAAAGCTTTCAATTGCGCAGTCTGACACTTTATTTAACTATATTGAGAAAAGAATGCACCAGTGTCTCCTAGACACAAGCGGTGTAATGGGACAAAGTTTTTGTTTGAGCAATGCTGTTAACGACTGGACGAAAGAACTTGAAAAATATGATAAATTAATTATTGCAAAATTGGCGGGTCAACTAAAGCAGGACTATATAGAATCACAAAGTAAATGGCGCGCATACATGAACAGTGAAATAGCGCTTGCAGAGCAATTAGAAAAAAAATATTATGAGGAAAATCCTCAAATGATACTCTATCCACAAATTGCGACAGAAAGAGAATTAAATGTAATTAAGACAAGGGTACTGGAACTTGTAGACTATTTGAATTTAATATCAAACAAATAGTTCAGGTTCGTTCAAGTTCCCTTCCGTGGTTGGCGTCCTCGCCATACCACACCGAAGTTGCACAGATTCACTACGCTTGCTTCTCTTACGTACACATTGGCATTTACTAAATAATGCTATATTTGGGTAAACATTCCACTGCCCATTGCTACACGAAAAACAACTAGCGGAACAACTGCTTCAGGAGGAAGTACTTTCAGAGCGTGAGTTCCATCAGATAGACCAACACCTGAGCACGCAAAAAATTTCCCTGCACTGGGAACTGCGTATGTTGCTCTACATTGGCATTACACTTTTTACCTCAGGCTTAGGAGTTTTTATTTACAAGAACATCGGTTCAGTGGGGCACCTGTTGCTGGTGTTGCTCATGTTTGCCGGCTGTGCGGGGAGTTATTATTATGCCTTTAAAAAAGCACTTGCGTTTAACAAAGAAGCTGTTCAACACTCAAATCCGTTTTACGATTACATAGTACTTTTGGCCTCATTGCTGTTCGTTTCGGCATTGGGGTATTTGCAATACCAGTTTAATGTATTTGGTACGTACATCAGTTTGCCCACGTTGTTTTCTTCGCTGGTGTTGTTTTATACGGCATTCAGGTTTGATCACAAAGGAGTGCTCACCCTTGCCATCAGTTTGCATGCAGCTTATTGGGGTTTGATAGTTTCACCCACGGAGTTAGTAAACAATCCCGAAATGTTTGCCGGAGGTGAGCGTTACGTCTGGGTATCAATTGGTGTAGCAGCACTGTTTTATGGTTATGCGTGGGTTTGCAGAGGGTATAAAGTAAAAATTCATTTTGTACCTGTGCTGCTCCATTTCTCCATCAACATCATGTTAATTGCCTTGGTTACTGCTGTGTTTACATTGCCGTTTAAAGGACTCTATTTTGTTTTACTTTTATTAATCTCTGTTTTTTGGTTTATGGAGTCGCGCAGGGAGCGGTCGTTTGCACTTTTTATCAGTCTGGTGTTTGCCAATTACATTGCCCTAAGTTATTTCATATTAAAAGCAGTATTTGATTGGGTTGATGGAGATAGTATTACTGTAGCGCTGCTTTACCTTATGGGTAGCACAGTGGGTATTATTTACATTTTACGTAACCATAAAAAATTCACGGGCCATGATGTACAGTAAAGAAAAACTGGATGCGAGCCTCAAATTAAGGGCACTCACCAAATGGTTAAAAAATCAGTTAATTTCAGAAGACAGTTTTCACCGTGCACAGATTAATCCCGAAGAGTTGTACAAAAACTACAGCCTGCTCAAACGCATAGGCTTGTATGTGCTTACCATGATTGCGGGCCAATCGGCATTTTCTCTTTTTGGTATGGTGGCGTTGGGTGATATGGGTTGGAAGCTGATGTCTTTAGTTATTGGTACGGGTACCTTTTTTGTGCTCCGACTTTTTATTCAAAACAACCAGACGTATAAACAAGGCACCGATGATGCTTTGTTGCACATGGCAGTGGGTTATATTGCAGGTGGGCTTATTTCTATTTTATCCCCCGATTTTTCAGGGATTCAGTTGTCACTTACACTGCTGCTGTTGTTGGGTATTTTAGTGGTTGCAGTGTACTTTTTTGCCGATGCATTTCTTGTGGTACTGGCTACACTTGTTTTGTATTTTATTCCCTTGCACCTGGTTTCACTGGCAAGTAAAGAGCTACTCTTTTTTTCATTCGCCTTGTTGCTTCCGCTCAGCTATATCATCACCCGTTTAATTAAACAATATGATACCCTGCGTTACTACTATTGGCATACTTGTTTTCAGTCGGTGCGCTATACGGTGGGGGTGTTGGCGTATTGCAGCATCAATTTATTTGTAGTAAAAACACTGGCCTATCAACTAATGGGTGCAGAAGAAATTCTTTTGCAAACCGCATTTTTGGTTACTACTATTCTTTTTCCGTTGGCCTTACTTGTTATGGGTTTGTACTACAAGCAGAAATATTTACTGCACACCGGTTTGTTTTTAATTTTACCTACGGTAGCCACCATCAGGTATTATTATTCCGTGATGCCTATAGAGGCAGCGCTCCTGTTTGGAGGTTTACTCATCATCGCGGTAAGTTATTTTGCGATTACCTTACTGAAACGAAAAGAAACCGCCTTCACCTTTGAACCTGATGAAGACGAAGACCTGTCAACCGCAGAAACGTTGATGTTGCTTAATCAATTTGCCCCCAGAACCATTCCCACAGAAGAGAAGAAAATATTTGGTGGCGGAGATTTTGGTGGTGGTGGTGCTGAAGGGAAGTTTTGAATAAAAATCACTATTTTTATGTTGCCTTAAACACATGAACAATTCCGATAACACTAAATCATTGGTAAACGAAGAAGAAGTCAGGTATGCCCGAAAGAACCTGACCTACACACAGCGCTTTCACTTGCTGATGAAATTGGTGCGGCTTAATAAATTGATGAAGTCGGCAAAAATCATTAAGCCGTAAATTCGTATGGATGTTTTAGATGAAGATATTCTAAGCATTTGGCGGGGCCTGCATCACTTTAATGTTCAATATATCATGGTAGGCGGTTTTGCCACTACTTTGCATGGCGTGAGTTCTATTACTGCTGTATTGGATATTTGGATAAAAGATACTCCGGAGAACAGAAAAAATTTCAGAGCTGCACTGAAAGAAGCGCAAATGGGCGATTTGCAAGAGCTTGAAACTACTGATTTTATTCCCGGGTGGACCTCGCTTTACCTGAGTTCGGGTATGGAGTTAGATATAATGACGTACTTAAAAGGTTTTCCGGAAGAACGTTTTGATGAGTGTTATGCTTTAGCCCCGGTGGCAGAAATCCACGATATTCCTATTCGATTTTTACACCTGAATCATTTGCTGGAAGCTAAAAAGGCAACTGCCCGTCCGAAAGATTTATTAGATATTGAAGAGTTAAATAAAATCAATAAACCCTTATAGATATCCTTAAAGATGTTGGTTAGGGAGGATATTTATCCTCTCTTCTTCCATGGAGTATTCAACAAAGTAACATCTTAACGCAGGATATTTATCTAGCTACCCCCCACGCAACAATAGCTATACTGCACACTTCTCTCTACACACGGGATAACTTCTTTTTCACCTTTCTGCAAAAAGCCCTAAACTTGATTCACTAAATCACCGCGCATGGCACTCAGCAGATTCTGGTCTTACATCATCGTACTCAGCGTTATCTTCATTTTTTACCTGCTCGCTTCAGGCGGTATGTATTCCATAGGGCATGTAGTAAACGGTAAACAAAACGATGCGTTGGTTATAGCCGAGTTCCCTGCTGATAATATCAAAACAAGCGATACCACATTTTATGCGCAATTGCTGGCAGCAAAAACTACCGGCCTGGCCGTAGGAGACAGCACTTATGTATTGCAGGACAACGGCATCATTCAGGTGTGCCACGGTAAACAAGCCGCTGACGGCATTTTTGCTACCTGTAAAAATACCATCATGGACATTTGGTTGCCGCTTATCGGTTACCTTACCTTTTTTTGCGGACTGTTGCATTTGCTCAATGATTCCAATGCTATAGAAAAACTGGCCCGAGTGCTGGCTCCTTTTTTTGTGCGTGTATTTCCTGAGTTACCCAAAGGGCATTCGGCCTACGGATTTATGACCATGAATTTTGCCGCCAACTTTTTAGGGTTAGACAATGCAGCAACTCCCTTTGGTTTAAAAGCCATGGAAAGTATGCAGGAGGTAAATGCCGATAAGGACCGCGCCTCCAACAGCCAGATTATGTTCCTGTGCCTGCATGCTGCGGGTTTAACGTTAATTCCTACGTCAATTATCGGGTACCGTGCGGCACAACACGCCACCAACCCGGCTGATATTATGTTGCCCTGCATCATTACCTCTTTTGTGGGAACCATAGCGGCATTACTTTTTGTAAGCATAAAACAACGCATCAATTTACTTAACGGTGTAGTAATAGGTTTTGTAACGGGTGTGAGTGCTATCATCAGTCTTTTGTTGTTTTATGTAAATAAGCTGAGTGGAATAGAGAAGTTTCATTTCACCGGCAACCTCAGTAATGGAGTTTTGCTCTTCATCATTTTGCTGATAGTGGCCTATTGCATTTGGCAGGAAAAAATATTTAAGCAAAAGAACACCAATATTTTTGACTCGTTTGTAACCGGAGCAAAAGACGGGTTTACCACCGGCTTGCGCGTGTTGCCTTACATGGTAGCCATGCTGGTAGCGCTTAGTATATTCCGTAACTCCGGGTTAATGAACATCATTATGGACGGCCTTTCAGCTACCCTGAATGTGTTTGGCGTTGATCCGCAGATTATTCAGGCCATTCCAGTAGCTTTAATGCGGCCATTCAGTGCGGGTGGTTCACGCGGTTTTATGCTCGATGCCATGAAAACCTATGGTCCGGATAGTTTGGCCGGGCAGCTCAGTTGCCTGTTTCAGGGAGCTGCTGAAACTACTTTTTATGTAATTGCCTTGTATTTCGGCTCGGTAAACGTAAAAGAAACCCGTTACACGCTCAGCATCATGTTGCTGGTAGACCTGGTGTGTGTGCTTACTGCCATTGTGGTTTGCCGACTCTATTTCTAGGCTGAGTTCCAACCAAATAATAAAAAGCACAGGTTTACTGTGTGCATCGCGATTTTTGCAATAAATTCGCAGTTTAAGCAACAATAAAATTAGACCCCATGGCCTTAGAATTAACAGGAAAAATCGTTCAGAAGCTGAACAAAACAGAAGGCGTTAGTAAAGCCGGAAAAAACTGGAGCAAACAAGAATTCGTTATCGAAACACAGGAAACCTATCCTAAGAAAGTTTGTCTGAGTGTAATGAATGAAAAAGTGAGTGAGCTGGAGAAGTTCTCTCCCGGAACAGTTGTGACCGCTTCACTCAACATTGAATCACGTGAGTACAACGGAAAATGGTATACGGATGTAAAAGCCTGGAGAATTCAACCGGTGAGCGGTGGTGGTTCAGGTGCTGCTGACGATACTTTTTACCCTGATGCTGAGCCACCGTTTGCAGCAGATGAAGCAACGGACGATTTACCTTTTTAATACATGAGCAGCGAGCTTAAAATTTACAACACACTTAGCAGAGTAACCGAAAAATTTACTCCCCTGCACAAAGACCATGTGGGCATGTACGTATGCGGGCCTACCGTATACAGCAATGCTCACTTAGGCAATGCACGTACCTTCATTTCATTCGATGTTATTTTCAGGTATTTTCTTCATCTGGGGTACAAAGTACGTTATGTAAGAAACATTACGGATGCCGGTCATTTGGAAAATGATGCCGATGAAGGGGAAGATAAAATCAGTAAAAAGGCCAAACTCGAACAACTGGAGCCGATGGAAATTGTGCAACGTTACACCATAGATTTTCATGAGGTGATGAGCGCATTCAACGCACTTCCTCCCAGCATTGAGCCTACAGCTACCGGACATATCATTGAGCAAATAGAGATGACTAAAAAAATCATCGCCAACGGATATGCGTATGAGTCTAACGGAAGTGTTTATTTTGACGTAGCTAAGTTTGCAACAGAGTACAATTACACCGTACTCACCGGCAGAAACCTGGATGAGTTGCTCAACAATACCCGTGAGTTAGACGGACAAGAAGAGAAGAAAGGCCGTTTGGATTTTGCACTTTGGATAAAAGCGAAATCGGAACATATTATGCGTTGGCCAAGTCCGTGGGGAGAAGGTTTTCCCGGCTGGCACCTCGAGTGTTCGGCCATGAGTTCTAAATACCTGGGAGAAAAATTTGATATACACGGTGGCGGTATGGATCTGGCACCTACGCACCACACCAATGAAATTGCACAGAATATTGCCTGCAACCACAGCTCACCGGCCAACTACTGGATGCATACCAACATGCTTACAGTAAACGGACAAAAAATGAGTAAGAGTTTAGGTAACTCGTTTTTACCGTTTGAACTTTTTGCCGGAACGCATCAACTGTTGGAGAAAGGTTACAGTCCTATGGCTGTGCGTTTCTTTATGCTGCAGGCGCACTACCGCAGTACACTTGATTTCAGCAATGAAGCATTACAGGCGGCAGAGAAAGGATTTGCCCGATTGATGAATGCGGTAAAACTAATTCCGGGATTAAAAACTTCAGCACAATCAACGTCTGATATTGCCCAATTATCGGCTAGTGTGTATGCTGCAATGAATGATGATTTCAACACGCCCATTGCTTTGTCGCATTTGTTTGAAGGTGTGCGCATCATCAACAGTGTGAACGATGGAAAGGAAACCCTTACGGAAGAAGACAAGAAAGCATTACAAAAGCTGATGTTTGATTTTGTGTTCGATATTTTAGGTTTGAAAGAAGAGCAAGCGGCTGACAGCAATAAAGTAGACGGATTGATGCAAATGATTTTGCAACAACGCGTGGATGCAAAAGCCAGAAAAGATTATGCAGCCTCTGACCTCATTCGCGACCGGTTGAAAGAACTGGGCTTTGAAATTAAAGACGGCAAAGAAGGAACTACTTACACCTTTTCAGGGTAATTTTTTACAGGATGAAAACACTATCAGATATTTTTACTATAGCTACAGCAGGTACCCTGCTCATTTTTTCATCCTGTGCAAGTGATAGTAAACAACCGCCAGCTGATACAATAGCGGAAACAAATGGAACGACTAAAGCAGTAGTATACGCAGCTCCGCCATTCCATGCTGATTCAGCGTATTATTTTGTAGAAAAGCAGGTGAGTTTTGGTCCGCGCAATACCAACAGCCAAGGGCACAAAGCCTGCGCACAATGGTTAAGTGTAGAGTTAAAAAAGTATGCTGATAATGTAATTGAACAACGTGCTATGCTTAAAGCATTTGACGGTACGATGTTAAATGCAGTTAACTTTATTGCAGAGTTTAATCCCGAAAACAAAAAACGGATTTTGCTTTGTGCACACTGGGATACCCGCCCGTTTGCCGACCAGGACAGCAGCAGAGAAAACGAACCCATATTGGGCGCCAATGACGGAGGCAGCGGTGTTGGCGTATTACTGGAAGTGGCCCGTCAGTTAAAAGCAAAAAACCCCGGCATAGGGGTAGACATTATTCTGTTTGATGCTGAAGATTACGGACAGCCCGATGATAGTCCCTTGCCACGTGTGCCTGATTCGTATTGTTTAGGTTCGCAATACTGGGGCAAAAATAAACACCGCAAAGATTACGCAGCTGCATATGGCATATTGCTCGATATGGTGGGAGGTAAAGGAGCAAAGTTTGTGTGGGAGGCTACCTCTATCAACTTTGCACAATCTGTTTTAAGTAAAGTGTGGGGAGTAGGCAATGAACTGGGTTACGGAGGGTATTTTAACTATTTCCAGAAATCAGGAATTACCGATGATCATTTGTATGTGAACCAACTCACCGGGATTCCTACCATTGACATTATTGAACACAACACAAGTTCACAATCAGGCACCTTTCATCCGGCCTGGCACACCCACCATGATGATATGGATGTGATTGATGCGCAAACACTCAAAGCAGTGGGGCAAACTTTGCTTGAGGTTATTTACCGCGAGAAATAATTTCCTGAATTCAATTTCATCGTTTGTAAAAATCAGCTGAGGTATTTAGTAGCTTATGTGTATTTTTATGCATTGAAAACACATAAGCTTTTTCTTGTTTTTGTATTTCTGTGTTGTGTTAAACAAACTGCAGCACAAAGTCCGTTTATGTGGCACCTTACAGATACTGAAGGGCTGCCCAGCATGGAAGTATACAATATGTTGCAGGACAAAAAAGGGTTCATGTGGTTGGGTACAGATAACGGAGTGTGCAGGTATGACGGAAAACGTTTTACCACCTTTTTTCATCCCAAACAAAGAGGTAAAGCATTCTCTTTTCTGAGGGAAGATATTAAGGGGCGTATTTGGTTTGTAAATTTCTCGGGTCAGATTTTTTACATAGAGAATGGCAAAATGAATCTCTTCACGCTGTTTGAGAAAGAGTTTAAATCCAGCTTTCCTGTTATTCAGTTTGACTCGAAAGGACAGTTGTGGGTAGCATCTATCGGTAATCCTCTGTATTGTTATAAAGAAACATCATCAGGCTGGGTAAAAATCAAATCACTGCCCATAGGTAAGACCAATGGAAATATGTCCATTGATAATAATGACAACATATTACTGGTAGATTTTTCCAAGGGCTATACCTATATATCAAAGGGAGGAAAAATTATTAAGACAGGCCCAAAGCCAGAAAATGTTGGGTTGGTAAGATTTATACCTGAGCTCAATTCTTTTTGTTCATATAAGCGCTCGGTTCCCGAAGTATTTAATATCACGCGCAATCAACCGCTCAACATAGTATCCAAAACCGGTAAGAACAGCAAAGAAGATTTTATCAGCGATATTTTTATACCGGATACATCGCAGCTTTGGATAACCACTTATAACGGAGTGCGCATTTACCGGAAAGAACATAACAAATTTACAGAACAGATTTCTCTATTGCCTGATCATGCGATATCAGGAGTGCTTAAAGACCGGGAGGGAAATTTTTGGATAAGTACGTTAAAAAGCGGCATCTACATTTTGCCATCATTGCAGTTGTGGGCAGCTACCAAAGAAAACTCTCCCATGTCCGACAGCCGTGTATTTCGAATGGCTGCAACAAACAACGGAGATCTCTTTTTGGCCCACGGAAACGGAACTATTTCAGTATTTAATACACGTACCAAACAATTCGTAAAGCAAATTGTATTTCCCCTGAAAAAAGATATTGAAGATGTACGATTTAATTCAAGAAACAATGAGTTGTATGTGAGTTGTGTAAAAACATTCGTTTACAGTATTTCTGCAGGCAAAGTGACAGATCCGGGACTTAGCCACTCCTCAGTAAAACGATATGATTTTGATGAGGCAGGAAACGTACTTATTGCTACTTCTTTTGGAACCTATTTGCTGGAATATCAAAACGCTTTAAACAAGAGCCCCTGGTATACTAATTACTCACAAGGTATTACCCGCGTGGATAATCAACAGGTGATTCAATTTACTACCCAGCGTTCAAGCACTTGCCTTATCAATAAACAAGACACCACAATATGGGCCGGCACAACCAATGGACTGCTTTTTTACCACAACAACGTTGCCGGGGAACTGTTGTGGAAAGGTACCGATAAAATATTTTCAACAGACATTGAACAATCAAAAGATGGTACCATATGGGTGAGTACAGTTCAGCAGGGATTGTTTGCTATACGTAACAGAAAAATAGTGTTACACCTCACCCAAAAGAATGGTCTTCGCTCTGATTTTATACGTACACTATCTGTATCAGGTAACCAGTTGTGGTTTGCCACAGAGCGCGGGGTGCAAAGCTACAATAAAGGCAATGGAAAGATAACCTCGTTTACTACCGATGACGGACTTATTACCAATGATGTACTGGACATATTTCAACATGACGGGGTTGTGTATTTGGCTACATCAAAAGGCTTTCAATGGTTTGATACCGACAAGGTGCAACCCAATAAAGTGCGTCCGCTTATTTATATCACCGAGTTTGCTATTCAGGACAAAGACACGCAACTCAAAAATAATTTCGTGTTGCCATATTTTCAAAACAACATTACTTTCAGGTTCAATGGTTTTTCATTCAAAAGCGGCAAGGCAATGCGTTACAGTTATCGCTTGCTGGGATTAGATACCAACTGGTTAAATGCAAGCTCTGAAGTTACCTTTGCCCGCTACCCGTCATTGCCCCCGGGCGATTATACCTTTGAGGTGAAAGCCATAAATGCTGATGGCTATGAAAGTGAAGAACCCACATCTATATCCTTTGCAGTAGAAAAACCCTATTGGCAAAGCTGGTGGTTTTATTTGCTGGCCTTGTTATTTACTTCAGGTATTGTGAGTGTTATATTTCTGATTCGGATACGCAGTATTCGTAAACGGAATGAAGATGAACGCATCAAAGCTGACCTGGCTTTGGAAAAGAGTATGGTGGAGCATGATTTGCGAAGTTCTCAGTTGGTTTCGCTAAAGGCACAAATGAACCCCCACTTTGTATTTAATGCACTCAACTCCATTCAGGAGTATATTATGCTCAATGAAAAAACATTGGCCAATACCTATCTGGGCAAGTTTGCTGATTTGATGCGCATGACCCTTGACATATCCAGCCGTCAAGAGGTGAGTTTACAGGAAGAAGTAAAGTTGCTTACGTTATATCTTGAACTGGAAGCATTGAGGTTTGAGGAAAAGTTTTCTTATTACATCAACATCGAAAACAATGTACAGCAGTCATCCATTTATCTGCCCCCCATGCTTATTCAGCCATACGTTGAAAATGCCATTAAACACGGACTTTTACATATCAAAAACAACCGAATACTTCAGGTCACATTTGCTATGAAATCAGCAGGTTTGTTAATGGCTACTATTGAAGATAACGGCATAGGAAGAAAACGTTCTTTTGAGATGAGAAAATTCAGGCAACCCATGCATAAATCATTTGCTACAGGTGCCACTCAAAAGCGCCTTGAGCTGCTCAATTACAACCGTCCGAATGAGATTGTGGTAAAATACACCGACCTGAAAGATGAGAACGGTTTTGCATCGGGAACACGGGTGGAGCTGAGCATTCCCGTAAACATAGAATAGCTGTGTTGCTTCATGAGCATCAAATCTCATTACATGAAACAGGAGAATTATTTCATGATATAGAGTAGTTTTGTGCGAATGCTGAACTGCGTAATAATAGATGATGAAGGAAAAGCCCGTAGAATTCTTGAGGCTATATTGAAGGAACACTGTCCCGAGTTACAAGTGGTGGCAACGGCTGAAGATGTACCCTCAGGTGTAAAGATAATTCAGAAACACAATCCCGATATTATTTTTCTCGACATTGAAATGCCTGGTTATACCGGATTTCAACTGCTTGAGTTTTTCGAAAACCCCGGCTTTGAGGTTATTTTCACTACCGCATACAGCGAATATGCTTTGCAGGCCTTTCAGGTTTCGGCTGTTGACTATTTGCTTAAACCCATACAAATTAATCAGTTGAAAATTGCTGTTGAAAAGGCCATACGCATGCACGGCAACTCGCAGGTAATTGAACGGCTTACCGCACTTAAAGAAAATCTCGAAGAGAAAACACTACAGAAAATTGCCTTACCTGTTTCTGAGGGCTTGCGCTTTGTGCCGCTCAAAGATATACTCTACCTTAAAGCTGATGGCTCGTATACCAACATCTTTCTGACGGACGGTAACCGTATTTTAATCAGTAAAAAGATTAAAGAATTTGAGAACATACTTTCACCACGCAATAATTTCTACCGCACCCACCGTTCCTACATTGTGAATCTGGCTCGTATTAAAAATTACATCCGGCAAGATGGCGGATACATTGTAATGGAAAACGGAGAGGAAGTTGATCTCTCCCGCGAGCGAAAAGAAGAGTTTCAGCAACTCATAGAGCACAATAAAATTTGATTTTCTATACTTGAATTTTGCTCTGGTTCCTGTCGTCACTAACCCACTAACTCAAATAAGCCGATATACGTTTCATAACCTGAATGTATCTCACTGTTGATGCGATTTTCATTATCTCAATTGGAATAGGCACATACCGGATAAAGTTCATTTCTTCACTAGTCATGAGGTGATACAAACTAAGAAGACGCTATCTTTTTTTACCCGAAGGGGGGAAGTTATAAATAATTGTGAAAGATGCTCCGTACTGGTTTAAGAAATTTCCCTCGTTCACCCTACCCAATCCGGGTACAAAATAACTCTGGTATTTATTCCCGCCACCAGAGGAGGTGTAGAACGGAGATTGAGAGGGCGATAGAGAACCCAAAAATGAGTTGTAGTGCAGAGCAGGAATTACCCTGAAATATTTGAAGGTCAATTGACCACCCACTTGTATTTGAAGAGCATCCAGAACAGAATTATCTAAACGTAATGGTCTTTTGACTTTTGTGCCCCAAAATTGATTAAGGATTTCGATGTTGCCACGCTCGCTGTAAAAACTTCTTATATAATTAGTCCCAAAAACAAAAGAAACTTCCCTGCTTTTTACCAAAGGAATAATCAATCCGGCACCAGGCATAATAAAGCTGCCCTTGCTGGTATAACCTCTTACATTATTATATACTTTATCTTGTCCAAAGTGTATATGCCCGCCCCCCATTTGAACATAAAGAATACCCTTATATTCATAGCGAAGTATAGAACGGTGACCAAGACATCCGGTAAAATTTAGAAGAAGATCAGTACCAATGGAGATGGAATGCTTTGGGAAAAAGTTCACCGTATCAGCCGGTGTTAGAGCTTTTGCCGTATAAAAAAAGGAGGAAAGAAATAGTGTAATTGCTATTAGTCTCATGGCAGCATAATGTAATACGGAGAGATAATGCTACTACTGTCCAGTGTGCTTTCCTTTATTCTTATGTTGCTGATGGTGTAAGCGAACCCACACCCCATATTTTCATAACGCACTTCAGTAGAGTGACCATAAACCAAAGTATCAAAAATCGTTGAATTGTTTTGATAGATAACAAATACAGAAATACTATCGGCAGGGTTAAGAAAAATTTCATACTCGTTGTAACCAGTCAATTCAGCTAAAGGGCTTACAGTTACAGGACCGTTCGGAGTTATAGCTGTCAGCTTGGATATATAGTGACTGCTATAAGAGATTTGCAATCTCAAAGGATCAGGGTTCTCGCTTTTGCAAGAGCATGACGAGTAAAAGAATACTGTCAGACTAAAACAAGAAAGGCAAAATTGTTTAAATGAAAATGCCATATATATCCAAAGATATAAAATATCACAGACACTTGAATTTCATAATATTCTCACAGCATACCCCTCAAATCAACTTATAATACGTCTTCAGCCACCTGTCGGGCACCTCATCGTTGCAGGCGGTTTCGTAATCTTTGTAGGAGCAGGGAACTAAGTAGCTTCCTTTTTTAGCAGATTTTTCTACCGGGTAAGGTACTTCCATCCACCAGCGGTCACTCTTCAGGCTTTTGAAAAACACTACCTCGTGGCTGCTGTTGTTAAATGTAATGCGGTAGGTTTGAAAATCATTGCTCTCTGTAGCAGGGTAATCGTATTTGCGGCTGTGCACTCCGTCAACAAAATACCATAGCATTTGTGCTACAAGTTTTGCAGTTTGTTGCTGCCGGTCAAGGTGAGGAATTAAACCGTACAGGCCAAAAGAACTTAACTCATTGCTGATACCTGCATAGCGGGCCAGCTGGCAGGCTTCGTCTCCGCCAATACCATTGGGAGAACCGTTTTCCTGAGCAGGAGCATCAGGTAAACGGATGGCTGAGAGGTTGAAAATACCTATGTCGGCATCGCGAAACAGGGGTTCAGCCTCTTCACTGTTTTTTCGCAGGTTACCCAGTCGCATGGCATCAAAGTTCATGCGGTTAAAGGTGGCCACACTTTCCTCTTCACAAAAGTACGACTGGTAACCTAAGTGGCAAATGTTAAACAGGTAGTTTGGCTCGTGCAGGATGATATTGCCTAAATATGGAATAGCCTCTTCGTTGTGTTCAGGTGCGCTCAGTTCGATGCGTGAATCAACACTTACCAAACGCAGGGTGCGGGTATGTTTTTCATAAGCCCGGTATTGAGCGTAGGCCAGATCAACTGAACCACCCAGCACTATAAGTACCTTCTTTTTTTCCAATGCCTCTTTGGTAAGTTCACACAGGGCATAATGTGTATCGTTAATGCTTTCTCCGGCCTCAATGTTTCCCAAATCGGCCACGCTCAGGTGTTCCTGGTGGTTAATGAGCCGGTACAGTTCAGCACGAATAGCATCAGGGCCTTGGGAAGCACCGTTCATGTAGTCGGTGCCGCGATCATCTTTCACCCCTACCAGCCATATTTTGCAGCTGTCGGTAT
This sequence comes from Bacteroidia bacterium, assembly GCA_041675505.1. Taxonomy (GTDB): domain Bacteria; phylum Bacteroidota; class Bacteroidia; order UKL13-3; family UKL13-3; genus JAGPCK01. The sequence goes on along the minus strand of JBAYTR010000007.1, from coordinate 131,207 downwards.
CAGGAAAAGTTTCACCATGTATCAGTGCGCCCCTAAACCAGCTGCGGGCTGAAGTAGTGTCGAGTTGGCTCAATAAGGTTGACGGAACGGGTTTTAAAAATTCAGCACTGTTCATGGAAAAGTAGTTTACGGTATTTACAGGCAAATAAGCCTATTTTTGCCCGGTTTCAGAGCATAAGAAATCAACTAATCAACAATGATTCTAGTAACAGGCGGAACAGGTTTTTTGGGTGCACACGTAGTGTGCGAACTGCTGGAAAATAACCGGCAGGTAAGGGCCATAAAGCGCGCCACATCTACGTTACAGGAGTTCAACTATATTTTTAGCATACGGTTTGCCCACCTTACTGAGCAGGAAAAAGCACAAAAACTCACTCTGCTAAATTGGACACCTGCCGATTTGCTCGATGTTCCTTCGCTCGAAGAAGCAATGGAGGGTGTTGAACAGGTATATCATGTTGCAGCAATGGTGTCATTTGTGGCCAAATATGCCGAAGAGATGCAGCAGGTTAATGTACAGGGCACCATCAATGTTGTAAATGTAGCACTTTATGCCGGGGTGAAAAAGTTGTGCTATTGCAGTTCCATTGCTGCTTTAGGAAGAGCCGAAAGCGGGTTGACCATAGATGAAAAAACTACCTGGACCGATTCAGTACTCAATACCAATTATGCCATCAGCAAGTACCGTGCAGAGCTGGAAGTGTGGCGGGCGGGAGAGGAAGGACTGAATATAGTGATGGTAAACCCCGGAGTAATTATAGGGGAAGGAGATTGGCGCAAAGGCTCTTGTAAGATGATGGCAACATCAGCGAAAGGGGTTCCTGTATACACGGAAGGCATAAACGGTTATGTGGATGTGCGTGATGTGGCCAAAGCCATGTTTTTATTAACTGAAAGTGATATCAGTTATGAACGCTTTGTGCTGGTGTCGGCTAACATTTCATTCAAAGAGTTTTTCTCCATTACCGCAAAGGCAACGGGCAAAAAGGAACCAAAAATAAATGCACCGAAATGGTTGGTCAACATTGCCGTAATGGCAGATGCATTACGTGCGCTTGTTTCAGCAACTTCGCCCTTGCTCACGCGCGAAACGGCCCGGGGTATGTACAACCGGTTTTTTTACAAAAGCGATAAGTTTACCCATGCATTAAACTTCCGGTTCACCCCCATAGAGGAAACCATTATCCGCAGCAGCAAAGCATATCTGCAAGATAAAATTTGATCTTCGCTTATTACAAAACAAGCTTAAAACTGTATATTTGATTATCTATTCAGCAGGTATGCGAAGTCGTTTTATTGAGCAATTATTTTTTCTTTTAGCCGCAGTTATTATGCTGAGTACCTCTTGTAAAAAAGATACGCAGGATATACAAACAACACCTCAGCCACCTTCAGGTAAAGTAATGGTAAACATAGGTGGATATGCAGGTGCAACCCCGCTGGTGTACGGTGATGTTTACACAAATGCAGCCGGTGAAAAATTTAAAGTGAGTTTATTCCGATATTACCTTACTAGCCTGGTGCTGGAAGGCGAAGGCAACACACCCGATTATGTTCAGCCGGAAAGTTATTATCTGATAGACCACTCCGGAGCTAACGCTGTTTACAGTTTTGTACTGAACAATGTTCCTGCGGGAACATACAAGTCAATTCGTTATACCATTGGGGTGGATAGTTTACGCAATGTTTCAGGAGCCCAAACGGGAGCACTGGACCCTGCAGCCGGAATGTTCTGGACCTGGAGCAGCGGGTACATTCAATTTAAAATCGAGGGCTCTGTTGTTAACCCGGCCGCAGATTTTATTTACCATGTGGGCGGATTTGAGGGATCCTTTAACCCGTTAAGTACAACCGTTACAAGTTTCAATCAATCGCTCAGCATTTCTACAGGTGTCACAAAAAAGCTTAACCTGAAGGCCGATGTTCTGGAGGTATTTAACTCACCCGCAGTATGGGAAATAGCTTCTGTGCTTACCATAATCAACAGCGATGGTAACTCAAAACAGTTGGCCAACAACTATGCTGACATGATTAAGTTTATTTCAATAACCGATTAATTTTTTGAAAATATGAAGTACCATTTATTTGCCCTCATTTTGTTGTTAAGCGTGTTGTCTTGTCGTCAAAAAGAAGTAGAAGAAACAATTGCTCCTACTTATAGTGGCAGACTCAATATTAACCTGAATCATTTGGTGGATACCAACACCCTGCACTTAGATACCTCCTGGTATGTAAATGCTGCTGGCGATAGTATGCGGGTGAGTTTATTTCGGTACTATATTTCAAATATCAAGTTGTTAAAAGGAACCCAGAGCTGGTCAATAAACAACAGTTATTTTTTAGTGGATGAATCAATGCCACTAACCAAAACGATTCAACTGAGAAATTTACCGGAGACGGAGTATGACGGCATTGAATTTATCATAGGGGTTGACAGTGCGAGAAATATGTCGGGGGCACAAACAGGGGCACTCGACCCGCAAAATGATATGTTCTGGGGCTGGGCCTCAGGCTACATTTTTCTCAAAGCAGAAGGGTATTACAGAGACAGTTTGGAAAGAGGTTTCAGCATTCACGTGGGAGGATTCAAATACCCCAACAATGCCATTCGTAAAGCAACCATTTCTTTCGGATCACAGAAGTTGTATTTGGGTGCAGGTTTAAAACAATTGAATTTGAAAGCCAATCTGAACGAGATGTTTAAAACCCCGCTCACACTTTCATTGAAGAATATATACAGTATTCATGAGCCAGGTGTCAATGCGGTGAAATATGCAGATAACTATGCCGATATGTTCAGTTTTGGTTCCATTCAATGAGAAAATGGTGCGCATTAGTTTTATTTTTAGTTGTTACAGCCTGTGGGCAAAAGGTTCAGTCACCGCAGCAAATAACACTTGCGTTACCTGCACATTTTCCGTCTCCGGTTTATTCGTTTCAGGATAATCCGCCCACTTCAGAAGGAATTGCTTTAGGCAAAAAACTTTTTTACGACCCTTTGCTTTCGTCAGACAGTACTATTGCCTGTGCCTCATGTCACCACCTTGAAAGGGCGTTTAGTGACGGAGGAAAAATGTTTAGTATAGGAGTTAACGGAAAACTGGGAAGACGTAATGCCCCGGGCATATTCAATGTGTTGTGGCATCCGCACTTTATGGCTGACGGAGGTGTGAATCACCTGGAAGTAATGCCCCTGGCCCCCATTACGGATACGCTCGAGATGAATGAAAAAATCAGTTCGGTTAACCAAAAAATTCAGCGTAGTAAGTTTTATCCGGCTTTGTTTAAAACAGCGTTTGGCAGCGACAGTATTACTACCCGTAAAGTGATGTTGGCGCTGGCCCAGTTTATGGGTAGTATCATTTCAGCTGATGCACGGTATGATCAGGTAAAAGCGGGGAAAGCAAAATTTACGCAGGAAGAAGAACAGGGAGAAAAACTTTTTATGCAACAATGTTCAGGTTGCCACGTTGGAGTTTTGTTTACTGATTTCAGTTTTCGCAACAACGGACTCAGCAGTGATTTCTCTGACCCGGGCAGAGCACGCGTAACCAGTAACGAAAGTGATGAAGGAAAATTTAAAGTACCCTCTTTGCGTAACGTAGCACTGACATCACCCTATATGCACGATGGCCGTTTTGCATCATTAAACGAAGTGTTGAATCATTACCGTAACCCGATGAAACAATCGGCAACTTTAGATAAAGAACAACTCAGTAAAATCAATTTATCTGATAAGGAGTCCAAAGCAGTACTTGCATTTTTACGCACACTTACTGATTCGGGTTTTATTCGCAACCGCGCTTTTTTACCTTAGTTGGAGGTTAAGCGTACCTCTTCAATTTTTTGCGTGAGTTGATTGATGCGAAAGGCAACAAAATAAATGGGAATCTCATCTGCATCATATACACCAAAAGTTTGTGAGTAACCGTGGTTGGTTTCTGAAGCGTGGTTAATCGCATATTTTTTGGGCAGCTTCATGTTACTTTTTAATGCCTTGTTTACTTGTGCAGGAGAATAGGTGTTGTCGGTACCGTCAAAAACAAACAAAACCTCATCTGCCAGAAAAGGAGTTAAATCAAATTTTTTGAGTGCGCTTTGCAGCTGAGGCGTTTTATTGTAATTCTCAAATTCTTTGATTTTATCTTGTGCACCGGCAGCAAAAGCAATCAGCATAAAAGAAAAAAGAAACCATTTTTTCATAAAGAGGAATAAAAATTTAGTGCAATTATGCAGAGAATTAACGCATGAAGTCAAGCGGTAGTGTTACAAAAAATTGACATATTCCCGTATTTGCTTGCTTATTGTTCAAAAACAGGGGTTTGCGATATACATTTAGGGCCTGAAATTTGCCAACACTACCGTTATGCGTTTATACAAGGCTAAAATTATTTCTCTCGGAGTGCTTTTATTCCTGTTAGGGCTGATGCAGCTGTTTACTTTCAGCAGCCCTACAGAGCAGGATAAGTTTCAGGGGGAATTCAACAAACATTACCGCATTTTCTCTATTAACTTACCGCAGAATATTGATTTTGCCGGTGAACGTTTACCCATGCATGATTTTGAAGTGCGCGAAAGACTGGACAAAGAATTATTGGTGAATACCTATTGGCAGTCCAACACCTTATTAATGCTCAAAAAAGCCAACCGTTATTTTCCGGCCATTGAGCGTTCTCTCAAAAAGCACGGTATTCCTGAAGATTTTAAATACCTCTGTCTGGCTGAAAGCGGGTTGAGTATTGTTACGTCTCCCGCAGGCGCACAAGGTTATTGGCAGTTTATGGAAGAGACGGGTAAAAAATTCGGCTTAGAAATTACAGAGGAAATAGATGAGCGTAATCACCTGGAGAAAGCGACAGAAGCAGCTTGCAGGTACTTTAAAGAAGCCTACCGTGAATTTGGTAACTGGACCCTGGTGGCAGCCTCGTACAACATGGGCATCACAGGGCTGCGCAAACAACTCAACAACCAAGGAGTAGATTCTTATTATGATTTGTATCTTAACACAGAAACCTCGCGCTACGTGTTGCGTTTAATGGCGATAAAAGAAATTTGTTCCAACCCGCGCAAGTATGGGTATTATGTAAGAAAATCGCATCTGTATTTTGAAGTTCCGACCATAAAAATAGAAATAGATTCGGGCATCAGCAACCTGGCAGATTTTGCACTGAAGAACGGTACCACATACAAAATGCTCAAACAACTTAATCCGTGGTTACGTAAACCTTACCTTACCAATGCTGAAGGGAAGAAATATTTTATAGAATTGCCCAAAGAAAAAAATGTGGATTTAGCCGGGCATTACCTTACAGGTGATTCAGCAGATTTAGAAGAAGAGTTTATGCTGGAAGAAGAACCGGCCAAACCATACGAAGAGTTTATTATGATCGAGTACACCGTTGAGAAGAATGAGGACATCAATGATGTGGCCAAGAAATTTAATGTGAGTGTGCCCGATGTGATGAAGTGGAACCAGATGGCAGAAACCTACATTAAAAAAGGACAGAAGATACGTATACTACAGCACCGCTAAACTACTTCAGTTTTATACGCATTAAAAAATCGTCTTCTATCTTACTGCCCAATTGAAATTTGCGGGTGTCAAAAATTTCCCAGCCAAACTGTTTATAAAAGTCAATGGCCTTGGTGTTGTGTTGCCACACACCCAAACACATCCAGTCAAATTTTTCGTGTACGGCAGCAACAATGCTTTGCTGCATGAGTTTTTTGCCCACACCTTTACCAAGATAATCCTGCAACACATAAATTTTTTCCATCTCCATTACACGGTCACCTTTCATTTGCTCCACAGGTACGTCCAGCAATAGTTTGGCATAACCCACGGCTGTGTTATTGTATTCAGCGAGGTAATAAAACACATCGGGCTTTTCAAGATTAGCTTTTACTTTTTCAGGAGTGTAAGTAGAGCTAAGGTACTTGTTCATGTCTTCTTCCGTTTGAAAAGTATGGAAGGTATCGTAAAATGTTTTGGCTCCAAGTTCTGCTAAAGCAGCCGCATCGGCTACATTCGCTTGTCGGATGTGCAGTTCCATTATGAGTAATACTTGTGTTGAATAATATTTTCTTCAATCATCCACGGTACCAGGTAGCGGATGGACTTTCCTTTTTTAACTGCTCTGCGGATAAAGGTGGAGGAGATGTTGAGCAAGGGTACATCAAATACCTGCACATTGGGGTGGTCGGCCAGTTCCGAACTATCAAAGCCCTCTCTGCGATAAACAAACACAGGGTAATCGTTCAGCAACTTTTCGTACTCTTTCCACAGGTGCAAAGATTGTAAATTATCGGCCCCCATAATTAAAGTGAAGGTATGCTCAGGGTAGGCTTTGTGCAGGGCATCCATAGTCAATATGGTGTAAGAAGGACGTTCCAGTGCAAATTCAAAATCAGAGGCTTCAAAGCGGTCATCATACTTTATGGCATCACGCACCATTTCCAAACGAATGTGTTCATCCAGTAAATCGCCTTTTGCTTTCAGTGGATTGTGCGGAGATACCATAAACCACACCTTGTCAATAGAACTGTATTCTACCATGTGGCTGGCAATAATGAGGTGTCCGCAATGCAAAGGATTGAATGAGCCGAAAAATAAACCGATATGCATTTTAGTTTAGGTTGATAAATGTTTGAACCATTTGCTCCGCTTCTTTTAACGTGTCTTTCAGCACGTCATTCACCAGCACTAAATCAAACGCACTTTCAAATTTTAGTTCCTGAATGGATTTTTCTACTCTGCGTTCTACATCGGCAGGTGTGTCGGTGGCGCGGGCTTGCAGGCGTTGTCTTAATACGTCTACAGAGGGTGGTTTTACAAATATAGCCAGCGCCCGTTCACCCAATATTTTTTTCAGGTGCAATCCGCCTACCACATCTACATCAAACACCACTACCTTTCCCTCGTCCCATTTTTTTTCTACTTCACTGCGCAGTGTACCGTAAAATGTACCGGCATACACTTCCTCATATTCTATAAAATCTCCTGTTTGTACTTTTTGTTCAAACGCTTCTTTACTCAAAAAATAATAATCTTTTCCGTGCTCCTCATTTCCTCTGCAAGGGCGGGTAGTAGCTGAAACAGAAAACGCGAGCTGAGGGTTAACCGATAATAAATGTTTAACTACGGTTGTTTTACCGGAGCCTGACGGAGCAGAAAAAATAACAACCTTTCCTTCTTTCATTAAATGATATTGCTGAGTTGTTCTTTAATTTTTTCGAGTTCGTCTTTCATTTGCACAATCAGTTTTTGAATGGCAAAGTAGTTAGCCTTTGACCCCATGGTATTAATCTCTCTTCCCATTTCCTGTGAAATGAATCCGAGTTTTTTGCCGGAAGAATCTTCTTTCATGGTTTGCAGAAAATAATTGCAGTGATTATTTAAACGCAACTTCTCTTCAGCAATATCAATTTTTTCAATGTAGTAAATCAGTTCCTGTTCAAAGCGCGTAGCATCAATTTGTGATTTTTCTACAAAGGCTTCCACATCGCTGTTTATTTTCTGACGTATGTGATTCATGCGCTCAGGTTCCAAAGCGGCCACTTCATCAGCCATCTTGTTTATTTTGCCTACCAATTCACTTATCTCTCTTTCGGTTTCTTTACCTTCCTGTTTTCTGAATGAATCAAAGTTAATGTAGGCTTTTTGCAGCACCTCTTTAATTTGTAACCACTCTTCATCACTCAGCTCTTTTTCGCTCAACTGAAGCGCATTGGGTATGTTAAACAACGAGCCGGTGAGCGTACCCTGTGAAATGCTCAGGCGCTCTTCAATGTGCCGTATTTCATCCAGGTAAAAATTGACTACCTCTTTGTTGATGGGTTGCAAAAGATCGGCTGTGTTTTTAAGTTCAACAGAAATATTCAGTGTTACTGAACCGCGTTCAAGTAATTTCTGATACTGGTTGCGGATCTCAATTTCTTTTGATTGCAGCAGCTTGGGCATGCGCAGGTTAACGTCAAGAAATTTTCCGTTCAAACTTTTGAATTCAGCTTTTACACTGAACTTGTCATAGTCTCCCGTAGCCTGGCCATAGCCGGTCATTGATTTAAGCATGTTGTCGTGTTGGTTTACTTACTAAATAAACTCCGGCAAATATCAGCATTGTAAAGCTAAATTTGGCTATGGTTAATTCATCGCGTTGAGAAAGGATGGCAATAAAGGTTGCCAAAACAGGTTGCAGGTAGATGTAGGAGCCCACCAGCGAGGGGGTAGCATGCCGCAGTGCCCAGGCATTAAGCAGGTAGGTAAGGAAAGTAGTCCCTATGGCTACAAAGGCAATGTAGAGCATTATTTTTGGTGGCATATCGGCCCAGTTAATTTCAGTAAACTGGTTAAATCCAAAGGGCAAAACCAAAAGTGTTCCCATCAAAAAGGTCCATTTGCTTACAGTAAACGGATGGTATTTTTGCATCAGCGGTTTGGCATACACCAGATAAAACGAATATATAATGGCGTTGATGGTGACCATCAAATCACCAAAAGCGGTAGAAGAACTGAAGTCGAACTGTGTGCCGCCAATAAGCATGGCCGCACCCGATGCTGCAAGGAAAACGCCACTCCCTCGCGTAAGTGTGATTCTCTCCTTAAGCAGCCAGGCCGCAAACACTACTACAAAGATAGGTGTGCAGGTCATGAGCACCGCTCCGTTGATAGGTGTGGATAATTTGAGTCCGTTAAAAAACAGCAGCATATTAAAACCCACCCCGAATACACTGCACAGAGCCAACTTATACAAATCTTTTTTATCGTGCACCTTTTCTTTGATGAACAATGTATGAAATAGCAGAAAAAGGGCAGCAGCCGTACCCACACGAAGTAGTATGAAAGCAGAAGGACCCACATACCCGTTCATTACCTCTTTGGCAATGGTGAATGTAGCTCCGTACAATGCGGATACCGTAAAAAGAGCAAGGTGAACCTGCACATTTTTATTCATGGCGCGAAGGTAAGGTTTTGAGGATATATGCACTATTGCCGGAATATGCAGTTTGCGACTTACATTGGCTGTTCATTTAAAACGAAACGCGTGAGGAATTCAGCCGACAGCCTCCTTCCTATTGATGCTCCCGAAGCGGATTATTTATACATCAGTGCCTCACAGCTAACAGCTTTTGGTAACGGATTATATACAGCCATCAACATTTATAAGGACGAGATAATAGCTGTTTTTAAAGGTGAAGTATTAACCCAGCGGCAAGCTGTAGCCAGAGCTGTTAAAGGCAACGACAAATATTTTATTAACCTGCCCGATGGAACGATACTGGATTCGATGAAGGTAAAGTGTTTTGCCAAGTATGCAAATGATGCCACAGGCTTTGCGCATTCAGGGTTTAAAAACAATGCCGAAATTTCCTTGGATGACAACAGCGAGGTGTGTATTGTAGCTATTCGGAATGTTAAAGCAGGAGAAGAGTTGTTTTGCAGCTACGGTAAAAGGTATTGGAAAAAACATGGCTAAACAGAGTAGTGCGAAAAGACAGACTAGCTGATAAAGAGCCGCATTTTTTCATCTGTTTGATTTACCCGTTCTTTGCGTAATGCCATTTATAACACAGGCCGTTGTTGTACTGTATTTATGCTTTTTGTTGCTTTCGGTTTTTATTCCCTCCTGGAAGGCCAACAGTTCAGCAGAGTACATCTCAGCAGGACGAAAACTCACCTTATTCCCGTTTGTTGCCACGCTGGTTACAACCATGTACGGCTGGATCAACGGCATTGGTCAGCTGTATGCGGAGTACGGAGTATCAGCTTGGTTATTTCTGAGTTTACCTTATTCGTTGTTTGCCGTGGTGTTTGCATTTTGGTATGCTGCCAAAGCACGCAACAGCAGTTTTCAAACCTTGCCCGACTTACTCGATTTTCATTACGGTAAAAAAGTAGCTGGTTTGGGAGCCTTGCTTATTGTGGTGTTTACCGCACCCGCCATGTACCTTCTCATGACCATGCAAATTCTGCATTTTATATGGCCGGTAAATAAGATAGTGCTTATTGTAATTGTCACCATAATTTCTACACTATACATTTTGCGCGGAGGGTTAAAGGCCGTGGTGAAATCAGATGTGATACAATTTGTGCTCATGTTCGGAGGTTTTGTACTGGTACTGTATCAACTTTATGCAATCTACGGAACGGCCCCTTTGCATTCTCTACCCGCAGATAAAACAGCCTTCAGTTCCGGTCCTTCGGGTTGGTATGTGGGCTCCTGGTTTTTATTTGCAGCCGTAGTACTTATTGACCCCAATTATTACCAACGTGTTTATTCAGCACAATCTGTTGCAACAGCCAAATACGGTTTACTGTTAAGTGTGTTGTGCTGGACCATCTTTGATTTTTTAGCAGCTACCACCGCACTTTACGCCATTCATATTTTACCCGCAGATACCGATACTTCTTCCATCTACTTGTCGCTGGGTTCACTCGCGCTTTCTCCTTTAGCTGCCGGTGTTTTTTTTACTGCGATACTGGCTACGGTTATTTCCACCGCCAACGGATTTTTGTTTACCTCCTCCATCAGCATTTCCAAAGATTTGTTGCATCGTAACGGTTGGTTCAGTTCACAAACTATTGAGCAACTCACACCCAAAGTTATTTTGTTCGTAGCTTTTGTGAATGCAGTGTTGTGTGTGGTATACCGAAACAACACAGCCGTAGACTTGTTTTTTGATTTGGCTCCATACGCGGTTAGCGCACTGCTGCTCCCGGTGCTGCTTTCGTATACCCGGTTTAAACTTCCAGGTAGGGCGGTTTTGGTGCAGAGTCTTCTCAGCTTGGCTGGGGCTTTTTTGGCCAATGTGTACACTATACAGTATTACGGTGCACAGTTTACTTATGCAGTTGTGTATATAGGCTTAACAATTTCTTTACTTTGCCACATCGTTTTATACCACATTGGCTCACGCACCTAAAATATCTCCTGTACTGCCGGTAACATTTAAAGGATGGTTGCTCACCTCCGTGCTTAAATGTTTATTCGGAGTATTGCACTTTTTTAAAAAGAAGGAGTGGAGCTTACCGGTAAAAAACTTTGAAGAAAATCCGTTCAGCATGACGGATATGGACGCGGTGTACCTGGGATACAAGTACTATTACCATCCGCACCAGGAGCCGGAGGAAGGTTTTGATGCCCGCACCTTTTTTAAACAACAGCAATTAGATTTTTCAGTCAACGATAATTTTAAAATTACGCAGTCCATTACCCTGCACGCGGGTGGAGATTTAATGCCGTACAAGTGGCTCAACCGCGAGTCAACCAAATACCTGTGGGACGAAACGGGTGACTTTTTCTTCGGAGCAGATTTGGTTTTTGCTAACCTGGAAACACCTGTTAATACGCGCAAACCATTGCAGGCTGTTCCAGAAGTGATGTTGAATGACATGTACTTCAACGGTTCGGAAGAGTTGTTTCACATTTTTAGTGGTAACGGAAAACACAAAGGTTACGATGTGCTCAGTATTGCCAATAACCATTCTTTGGACATGGGCAAAAAAGGCATTGTGCGTACAATGGAATTTTTACGCGAGCAGGGCGTGGAGTATTGCGGTGCAGCATTGTCTGAAGCACACTTGAATAAATTCCCCATTATTGAACGCAAAGGAATTCGTACCGCATTTTTGTCGTACACCTATTCGCTCAACAAATTACTTACTCCGGTTGACAAGCCCTGGTTAGTGAATTTATTACCGCTCAACACGCCCGATGCAGACATTGACCTGATTAAACAGCAGTGTAAAATGGCCCGCAAAAAAGGGGCTGATTTTATTGTGGTCTCTGTACACTGCGGCAATGCCTACCAAACGTATCCTTCCAAAAATACCACAGAGTTATTCCAACGCATATTTACTACCTGCGGAGCGGATATTATTCTGGGCGGACATCCGCATAATGCACAGCCCATGCAGTCGCTGGAGTTTACCGACCCAATCACAGGCAAACACAAAAAAGGTTTTGCTATTTACTCTCTGGCTGATTTTGTGGCCTACGATATTTTTACCTGGTGCCACATGCCGGTTATGCTGGAGTTAAAACTGAGCCGCGGACTTAAAAATGATTTACATGAAACACGCATCACTGGTATAAAAGTGTTGCCTGTTTATAATTACTACAACAAACAACAGGATAAGTTTCGCTTTGTGCCGCTGGAGCAAGCCTACACCTCACGAAACAGTTATACCAACAGGCAAAAGCAGGAGATAGAACACCTGCATTATTTCTGTCACCACTATTTCCTTCCGGAGAATTCGTCCGGGTTGTTGCTGTAAACATTCCCGTTTACCGACCCGAACCTCACTTTAACCTTCAGCACAAACTTTTGGCCTTTTTGGATGTATTTACTACACAAAGTTAACCCACTTTTGCCGCATGTTTCCCCAACGCAAAAAACGTATGATCATAACCCTTTCCATTTTAGCGGTACTTGCACTTTTAGTTTTGCTGTTCTTTAATCAAAAACAATTTGGTCGTTTACCCTCGGGCAAAAGACTCGAACGCATAAAACAATCACCCAACTACCGCGATGGCAGTTTTCAGAATTTATCTCACACCCCTGATTTGGCCGAAGGTGCGCATACCCTGAAAATTCTTAAAGCCTTTTTGTTTGATGCAAAAGACAGGGAGCCTTCAGGAGCAGTGCCCTTTGTTAAAACAGATTTGAAAAACCTGAGTGATACCGCCCCGCAAATTGTTTGGTTTGGCCACTCATCTTACTTATTAAAAATAGAAGGGAAGAACATATTGATAGATCCGGTGTTCAGCGGCAACGCCTCTCCGGTGTCTTTTTTTGCCAAGAGTTTTACAGGCAGTAATGAGTACAGCATTGATGATTTTCCTTTTATAGATGCCGTTATTATTACACACGATCACTACGATCATTTGGATTACAAAACCATTTTGCAGCTCAAAGATAAATCACACCATTTTTATACCTCGCTAGGTGTGGGCGAACACCTCAGTTATTGGGGTATTGAGGAGGGCCGCATAACGGAATTCGACTGGTGGGACAGCATTAAAGTTACCTCTGCCATACAACTTACCGCTGCACCTGCAAGACATTTTTCCGGTCGCAGGTTCAAAAGAGGACAGTCACTTTGGTCATCTTTTATTGTGCAAACACCGGAGCACACCATTTACCTTGGTGGTGACAGCGGATACGATACTCACTTTAAAACAATCGGAGAGAAATATGGTCCTTTTGATTTAGCTATTCTGGAATGCGGACAATACAACGCCTGGTGGCCTTACATTCACATGATGCCGGAGCAAACGGTACAGGCGGCAATAGATTTAAATGCCAACGTATTGATGCCTGTGCACTGGGGAAAATTTACTTTAGCTTTACACGATTGGAACGAATCGGTGGAGCGGGTAACCAAAGCAGCTAAGGAAAGTGATGTAACATTAACTGTCCCCATGATAGGGCAAACCGTTTCCGTTCCTGCACATTACCCCGATAGTGTGTGGTGGAGTTTCTGATGCAACTATATTTGTACTTATTCAACTAATACTATATCCATGAAAAAAATAGGAATTATCGGCTCAGGTATTGTGGCCCAAACACTCGGCAAAGGATTTATTCAACACGGCTACGAGGTAAAGCTAGGCACACGTGATGCCGCAAAATTAAACGACTGGGTAAGTCAGAACGGAGCGAATGCTTCAGTTGGTTCTGTGGAAGAGGCTGCTGCGTTTGGTGAGTTGGTGGTGTTGGCCGTAAAAGGCGATGTAGCCGAAAATCTGGTTAAACAACTGGTACCTCACCTCTCTTCAAAAGTGGTGATAGATGCCACTAATCCCATTGACCACACAAAGGCTCCCGTAAACGGTGTGTTGCCTTTTTTTACTGATTACAATGAATCACTGATGGAGCGTTTACAAAAGATAGCCCCTTCAGCCATGTTTGTAAAAGCATTCAGTTGTGTGGGCAACCCTTTTATGGTGAACCCCAATTTTGCTGACGGCACACCTTCCATGTTCATTTGCGGCAATGATGCAGCAGCCAAACAAAGCGTAACAGAAATACTAACCAAGTTCGGTTGGGAAACAGAAGACATGGGCATGATGGAAGCTGCCCGTGCCATTGAGCCGTTGTGCATATTGTGGTGCATTCCGGGTTTTATCCGCAACCAGTGGACACACGCTTTTAAGATGGTTAAAAAGTGAAAACAGCCATTGTAACCGGTGCGAGTAGCGGCATGGGAAAAGTGACCGCAAAAGCACTGGCGGAGAAAGGATATGAGGTTATACTGGTTTGTCGTAGCAAGGAGAAAGGTGAACTTACATTAAAGGAGCTTCAATCACTTTACCCGCAAGCTTCATTGCATTTATTTTTGTGTGATCTGTCTTCGGTTAAAGCAGTAAAAAATTTGGCCGAAGAAATCACCGGGAGCTTTACTAAAATAGATGTGCTCATCAACAATGCAGGCGCTTACATTGCAAAAAGATATACCTCGGTTGACGGGTATGAACTCACCTTAGCTACCAATCACCTGGCGTATTTTCAGTTGACCAATTTACTGTTGCCTTTATTAAAAAATACTCCCGAAGCACGTATTGTTAATGTAGCCAGTGAAGCATCAAAACTGGGCAAACTGAATTGGGATGATTTGAATCTGGAGAAAAAATACAGTGGCATACTGGCCTACAGCAACAGCAAACTCTACAACATCATGTTCACGAACCAATTGGCTGAAGAATTGAAAGGAACCCACATCACCGTGAATGCCATGCATCCGGGCGGTGTGAACACCAATTTTGGCAACGGAGTGGATGGCCTGTTGGGTATAGCATTCCGGCAATTCGGTTGGCTCATGCGCACACCTGAAAAAGGTGCAGAGACCATCATCTGGCTGGCTACTTCACCTGAAGCAGCTCAATACAGCGGCTTGTACTTTAAGGACAAAAAACCAATAAGGTCAATTGAAGCAGCTTACAACAGAGTGAACCTACAGCAACTCCGTGATGTAACTCAAGAGCTGATTGAGCGTGCCCTTAAAAAAGTTTAACTACTGCTTTGCAGCAAAGCTGATATTTCTTTTACCAATTCCTCCGAACGGTTTTTAGCATACCACAAGTGTAATTGCTCAGCATAGTTATCCGCTGTTTCAGGGTTTGCTTTTAACTCTATTACCAAATTTTGTGCAACCTCAGGTCGCGGGCCCCAGGTGCTCATCACTTCCCAAGCTTCATTCAACTGAATCAGCTTAGGGATGCTTCGGGTGCCGTTGGTTAAGAAGGCATCCATCAACTCAAGGTTTTTATCTCTGAAAACAAGTCGCAAATCTATTTTTCCTTTTGAGGCCTGCGCAATAGCCGCCAACACGGGAACATTCTGTGCAGCATCTCCGCACCAGTATTCACTGATAATTAACCAGCGCAACGGTTGCTTCAACCCGTCAATAATTGCGGTTAATTCTGCATCCGGTTTATAGGTAGTGTTCAATCGGTTTACGCGGTGCAGGTTGAGTTCAATGTAATGCAGGTAGTGGTCTTGTTCCGCTACGGGCAGTAAGTGCTCTGCAGCAATTTTGGCCACGTGTCCGTCATAATATTCCGCATAGGTAAGTCCGCGGGTAAAGTAAAATTCAAAATTTAAATCAGTTGCTTTAGTCATGCTTCAAAGCTAAGTTTTGTTGGTTAGTTTCTTCAAAGACAAAAATAAAATACAGAAAAACAGTGGTTTACATAAATATTTTGTGGCCGGGCAACTTTTACCTGCACCTTTGCATTTTAGCAGTTGAAAGGCAATGAAACCATTTACCCAACATCAGATTGAACAATGCAAAAAGGGAGACCGGGCCGCGCAAAAGCACCTGTTCGAAAGCCTTTACGCTCCCATGTTCAGAGTATGTCAGCGTTATGTGGTTTCCACAGCCGAAGCAGAAGATTGTTTGATGCGGGGCATGATGAAAGTTTTTCAACAGATGAACACGTTTAATTATACCGGTGAGCACAGCCTGTTTATGTGGGTGAGAAAAGTGATGGTGAACGAATCGCTGATGGAGTTGCGCAAGAAGAATAACTTTTACCTGATGCCCGAAGAAACCGTGCACGAGTTGCCCGATCAAAGTGATGTGTTGCAACAAATGGCTGCTGAAGATTTGTACCGGCTCATATTGCAATTGCCCGAAGGTTACCGCACAGTGCTCAACCTTTTTGTGGTGGAAGGGTATTCGCATAAGGAAATTGCTGAGATGTTGGGTATACAGGAAAGCACCAGCAAAACACAGTACATGAAAGCAAAGGCCCGCTTAAAAGAATTGATTTCAATTAATGACAAAGAAATGTATGGAACTCTTGGAAAATAATATCATTCAACAAAAGCTTAACAGCCTCGATACCTTGCCTGAGGGTTATGCTCCTTCCATGTCATCCAAGTTCGAGTTGTTGATGACCGCTGCACCTGCTGAGAAGAAACAAAGTAAGTGGCTGTATTTTATTCCTGCAGGTATTGCCGCTACTATTGCACTGCTTGTTTTAGTGCAACCTGATTATACCTCCGTTGATTTTAACACACAACACTATGCAGGTCGTTTGCAAAATACTGCAGTAATTGCTGCTCCTGTTCAGGTATCAGAAACTCCGGTAGTTGCTGTAAAACAAACACACACTAAAAGAACTAAACAGGTTTCGCCTGCGGTACAACTGGCTGTTGCTCCTGCTCAGGTTCCTGTTCACCAACCGGAAGAAGTAGTTCTTGCAGTAGATACCACCACCTTACTTTTAGCATCAGCTCCCGTAGTGTCGCAAAAAAAAATACGGTTCACCGAGGTTGACTTTGATGATACCCCGCTAAACGCACCCGTAGTTGTGCAACAAACTACCACCGGCAAACAAAAATTCTCGTTCAGGTTCAACTTATATTCTACTGCGGCACAATCATCCGGTAGCCAACCAACACCTGTTCAGTTTCGAAAAAACTTTTAATTTACTAACCCTTAAATATCATACCCATGAAAAACATGTTTAACACATGCAGGCTCATTATTGCCTTTACTTTTCTAAGCGCCTTTACTGCTCAGGCAGAAGACGAACCCAAATCAATGCGCGATACTCTGGTAGTTCGACTGGAAGGAAACAACCAGGTACGCCTTATCGCCCGCTCTTTCGGACAAATGAGTAGCTACAAAAAAGCTGATTCTTTGCTCACCCTGTTTGTGGCCGATGCACAACGCGCCAATGCGGGAAAAGACTACAGCAACTGGCCGCAAACCATGCACTACCTGGTACAGACCGAAGGTAAACGCAGGCTAAAAATGCAGAACAATGAATTTACTGAAGAAGAGTTCGACCTGAGCAAGGAGACTTACCGCTTAGATGAAAATCTGCCGGCTTACCACTACACGGTATATGATTTGGGAGCTGCGGTGGAACTGCACCTGTATTTAGAAACTGCCGATAAAATTACCCTCCTGCAACAGCATAGTGTTGATAGTGCCATGAAAACACTGCTGTCACATAAAAGAGAAAAAAAGCGCAATTACCGCATGGAACTGAACAGAGAAAATAACGTTTACACTCTCGGAAAAACAAAAAGTGCCAAACAGGGCTCCATTGAAATTTCTCCCGACATCAATGCTTACCTCATAGGCAACCAGTGGACACCCACTATAGGTTTTGAGGCCAAGGTGATGCTGCGCAATAAATACGGTGTTCCAAGTGTTTCTTTTGGCGGTGCCATGATGAGTTATGTGTTCAGTGATTTTAGTGCAGGAAAGTTCAACGGCTTTACTCACAACATTGGTTACGATGGCCGCATAGCTTTTAACATGAACGACATGGGCGGTAAACCGTATTGGTTTGGAATAGAAGGAGGTGTTATTGTGGGCCCCGAGAAAGGTCTTAATGAAGGTTTTAAAGGAACGGCCTACCGTTTTGCACTGGTGACCGAGCTGCACGGTTTAGGCTTTAGCTTCGGCTCTATACGCGATTCCTACAAAAGAAGTATTCCTACCATCGGTATCCGTTTGCCGTTTTAAAGTTGATCTTTTGTTCTTACTAAACGCGCTGAAGTTTCAGCGCGTTTTTTTGTGCATAAATGTTTTGATTCTGACAGGGCACATCTTCATTTGTTTATCCGGAGCTGTTATGAACAATGTAACGTGGTTCTACACAAATATCGGGAGCAAATTTTTTGGTAGAAAAGCCGGTGTTGAAGTTTCGTTCCTTGCTGTTCGCAGTTCATTATTTTTCTTTTGGTTTTAATGTCCACAACCAGGCATCACCAATTTCATCATCCTGAACAATTTCAGTGAAAATGAATTTGTTGTTTTCTAATATTCTGGTCGAAGGATTATGTTCAGGGGCTGTCTTCGCTGTAATAGTCACTTTCGGGTCAGCATTTTGTGCTATTTTAAGGAGTTCTTTACAAGCAAAGGAGGCTATGCCTTGTCCTTCGAATTCTTTGAATGTCCAATACGCAATTTCAACTTTACCTTCATGGGGTTGTCCGATGAAACTACAGGAACCCACTACTTGACTTTCTCGTACAACAAGATAAGCAACCCAGGGTAAATGGAACCCTATTTGGGGGTAATACTCCTCATACATCTGCAACAAAGTTTGGCAGTCTGCTGATTCAAATAAATGAGCTGTTTTATCTTCCTGCTGTTGTAGTATTCTTAATCTCATTTTTTGAATGCTGTTTTATTTTGTTAATTTATTTATCGGATTGGTTTCGCTCTCTAATCACCACTAACGTCAAAGCGTGAAAAACTCATCTACACTTTGCAGTGTAAAAATGGCGATAAAAGGCTGTATAATCAAGTATAAAGAAAGAAACCTTAGCACAGACTAAGGATAGCAGAGAGGGTTAGCGGTTGCTTTTCTGTCACAGGTTATAGGATGAAGGCGATTATGAAGTATGATAAGGTGTTACCAAGTCCATGTGCTACCCAACCTGGAATAATACTACCATTTGCATATTTGTCTTTTATAAAACCAATAATCCATCCAGCCAAGGATGAAAAAATTAAGATAAATGTCAACGCAGTAAAGGTAGTTTTGATTAAAAGAGAAAAAAGCAATAAGTGAAGTACACCGAAAACAGCAGATTGCGCAACATTACCAATATTGAATCCGAATTTACTAATCAGACGCTTTGCAATAAACCCACGAAATAGTATCTCTTCTGCAAAGGATGTCTTAAATAGCGCTATGATTAAAAGTATTGTCACAGAGGTGGCGTTAAGTCCCATAAGGCGAAGTTTGCCAGTAACCGTATGCGGTGAAAACAGCACTTCCTTAATGCTGTTGTCAATGAATGTAATCCCTATGGCTGCAATGAGGAAAATTAAGGAAACAAATACTACGTATATTAGAGACTTAGTTGTCGGTTTGTAAAGTCCGATGTATCTAAAGAAATTCAGATTTTTATCCTTTCGAAGTAAAAAGAATATAAATGGAATTAAAGTAAATACTAAGATTTGTAAAACCGTAGAAATGATTTCATTTATTATTTGTGTCATAAGTCAAGATCATTTTTAGTTTATACGTTTCTAATTGTGTAGTCATAAAGTTACCGCTAACGTCAGCGTGTGAAAAAACACATCCAAACTTTGCAGTGTAAAACTGGTGATAAAAAGCTGTAAAAGCAAATTAAACTGGATAGTTTGAAAAGCTTTGAAGTTGCGTTTATGAGCATGTTATTGAGGTTCGGTTCGGTATAGCAACAAGCTACATAAATGAAAAGCGTAGGTTATGCCTACACTTAGATGGGAGTCCAAAATGGCTCCCCTTTTATTTTTTTTATTACTTTTTACCGGACAGCAATAGTCGCAGACTAAGGATAGCAGAGGTCCAATTCATTAAAAAAGGAACTGGCACATTTCGGCTTTGTGTGTATTGAAATTTTGCAATCTCAATTCATCAATTATTTACTTAGTAATCTTATCAGATTGCCTTGTCTATAAATGAGTATTATGCTCCGTCCTGTAACCAGTCCCCAAGCTTTTAATATGGTGTTCTTAACTCCTTTTTAAGTAGAACTGAATCCAACTCTATGTCTTTGCTCCAATCAATAAACCAATTTCGTGCTGCAATATAATTAATTACTCTATTTCTGTCACTAACAAGTGGCGCAGTATTGTCAATTTTCTTGAAAGCAACTTCTACAAGATTTTCCTTTGTCAGTCTGCATAAATAAGGACAACTTATTGTGTCAAAAAAGAGGCAAGTAAGTTCTGTTTTATGAAACGGATTTGGGTCATCATTGATTATAAAAATTATTCTTTGTTCAATTTTCTTTTTGATATGCTCGTATTGCACATTGTCTTGAATATAATAGAGAATAATAGTCAGATGGAAATATGTAAAGTGTTCAATTTGATTCTCTATATCAAGGAGGTCAATTAATGCGTCAGCTTGTAGTAAATAATCGTCCCCTAAATCTTTGAGTGAAATCAATAAATTCAATAGTTCAACATTGCGATGACTATTATCCTGCTTAATGTTTTTAATTAGGTAAACTGTTTCATCATATATCTTTTTTGAAATCGAGTGCTTTACTTCATCTCCGCATTTTGCAATAAATCTGTTTGTGGAAATAATAATTTGTGTCATTATGTATGTAGCCCTAACTCGATAGTCCATTGAGTATAGGAAGAACATTACATCAAATGTTATAAGCAGAAAATTTGTCAAATTCTCTTTTTTCTTTTCGGTAAGTTCGGAAGTTTCGTAATTCCTGTAAATTTTATAAAGAATTGTTTTGAATCTTGAAAAGGTTAGCCCAGTAATACTTTCATATTCAATGTTGTGTTTTTTAATTATGCTTTTGATGTCACGAACAATCCAATTGGCAGTAGTATTGTTATTTCTTGTTACCTTAAATTCTAATCGGGTTTTAACTTCTGAGCCGCTTCCATCAGTTGCAGGTACTTCATATTCTTCATAATGAATGAATTTTTCAAAAAAATCGTCAAGTAGTTTTTGTAATTCCGTTCTACCAATTGTAATTCCAGAAATAAAAGGGGTCTTACTTGTTTCAGTTTTTGAAGCATTGATATGAAGTTTAAATTTCGCAAGTTCAGATTGGAATTCTTTTAAAATTTCCTTTCCTGCTTTTTCATCATTAGTAAAAACGAAGTAATCATCTACATATCTTCTTACAGCATAGTCAGCTCCAAAGTGTAAATTTTTTTGTTTTAATTTTTCAATTGTTTCTAAGTCAATTTTCTGAAGAATTATTTCAGCAAAAATTCTTGAAACTTCAGAGCCAATTAATATTCCATTTGTTTCGTTATAATTTGACTTTTGCATTAGCTTATCAAAGTCAGCTTCAAATGATTTGTTATTCGTATTTGCCTTAGCAAACATCTTGTCCTTAACAGCCCAAGAAATTGTATGTGTGTAAATACTTTCAAAGCACTTTGAAATATCAAATTGTAAAAGATGCTTGAACTTTTTTTCTAATCGCAAAAACTCATACGAATCGTAAAACTTGAAAAGCAATGGATATTTTTTGTATGCGAAATAGGAACTAGAAAATATCTGCTCTTTTTCAAAACCAGATTGTTCTATTTCAATTGATGATTCTTTATCCGAATTATTGAGTTGGTTGTTTTTGAAATAAAAATGTGTTGCAACTTTTGATGGGAATCTTAAAGAGATGGGACTTCTGCTGCAAAGATGAATTATTAAGGCGTCATACTTTTGATAGAAAGGAATAAATTTTAGTTGAATGGCAGGATGTATCAAACTAAGAGTTCTCTTACTTTCAGTACTTTTCTTAATGTCGTAAGAGAAGGGAATTTTAAAATCACTGTCCTTTACATCAAGTAGTTTTGTTACTAATTGTGGTGGATTACTCTTCTCTTTCTCCTGATAAAATTTATAAAGACCTTCATTGGAAAAAAGAATTGGAACTTCATAGGGTAAAAGTTCTGTTAAAAGAATTCTGCTTTTGTCATTCTTATTTATTTTATACCTACCCATAAATCCAACATTTTTTTATAGTGTTTATTTCCATTGGTGTAAAATATTTTACCCTGCGGTTTGTGAAACCTGCTTTGAAAGAATATTTTGATAACACTAGACGATTCGCTGGTGTTATTTGAGCATTTAGTTTGTTGCCGAAAGAATGATTTTTAGAATTAATTATTTTTCTTAAAAACAAAGTAAGGTTATCTAGTTCAATTAATCCTTTCTCATTTATGTGAGGATAGTTATAAAATATACCAGCATTAAGCGTTTCTTGTTTTTTGTTTCTCTTGACTACAAAATTACTCGCTAAATAAGCAACCCTTCGTTCTAATAAATCAATATCCTTCGTTTTTATAAAATCTAAAAAAGATAAAACTATTCTCGTTTTTATTTTTTTTATTTTACTTTTAGAAAGTGTAATTACTAAGTGATTTGAATGTTTAGCAATATCTGAAAATGTAAAGCGGTAGCCCAAATATTCAAAGAATTTCAATTTCGAAGCCTCGTATTTGCATTTGCAATTGCTGTTACATTTACATATACCTATACAAGTGCAAATTGGTATGCATCTGCATTTCCTTTGAATAATCTTAGTTTTTTGTTTGTTTAATTTCAGTCCTGTTTCAAAATCTAATATGTCGTTTGCTTTTTTTGCAATTTCCGCTGGGTTTTGAAATGTAAAGATAATTATGTCGTCAACATACCTTGCATAAAAATAAACTCCTGCCTGTTGAGCTATCTTTTTGTCAAAATCTCTCATTAGTATTTCTGACAATGCAGCACTTATATTAATGCCTCTTGGCAAGCCATTTATTGCTGCAGTCTCAGGAAGTAAAAAGAAATTTTTAAGAATTTGTTTTGACTGAAATGAAAGTAATGGCTCATCAATTAGTTTCTTGTAAATCTTTTCTTTGTTTATTGTTTCATAAAACTTCTTTATGTCAAGTTTCACAATTGACATTGGCACTTCTTCTAAAAGCAAAGATTTTATTTGTTCAATAATCAAAAATCTATTTGCTTGTTTAAACTTATACAACCTTTTTAGGTTGTCGTTTAGTTTTCTTAAAGCAAATTCATCTTCAATATTGGATGGTGAATAAATTGTATTGTCATCATCTTCTAATTGGATAAGTGTTGTAAAGGTATAATCAGGTTTATTTATTTTATCGACCACTTCATTCAGTGTGGTAATAATTTCTGCTTCTTCTTTCCCCATTTCGTACTTCCCAAAATCTCGAAAGGAAATTAGTCGTCTAAAATTTTTAAGAGAGAATGACTGGTCTAACATTATTTGAATCGTTTTTTGTTTGTTATGTTTGGTTGTATTGTCGTCCTTTACAATTGTTGCCAACTTCTATATGTGCGATATAAACCTTAGTATATATCTCCAATATGGGAAAGTATACGAAGGTTTCCTTCGTTTCGCTTTTAAAAAAATAGTAGTGGGTTGTGCAGCCATTCCCGATAAATTTCAAGTAAAAGTAATAGCTGCAGGGCACAATTGCAAACGGGCGTAATTATGGCCCAATGCAACAAGGTCACGTATTAAAACAGTGGTAGTATAATCTTACATAAACCTGGGGTAACGCCTCGGGTGGTGCTCGTGCATCATGTCGATTACCAGCTCAAACAATTGCTCAGCATTTGATTTAGAGAAGTAGTCCCCATCAGTACCGTAAGCAGGGCGGTGGTCATTGGCCGTAAGTGTTCGCGGGGCGCTATCTAACCAGCGGTAACCTTGTTGTTTTTCGAGCACCTGTTGCAGCATAAAGGCGCTGGCCCCTCCCTGTACATCCTCGTCTAAGAAAACAACCTTATTGGTTTTCTTGAGTGATTCCACAATGCTGTGGTTAAGGTCAAAAGGCAACAAACTTTGCACATCAATCAGCTCACAGCTTATGCCGGCATCAGCCAGTTGTTTAATGGCTTCTTCTGCCACGCGCACGCATGATCCGTAAGTTACTATGGTTACATCAGTGCCTTCAATAAGTGTTTCAGGTACGCCCAGCGGCACGGTAAACTCGCCAATGTTATCGGGCATTTTTTCTTTTAAGCGGTACCCGTTCAGGCATTCAATAACCAGGGCCGGTTCATCGCTTTGCAAAAGGGTGTTGTAAAAACCTGCAGCCTGGGTCATGTTACGCGGGGTGAGCACGTGCATGCCCCGCAGGGAGTTAATGATCATACCCATGGGTGAGCCCGAGTGCCATATACCTTCTAAGCGGTGTCCGCGGGTACGTACAATCAACGGGGCCTTTTGTCCGCCTTTGGTACGGTATTGCAAGGTGGCTAAGTCATCGCTTAGCGGTTGCAGGCCGTAGAGTAAATAATCCAAGTACTGTATTTCGGCAATGGGGCGAAGGCCGCGCATGGCGGCACCCAATCCCTGGCCAATGATGGTGAGTTCACGTATGCCCGTATCAAACACCCGGCTTTCGCCATACTTCTCCTGCATGCCGGCAAAACCCTGGTTCACGTCACCAATTTTTCCTACGTCTTCACCAAAGGCATACACGCGCGGGTCGCGGGCAAGGGCAGCATCAAAGCAAGCCTGCACCACTTCGCGTCCGTCAACGGTTTTACTTTCTTCACCGTACACCGGTTTAACCTCCGTAACACTCAGGGCAGCTTGTGGCGATTGGCTGTGAAGGTAGCTGCTGTAACGCTCCTTGTTCACCGAGAGGAAATTGTTTTTGTACTGTATAAGATTGTCGCGTTGTGCGGAGGTTTCTCCGTAAGTCAGGCGCAGCACCGCGTTAACGGCCACCGCAATATCTTTACGAATGGGCTCAGCAATTTTGCGCAGCGAGTTGGCGTGTTGCAAAACAGCATCAGTATGTGCACTGGCAGCAGCTACCTTTTCCAGGTATCCGCAGGCTTCGGCCACGTCTTGTTTTATAGGGCTCAGGTAAGCTTCCCAGGCTTCTTTTTTGGCTACGTTTACCGCAATTTTGGCGTCTTCTTCCAGCTTGTTCAGTTCTTCTTCCGTGGCTAAAGATTTCTCTGTAATCCAGTGCCTGAATTTAAGTACACAATCGTGGTCGAGTTCCCACTGCAAACGCTCTTTGCTTTTGTAACGTTCATGCGAACCGGAAGTGGAGTGTCCTTGCGGCTGTGTTAATTGCACCACGTGAATAATGGCCGGAATATGTTTTTCGCGGGCCTGTTTGGCTGCGTCTTCGTAAACGCGCACCAGCTCAGGGTAATCCCAGCCGTTTACACGGTACATGTTAAAACCGTCTCCGTTTTCATCCAGGGCATATCCTTTCAGAATTTCAGAGAGGTTTTGTTTGGTGGTTTGGTATTTGGCGTGAACGGAAATACCGTATTCATCGTCCCATATAGAAACCACCATAGGTATTTTGAGTACACCGGCCGCGTTGAGCGATTCAAAAAAGTGTCCTTCGGAAGAAGAGGCATTGCCGATGGTACCCCAGGCAATTTCATTGCCGTTGTCGGAAAACTGATTTTCGCCAATGAGTGAGGCATTGTCGCGGTAGTATTTAGAGGCATGGGCCAAACCTACCAAACGCAACATTTGTCCGGCTGTGGGCGATATATCGGCTGAGGAATTTTTAAGGTTTTTGAGGTCTTTCCAACTGCCGTCAGCATGAATGGTGCGGGTTGAAAAATGCCCGTTCATCATGCGCCCGGCCGAGGCAGGTTCAGCTGTTACATCGGTATTGGCATACAGTTGGGCAAAAAATTCCTGGGTGCTGTGCAGGCCCGAAGCCATCATAAAAGTTTGGTCGCGGTAGTAGCCTGAGCGGAAGTCTCCGGCACGGAAAGCCTTGGCCATAGCCACCTGAGGCAGCTCTTTTCCATCGCCAAAAATTCCGAACTTGGCCTTACCCGTAAGCACCTCTTTTCGGCCCAACAGACTGGCCTGTCGGCTTTCATAACAAATGCGGTAATCTTCCAGCACGGCAGTTTTAAACTGCTCAATAGTTAGGTTCTGTGTTTCCGTTGCACTCATGGGCACTGCTTTTAAAGGTCCAAAAATACGGGTATCTGAGGTATTGAGGAAATGATTTTTATGGTTTGCTTTTTGCGTGAGCAGCCTTTACATTTGTGTTTTGGTATCATTGGAACAATTATTGTTTAATTTGACCTAACAAAAAATTTAAAACATATACATGATGAAAAAGTTATTCCTTTCAGCCGTTTTTGCAGTAGCAGCCAGCTTTGCGTCAATGGCCCAAACGACTCCTACCGTTCAGCCGGCAGTTGAAAACAAAAACCAGGCTGAGATTCAGTTCGAAGTGGAAACCCACGACTTTGGTACCTTCAAAGAAGGTGTGATGGCTACTTACGAGTTCAAATTCAAAAACGTAGGTAAAGAGCCGTTGATTCTCACCAACGTTTCAGCATCTTGTGGTTGCACCACCCCTGAGTGGCCTAAAGAACCCATCAAACCGGGTCAAACAGCTGTTATTAAAGCCGTTTACAACTCTACCGGCCGTCCGGGTGCATTTGTTAAAAACATTACTGTACAATCGAATGCTAAAACAGCGATGAAAATGCTTACCATTAAAGGTAATGTAGAGTCGCCTAACGCTCAACCTGCCTCACCGGTAGTTGTTCCACAGCACTAAGATTAAAGTTACACATAATTAAAAAAGTCCCCTTTGCTTAGCACAGGGGACTTTTTTTATGCTTTCCACTACAATTTTTTGGACTGTTTTATCAGACGTGGTATACTTGTATCAATCATTTATATCTTTATATGAAACACCTTCGCCTGTTCATCTTTTTCTCAGGTATTGCCTTTCTCTCTTCCTGCTCCATGCGTGTTCATACACAGATTACCAGTCTCGCACCGCGCGGTACACAGGTGGATACTTCCGTTACTGTTTTTCATTTAAAGGATATGGCCCCGCCCGATGCGCAGGTATTGGGGTTGGTAACCATTACCGATCCGGGTTTTGCTACCCGTTGCCAGTATGAAGTGGTAGTGGAACTGGCACGCAAGGAAGCGCGTAAAGCAGGGGCCAATGCACTCAAAATATTTCATCATGTGGAGCCTTTACCCATGGGAGGTTCTTGTCATGAAATAAGTGCCCGCTTACTTTTACTCTCTTCTGCACCCAAAGACTCAGCAGAACGTGCATCACATTATCTGGCTCAGCAAAAGCTCCCGCCCGATACCATGGTGTACAACGGGGGGCTGATGCCCAATGTGTATTTCAGGGGTGAAGAGTGTAATATAGCAAAGTTGCGCACCATATATAAAGCCACCGACTCACAAGAAGCCCTGCGTAAACTCAATGGTTCAAGGTTTTGGAATGGGGTTTCGATGGTGCTTAGTTTTTCGGGTGGTTTTGGCATAGGCTATTCAGTACAAGGAGCCAGACACTACTGGTCAAAAGTAGATCAATCGTTAATGTTGGGAAGTTTAGGGGCGATTACACTTGGCTTTGTTACTCAACTTAAGGCCAACAACAAATTGCGTAAATCAATATCTGCGTTTAATGCAAAGGTAAAAACAGGAGGTTTATCATTAAGACTTTTACCATGTGAACGTGGTGCACGCTTGGGCGTTGCCTATCGGTTTTAGCAGGTTATTTTAAGGGAATGGGTGCGGTCATTTCCTGCTCGCTCATCCACTTGGCACATTGCACCAAACTGAAAGCGTAACTTTTCATGGCCGCAGCTTTTTCTTTTTCTGAAGGAGCGAGATTGGAAGGGTTTTGTTTAACGTAATCGTACAGAGTTTCTTCGCCCTGTTGCCGCCATACAAAAAAGCGGGAGCTATCCAGGCAACCTATTTTATCATCAGCAGAAAAGGTGATGTAGGGCCTGCTTTCACGCAACAAATCCATACCAAAAGTATTGTTTACGTAAGAGAAACCCATTAGCCCCATCACGGTGGGAAACACATCAATCTGTCCGCCCACCCCACCAAAGGAACGGGGTTGTAGAATAGCCGTATCAGGCGAGTGAATAATAAAAGGAGAGTGGTGGTAGCTCAGTGGCATGTCGTACACATTGTTGCCTACAATGCCTCCGTGGTCGGCTACAAAAACAAAAATGGTGTTGTTGTACCAGCTTTGGCGGGCAGCCAGTTCCATAAAATGTTTAATGGACCAATCGGCATATTCAATTACCTGTTGTTTGATATCTCCTTCCCGGGGTTGGAAAGGAATATTATCAGGTACCATGTAAGGCCCGTGGTCGCTGGTGGTGAGCAGTGTGGCAAAAAAGGGTTGCTCGTTTCTGCTGAGGCGGTTAAGTTGAGGGATGGCGTATTCAAACAGGTAATGATCGGGCACCCCAAAAATGTTGTGTATTTTATCTTTCGGATAATCTTTTTGCGAAACAATGCGGTCAAAGTGATTGTGCAATAAAAATCCACCGGCATTGTCAAAGGTTTCAAAATGGGTGGTGAAATAAATGTTGTAATACCCGTTTTGTTTAAGTACCCACGGCAGCCCGCTGTACGTATTGATTTTGATATTGCTCATGGGGTGCTCGCGCAAAAATGCAGGGTACGAAAACAAGGTAGAATAAATGCCGTTGAAGGTGTGTTTTCCCGCAGAGTAAATGCGGTCAAAACTCCAGGAAATATTGGCCAGACTATCCAGTGCAGGTGTAAGGTTAAGCGTATTGCCAAAGCGTCCCATTTTTTCAGCGCTCATACTTTCCATCAGCACCAGCACAATGTTTTTCTTTAACGGTGCATGTGCAGCGGTTACATTGCGTGCAACGGGTGAGGCATAACCGTTCTGTTCCGTTTTGTAGTAGGCGCGTACCAGTTGCTCAGCCTGTTTTACGTCCATCAGTTCGGTTTTGTCCAGGTAGCTTACCAGCAAAGTAAAAACCGGATTTAAACCCAGTTGATTGGTAAAGGCAAAGTTGGTGGTAAAGGCATTTTCAATACGTATAGGTGCTTGTGTTCGCCCGCGGATGCCTAAAAAAACAAGAAACAAAAAAAGTAAACCGATACCTGCACGTTGCCAAAGCGGGGCGGTTGT
The DNA here is from genome assembly GCA_041675505.1 of Bacteroidia bacterium. GTDB lineage: Bacteria > Bacteroidota > Bacteroidia > UKL13-3 > UKL13-3 > JAGPCK01. The sequence goes on along the minus strand of JBAYTR010000007.1, from coordinate 102,301 downwards.
TTGCTGAAAATAATCAGGCGTTAATTGACTGAAATGTTTTTTGATTTTGACGAGGTAAAAAACAGTAACCGCAACAAAGAGAAAAAAGTACAGGTAATAAGAAGGTTCTTGTGCAATCATCTGAATGCCGAAATCAAGGTTGTTCATCCAGCTGAAAATAACCGCAGTGAGTCGGGAGAAGTTGTATAGGAAAAACGGAATGTCAGCCGCACAGGCAAAAAAGGATAAGGAGAAAAGAATGCCGGTTAACCACAACAAGGTGCTGCGCAAAGTATGTGAAAATCGTATTTTGCCCACATACATTACCGCATAGATTAATGCAGGCAGAGCAAGTAAATAACAACTGATAACCGTATCAAACCGAAAGCCCTTCTGAAATGACCACCAGGTAAAAAGTATTCTTCCGTATACCCTTTTTATTTCATACAGTTGTTCAAAAGAAGCGATGAGCAGCGTAATGCGGAACACTAAAAAAATGAGCATACCCCACAGGTAAACGGGAAGCAAGGCCCTGAGGGGCAGTGGCAGTTGGTGAAAAAAGCGGTTCAGGTATTTGAGCATATTAAAGAATGGTTGCTAAAATATTAATTTTAATGCACTCATTCACATAAAAATACTCACGGGCAGGCACAACAGCCAAAATCTAATGCGTAAATTTGAGGCGTGCACGACATAGAACCTTTTTACAACTGGCGCGAACTGTACAGGGCAGAAGATGATGCCGCATCACCTTTTTATGAGCGGGAGTACAGTGAGTTTGAATTCACTAACCGGGTGTATAACTATTTAATACATCCGCAATGGGATGAGTTTGGCTCCCCTACTTTATACATCAAAATCCTGTATGCAGATTACAAGGAAGGTTTTGCCATTATAGAGATGATGGGAGAGTGGAACGATGCCATCAACAACGATGTGATGTTATTGAAACGTGATGTGGTGGAGCTTATTCTGGATGAAGGCATTAATAAATTTATTCTTATCGGAGAAAACGTGCTCAACTTTCATGCGTCAGACGACAGCTATTACGAAGAGTGGTTTCAGGATGTGGAGGACGGCTGGTTGGCGGCCATCAATTTTCAGCCACATGTGTTGGAGGAGTTCAAACACGAGAACATTGACTACTATTTTAATTTTGGTGGTGAGCTGGATGAATTGTATTGGAGAAAATTATCACCCGTGCAATTGTATGCTAAGGTAAAAGAAATACTTCATCACAGACTTAGCTGATGAATATAGCCAACCTGTCTTTACGCTGGCTTCCTGTTTTGGTGGTACTTGTGGTGTTTGTTATTCAAATTCCGCTTTTGAGTTCTCCACCTCAGGGCACTCACTTCTGGAGAAAATGCCTTACCCTTTCTGTAGCGAGAAATTTTTATGAGGAGAGCATGAATCCGCTGAAACCAAGGCTGGATTGTCGTTTTGATTCAGACGGAGTTACCGGCATGCAGTTTCCTTCTTATGAATACGGACTGGCACTGCTTTACCTTGTTACTGGCGAGCATTACTACGTTCAACGTTTGTATGCATTTTTACTTTATGTACTTTTTGTTGCGGGAGTATTTTATTTAAGTCGTTTTCTTTTTAATGCAGATACCGGAGCATTAACAGCAGCGGCTGCAGCGGCAATACCCGAAGAGATTTTTTGGAGCATGAGCGCCCTGCCCGATACTTTGGCCATCACAGCGGCTGTGTGGGGAATGTATTATGCCCTTCTTTTCTTCAGCAGATTGCGGGTGTTCTATTTGCTTGTTGGCGTTTTGTTTTTTACCATAGCCGCACTTACTAAAGCGCAGTACTTTTTAGTGGTTGCCATTGCACCCTTACTTTGGCAACACAGGCAGCGTTACCCTATGCTCATCACTAAGCAAAATCTGTTTTATGCCATTGCCTGTAGTCTCTCTTTTGGCGTAGTATATAGTTGGTACAGTTATTCCAGAACGCTTATTCAAACTTCAGCGGTTCAGTTAATCGACCTTAACCTTATTTCGTTGCCGGAGAACAACAGATTGTTTCAGGTACTGGCCCGTAATTTTTATGCCGATATTCCTTTGATGCTGGCTGGTAGTGTAATGAGTGTGCTGGCTGTTTTGATTTTTATGCGCGAATTACAACACAAAAGCAGGTATCTGTTTACAGGATTTGCGGCATTCATTATTGTGTTTACATTTCACCTGATGAAATCAGAAAAAACGGAACAGCACGCGTATTATTTATGGGTGTACCTGTTGCTCATTATTCCGGTATTGGCTTTTATATTTAACCGTTTGTTGTGTTCAACGTTCAAGGGCGTTTATCTTTTTATTTTCGGAGCAGGTCTTTTAGTAAATATACTTCTGGTGTCTTCCCGGTTGTATTCAAAAAATGAACTACCCAGAAAAGAGTACCTTAATGCACAAATGCTTCACAACTTACGCAGTGCAGTAAATGATACTTGCAGGTGCATTACCGGGCCCGATCAAACATCTTGCGTTGATTTGTTTTTCTTACACAAGAAAGGGTATAACATTCCTTTCAGAGAAAATGCCAACAGGGTAGATGGTTATATTAGCCGGGGAGCAGGATTTTTATATTCGGCAGATAGCCTGTTTTTAAATGACAGTCTGGTGAAACCGCACCTGAGTTCACTTATTTTGCAAGAGGGAGATATGAGGGTATACCGCTTAAAGTAATCTGATTACCCCAACAGCGATTTTAGTACAGCAGAGATTATTTTACCATCAGCCTTACCCGCCAGTGCTTTCATGGCCAATGGCATTACTTTACCAAAGTCGGCTGCAGTTGTTGCTCCCGCATCGGCCACCACCTGTTGTAAAATGGTTTTGATTTCGGCCTCGCTCATTTGTTGCGGCAGGTAACGTTCAATTACATCAATCTCTTCTTTTTCTTTTTGAGCCAGTTCATCGCGCCCGTTTTGCAGGTAAATGTCCATTGACTCTTTACGCTGCTTGGCCAGTTTCTGAAATATTTTAATGGCCTGTTCATCTTCCACCTTTTCGCCTGCTCCTTCAGCAGTAGCTGCCAGTAAAAGCGCTGATTTAAGTGCACGCAAGGCGCGTAAAGAAGCCTCGTCACGGGCTTTCATAGCCGTTTTGATATCCTCGTTAATTTGTTCTGCTAATGTCATGAGTAAAAATTTTCTGTGTTAATAGTAAAAACAGGCGGGTACTATTCCATCATTGCCTGGTCCTTGTTCAGGAAGAAAGAGAAGGTATCGCCCCTTAAACCCAGGCGAAGTGTTTCCAACGGAATTACATCGTTGGTGGCAATGTTACCCAGATTCACATTCGAACCGATCAGTTTAATAAAATATACCTGCTGTGCTTTTTGCGGTGCTTCCCAAATAATGGTTTCTTCCGGTATTTTGGTAAGTATTTCCTGTACCAATCCTTCCCTCACTTCACCTGTACCTCTGAATATGCCTACGTTACCTGCCTCACGTGCTTCTGCAATTACCTTCCATGCACCGGCTTCAATTTCTTGCTGCATCAGTTCAATCCACTTGTATGGTGGAATAATTTTCTCAGCATCTTTTGAACCTACCTCTGATAGTACAGAGAAGTGTTTGGCCAGTGTGCGTATGTATTCGCATTTCTTTTCATGATTGAGTGTGATGGAACCATCACTAACCTCCACATGTTGAAGTTTATATTTTTCTAAAATGCGCATGTATTCTTCCAGCTGGTTGCGCACTATAAAAGCTTCAAACAAAGTTCCGCCAAAGTATACGGGAATACCTGCCGCGCGGTACACCTCAATTTTACTGTCCAGATTTCCGGTAACAGCCGAAGTGCCGAAGCCCAGTTTTACAATATCAATATGTTTGGAAGAAGTAGACAAAAGATCTTCGGCTTCACGTACACTAAGACCTTTGTCCATCATCATGGTAATGCCTGATTGCCGTGGTTTGGCAATACGATCGGGTAGCTGATTCAATTTAAAATTCATGCTGCTTATTTGCGGTACAGTTCAATTAATTCGGTAATTTCATTGGCATTGTTGAGGTAGGGTGCAAACTCATACAAAAGAATGTGTTCGCTGAAATCAATCTTCAATGCGCTTTCCAGGTAATATTTTGCTTCGTTCATTTTTCCGGCTTCATATAGGTAGTTAACCAACCGGTAATAAAGCTGCGGAGTATCGGGGTTTATTTTAATGGCTTCTTTGAGTAAGTCGGTGGCGTTGTCCAAGTCATCTTTTTCATAACAAACAAACGACCAGTCGAGCCAGGCTTCTTCCATGGTAGGGTCTAGCTCAGTCAGTTTCTGGTACGCTTCAATAGCTGATTCATCGTTGCCCACTTTGTATTCAGCATCAGCTAAAGCCAGTAAATATTCGGTATTTTCAGCATCCAGTTCCACAGCACGTTTGATGTAATTGAGCGCTTCGTGGTAACGGCCTTCTTCGTCATAAGAAATGCTTATGCCGAACCAACCTTCGGCAAAGGCAGGGTTTAACTTCACCGCTTTTTTGTAATACTCCCGTGATTTGTTAAACTGAAGCAGCTTATCGTAACAGCCGGCAATATTGCAATACGTTATCGGATCTGGGCCTTCCAGTTCAATGGTTTGCACATACTCTTCAATGGCTTCTTTGTAACGGTCGAGCTCTACCAGTGTGTTGGCTTTGTTGAAGTGAGCCGATGAAAAACTTTCATGAATGATGATGGCATAATCGTATGCCTCGAGTGCTTTTTCAAACAGGCCGAGTTTGTTGTATACCGCGCCAATGTTGTACCAGGCTGAAGAGGAATAGGGGTGAGCATCAATCAGTCGTTGGTAGTACTTGATGCTCATTTCCAAATCGTCCATCATGTCATAACAGAAGGCAATTTCATAAAGTGCCTCCGGGTTATCCGCATCTTTCTCCAGCACCCGCTCCAGCAAGGCTATGGCCGTGCCGAAGGCATGATTGGTTTGCAGGATGAAGGAAATAGTAAATGTGAGTTCGTTGGGGTCTTCGGCAATGGCAATGGCGTGTTCGAAGGCATCTTCAGCCAGTTTCATGTCTTCGAGGTGAATGTAAATTTCACCCTTCAATACCTGTACCTCTTCATTGCTCGGCTCCAGTACTTCAGCACGTTCAGCCAGTTCAAGCGCCTCATCGTAATTGCCTGATAGCAGCGCAATGTGCGACTTCTTGATTATAAACGTAACGGAATAGGGATGTTGCTCCTGAGCAAATTCAACAACGGATGAAGCCTTTTTCAGCTTATCGTCAGAGATGTAGAAGTCAATAATGTTCTCCAGTTCTTCGGGGTCGAAAAACTGCCAGTCCCTGTTCTTCACCATCTCCTCATACTTCTCAACCGATGAGGTAATGTCCTCATCCCGAAAGTCATCTGCTTCCATAGGCTGTGTTTGTTAGTGTATCCGAAACAAAAGTAATATAACCCACGCACAAATTCTGCGGGAATAGTCCCATATTTGAAAGCGTTTCTTTAAACAGTTGTTTACAAGACATATTGTAAAAATGAAAAAAATATTGTTACTATTGTTCTCCTTCGTTTCAGGAGAATTTTTATCTGCTCAACCAACCGCTGAAAATCTTCGTCAGTCACTCTGGCAGCAACAGGTTAATTACAACATCCGTGCTACTTTAAACGATCAAACGCACACCCTTAGTGCTTTTGTTGAGATGGAGTACATCAACAACTCTCCCAACGCACTCACGGAAATTTATATACACCTGTGGCCCAATGCTTACAAAGACAATTCAACAGCATTTGCCCGACATGAACTGGAGGGCGGTTCCACAGATTTTTATTTTGCCAAACCTGAAGAACGCGGTTATATTGACTCTTTAACCTTTAAAGTGGACGGTAATGTTGTCAGTTGGAACTACCTGAAAGACACCATTGATATTTGCAGGATACAGTTAGCAAAACCCCTACAGCCGGGCGGCCGCATCACAGTGTCTACACCCTTTAAGGTAAAGTTTCCTAAAGTGTTTTCGCGCATGGGCCACAAAGATCACTTTTACGCGGCCACGCAATGGTACCCCAAACCGGCAGTGTATGACGTAAACGGGTGGAACTATATGCCTTACCTTAATCAGGGAGAGTTTTATTCTGAGTTTGGCAACTTTACCGTAACCATAACGGTGCCTGCTCATTACAGAGTGGCGGCCAGCGGAGAATTGCAAACACCGGCAGAGCAAGAATGGATAAACCAATTGAATGGTTCAAGTGCTTCAGCTCGGGCCGATTCCGGTTCAGCAAAAACCATCGTATATCAACTTAATCAGGCACATGATTTTGCCTGGTTTGCTGCCGATAAAGGATATTTTGCGCAAAGTAAAGTAACACTTAAAAGCGGGAAAGAGGTACATCTTCAAACGTTTAGTGTTACTGCACCCCCAGAACAGGGTCTTGAATTTCTGGCTAATGCAGTTACCTATTACAGTGTTGAAGTAGGGGAATATCCATACAGCATTTGCACCGCTGTAGATGGTCCGCTTGAAGCAGGTGGTGGAATGGAATACCCTACCATTACCATTTGCAACGGACTGAATGAAACGGTGGTGTTGCATGAGGTAGGCCACAACTGGTTTTACGGTATACTGGGCAGTAATGAACGCAAGTATCCGTGGATGGATGAAGGGCTGAATTCATTTTACGAAAACAGCTACTTTGCTCACCGGCCCATGATAAAAGTGTTTCAAGGAAAACGCGACCCGTTTGATTTGAACCGTTACACCATAAAGGATCAAGCTCACTTTGCATATTTGCTCACTGCCCGCAGAAACGAGGACCAGAAAATTAATGAGCAGGCATCTGCCTACTCATTGCTCAATTACGGAGCCATTGTATACATGAAAAGTTATCTGGTATTTGATCACCTGCGCGCTTATTTGGGTAAACCTTTGTTTGATTCCTGTATGAAAACCTATTATGAAACCTGGAAATTTAAACATCCTTTACCCGGAGATTTCAGAAATATATTTGAGCAAGTATCGGGCAAAAACCTGGACTGGTTTTTTGATACTTACCTCAACACTACGCAACGCAATGACTATGAAATTATCTCCTGTAAAAAACGTAACGGGAACTATAACATTAAAATTAAAAACAACACAGGCTTAGTTGTACCCGTTTCATTTTCTACAGTAAAAAACGGAGAGATAACACTTACCCAGAGGAGTCCCGGATTTAAGCAGAAACAAACCTTTATATTACCCGATAATGGTGCAGATAAAGTGGTGATAGATGCTATACAGGCCACACCGGATTATAACAGGAGCAACAACAGTATTAAAACATCGGGTTTATTTAAAAAGAGTAAGCCTGTTCAGTTACAGCTTTTGGGTAGTTTGGAAAACCCCGAGCGGCAACAGATTTTTTACTCTCCGTTGGTGGGTTGGAATGAGCACAACCGCTGGATGTTGGGGATGGCCTTTTACAATTCATTACTGCCGCAAAAATCTTTTCAGTACACCATTGCACCCATGTACAGTTCAACCAGCAATGATTTGAACGGATACATTAATGTGAAAAAAATATGGTCAACCACCACAGGTATAAAAAATATTGATGTGGGGTATGATGCTGCCCGCTTTCGCACAACAACATTTGGTAAACAAAGTGCATTCTACCAAAAGCAGGCACCGTATGTTACATTTCATTTGCGCACCGGAGCCCGTTCAAAAATCAACCGGTTTGTTCGGCTTCGCGGAGTGTTTGTATATGAGGAAGAAGATAGCGAAGGAATGGATTACGATGTAAGCTATTACACCAGCCGGTTTTTACAGGCACAATATGCATTTGCCAACAACAAAGCCTTAAACCCTTGGGGATTCAGAGTACAGCTGGAGAAAGGGAAAGATTATTATGTAAGGTTTGACAAGATAACAGCAGAGTGGAAATCGCGTTACAATTTAGGCATGAAGAAAAAGCATTTTGATGTGAGGGTATTTGCCGGTAAAATGTTCATGCAAAAGTTAACTAAACTGAGCGGACGCTATTTCCTACGCCTGAGCGACAACACAGGATACATAGATTATACTTACGACCACACATTGATGGGCAGGGGAGCAAGTAACGGCATTTTTGCGCAACAGATATTACCCCGTGAAGGAGGTTTTAAAACACTGGCAGGAATAGGTAGTACGAATGATTGGTTAGTAGCAGCCAATCTGCGTTGTGACATACCCGGTATTTTACCCATTAAGCTGTTTGCTGATTTTGGTACTTACGCCAATGCAAAAGGTGCGTTTCCCGGCTCTAAGGCATTAGTGTATAATGCCGGAGTAATATTGAAAGTAAAGGAGAATATTTTTGAGGTGTACTTCCCTGTGGTGACCAGCAGCGATATCGAGCAATACTGGGAACTCAACAAGATAAAATATGCACAACGCATCACCTTTTTGTTCAACCTTAACAGTTTGAATCCGCTGGATATTGTAAAAGGTATAGGGTTCTGATTTATTTCATCAAAGCGTTATCACGCAAGCGCTGATGATACGATTGAACTGCTGCTTTGATTTGCAGTTCGAGTTGTTTTTTCTCTTTTTCAGGTAAGGTGCTCAGTACATTTTCACGCATCAGTTCATCTTTCGGATATTGATAAACGGCACTAAGTTGTTGTCCGTTAAAATGCACCACATAGCGTTGTGTGATTAACTGATACATTCCGTTATCGAAATGCAAAGCGAAATGTTGTGCGTTGCTTTCAAAAGCAGCATTACCAAAAGCAAAAAATGGTTTGGCGTAATGCAGGTAATGCAGGATAGTGGGTGCAATATCGGCATGGGAAACCACGGTAGAGTCCAGTTGTTTTTTTGCGTTTTGTGGTTCGAATAACAGTAATGGCACTGCATATCTACCGGCCAGAGTCTGGTATTTCCATTCCATGTTTTCAGCACTGTGATCGGCAGTAATTACAAATACAGTGTTGTTGTACCAGGGCTGTTTTTTTGCCGTTTCAAAAAACTGCTGCAAGGCAAAATCAGCATAACGTATACTGCGGTGAATGGGCAGCTTTCCCTTAGGGAATCGTTCTTTGTACTGTTGCGGAATAGGATAGGGATGGTGAGATGATAAAGTAAAAACAGCAGCACAAAACGGTTCTTTGGTTTGGGTAAGTTGTTGGGCAAAATAGTTCAGGTAGGGTTCATCAAAAATACCCCAGTGACCATCAAAATCTTTTTCACTTCGGTATTCATTGAGTCCGTAATAGTCACCAAAACCTGACGCACCAATAAATCCGTCAAAGCCCATGGTGCCGTTTCGCGAACCGTGATAGAAGGCAGTACTGTATCCTTCAGCACGCAATGTTTTTCCTAACCCGGGTAATTGGTTGGTTTGGTAAGGGGAGTTGATAAGCGGTATATCCAGTAAAGATGGAATGGAAGACAAAATGGAGGGTAACGCTTCGATAGATTTTTTTCCATTAGCATAGGCATTTACAAACACATAACTGTTGTTGCAAAGCGAATCCAGAAATGGAGTATAACCCTTTCCTCCGTTAAAAAAACCGACATACTCTTTCCCGAAACTTTCGAGTATGATAACCACAACATTTTTTTTATTAAAGGGCAAAGTGTTGGCGTAGTGTTTAACGTAGGGAGCGTTTTTGTTCAAGTCTTCATTATTCAGCCATTGAGGTACTTGAGCAGTTTTGTTACCCACCGTGGCCATCATTTGAAATGGTGTGTTGATGGTGAGCGGAATCAGTTCAGCCGGTACAAAACGTGTGGCATCAAACGGGCGAATAGGTTTCAGGTAAAAACCTCCGCGTGCTGAAACAACCCACACACCCGCAAAAAGCAAGAAGAGTGCTGTGTGTTGCAGGTAACGTTTAATGCTGTATTTGTTTTCATCGTACCTGCTCATGTCGGGGTACAACTTCCACATGGTCCAGGCAGCCACAGGAAGTAGCAGGGCCAGGTACCAGTAGTCTTTTACATAGTCGGCCCACAATGCGCCTATATCATTTTGTGTGGTGAACAGTTCAGTGCCCGTGCGTTTGGACGTGAATTTAAAGTATTCTACATCAATAATATTAACAACAAATGCAGCAAAATTGGTTAACACAAAAACCACTTTTAACGTTGCCTGGTAATACGAGTGCGATCGGAAAGGCAGAGGTACAATGCTGAAAAAAACCAGTAGAATATTTACATAAGCTATGGCAGAAATGTCGAACAGCAGTCCGTAAAAAAAAGTACTGAGCACCGGTAAAAATCCGTATTGTGCAAATGAAGCGGCATTCAGTAAAAAGAACAGTAGCCTCGCCAACTGAAAAAATATCAGGGCCAACGCCAGGCGATGAAGAAGTAATCGGATATGGCCGGTAAGGCGCATCAGGAAATGGTTTGTGCGTGTTGTTCCAGGTATTTCACCCACTCTTCATACAGCTCCATTTTCATCACTCGCGGGAATTTATTTTGACCACCTTCTTTGCCCCTTTGACGCATAAAATCAAGAAACACTTCTGAGGGATACACGTCTACTTTGATGTCTTTAAGTGCGTGTTTTCGCTCCACAGCATAATCATCATTCAGGTCTTTGAGTAAATCATCTATGCGTTGTTTGATGTGGGCTTTACTCACCTTCACCGATTCATTTAAACTAATGAACCAGTGGTGACCGAATAGCCCTTCGTGACGTATGCCGGCTACACTAAATTCATTAATGGGTTGTTGTAATTCATCAGCCAGTTTTACAATGGCGGTATTCATGTTGTCAACCGAGAGGTGTTCGCCACACAAACTGAGGAAGTGTTTTGTTCGTCCGGTAATTTTAATTTCGAGGTTACGTTTGTTCACGAATTTAATGGTGTCGCCAATCATGTACCTCCAGGCACCTGAGCAGGTACTGATGAGCAGGGCATATTCTTCTCCCTGACGCACATCTTCCAGCCACACCACTTCAGGGTTGTCTCTCAACTCTCCGTCTTCGGTAAAGTTTTTCTCATTGAAGGGAATAAATTCATAGAAGATGCCGTTTTTCACCAACAGTTTCATGCTCTTGGCTTCATCACTTGTTTGTTGAGCAATAAATCCTTCAGAGGCTAAATACGTTTCGTAGTAATATACTTTTTGTCCGAAGAGTTTCTCCAGACTTTTTTTATAGGGGTCAAGTGATACACCTCCGTGGATGTATACCTTGAGGTTGGGCCACAAATCGTGAATGGTGTTGAGGTTGTACTTTTCAATAATGCGTTCAAAAATAATCTGTACCCAGGCCGGCACGCCTGCTACCATGCCCACATCCCAGTTGGGGGCTTCGTTTACTATTTCATTAATCTTATCCTGCCAGTTACGTTTTTTGCGTGTTTCGTTATCGGGTTTGGAAAAAGGTTCAAACCAAAACGGCACATTGCCGGTGGTAATGCCACTGAGGTCACCACTGTAATTGGTCCCGTTGTAATGCAAATCGGTACTTCCACCAATCATGAGGGAGTGTTTGGAAAGTGTATTGCGCGGAATGTTTTTACTGCGACCAATGTGAATGATTTGTTTCAAACTTGCACGGGTAAGTCGCTTGCGCATATCGTTCGAAACGGGAATGTATTTACTGGCACTATCTGTGGTGCCGGAGCTTAAAGCAAAGTAGGAAGTTTTACCTGGCCAGCAAACAGATTTTTCCCCGTCAAAACTACGTTGCCACCATTTTTTGATTGAGAGGTAGTTGTTAACGGGCACAAGCTCCTGATAGCTTTTTACCAAATCATCACTATTCAGTATATCAATAAAATTATACTCTCTCCCAAAAGCCGTATCATGTGCTTTGGCCAGCAGTTTTCTCAATGTTTTGAGTTGCTGGTTGGCGGCACGTTTATTTGAACTTAAGGGCAGAATTCCGCTTCGTACAATTGTTTTAATCAGACTCATCTATCTCTCTCGCTTTGTAAAAAATTAACGCAAGATAAACAATTTTGTAATTATGGGCGCGAAGCTCTGAGTTCGGCCTCGCTGATACGTTGTTCCCACTTCAAATCGCCCTTGGCTGTAAAGCACTTAATGGTTAAAACACGTTCTTTTCGTTTGCCGCTTAAAAACAGTTGGCAATAGTTGGGTTCAGCCACCAGCGTGCCTTTTATGCGCATGGGATTGTTGGCCTCCAGCGAGTCTCTGAATACGTTGATGTTGGCACCGCTACTCAAAGGTGAGGAGGTTAAATCATAAATATCATAACCGGTTTTACTTTTGAACTTAGCATTTTTGAGTAGCTCGGTATGGTGACGGTCGCCACTCAGAAAAACCACGCCTTCAATTTTTTGATCTGCAATAAAATTCAATAATTCCTCGCGTTCATTTTTGTACAGGTTGTATGATTCTTTGGTGGTGTATTCATTTAAAAACTGTCCGCCAATAACCACAAACTTAAAGGGAGCGTGTGAATCTTTCAGGGCATTTTTCACCCAGATTTTTTGCTTTTCTCCCAGCTGAGATTTCTGCGGGTATTTGTTTTCATCCATGTCCGTATCATCCCGAAAATAACGGTCGTCCAGCATAAAAAATTCGCAATCGCCATATTTAAATCGGGTGTAAATACCCTCGTTGTTTTCACCATAAGAACGAGCCGGCCAGAATTGATTAAAAATGTGTCTGCTTGTTTCCTTGAGTTCATAACTTCTTCCGCCATTGTTGGTGCCGAAATCGTGGTCGTCCCAGGTGGCATAGTGTGGCATAGTTCGAAGTAATGGTTGCAAATTTTTATCAGATCGGGTGTGCAGGTAGCGGTAAGCCAAACCACTTTCGCTGGTATAATCGGCTTCGCGGGTGTAAGTGTTATCGCCCAGCCAAAGCATAAAATTAGCATTGCTTTTAGCCATGGTGAGTAAGATATCAGTTCCTTGTCCGTAGGGTTTTCCCGGGCGGTCATGTAAGCTATCATTCACATACAAACAAGAGCCGGCTAAAAACGAAAACGCAGGAGGGTCTGTTCTCCATTCCCAAATGGCTTTGGTAGTAAATTGCAGAGGTTGCTCAAACTCCATTTTTTTACCATTGAGCCACAGTTCGTACTGATAGGTAGTGGCCATATCCAGGTTATTTAGATGCAGTGTTGTGCCATATGCATTAGCACCAAAAGAATAGGAGTTGTACGTGTTTAATGCTATTTCGTTCTTTTTTTCAGGTTCATTTGCGGGGTAGTACACCAGTTTATCCGGATGCCCAAATATACCCGCTACCCAAATGCGGGCTTCGCGATGTTCTACATAGCCCAGCATGGGTCCGGCAATAAGTTGTGATACAGTCTCAGGTGTCTTGGGCTTTTTTTGTGCGTAGCTGTTGTTGAATAGCAAAAGCCCGAGCATTAGTATGAATATATTTTTCATCAGAAAATTATTTAGTGCAAATATGAAGCACTTAAAGCACAAAATCCTGCACAACTAAAATGCTTAGTGTCCGTGCACGGCAGCAGCCAGTTCAGCAATCAGGTCAGGGTCTTTTTCCGCAGCATTGCCTACCACTACCATATCAGCACCGGCTTTACAGGCTTGTTTGGCTTGCAGTGCAGTACGTATGCCTCCGCCTACTACAACAGGTATGTCAACACTTTTGCTCACCCGTTCAATAATGCTGTCGGGAATGTGTTGAATGGCTCCGCTTCCGGCATCCATGTAAATAAGTTGTAGTCCGAGTTGTTCACCGGCCATGGCTGTGCAGGCAGCAATATCAGGTTTATCGGCCGGTATGGGCGTGGTGTTGCTCATGTAACTTACTGAAGTGGTTCGTCCGCCATCTATAAGCATGTAACCCGTTGGCAATATCTGCAAGTTGCTTTGTTTGAGTGTGGGTGCAGCGAGTACGTGTTTGCCTATGAGCAAATCGGGGTTGCGGCCTGAGATGAGTGAGAGTAGTAGTATGCCGTCTGCATGGGTGTTCACCTGCATTACATTGCCCGGAAACAATACCACAGGAACCTTACAGCTTTTTTTGGCTACCTCCACACACATATCCAGGTTGCCGTTAGTAATAATGCTTCCGCCTATCAGTAACCAGTCAACCTGAGCTCTTTCTGCTGCTTTACATACCTTTTCTACGGCTTTGCTGTTTTTGAATGCATCGGGGTCCAGTAATAAAGCAAAAAGTTTTTGATTCTTTTGCTTCTTTTTGTTCAACTCGGTGAGTAACGCGTTTTTCATTTCAGATTGTAGCTTATAGTAGACGTGTTAAGTTAGTGGTTTGATTTTCTTACTATTGAAACCCCGCGCAAATAAAGGAATTTTTTATCACAATTTTTGTTATTCACAGCCTAAAAGCCTGACAGCACCTACTAAAAAAATTTACCAGAGGCTTACTGTGGAAAAGGCGGTTTGATGGGATGGTCATAACACATCTATTTTTGGTAAAAAACCCCTGATAAATTTTTAACCATTTATTAAGGTAATCAACAGCCCCAAATTATTGTATCGCCATATGACCAAAAGTACCGCCAAAGCAAGTAAAAAAGACCAAACAGGATTAAAGTTTGAGCGCTTTTACACCCAAGAGGGAGTGAATCCCGTTGACATGTTCGAGTATGAACTCAGAACCTCTGTGATTAAAAACCCGTCAGGGGAAAAAGTTTTTGAGATGACCCATGTGGAGGTACCTAAAGCCTGGAGTCAGGTAGCTACCGACATTCTGGCCCAAAAATATTTCCGTAAGGCAGGTGTACCAATGCCCGATGGTAGCTCAGGCGCTGAAACGTCCATTAAACAGGTGGCCCACCGCATGGCCAACTGCTGGCGTACCTGGGGCGAACAATACGGCTACTTTAACAGCACCGAGGATGCGCAGATATTCTACGAAGAATTAGTACATACTATTATAAGTCAAAGTTGCGCGCCCAACTCACCGCAGTGGTTCAATACCGGCTTGCATACCTCTTATGGTATTACCGGCAAACCTCAGGGTCACTACTTTGTGAATCCTACTACCGGCCAGTTGGAAAAATCCACCTCTGCTTATGAGCGTCCGCAACCACACGCCTGCTTTATATTAAGTGTGGATGATGATTTGGTGAACGATGGCGGTATTATGGATTTGTGGGTACGTGAAGCACGTATATTCAAATATGGTTCAGGTGTGGGAACCAATTTCTCCCGCATTCGTGGTGAAGGCGAAAAACTTTCAGGTGGCGGAACTTCATCGGGTTTGATGAGTTTCCTGAAAATTGGCGACCGTGCAGCTGGAGCTATCAAATCTGGCGGAACAACCAGACGTGCCGCTAAAATGGTTTGTCTGGATTTAGATCACCCGGAAATTCTTCAGTTCATTAACTGGAAAAAAGACGAAGAGAAAAAAGTAGCTGCTTTAATTGCAGCCGGATATGCCAGCGACTATGAAGGTGAAGCTTATGCCACCGTTTCAGGTCAGAACTCCAATAACTCCGTTCGTATTCCTAATGATTTCTTTCATGCATTGGAAGAAGGAAAAGATTGGGAACTGAAAGGCCGCAGCAACGGCAAAACCATGAAAACCATTCCTGCACAAAAACTGTGGGACATGATTGGTGAAGCTGCCTGGGCTTGTGCTGACCCCGGTGTACAATATGATACTACCATCAACGAATGGCACACTTGCCCCGAAGGCGGACGCATCAACGCATCTAACCCTTGTTCAGAGTACATGTTCCTCGATAACACGGCTTGTAACCTGGCTTCATTGAATCTGATGAAGTATTTCAATGCCGATACGCTGGAGTTTGATGTAAAAGGTTTCGAACAAACCGTTCGTTTGTGGACTACCGTGCTTGAAATCTCTGTATTGATGGCTCAGTTCCCTTCTAAAGAAGTGGCTCAACTGTCATACGAGTACCGCACGCTTGGTTTAGGATACGCTAACTTAGGCTCTATGCTCATGGTGGCAGGTATCCCTTACGATTCACCTAAAGCATTTGCTATTTGCGGAGCTATCACCGCTATTCTGAATGGTGTGGCTTACGAGACTTCAGCTGAAATGGCTAAGTATCTCGGACCGTTCCCTAAATATAAAGAAAACAAAACGCACATGTTGCGCGTAATGCACAACCACCGCTTTGCAGCATACAATGCTACGGATGCTTATGAAGGTTTAAGTATTAAACCAGTGGGCATTGATCCTAAATATTGCCCTGATTACCTGTTGCAAGCTGCTTGTAACTCATGGGATCGTGCAGTACAACTGGGTGAACAATACGGTTACCGCAACGCACAGGCTACTGTAATTGCTCCTACCGGAACCATTGGTTTGGTAATGGATTGCGATACTACCGGCATTGAGCCTGACTTTGCTTTGGTGAAGTTCAAAAAACTTTCAGGTGGTGGTTACTTCAAAATCATCAACCAATCTGTACCCGCTGCATTGAAAAACTTAGGTTACACCGAAGAGCAGAACAAAGAAATTATTGACTACGCCATCGGTCGTGCTACATTAAAAGGAGCTCCCGGTATCAACTTCGAAACCTTGGGTGCCCGCGGATTTACCGCAGAAGAAATTGAAAAATTAGATAAAGCAGTATCCGGAGCATTTGAAATAGGCTTTGCCTTCAACATCTGGACCTTAGGTGAAGAGTGCTTACAACGTTTAGGTTTCAAGCCTGAAGAATACAACGCACCAAACTTTAACCTGCTGCGTAAACTTGGTTTCACCAAAGGAGAAATTGATGCAGCCAACGATTACGTTTGCGGCACCATGACAGTGGAAGGTGCGCCATACCTGAAAGACGAACACTTACCTGTATTCGATTGTGCTAACAAGTGCGGTAAAAAAGGTGAGCGATTTATTCATGCACATGGCCACATTCGCATGATGGCTGCTGCACAGCCCTTCCTCTCAGGTGCTATCTCCAAAACCATCAACCTGCCTAATGAGGCAACCGTTGAAGAGATTAAATCTTGCTACGAAATGAGCTGGACATTAGGTTTGAAAGCCAACGCACTTTACCGTGACGGATGTAAACTTTCACAACCACTGAGCAACAAATCAGACGTGAAAGACGAAGAAGATGTACAGGAAGTAGTAGAGCACGTGTTGGGTAATGACGCTTACAAACCGGTTGGCGAGTTAACAGCCGATCAGGTATTGGAAGCAGCACAAGCCATTCTTAACCGCTCCATGGATACAGAGTTTAAACGTAAACTGGCCCGTATTGTGGAGCGCAAATCACTGCCATCAAAACGCAGCGGCTTTATTCAGAAAGCAACCGTTGGCGGGCAAACCATTTTCGTTCACACCGGTGAATACGAAGACGGAACATTGGGAGAAATTTTCATTGACCTACACAAAGAAGGTGCATCTTTCCGCTCCCTGATGAACTGCTTTGCTATAGCTGTTTCCATAGGCTTACAATACGGTGTGCCGTTGGAAGAGTTTGTAGAGAAGTTCACCTTCACCCGCTTTGAACCAAGCGGTATGGTGCAAGGACATGATAATATCAAGAACTCTACTTCAATTGTAGATTATATGTTCCGCTTGTTGGGCTTTGAATACTTAGGTCGTACTGATTTAGTTCAGGTGCCACCGGTAGAAAACCCGATGATTAAAAAACAAACCGAGATGGCCGCTAAATCACAGGTAGCATCTGTAAAACCACAACCCGTAGCACAGGTAACTCCTGCTCCGGTAAGTAATGTGGAGAAAACAGCTACTGCCAGCGCTCAGTTAGACCAAACACAGGAGTACATGAGCAGCATGCAAAGTGATGCACCTCCCTGCAACGTATGCGGACACATTACCCTGCGCAGCGGCACCTGCTACAAGTGTTTGAATTGCGGTAACAGCATGGGTTGCAGCTAAGAGAAAAGTGCTCTATAAGAAAAGAAAACCCGCTTCGAAAGGAGCGGGTTTTTTTATAAAGACCAGAAACAACAGTAAATCGTTTAACGGTTTGTATACTTGTTCATTCCCCTAACCCTGACAGGGCTTTATGCGAAAGAATATAGCCCTGTCAGGGTTGAACAGTTTTAAGGGATGTATTTATAGTGGTGATTAGAATTGTTAAATGAAAGCACAGCTCACTTTTTCTTGTTCAGGTGCTCCTGAATATTTTTTTGAGCAAGTTGAGCAAAGTAAGTATTTTGCGTTCCGTTCAGTTCAACATTGCTTTCACTTATGCGAATGATTTTGGTTAAAATTTCTTTTGCATCTTCTACCTGATTTAGTTGCAGCAATGCATAAAACTGGTAATATAAATACAGGCAATTGTTGGGATAAGTTAAAACCAGTTTGGTAGAATAGGTAAGCGAAGGAATATACTTTTTCTCACCAATGTAAATTTTCATCAAAAAATACGTGGCTTCTGTGTTCAGTATTTTATTGTTAAGCATAGACGCTTTTTCCAGCATTTGTATCCCTTTTTTGGCATCCCCTTCAGGGTAAAAGTAGAGGTAAGGAATAAGAACCGGATAGTTAGCACCGGCATTATCCATGTGGTAATTATAGAGTCCTGAGGAAAGGTAAAAATAATTGAAGCGTTCCTCGTGTCCGAAACTTTTTTGAAGGTGCTTGTAGCAGGTTCGCATACGAAGAAAAGCTTTCAGGTAATGGCTGTTAAGTCCGTCCATACGGGCCAGGTAACCGTACAGGAAAATGGCCCGGTAAATATGCAGGTCATTGTCTGTTTTTTTCTCCTGCAACAGCAGCTTTTCTGCGCTGAGTAGTGTTTGGTAGTATTGCTCTCGTGTTGCGGGGCGGTCATTGCCACTTATTATTTGCCACCACTGCAGGTTGGAGCGCAGTAATAATGCATCAATACCGGGAGACTGTTTTTCAAATTGGTTAATCAGACTATCGGCAGTTTTGAATTTGAATTTATAACAACTCTCTACTATCCGGCTGTAAAGCTCCATGTTCTCTTGGGCATTTGCCGGCAGCAAAGCAACAACCAACAATAAAAATAGTAGGGGCTTACGCAAATCAGTTTTTTGAAATTTGCGGGAATATACATAGTATTGAAAAAATAAAATAAATATGAAAAAGTTAATTGTACTATTTCTATTGGTTACAGGCTTTTGTTATGTGTCTAAGGCCGATGTTATTTCTGTGAGCGAGTACGTTTTAAATGAGGCTACTGTTGAACAATTGTTTGGTGCTTCAGAAGATGTTACCTTTCAGATAAGCGGCCTAGTTGACGCTCCATTTGACAAAGAGAAGGTGGCAGGTGACGATAATAAACAATTGATTGCTGGAATTGTTGCTCTAGGGTCAATTTTGCTTGGCGTTGGTGTGGCTATTCCCTTTCATAGGTTCATTCTAGGAACAGATGGTAAAACGCTGAAAATCTTTTGCATGTATTTTTGTACAATTAGTGGTTGTGGTATTGTATTGTTGGTTGATGGTATATTGTTGTTGATAGATGCTGAAGGTGACCAATACATTAATAATAGTAAATTTATTATGTGGTAAGAAAAAAAAATATATATTTGTTAAAAATAAACTTTTAAATACATGAAAAAATTAACTCTAACCTTGGCATTTTTTGTATGCCTTCTTAGTGCTGGTTTCGCCTCTGATTACAAATTAGATGAAGCAGCAGTTGATCAAATGTTTACTGCATCAACAGATGTTACTTTCAGCCCTGAGGCACAAGCAGCGTTTGCAGCCAACCCAACCACAGTAACCGGAGAAAAAACAGTTGCTATGTTCTTGGTTTGGAACTTCTTCTGCGGAGGCCTTGCACTTCACCGTAAGTACATGGGTAGCGACTGGGGTAAATTGTGGTGGAAATACTTCTGTATTCCAGTTGCAGGTGGTGTAGCCAGTTGCGGTGACTTCCTTTACGTGTTGATTAAAGGACAGGATGCCTTAGACAATTATGACGGAAATGACGATTGGTTTGTTTGGATGTAATCCTCACACCATAAGTAAAGAAAAAGCGCCTTCATGGCGCTTTTTTTATGGACTTTGACGAACGAAACGTCAATCAATTAGGCAGTAATTTCAATACAAATTCTTTCCGGCTGTTATTGAAGTTCCTTTTAAGGGTATAATTTTTCTTTTGTGCCAGAAACTCAGTGCGGGTTATGCCACCCATATAAAAGCGCTGAAAGAACGAGAAGCCGATTAATACACCACTGGCATAGTACTGTTTCCATATGCCTAATCCGGTTATTCCCAGCCCCACCGCTTGTAGTGTAACACTCAGTATACCTTCACCCCAATAACCCGCATAAATTTGCCCCGTACCCGGAATAATAGAAGATAGTTTTTTTGCTTTCTCAACATCCTTCAAGCGTGGTATGCTTGCACCGGCATACATTTTTTCAACCTCCTGCTTCATTTGTTGTTTTTGTTCAGCAGAACTTCCACTTGAACTGATGTATTGCAGCAGCACTTCTTTGGCTTCGGTCCACCTGTTGCTTTCATTAAGAATGAGGGCGTAAAGCGGATAGGCATTTACAGATAAAAGTGTGTCAGAAACAAAAGCTCTCAACTGCAGTATTTGCGACTCCGCATTTTCAAACGAGGAATTAAGGTAGGCAGATAAAGCGGTTTTGTACCTGGCGGCATACTGCATGGAATCATTTAATCCATAGTACGTAATACGTGACAGACATTGTTCAGCGGCAGCGTAGTTGCTACGCATCAGGTAACAATCACCCTTTCTCATCAGGGCGTGTGTTTTTTGCACATTATCTACAGACAGGTAGGCAGCCTTATCATACCAAATACCGGCCTGCTGGTAATCGGCCAGTTGAAAAAGGCTATCGGCTTTTTGCAAAACCTTTTCTGCAACAACCTCAGTTGAATATCCTGCGAAGGGGAATATGCAAATCCAGCAAAATAGAATTATATATCTCATTGTTTCTTTGTGTGCGAATAGTTTTTACACTCATTACACTGCCCCAAATGTTGCCGACATAAAAAATCGAAAACACACTGGCGGCAGCAATAAATTTAGCATCCTTAGGCCCGTCTTTGATGTAATTCTCAACAGCCACAGCACCAAACACTACACAAGGCATAAGGGTAGCAATCGCCTGGCCTTTATAGCCGGCATACAATTTTCCCGAGCCGGGCAATACAGCTGAGAATACACCGGCTAAAACGGGAGAACGTTGTTTTACTTTTTTAAGTTCATCTCTGTAAGTGAAAAGATTTTTTTGTTCGGTAGCACAAGCAAAATTTGTGTAAGTGAATTGTGCAGCCGCAGAGTCAAAAAGGGAGTATTTTTTTTGCAACAGATAACCGGTTGATTGTTGAAAGAGACGTAGCTCCTGTTGTAATGAATCCTGAACAGGCAAATTGGAAATGGCTACTTCTGCCTCAGCATACCTGCCTGAGTAAAGCAGCTCAAAAGTTTTGTAATAACTGCCTTTGATGTATGCCGGAGAAGTGGGACTTATTTTTTTAAAATAAACAATGCTGCTGTCCAACTGCTTCATGTTATAAAAGGTCCAGCCCAAAAGGTAATGAATGCTATCGGTTTGATCAGTGTTGGCTTTGGTTAACAGTTCAGGTTGACGCAGCAATACAAGAGCATCATCAAATTCTCTGTTGTTAATCAGGTAGTCGATAAACTGAAGTTCATCACTCACTGTTTTGGTAGAATCTGTTTGTTGAGCCATTGCAGGAGTGCACATCGCAAACCATACAATAGTGCTTACAGCAGCAATAAGTTTAATGCGCATGTTTAAAGGTGTACTGTTCAACAGGATCAATTATTCTTCGTTCTTTCGTAAACTGAGAAGGTCTCAGGTCAATCAAGGTAAATTGTGTACAGCGTGTAAGACGGTCGGCTGTGAGCGCAATGCCTTTTACCATTCCGTAGTGTTGTATGCATTGTTTGCTGAAATTGGAGCAGTTAATTACATAAGGGCAGTTGGCTGAAAGCTGAGGAGAAATCCCTTTCTGGTACATGAATAATAAACTACCAAACGTGAGTGTAACGGGATTGTATTTGACCAAAACATTTTTGCTGCTTTTGAAAAGGAACTCCGGTTTTCTTCTGTCATACCTTTTTTCGGCAAAATCCTGCTTTTCCAGCAACACCTTGTTCAAACTGTTAGTTTGTGCCATAACTTTTTGAACGTGTAAACTTAAAGATATAAAGAGGAGTAGGATAAAAGCTTTTCTCATTTTTTGGGTTTATCAGTTGAAGGTGAAATTACTTTAGCTGAGGCCGGAATTTTATAGTTAAGGTAAGTGTCCTCAACGGCTGCATTCAGTATCAAATTGGTATAGGTGCGTCTGGTTATCAAAGAATCTTTATCGCCAAAGTAGTCAAACTCAGTTATGGTAAAAGGCATCTTTATGCTTCCAACGGTTTGGTAATTGGTATAATATGATTTTTGAACGGGCTTGTTATTGGCATCGAAAAAACCCAGAAATATGGGAAGGTAGTTTTCGTGAGCAATTTCAGCTTTCTTTATAATTTTAGACGGGCCAACCGGCATCCACGTGGTGATAACAATTTTATTTTCAAAGCGCGTACTTACCAATTTATAACCCAAAGCGGCCAAACCCATATCATTGATGCTGCCGGAGAAAAAGCTGTAAAACAAACTGTTTTTTGAACTCAGGTCGAAGCCCTGCATCAGGGTAACGGTGTTTTGTTTTACGTTATAATCCTTGTATTCGCCATTGGCATTGGTGAATACAATTTTTTCAAAAGGTGAGGTGAAACGGGTAACCATAGTTCCACCGGAAACGCGGTAGTACAAATCGCTTTTTACAGTAAACGATTGCCCTTTATGCAAGCTTTTAGAAATCAGGGTTAGTTTGATCTTGTCAACTTTTTCCTGAAGTGGGGCAAATGAACACAGCAGCAGGGTGATACAAGCGGCAGCTAAATTTTTGAACATCGTCAAATTTACATTTTCAACCAATATTTCAAAAGCAGTAACTCAAATACTTATTCAGTAAGCATAAAAAAGCCACCCGTCAATTGACAGGTGGCAGGTATTATGGTGTGGTTTAGGTGTTATTCGATAACCAGTTTTCTGGTGTAGTTTCCTCTTTCGTCAAGAATTTGAACTAAGTAAATACCTTTTGGAAGTTCATTTGTGTTGATGCTTATTTGCTTGCTGTTTCTTTTGGCGGATAACATTAAAGCACCCTGCAAATTCAGAATATTGCACTGTTGTATAGCGCGGTCACTTACAACAGTTATTCCTTCACGGGCAGGATTAGGGTAAACAAGCAACGCAACGGAGCTAATTTCCTTGGCAGAGGTTGGGGTTAAAGGTTCAGCGGTATATAATTTACGTCCGTAATAAATAAACCCGTTACCTATGTTAAAGTAAATACTTACTGAATCGGGAAGACCGGTAGCGTTGCGGTGATAAGCCATAGAATCAGAGAATCCGGATGTGGATTGTCTCACAATGGTCATCAACTTACCGGAGGAAAACGAAAAGCCGTTGTAGATAAAGTTAGGCGCAAGCCCGTTTCCTGAATACTGTGAATCAACCACCAATGACAGGTTACCGTTGGCATCATAAGAGAAATATTGAGACCGTTGCTCATACACACTGTCTTTGTATTGGAGGTACATGTAGGCAGGGAAATAGCGGTGAGAAGTCATTCTGTTTTGTGCATCCCAGGTGAGTTTCATGCGGTACAGCACAGCGTAGTCATTGTTGCTGGTAAGCGCGTAATCAACATCAACAGGGTTGTTGCCTGCATCGTAGGTTATTTTAGTGGTCCAATTGAGCGCGTAAACACCTGAAATTGTTTTTGTGTATGAATCAAAGCGATCGGCTTTTCCGGCAGCATTGTAGTAAATGCTATCAACCATAACAGTTGTTTGAGTTAACGTGTTACCGTCATAAAAACTATCTACGTGGTTGTAATACGTTAGTTTGCCACCGGCATTGTAACCGGTTTGATAAATCCATTTTACTCTGAAATGAAGCGTATCAACAGAAGTGGCTTTTGACCAGGCAGTGAGGAGTTTTCCTGCACCATCGTAAGTTGTAGTTCCTTCGCTCCAGCTTTGACGAATTAATGTTCCGTTATTGTCATAAAAATTTTCACTAAAGAGCACGTCTCCCTTGCTGTTGGTTGTAACAACTTCCTTGGTATTATTCTGGTATGAACCGTTTGACCACAACTGGCCCAAAGCAGTAAGTTTTCCATTTAACAGAATAACCTGTTGTGCTTTTTGTAAGGGTGTGGTTAGGTCAGGTCCCGGGTAGAACTGAGCATGGCAAAACGAAGTAATAAGTCCTAAAGTTAAGAATAGTGTAGATTTTAATTTCATGTGATATGTTTAATTTTCTGCAATCTATGCGAAAGATTATGAAAGCAGATACCACAAAATACGTATTTATTCAGTTGGGGCATACTGCCGTTCGGTAGCAACGGGTGCATTTTTAGAGCGTATTTTTCCAATAATTTGCCCTATTTTTGTCCTCAAATTCATTCCCGAGATATGTATAACGAACAATACAACAAGAAAGTAACCGAATTACGTAAACTGGTTAACTATGAAGTGCTTGATGTGCCCCGCATAGTGGAACTGATGAAAGAAATACGTGAAATAGTGAAGTCTGTAGGCGATCCATTGGTAGTAAAAACGCTGCGTTTGGTATACGAAAACATTGAGGAAAATGGGTCACTGGTAATGAACTATCTGGAGGATGAAGAAGACCTGACTAATCTGGAATACTTTGCTGATTTACTTAAAGACGCGAATAACAAGTATAACCGTCAGGAGATTGAAGACATCATGAAGACCTTGTTGGGATTACCACTGGAGTCTGACGAAGAGGAAGCAACAGCTTAATTTATCAGAGCGTATGCTCCACAATCTCTCAGAGGGCCACTCACTTATCAACCAGTTTGTTGCTGAACTGAGGGATGTTTCGCGACAAACCGACCGTTTCCGTTTCCGTAAGCACATTGAACGTATAGGCGAAATTTGCGCCTACGAAGTAAGTAAAGCATTACCCTGGAAAACACAGGAAATCACCACTCCATTAGGAAAGAAACAAATGCCCGTATTGGCTGAACAACCTGTATTAGCAACCATTCTGCGGGCAGGTTTACCTTTACATCACGGCATCAATAATTTTTTCAGCGATGCCGATAATTGTTTTATTTCAGCCTACCGTAACCACAAAGCCGATGGTAGTTTTGACATTGTAGTTGAGTACCTGGCCGCCCCCGATTTAACTAACCGCATAGTAATTTTGGCCGACCCCATGCTGGCCACAGGTCAATCGGTAGTATTGGCTTATCAGGCCATGCTCAGGAACGGTACGCCCCGCGAAGTGCACATTGTTAACCTTATCGGAAGTAAACAAGGTGTGGCCTATGTGCAGGAGCATTTACCCGATGCACACATTTGGATTGCGGCCATTGATGATGAGCTTGATGCACATGGATACATTGTTCCGGGTTTGGGCGATGCTGGCGACCTCAGCTTTGGCGAGAAGCTGTAATGGCAAAATACAAACACATTTTTTTCGATCTTGACCATACGTTGTGGGATTTTCACCGCAACTCAGAGGAGACACTACACACGCTGTTTTACGATTTTGAGTTGCACAAATTTGGTGTGCCACATCCTCAGCGATTTTTAGAAGTTTATACAGATATTAATCACAGATTATGGCAACAGTACCACAAAGGCGAAGTAAATAAAGCCCAGCTGCGTGATAACCGTTTTCGGAGCACCTTTAAAGCACTGGGTTTTGACGGAGATCATCTGGCTGATGCTTTTAGCGAACAGTACCTTTCTATAAGTCCCACAAAACCGCATTTAATTCCGAATGCCATCGAAGCATTGGAGTACCTGAGCGGGAGATATACCATGAGTATTATTACCAACGGGTTTGCCGAAGTGCAACACACCAAATTGAAATATTCCGGCATTGAAAAGTATTTCAATGATTTGATTATATCTGAAGAAATAGGTTGCCAGAAGCCCGATGTACGTATTTTTGAGTTTGCCGCTTATAAGGCAGGCGTGCCTTTGTGGGAATGCCTGATGATTGGCGATAATGCAGATACCGATATAGCCGGAGCCAGAAATGCGGGAACAGATCAGGTATTTTTTAATCCGGAGAAAAAACCGCTTACCTTTGAGTGTACTTATCACATACATGATTTGGCTCAACTAATTCAATTGTTATGAGAAGAGTTTTCATTGCGTTGCTATTTGTTTTAGGATTTGGTGCTGTTCAGGCACAGTCTGCGGCAATTCCTGAAATTACTTTTGATCAGTTGCTGCAATACAAAACTCACACTACCGATACCATTTACGTCATCAATTTTTGGGCAACCTGGTGTAAACCCTGTGTGGAGGAATTGCCGGCTTTCGAAAAATTAAATCAGATGTACGGTGGGCGTTCCCGTGTTAAAGTATTGCTGGTTAATCTCGATTCAAAAAAGAACATGGACACCCGCTTACTACCCTTTATACGGTCAAAAGAGTTAAAGTCGAAGGTGCTTTTTACGGATGTGGTAGAACTTAACCAACGGCTGGAGGAAATAGATCCGACCTGGTCGGGTGCAATTCCGGCTACTTTGTTTTCAGGTAAAACCGCAGCAGCTAAAATTTTTTACGAAGGACAAATGACATTCGAACAATTGGATGTTAAAGTGAGGCAATTAATTAAAATAAAATGAAAAAAACATTCTTCAGCATACTGCTTAGCACACTTACCTTTTTTGTAGCCCGCGCTCAGCAGGATGGTTATGCCGTAGGCGATACAGCCAAAGATTTCTCTTTACTCAATATTAACGGAAAAGTGTTTTCACTAAATCAATTGGCACAAGCTAAAGGATACATTGTTGTTTTCACCTGTAACCACTGCCCTTTTAGCCAGGCGTATGAACAACGTATTATTGACTTAGATAAAAAATATGCACCGCTGGGTTATCCGGTGGTGGCCATTAACCCCAATGATCCCGTAGCGGAACCCGAAGACTCTTATCCCAACATGATTAAACGTGCTAAAGAAAAAGGGTATACATTTCCTTACCTGTTAGATTCTACTCAACAAACAGCAAAAATTTATGGGGCCAAAAGAACTCCGCATGTTTATTTATTAAGTAAAACGTCTGCCAATATTTTAAGGGTGGAATACATAGGAGCTATTGACGATAACTTTGACGACCCTGCCGCTGTGAAAGAAAAGTACCTGGAAAAAGCCCTTGAAGCAGTTTCGAAAGGCAGCAAACCAGTAGTAACGCTTACCAAAGCCATTGGTTGCGGCATCAAATGGAAGAAGCCATAGCACTTGTTTTTGAGCATATTGAGTAAAAAATTTTGTATTTACTACTTAATCATATAGATTCGAACGTTACAACCAAATAATAAAAATATGGCCAGCAATCAACCCATGGACGAATTGGAGAAAAAACCCAGCAGTTTAAAAACCATTATCACCGCAATAGTGATATTGATGCTTTTAGGTTCCAACGTATATCTTTTCAAACAATTGGAAGAAAAAAATCATCAGATTGATGAGGCCAATAAAGTGACCACAATTGTTAAAACGGAGAAAGACTCTGTTATAGGAGAGTTGAATATAGTGGAGGCTGAATTGGAACAGTTGCGCCTGGAATTAATGGGTAAGGATAGCTTACTGGATGTTAAAGACAAAGAGATTCAGCAGAAGATATATCAGATTCGTAGAATGGCCGTTTCAGGTGATGCTACTCAACTCAAAAAAGCAAAAGAAGAGATTGAAGCATTGAAAGGAGAGATGGCTAAATTCAGTATGGAGAGCGAAGAGTTACGTAAGCAAAATCAGGAGTTATTGGCCAAAAACGGGGAGCTAAACTCATCTTTAGATGAGGCCAATGCCAAACGTAGCCAGGCAGAGCGCGAAAAAGACATGCTTACCGGTAAAGTAAAACTGGGTTCGCAAATGCTGGCAGCCAATATAAAAGTGGAGGCTGTTGCTGTTAAAAGAAATAAAGAGAAAGTGGTAACCAGAGCTAAATCAGTACAAAAATTCCGTATTTGTTTTTCCATTATGCAAAACCTTATAGTAGATAAAGGTCCGCGTAATGTATACATCAGAGTAGTGGGTCCTGACAGGTCGGTTATGTCAAGCAACGTAAGCAATACCTTTGTGTACAATGACAAACCCACCGTGTACAGCGAGAAGAAAAACTACAACTACGATAACAAAGCCATTAACATGTGCTTGTATTGGGACAAAACCCAAGACGCATTAAGCAAAGGAGAATATGCCGTTGAACTGTATGATGACTTGAGCATGCTGGGTCGTGGTACGGTAACCTTAGACTGATCCTTATCAGCAGTCTGACGCGTAATGCGTCTGACCGCCCTTACTTACTTTGGTCAGACGCATTACGCGTCAGACCAATCTCTGTGCTGTCAGTTGCTACAACTGACAGTCTTATTCATTGTGTTAGAAAGCATCACGCTTCATCTGGACGACTGCAGTGGTCAGGCCGATTAGATGTCACACGATTTGCACACTCACTAACCAGGAAAATCTTTTTAGATCAGAGTTTGTAAAAGTATCCGGAAGAGTCAGGGACGTGTAAGTAAAGTATTACTTAAACACGTAAGCACCTAAACACACCAACACCCCTACGCTTATTATTACCTTGCTGTCAGATGTTTTATCAATGTATCAGCACGATTTGATAACACCACATACGTGTCCATTTGCACGACAACAATTACTATTGATCAGGTAAATCTTTTTAAATCAGAGTTTGTAAAAGTATCCGGGAGAGTCAGGGACGTTTAAGTAAAGTATTACTTAAACACGTAAGCACCTAAACACTTAAACACACCAACACCCTACGCTTATTATTTTTTTATTGTGCTGTCAGTTGCTGCTTTTAATGCAAAAAGAAACCCGAAGGCATTGCTGCACTCCGGGTTCTTAGGGTTTAGGTTAGAACGTAATATTATCTGAACAGTACTTGTTTGGTAGCTTGTTTTCCGTCAGCCTGTATGTGTATGAAATATAGTCCTTTTGCAAAAGCATTCAGGTCAAGGGTAGCTTTATCGGTTGACTCAACATGCAGTTGTTGTACTACCTGACCCATAGCATTCATCACAGTTATACGGATGCTGCTTGTTACAGGAGTGAAGTTGATGTGTACTTCACCACTGTGGGTAGGGTTAGGATAAACCACCACATCAAGCAACTGCATAGAGGCCACACTATTTTTTACATAGTTAAACGGAACAGAGGCTGTTTTACAATCGTTGCTGTTGCTTATTTCCACTACGTAGTTTCCGCTTTGAGTAGGAACATATTTCTGGGCATTGGCACCCGGAATATCTAAGCCGTTGCGTATCCATTTGTAAGTAACTCCTGAAGCAATTGAGCAAATAAGAGTATCACCTGATTGAGAAACTAAAGGTGTAACAGGGAATACATCAATGGTTACAGCGATGGCCAAAGTAGTATCTGTGCTGCAACCTGTGTACAGAATAGCGCGGTATTCACGTGTGGTTAAAGCAGTAACGGTGGTAGCGTTGTGAATGAAAGAATCTACGGCACTAAAGGAGATGTTATTCCATTGTCCGTTGTTGTCGCGGTATATCCAGCGCACCACATTTCCAACGTATCCGTTTACTTTTACAACAGCAGGATTGTTGCTGCAAATGGTTACATCTTCAGTAGCAGGTTGCAAACTTACATTGCCTGTGCTGTTCGGATTAATAGTAACATCCACCTGTGCTGATGTGTCGTAGCTGCAAGTTGAAGTATTGACAATAATGGCACGTATGCTACGAAGAGTTACCTGACTGACAGAAGTGTTGTTCTGGATGAGTGTGTTGCTTCCTGAGGCAGTGAGCCAGGTACCGTTGTTGTTGCGGTAAATCCAATACAATACATTTCCGCCAATACTGGCTGAAATACTGTTGCCGGAACAAATCATGTTCTGATTTACTGTTGGAGTAGCTGTGCTGTTTCCATTGCTGTATGGTTTTAGAGTTACAGTAACCGAAAGTGTTGTGTCGTCACTGCAATTAGAGGTGTTACGAACGATGGCTCTGTACTCTCTTATCCGTTGCGCTGTTGTAGTAGTAGCATAGTCGCTGTATGAAGTTGAGCCGCTGTTGTACACCTGCCATGCGCCACCATCGGTACGGTAAATCCAGTGCAGCACTTGCAGGGAGGTGCTTACAGAAATAAATGCAGGTTCTCCGCTACACACGGTTCCGTTTAGTGCAGTAGGGGTTAAGGTGTTGAGGTTACCTTTAGTGATTGGATTAATGGTTACACTCACGGCCAGTGATGTATCGTAACTACAAGCTGCAGCAGTGTAAACCAATGCACGGTACGAACGAACGGTAGTGGCACTTACACCGGTAGCATAATCGTAATACGAAGATGAACCGCTGAAAGAAATAGGGGTCCAGCTTCCGGTGTTATTATCACGGTACATCCAGCCTAAAACGGTAGATGTTCCAGGAGTTATACTCACTCCGGCCACTGTACCTGCACACACTGTTGAGGTGTTTGCGGTTGGCTGCATGCTGTTGTTTCCTCTTCCTATGGGGTTAATGGTTACGCTTGCCTGTTGTGTGGTATCAATAGAACAACCACTGCTTTGCACTAATGCACGGTATGAGCGAATGAGTGTGGCAGAGGTGGTCGTGTTGTAGTCGGTCACATTGTTGGAAGCAATGTTCCAGTTAATCCAGTTGCCGGTATTGTTGTTACGGTACAACCAACCTATTACACTACCTGAAACGGTTACTCCGGCAGTTACTGATGAGCCGCTGCACACATTGTTGCTGCTCAAGCTTGGGGTATTGCTGATGTTGCCGTAGGTACGCGGGTTAATGGTAACGGTTGCTGTGTTGGTAGTATCAATGGTACAACCGGTATTGCTGGTTACTAAAGCACGGTACTGGCGTGTAGTTGTTGTACTTACTGAGGTGTTGTAATCAGTGATGGAAGTACTGCTGGTGTAGGAGAGGGTATTCCATGCTCCGTTATTATCACGGTACATCCAGCTTTGAATTGTTCCGCCTGAAAGTGTTACACTGATGTTAACCGATGACCCTGTACAGATGCTGCTGTTACCCGCACTTGGCGTTGCTGATAAGTTACCGTATGTACGCGGACTCATAGTAAGTGTATATTCAGCAGACGTATCCAATTTGCATGAGGCAGATTTATAAATGAGTGCGCGGTACGAACGTGTTGTGGTACTGCTTACAGAAGTATTGTATTCAGTGAACGAGGTAGTAGAGGAATAGGTGTACACCATCCATGCTCCGGTATTGTTGATTCTGTAAATCCAGCGTTGAACGGTGTTGCCGCTTCCGGGAGATACGCTCACATTAGCTGTTGCACCAGAGCATACCGATGAAGGACCTGAAGGTGTAATGGTATTATCATTTCCGTTAGTTACCGGATTGATGGTAACTGTGCAAGTATTGCTGGTATCAATGGTACAGGCATTTCCTTTCACAATAAGTGCTCTGTAAACACGTGTAGTGGTTGAACTCACATTGGTGTTACTTTCAGTGAAAGCTGTAGAACTACTGCTGATGTTCATCCACGCACCGCTATTGTCTCTGTATATCCAGCGGGCAATGCTGTTGCCGCTTCCCAATGAACTTATCTGAACATTGTAGCTGCTGCCGGAGCAGGCTGAAGAAGGAGCAGTAAAGGTGTAACTGTTGTCGTTGCCATACGTGCGCGGGCTAATGGTTACTGTTACACTGTTCGAAGTATCTATTCGGCAAGTGCTAGATGTGTAGATTAATGCGCGGTAGGCTTTTGTTGTTGTTGAAGTGTACGAGGTTTGGTAGTCGTAAATTGTGGTACTGGTAGTGTACCCGTAATTCATCCACGCGCTTCCGTTAATGTTGTACACCCAACCCACTACACTTCCGCCTGCGGTGGTGGTACTGATTTGCGCAAACCCACCGGCACATACTGTGGCGCTACTGGCCGTTGGTGTTATAGATGTATTTACACCCACAGTAACAGGAGTGATAGTTACGCTTACCGCAGGAGTAGTATCTCTGCTGCAAGTAGAAGGGTTGTATATAATGGCGCGGTAATTACGAACAAGCGTCACTCCGGTAATGGTGTTATTATCAGTAACAGAGTTTCCGCTGTAAGCTAAATCAATCCAGTTTCCGCTAGTACCGTTACGGTAAATCCAGCGTTGAACACTGTTGCCCGATCCCGGATTTACACTGATGACAGCTGAACTTCCGGTACACACGGTGCTGTTATTTGCTGTTGGTGTAGTAGTGGTGTTTCCGTTGCCTATCGGTAATAACGAAAGTGTAAGCAAGGCACTCGTATCTTCACTGCAAAGTGTGTTGTTACGTAAAATGGCGCGGTACACTCTGGTTTGCGGAGTGCTTACGTAAGTGTTGTAATCGCTGATGGAGTTACCTCCTGTTTGGTAATCAAGCCAAGAACCGGTGTTGTTGTTACGGTATATCCATTTAACCACACTATTGCCTGAACCCGGGTTGATACTCACAAAGGCTGGTGCTCCGTTGCAAATTGTTGCATTGCTTATAGTGGGTGTAACGCTGTTGTTGTTTCCTTTGCTGAAGGCTTTAATCACTACAGTATCACCTGCAGTAGTATCTTCAGAGCACCCGGTAGTAGTAAGTATGGCGCGGTATACACGCGGAGTGTTGAGGGTTAATCCGCTTAGCGAATGGTTGAAACCTGTGGAAGCAGAAGACGGTATTGTTGTCCATGTTCCGGTGAAGTTATCTCTGTAAATCCAGGTTTTAACTGTTCCTGAAGGAACGCTCATGAACACACTGCTAGTACCTATGCAAATAGAGTCACTGGTGATATTGGCTTTTACGGTAGTGTTTCCTTGTGAGTATGGTTTAAGAACTACTGTACGCATTTTGCTGGTATCGATGCGACAAAAAGCTGTTTTGAAAACAAGGGCAGCATATGTACGCGTTATGGTAGAAGTTACGTTGGTGTTGGTTTCGTTTATACTGCTCGAAGCGCTGTTGTTTATATCCATCCAGGCACCGTTGTTATCGCGGTATATCCACTTACGCACAGGGCTGCTGCTAACATACATATAGGCAGTAGTTCCTCCGCAAATTGTATCAGGTGAAGTAATCACCATGGTAGTATCTGTTCCGTAACCCAGCATGCTGATGTTTACATTAACAGCATTAGAAGTATCTAAACGGCACTGTGAAACATTGTTAATCATGGCGCGGTACAGTCTGTTCACTGTAGAATTGATGTAGGTATTTTGGTGAGTTACTGACGAAAAATTGGATGACAGTATGTTGGTCCATGGCCCGTTATTGTCGCTGTATATCCAGCGTTCAACCGTGTTGCCAGCACCCTGATTTATACTTAACTGTACTGAACCGCCATTGCAAATACCTCCTGTTGGGTTAGCAGTCGGATTAGCGGTGCTGTTACCAAAATTAGTTCTGGGGTTAATGGTAACGCTGGTACCTGCGGTAGTATCTCTTCTGCAACCGGATGCATTATTGAGGATAACAATATAAGAACGACTTACGGTTGCATTCACCTGTGTATGGTTTTCATTCAGTACAGAGCTGCTGGTAGAGTTGGTAAAACCCTTCAGTGCTCCGCCATTATCACTGTACATCCATTTGGTTACACTATATCCTGATGGAACGTTTAGACTGAGTTGTGAAGTAGCTCCAAAACATACTGTACTGTTTAATGCAACAGGAACCGAAGTAGTTAACACTCCTCCAGTATTTTTGTAAATGGTAGAAGAGAATGTTGCTGATGTATCAATACGGCAGGTTGAGCTGTTGCGAATAATTACACGGTAGCCTCGGTTGGTGGTGTTGGCTGTATTCAGATTAAGGTCATTGATGGAACTTGAGCCGGATGTGTTGAAAGGAAAATCATCCCATGCTCCACCGTTATTGTTGTATATCCATTTGCTCACAGTATACCCCGATGGGGTGGACAAAGAAATATTGTTGCTGGTAGCCGAAGCGCACACCGTTGTATTTCCCGAAGGAGTGGCTGAGTGATTGCCGGTTTGTAAAGGTTGGATAGTTAAAACCAGTGAGGCAGAAGTATCAATGTTACAGTTTACGGCATCAGTTAATAATACTCTGTACCCGCGTGAGGTTACTCCGTTAGGAACAGTAGTGTTGGCGTGATTATAATTGGTAGAGTTATTGGTGTTGAGCAGTAACCAGCTGCCATTATTGTTGTTGAACAACCATTGGCGCAAAGTGTTGCCCGTTCCCGGATTTACATTGATACTCAGTGTGCCGTCTCCACATACGCTTGAAGCTGCAGCAGTTGGTGTTACCGAAGGGTTGTTGCCGTTAGTAACAGGATTAACAGTAATTGAATTACTTTGTGTGGTATCATAGCTACATCCATTGGTGTTATACATCACAGCTCTGTACTCACGTGTGGTAGTTGTGTTTACACGAATGTTATTGTCAGACACCGCACTTGAAGTAGAGGTAGAAAGCACTTGCCATGGTCCGCTATTGTTGCGGTACAACCAACGGCTCACCTGCTCACCCGATGCGAGTGAGACGCTCACGGTCACTGAGCCACCTGCACATATGTTGTTGTTCGATACGCTTACTGATTTGCTCAGCATGCCACCCCCGCCCAGCGGAGTAATATTAACGGTGATATTTTGTGTGGTGTCTACTATGCAGGAGCCTTGGTTGCGGTAATATACATAGCGGTATCTGCGTGAGGTGGAGGAATTAACCCGCGTATCGTTGTCAGACATAGAAGTGCCCTGACTGTATACTGATGGCTCAAGCCATTGAATGCCGTTATTACTGTAATACCAGCGTAAAAAGGTGGAGGAAGAACCTGAACCCAGATTTACATTGATGGTATTTCCGGCACATACTGCGGTTTGTGATGCAGAAGGCGTAATGGAACTTACCGTTCCGCCCGTAACCGGATTGATGGCAACAGTTAATGCTGCGGAAGTATCCGTGCTACAGGTATTGTTGTCATTGATGATTGTTCTTATCTGACGTGTAGTAGAGGTAAGTACATAGGTATTACTTTGGAAAATATTTGTGCTTGTTGAACTGGTAACATTCCATGTACCATTATTGTCTTTCCACAACCAACGCGCTACGGTTTGTCCGGAGTTTAAAGTAATGTTGACAGAGAGGCCGTTTCCACTGCATATTGAAGCTGTGGAAGTAGCGGGAATTAACGTGTTGTTATTTCCTGCATTTCGTGTATTGATGGTGATACCGGTTTCAACACTTGTATCTACTTTACACATGGCAGGGTTAAATAAAAGTAAGCGGTAGCTGCGAACAGTTGTTGACGTAACAGTTGTGTTGTAATCATATAATGTAGTTCCGCTGCTTGTTTGAATCCAGTTACCGGTATTGTTGTTTCGGTATAACCAGTTTTGAGCACTGTAACCAGTGGGAATATTGCTTGCTGATATTTGGAAAACAGAAGCTCCGCTGCAATAGGTGCTTTGTACCGGTTGAACAGTAACAGCATTGTTTACACCGTAAGTTCTTGGCGTTATGGTGGTGGTGGTGCTCAACGTGGAATCAATCATACAGGTTTCATTGTTGCGCAGCAGCGCCTTATATGTGCGGGTGGTAGTTGATGTAACATTGGTATTGTAGTCATACATGTTGTTACTGCTTGAACCTGATACATCACTCCAGTTGCTGCCGTCAGTGTAAACCCATTTCTCTGCGGTGTAGTTTCCATTGTAGGTAATGTACGCTTGTGAGGTTGCGTTAGCGCAAATAACCGGACTGGAATTTATGGGCTGAATCTGAATAGTGTTTCCACTGTACGATTTTATTTTAATGGAAATGGCTACCTCGGCTGTAGTATCAATGCGGCAATTCAGATTATCGCGAAGTACAGCGCGGTAACTGCGTTGTGTATTAGCAGTAACAGTTGTGTTAAAATCAGTATAGCTTGTGCCGCTACCCGCAGAAAACCAGTTGCCGGTATTGTTGTTTCGGTAAATCCAGTTCTGTACGGTTGCTCCGTTTCCGTTAAAAGTAACAGTTGCCTGAGATCCGCTGCAAACAGTATTGCTATACGCCAAAGGTATAAGGCTGTTGTTGTTGCCGTTGGTATTAGGCTTGATATTAATTACCACTTCCGCAGTGGTATCAATACTGCACGACTGTATGTTACGTATAAGCGCACGATAGCTTCGCGAGGTAGGAACTGTAACTGTAGTTGAAAAATCATTGTACGTTACACTGGTTGTAGAAATCAGCGTCCAGATACCTGTGCCGTTATCTCTACGTAACCATCCGGTAACCTGTGATGAATAGTTGTTGGGAACAGCAACACTCGCAGAGTTGCCACTGCATACTATCGGATTAACCGAGGTAGGTACAATGTTGTTATCGTTTCCGCGGTTCAAAACAATGGTAATACTTGTCATTGCCGATGTATCTAAACGGCAGTTATCATTGTCATTAATAAGTACCCTAAAATCTCTTGTAGTATTGGTAGTAATCGCACTGGTGCTTAAACTGATGCTGCTGCCGGAGAAAGTGCTTTGCCAGGTGCCATTGTTATCACGGTAAATCCAGTTTTGCACAGAAAGTAAATTAGAAATCGAAGCCTGAGTGTTTGTACCAGCACATACATTTGTTGCAGTAGGTATTGGAACAATATCAGCACGATTTCCTCTGCTCTGAGGATTGAAGGTTATACTCACAGCCGCTGAGGTGTCATAATTACAACCACTGCCGGTTGCAACAATGGCTCGTAAAGATCGGATGAGTGGCGTGGTGGAGGTAAAACCGTTTACATTGAGTGTGGTGGAGTTTCCGGTGCTGTATACCATCCAGTTTCCGGTATTGTTATCGCGGTATACCCATTCTTTTACGGTGTATTGTGCAGGAATTGCAACTACTACATTGCTGTTGGAACAAGCAGAAGCAGATGAACTTACCGGCACCAGCGTATTGATGTTGCCGTAACCGGCTGCAAGCAAACTTACCGTTACTCCTGCCGTTGTATCGTTACTACAGGTAGAGTGGTTGATAATGGCACGATACTCCCTGCTGGTGTTTGACGAAACGTTTATCGTTACAGAATACGTAGACTGATTGCCGGAGAAGGTGTTTTGCCAGCTTCCGCTATTGTCTTTGTATATCCAGTTAACAACCTGCACACCTTGAACAGATAATTTTAACGTTGTACCGCTACAGATTTGTGTTGCCGAAGCCACAGGGGTTAAAGCAGAGGCATTACCGCACTGGGCAAAGGCCTGGCCGGTAATACCAAACAGGAAAACAGCAATAAAAAAAGCTGTTTCAAGTGGGAGAGTAAATTTTTTGATGTTCATATAGTTGAGATAGTTTAAGTGCTCTTATGGATAATCAAAGTAAACGAAAGCAAAACTCGTGTCACCTTAGATATATGTGAATGAAGAATAAAATCTTTAAACGGGCTGTTTTAGACTTTAAACTTACTTTTCAGTTCAGCGAGAAAATTCTTGCTGATATCGAGGGGTTTATCCATTCCTTTCACAAAGGCAATGGCGTTTTCTTTGCCGTATCGTTCAATTTTGTCAACGTAATCAAGGTTTACAATGGCAGTACGGTGTATACGCTGAAAATGTTTATCAGGTAACTGCACCTCCCAGTCTTTCATCTTTTTTTGTACCAGCGCCTTATCATTTTGCACAGTTACAATTTCGGAGTAATCACCCGCAGCCAGTATGCATTTAATGTCACCCAGTTTTATAAAACTCATTTTACGGTTAAGCGTTAACAACAACCTGTCGTCCATAGTAAGTGCAGTCAGGGTTGATTCCTGTTCTTTATCTGCGGCAATTTGTTCAGCTAATTTCTGTACGGTTTTAGCTAAACGCTCAGGCATTACCGGTTTCAATAAATAGTCAATAGCATTCACCTCAAAGGCTCGTATGGCATATTGATTATAAGCAGTTACAAACACTGTCTTAAATTCGTACTCGGTTTTGTCAAGTAATTCAAAGCCGTTTTCACCATTCATTTCAATGTCCAGAAAAACCACATCGGGATGGTGTTGTTCAATAAGCGCAGTGGCATCAGTAAGGTTACCCGCATCTCCCACCAACTCCACATTGGTGTGCGGTATCAGCATCTCGGCTAACTCTCCTCGGGCGTAAGGTTCATCATCTACTATCAGTGCTTTTAGGCGGGTGTTTTTCATTATTTTAAGGGTAAGGTAAGGGTTATTGTTTGCTTGTCTTCTTCGTGTTTGGTATGATGAGTGAATTTGTCACCAAATATACTGCGGCACAACTCCAGTGCTGTTTCTACGCCTTGCTCTGCATCACTTTTGGGCAAAAAAGTTACGCGCTCAGAAGCATTATTTTTGTCGGGTACCGCACGACAGGAGAGCTTAATTTCCAGCATACTGCCGATAGTTTCAGCAGCAAAATTTAAGTACGTAATATCAGCTTCTTTTTCCGGTTGAGAAAACTTGAGTAGCTGTTCAACAAAAGGCTGTAAAATAAATCCGGGTATTTCTTTACAAAGTGTTTCGGGAGAAATAGTTTTAACGAGATGGGTTTGCTTTTTAAAGCGCAACTCCTGCAAGCGAATAAACAAATCAATTCCCGTAAGTTCATTTTCAAGAGTGGAATAGAATTCGGTTGTTTTGTGCAAAGCAAAACGGAGGTATTCGCTGAAGGTGTTCAGCATTGTTGTGGCTTGTTCAGGTTCCTTGCGTATAAGAATGCGCAGGGTATTCATTACATTAAAAATGAAATGCTGACTAAGCTGGTATTTAAGTCCGTCCAGGTGTAATTGTGCCTTATTTTTCATTTTGCATCACAACGGTAAACCTGCATCCCTTGCCCGTATCAGAGTCGCATAGGATATCAGCACCTATAATATCAGCTAATTTTTTTACGATGGAAAGCCCCAATCCATTGCTGCTTTCACCCGCAGTAGGTTTTGACGACAGGCGTGTAAATTTATTAAAGAGTTGCTTTTGATCAGTCTTACTTATGCCTTCGCCATGGTCTTGTACATAAAAGCCACAGGTTTTGCCATCATTAATAATAGCCAGTGTAACCTCACTGTTAATGGGAGAGTATTTGATGGCATTGCTCATTAGGTTGTCGGCAATTTGTTTTAACCAGGAGGCATCAGCAGCCATAATGGAGATTTCTTTATGCGGAACAAATAACAACCATATGTTTTTCTGATTTGCAGCTAACCTGAAATTCTCAACCACTTTTTCCATAAACTCATTCAGGTTAATGTCTTCAGTTTGGTTTTTGATATGTCCGGATTCAATGGCATTTATATCGAGCAGGTTACTGATTAATTCTACCATATTGCGTGCAGCTATTTCAATGTTGTGGGTATAGTGCAGCATTTTTTCTTTGCTCAGTTTATCGAAATAGTCTTTTTGCATGCGGCAATACCCTTTAATGGTTTGCAAGGGATTTTTTAAGTCATGCGCAGCAATACTGAGGAATTCATTTTTTTCTTTATTCAGCAATATGAGCTGTTCATTTGTTCTCGCTTTAAGGCGGTATAAATTATATAATGAAAGTAGAGAGAGCAGCAGCAGAAGACCAATGGAAATACTCACCACTTGTACTGATTTTTGCATTTTTATTTTTGCATTTTTGTACTCTTTTTCATTATTGAGTGAAACTATAGCTTGTTCCTTTTTTTCTGTTTCATACTGCAGTTGTAAATCTGAGAGGTTTTTATTGTTCTCTTCATTAAAGATGCTGTCTTTATAACTTACATGTAATTTAAAATGTTCAAAGGCCTTTTTGTGATTAGCCATTTTAGTGAACAGCTCTGAAAGGTTTTTGTGTATGTCACTCAAATAGTAATTTCCGTTTAGTTTATGTGCCAGTTCAAATGCCAGATAATATTCACTCTCGGCTTGTTTATACTGTTGCAGGTTAACGTAGGAGCCGGCTATGTTGATGATGGAAAGTAATTCGCCAAACTGGTCGCCCACCTTCCGGTCAATTTCCAGGCACTGTTTAAAACACAACAATGCTTTGTCATGTTTTTCCTCCATAGCATACACTTCACCTAAGTTGTTTAAAGCAACACTTATGGCACTGTTATCATCAGTTTCTCTGGCTTTTTCCAATGCTTTTTCATAATATGGTTTAGCCTTTTTATAGTCGCCCTGATCATTGTATGTGGTTCCGATATTGTTCAGGGTCATAATGTATCCCTGTGTTTTATTGGCCAGTTCACACAATTTATTGGAGCGTAAATAATACTCCAAGGCCTTATCATACTTGTGTAAACTTTTATATATGACGCCAATGTTGTTACAACACACCGCTATGCCGAATGTGTCCTGTTGTTTTTCAGCTATTCTTAGTGCATTTATCTGGTAGCTTAAGGCAATGCCGTATTTGCCTTTGTCTTTGAAATAAACACCAATGCGCTCCAGATTTCTTTTCTTTAATTTAAGGTTATTATATTTTTCGCTGAGTGCCAGCGAAAGGTCAAGATACTTCTTGGCAGCCTCGGGTTCTGCCTTTACCAGATAGTCGCCCAAATCATAGTACACCTTCATTTTTTCAGTATCATGAAGGTTCATTTCACTGCGCTTTCTAAGGCTGTCAATCAGCTGTGAGAGCTCAGAGTCTTCTGTAGCAGCCAGGCAACTGTGTGTAATTACAGCCGTGAGCAGGAAGAGGCAAAAAACAAATTTCTCTCTCATGGAAGTAAAAGTTTAAATGTGGAACCTTTACCTTGTTCACTTTCGAAGCTCACTTGAATATTTAACAAGTCCGACAGTTTTTTCACAATGGATAAACCTAAACCGTGAGAAGATTCACCGGCAGTGGGGCGGGTACTTAACGTAGAAAACTTTTTAAATAACCTTTCCTGTTCGTTTACCGGAATGCCCTGGCCGCTGTCTTTTATGGCCACCTCAATTGCACCGTTTATTCTTGTACAAGTCAGTAATACTTCAGATGATTCAGGAGAGTACTTTATAGCATTGCTCAATAAATTTTCTATAATTTGTCGTAAAAGAAGGGGGTCGGTAATTACCTCCATATTTTTTTCCGTTGTTTTCAGTTGTACTCTAATCGATTTCTGTAATGCCTGATTCTCTATACTCTCTGTAATCTTTTCCAACAAGGGCGACAGAGCAGTTTTTTCTTTATCCACCTTTACCAAGCCATCTTCTATGGCATTTATATCAA
Source organism: Bacteroidia bacterium (assembly GCA_041675505.1). Classification (GTDB taxonomy): domain Bacteria; phylum Bacteroidota; class Bacteroidia; order UKL13-3; family UKL13-3; genus JAGPCK01. Next base: position 61,318 of record JBAYTR010000007.1, on the reverse strand, counting down.
GCAGATTGCTTACCAAATCAAGCATGCGTGATGAGGTGATTTCAATGTTGTTGGTTTGTTTAAGAATTTTTTCTTTACTCAGTTTATCAAAGTAACTTGTTTGCATCTGGCAATACCCGATAATGGTTTGCAGCGGATTTTTCAAGTCATGTGCCGCAATACCTAAAAATTCATTTTTCTCTTTGTCCAATTTAGTCAGTAATTCGTTGGCCTGTTGCTTTTGTCTGTACGTGCGGTAGGTAAATACCAGCACTAAGGCAATAACAGCAGCACCTATAAGTACAGAGGTGTTTACCGTTCTTCTTCTTACAATCTCGGTCTCTTTGGCAAGTTGTTCCTGTGTGAGATTTTGTATGGTTTTTTCTTTCTTTTCGGTTTCATACTTTGTTTCAAGTTCTTGTATCTGCTCATCGCTTTCAGCGTTTAGCATCATGTCTTTTAACTCCTCATACTTTCTGGCATAAACTAGGGCATTGGCAAAATCATTTTTTGCCTCATAAACTTCCATTAAACCTTCATAACTGTTCTTCTCGAAATTTTTGTTGCCTATATCTGTTGCCCGTTTCAGACCTTTTTTTAACCATTCTATTGCTTTGTCATAATCGCCTTTGGCAGCATAAACATCACCTATGTTATTCATGGAATTGGCAATCATTTTTTTGTCGCCAATGCGTTCGCGAATGACCAGACTTTTTATTTGATAAATCAGTGCTTTATCATAATCATTTTGATGGGAATATATTAAGCCTATGTTGCTGAGCGTGGAGGCAATGCCCGCATCGTCTTTTATCTCTTCACGAATTTTCAGACTTTTCAATAAATATTCAATAGCCGTTGAATAGTCGTTCATGGAACCGTATGCAGTGCCAATATTGTTAAGTACTGCGGCAATTCTTTTTTTGTTTCCGGCTTTTTCCAGTGCGCCAAGTGATTTTATAAAATATTTGAGTGCGTTTTTAGAGGCATTATCATCCAAACCTTTTTCCATGTGAAGTCGGCCCAATAAAATGTATGCTGAAGCCGCACCTTCCCATTCTTTAATATCCTCACTTATTCTTATGGAAGAAAACAGTACCTGAGTAGCTTTGTCTAAATCAGCCTGACTGATATAGATATTTCCGATTGCTCTCAGAATAGAGGCTTGCCGAATTTTTGAATCGGCTGTTGTAGCTAATTTGAGAGCAGAGTTGAGTATATCTAAAGCCTTTGCCTTATCCTTTTCTTCAAACTGTTCGCTCAGTGCTATAAGCAGGTCTATTTTAGTGGTGTCGTTTTCTGTGGCTTCTATAACGGCATACAAACTATCAGCCGTGGGATTATTTTCTGCAAATGCAGTTACTATGCTTCCCAGCGATAGAGCAAATATTAACCAGGCAAAAATGAGATTTTTCTGATTCAAAATGAGGTTATGTTGTTAGGTTGTACGAATATATAAAACCTATTGAATAAATGTGAAAGAAAGCACCGACTTCAGTTCAATGCGAAAGGCTATTTCTGATGAGGGAGATGATGGCACTGTTGTCAAACGGTTTTTTTATCAGTCCTTTAGCTCCCGCATACAGGCATTTGCCCCTGATTTCTTCAGTAAGGTCGGCCGACATAATATAGCAGGGAGTGTTTGCTTGTGTTAGTTTGAGGTGTTGCAAAATCTCCATTCCGCTGCTTTGTCCAAGAAACAAGTCGCTAAGTACCAGTGCGGCTTGGTTGTTTTGCAACAGTCCTATGGCTTCCGCAGCACTCCCGGCTGAGAGGGTGGAAAACCCTTCCAGTTCTAAAAGCTCAGTGAGGTACTCACGTAAAATTATTTCGTCATCAACTACTAGTATTTTGGTTTGGCTCATGAAGGTAAAGTTGCATATTTTACTTCGTTTAACATAACGTTCATCTTTGTACTGCCTGTCTTTTCCTGTTAATCGGCACTTTTTTTCGTTTAATAACGAAGTTATCCGGTTTCGTTTTTCATGCCGAGGGGCTATCACCCTCGCATGGTGGACGCTAATGTTTGGTAACAATTTCATACTTTTGAGTAAAATGACAATTTGTGGAGGGGGCGTTACAAACGCAAAACAAAAAGAGAAGGTACTCGTTGCAAACGACTGCCAGTTGGGTTATACGAATTTAAACAGTAAACACACGCGTTACAAACGCGCGCGAGTGAAGGTAGTTGGTCCTAATAAAACAGACTCAGTAGAAACAAATGATACGGTACCAGACACAAATGAAGATTAGAATAATTCAAAGTATTATAAGAGCCTTAAGTGGTGTGTTTTTTTTGTCATTAATCCTTTCAGAGTCTACTTATGCTCAGTACAAAAACTGCATATTCCATTGGGATAAACCATTGTATACATTTGTCTATAGATCTGAACTAGATAGTTCTGTATTTTGGGTTCAAAGAATAAGGATTAAATCCGATACTTTATATTCTTCGATGTTTCCTGTAAGATTTGATATTAAGGATAAAATCTTAGTTTCTGCATATATAAGCGACCACGAAAACGAAATCGAAAAATCGTTGGACTCATTAAAAATGACAATTAAGGATACGCTAATTAGGAAAGATAACTCTATTAAGTACAAGAATGGGAGGTATTTCATTTGCACCAGCGCTCCTCATTCTTATAACAGGAAGAAAAATTATATTGCAAATGACTTATTTTTTATTTCAAATGTAAGAAAGCTCTCTGGTCGAAAAGTATATAGATTCACTTATATAGGAGGACTAACCTCAAATGAACAGTATTCTTACGATTACTTAGATGATTTCTGGATATTAAAATATTCTTTCTCATCAGAAGAACCTGTTTACTCTCTTATAGACTATTGGTAATGGGGGTAGTGTACCATTTATCACTTTTTGAAGCGTGAATTTTGTATGGCAAAGAAAACGAGAGTTTTAAGTTGTTAAAAATGGCAAAAAGAAGAGGAGTATAAAATAGGTTTGGAGAAAGAAAATGTGGGAGAGGTTGTTAGTATTGCGTTTTCAAAACCAAGGTGTACCATTTATCACTTTTCTGAGAAAAAGAAAATAATAAGTTGATAGTCAGGGAGGGTATTCACCCTCACTTCTTTCATGTAATTTTCCAAAGAGCAATATCTTTATGCAGGGTATTTACCCTGCCACTATAATCACTTAAGAACTCACACCTGCTGTAACGCTCCACTTATTATTCCGTGCCGAGGGGCTATCACCCCTCGCATGTGGTAGGGCGCCCTTTCAGGGCTGTTGCGGCATTTGTTTTAAAAGCAAGTCTTTCATTGGTTCGATATCAATCTGCCTGGCACTTTTCCCTGTGAAATATATACTCTATTCTTTTATATTGCGCATTGGAATAGTTTTTGAAACAAACCTCACATGCAAAAATTAATTGTATCGGTATTGTTGGCATTACCGTTGTTTGCCTTGTCGCAAACACCACAGGTAGAGTCACTTAAATGGGAAACCTGGAACGATGGTTACCCTAAAGCGGTGAGCGAAAAGAAGATTGCACTCATTGATGCCTACACGGAATGGTGCGGATGGTGCAAAAAAATGGACCGTGATACCTACACGAATCCTGAGGTGGTAAAAACGCTGAATAAATATTTTGTGCCCATCAAGTTCAATCCTGAGATACCTAATATAAAGTATGAGCTCAACGGACAAACCTACAGCGGAGTGGAGTTGCACATGATGATTTCCAACAACCAGCGCTATGGTTATCCTACCACCTACTTTATTATCACAGTAAAGAACAGGTTAATTGTTCAACCGGGATACCTGAAGCCGGAAGATTTTATGCAGTTGCTTAACTCCATTATTCAGGAGTCAAAGTCACCTAATTAAGTTCAGTATTCCGTTTACCCCGTTACCGCCCGCTTCAATAATATAAAAGTATACTCCGTCAGGGCTTTTACCGCCATCCCAGCTAAAACTTACCCGATTATTTTCGTACACCTTTTGCCCCCACCGGTTGAACACGGTTATACTAAACAGGTTGGCACATTGTGCTTTGGAGTCTATCAGTTTAAATTCATCGTTTATGCCGTCACCGTTGGGTGTAAACACATTGGGTAATTTGCGCATTTCCTGCGAAAGGCTGTTGGTCAAATAAATGTTCAGCTGATAAACGGTGGTGTCAAAAGCTGTGTCGCGAGCATACAATCTAAAAGTATAAGGCTCACTTCGCACCTTACGGCACACGTTCTTAAAACACAATTGTGTGCTTAGCGTTCCTTTCGCTCGGTCAATTTGTAGAGGGATATAGGCATTACTATCTTTGTTCACCAGTTCTCCTTCTATCCAGAATACCACACTATCATCGGCCTCCGGTGCATCAATAACAATACTGAGGCAGGTATCCAGTTCTGCTTCCAATGCGGTATCGGTGTAATTGGGCTGTATAAAAACCGGAGGCTGATTTTGCGCAAATGCCCCGCAGGAAATAAAAAAGAAGAATTTTAGGATGTACGGTTTCAATACACTGCGAAGTAAAGCAAATGCGGGAATTTATCTATTTTCGCCCTCTTGAATTTATGGGTAAAAAAAATCTTATTCGTCACATTCCGGCCTTGCACATTGAAAATGCAGGGGCCGAGGGGAAATGTGTAGCACGTTACAACAACAAAGTAGTTTTTGTAGAGTATGCCGTTCCGGGTGATGTGGCCGATGTGCGCATTACACAGGTAAAAAGTAGTTACATGACGGCCAGCATTGATCGTTTGCTGGAGCCTTCGCCCGAGCGCATTGATGCTTTTTGTGCCCACTTCGGGGTGTGTGGTGGTTGCAAGTGGCAAAACATGGCTTACCCTACTCAGCTTAAATACAAGCAGCAACAAGTACAAGATGCTTTTGAACGCATAGGTAAATTTCCTTTTCCTACTATGCAGCCTATTATGGGCTCGTCTCAGGTTACACATTACCGCAATAAAATGGAGTATGCTTTTACCGACCGTAAATGGCTTACCACGTTAGAGAATAAAGATGAACTTTCTGAAGCAGAACATGCAGGGCTGGGCTTTCACGTACCGGGTCGCTGGGATAAAGTAATTGATTTGGATACCTGTTACCTGCAGGATGATTTGGGTAACGCCATTCGTAAAGCATTTAAAACATACGGTGCCGAAAAAGGTCTTCCCTTCTTTAAACTTCGTGCACAAGAGGGTTGGTTGCGTCAATTGTTGTTACGCAACAACCGCAAAGGAGAGTGGATGGTAATGCTGGCCGTTACCTCATACGATGAGGTCGGTATAAAAGAGTTGTTTGAGGCCGTTATGCCGCAGTTTCCTCAGGTAAAAAGCTGGTTGTACACCATCAATAACAAACGCAATGATTCTATTTATGACCTGGATATTGTGTGTTATGCCGGAGCAGATCATTTGGTAGAAGAGTTGGAAGATTTGAAATTTATCATCGGGCCTAAATCATTTTTTCAAACAAATGCCTTACAAACGCTGGAGCTTTACCGCAAAACACGCGAGCTGGCTGCATTAAACGGTACGGAGTTGGTGTATGATTTATATACCGGTGTGGGCAGCATTGCTTCATTTTTGGCCAAAAAAGCAGCAAAAGTAGTAGGCATTGAATATGTTGCACAGGCCATTGAAGATGCGAAAAGAAACGCGGCTATTAATCAGTTGAACAATGTGTCTTTTTTTGCAGGAGATATGAAGGATGTACTTAATGATGCCTTTATAGCGGAGCAGGGAAAACCCGATGTGATTGTTACTGATCCGCCACGTGCAGGCATGCACGAAGATGTAGTAAAAAAGATACTTGAAGTTGCTCCCCAACGTATAGTTTACGTAAGTTGTAACCCCGCCACACAAGCCCGCGACATTTCCCTGATGCAAGAGAAGTACAAAGTTACTTACGTGCAGCCGGTTGATATGTTCCCTCATACACACCACGTGGAAAATATTGCTTTATTGGAAAAAATATGAACGATGCATTTGAAAAAGAACTCAACAGCCTGAAAGCTGATGTGCAGTTTTTCAGCGAGCAGATGAAGGAGGTAGTGACCGATGTGATAAACGAGGGCTTTTCGCAGTACCCCGTATTTGTTGCCCACCAACATGAAGTAAAAATAGGCGAGGTGTTATTTGACAAAGAAGAATACCAACGTACCTGGACATTTAATGCAACTGTTTTAGAAGAGCTGGTGGAGAAAAAAGTGATTCATGAACACAAGCGTGAAGCATTTGAAAAAGCTTACAAAGACCCGCAAAAACAAGCCTGCGTTTTTTGGGTAACTACAGATGGGGCAAGCTTTGTGTTTGTTCCTTACGCAAAAAATAAATAAGCCACTTTACTTCTTCAGTGCAGGTCATCACAATGATCAACTCTTAAAGTAGCACACGATATTTTATACAAAGAAAAACCCCGGAACGCTTTCGCTTCCCGGGGTAAACTATGAAAAACCTATCTGTCTGCAATACGAAGTAAAGGAGCTTTTCAGATTAAAACAAAATATTTTTAAAGAAAATTTTAACCTGAAGAAAATCTGATAGTTTCAGGTTTAAAATTTAGTCTTTTTTAAAGCTCAACAAAGGTATTTTAGTGTGATAAGCCATACGTTTGGTTAAACTGCGGTGGAATAGTTTATCAAAAAAGCCACGTGAGTGAGTGGCCATGGCCACCACATCAAAGTTGCCTTTGGCTATGTAGCGGTTAATGGCATCAAAAACTTTTTCGCTGCTTATTTCATCGTACTTCACCTTGTTGTAACCGGCCATTTTGCCGTAGTTTTCAAAACGTATGTCGCTCAGTTTAAAGTAGCGGTCCATTTCGCTTTTTACATGTAACACCGTAATGTTGGCACTAAATGCTTTACCAAGTTCCAGCAGGCGGGAAAAAGTTCTGCTTTCCGGCATGGTTAAATCAGTGGTGTAAAGAATGTTTTTGATGTCACTGAATTTAGATTTGGCCGGAACAGCCAATACAGGACAATCAGCTTTTTCCAATATGCTGGCGGTATTGCTGCCCACCAGTAACTCTTCAAAGCCACTGGCTCCTGTAGTACCCATCACAATCAAATCAATGCTTGATTTTTTGGCATGGCTGATGATTTCCTGAATAGCAAATCCGGTTTTGGTTTTGCCTTTAACTACCACAGCAGGAAAAGCCTTTTGGAATTTATCCATGGATTTTTTTAATCCTGTTTTGGCGGCCAGTTCGGTTTCCTTCAGGTACAACTCCATGCTGCCTGAAGGCACCACAGGATCTACTACAGGGATAGCGTAAATGTGGTACAACGTTACTTCAGCTTTAAACTTTTCTGCCAGCTTACCGGCAAATTTTGCAGCATTTTCAGCACAAGCAGAGAAATCGGTAGGAACAAGTATTTTCTTAATCATGGCAACAATAATTATGTTTCAAATAAAAGAGGTGGTTGTTAATTTAAAGTAAAACCATACAAATATGGTTAAATTTAAGCAGATAGGCGCTGATTATTGTCATTAACCACATTGATTTTTATCATCATTTTCGCTCAGTTTTTATTTTTTGCCGCTTAGCCCCCCTAATTTCGTTGCCAATTGAAACCACGCCCATGAGATTTACATTTACTTTTTTACTCACGTTCTCACTTTTTTCTGTCCATGCCCAGTTCAGCAACTGGACTCAACTATTGGCTACAGAACTGGAAGGTGGAGATGTTCGTGATTACCTGTATCACAACAATACCGTTTATGCCGGTTCACGCGGAGGTGTTTTCAAAACTACCAACAATGGCATCAGTTGGGTAAACATGAACAACAACATTGCTCAAAACAATGCCGTAGAGATTAACGGGCTGGCAGTACTGAACGATACCATTTTTGCCGCCACCGTATACGGTTTAGCCAAATCAAGTGACGGAGGACAATCGTGGGCAGCCTGTACAGATCCGGGTGGAGTAAGGCAGTACATTGACCGGGTAGTAACATTGGGAAATTATGTGGTGGTTACTGCCAAGTCGTTTTCCAATGAATGGAAAATGTACCGCTCTTTTGATTATGGTAAAACCTGGCAGAACGGTGGGCATACATTTACCAAACGGCCGCACATATACAAAATCAAAAATGATAGAATCTATATTGACCGGGTAGACACGCTCTACTACACTACAGACGGGTTGTTGTTTAATGCCATGAACACCACCAATAACCTGCCCAACGGACATATCATTGACAACCTGTGTGGCGATAGTGCAGCATCTTCCAATTACATTTACGCTATTGTTAACTACAGCAATATCCGCAGACTCAACCTCACTACATTGCAGTGGGAGGATTCCTGCAACACCATATCTCCTCAGCGGGAGTTGTACGGACTTTATTATTTTGACGGCAAATTAATTGTTTGCGGAGTTGACTATACCCCGCATTTTAACCCCGAGTTGTTTATTACGTATGATAAAGGAAAATCATGGTTGAAAATGCCTGCCCCATTCGGAGTGAAATACCCGCTGCTGCAAAAAGCTGTTTGGATGGGTGGAACTAACCTGATGGCTACGTACTATTACGAAAATTATTTCAGTGACAATGGAGGATTAAACTGGGGCAAACGGGCCAGCGGTATGTATGCCAGCCGTTCTTCACAAACCATCGGAGTAGGCAGTTCATTACTCACGGCATTAGGTTATCAGGGTGTGTTGCGTTCTACGGATAACGGATTGAACTGGTCACCATCAAATGCCGGCATCGACAGTCCGTTTATTTTTACGGAATCATTAAATCAATCATCCACCCATATTTATGCTTCGCTTCGAGTGCACATTGGTGATAGTATGAAGCTCTACCGTTCAGCCAACGGAGGATTGAACTGGCAACGCTGCAACTTGCCTGCGGGAGTGGAGAGTTTTGATTTTGTGGGCGCTGCCGATTCCACCATTTTTATACGCAACCGCACAGGTAGCAATCTTTTTGTATACCGCTCAATAAATCATGGTGACACGTTTGTAAATGTAAACGCCAATTTGCCTGCTGTATTTACACAGGGCAGCGGAGTGCTGCAAAGTATTGTAGGGGCAAGAGACACGGTTATGGCTTTGGGTATGGATGCGTTTAAGCTGAGTAAAATTTACATCTCTAAAGACAACGGAGATACTTACACCGAAGTTAACTCAGGTATTCCGAATGTGGTAGGCTCAACGGTAATGAAAATATTGGCCGGTGATTCATTTTTTGTTGCGGTGGTTCGTAATGTTAATGACTCTTTAAAATATTTTGCTGAAGGCTCTTGGGTTGGAGGGAAAGGCCAAAACCTGCCGGAACAACCACGATTATACACAGTAGATAAAATAGGTAAAAGATTTTTTGCACTCACCAACCGCGGAGTATATGTTTCCAACAACACAGGCTACAGTTGGGTGTTTGTCGACAACCCTCCTGGTGCCGGAGCGGCCATTAATCGGTTTTTGGCCAATAGCCAATACCTTTTTGTAGCAACAGAAAACAATGGTTTATACCGCAACAGTTTGCAGGTGGGTATGGAAGAAAAAAATACCCCTTTCGTTTTTCACACTACCGCTTACCCTAACCCGGCCAGTACTTCAGTATCTTTTCAGTTAATATCTGCAGGTGCTGTAACGTTGCAGCTGGTTGACCTGCAAGGAAGAGTAGTGTTGCAGCAAACCAATCCTCAGCCCTTGTTTGATGTATCTTTTTTACGCGAGGGTTTGTATGTTTATCGTCTCACTACAGCAGAAGGAACAACAGCAGGAAAATTACTTATTCAGCACTAGCAACAAACATTTCCGGGGTTCAGGTGTAAATATTCAGTAATGGATACACCTGATGCAGACGTAATCGTAATAGGCAGTGGTATGGGCGGTTTAACAGCTGCAGCCTTGCTGGCCAATAAAGGATTGCACGTAAAAGTAATTGAGCAAAATTATATTCCCGGAGGTTGCACCACATCTTACCAACGCAAAGGATATGGGTTTGAATCGGGCGCCACTACATTGGTAGGTTTGAACGAGCACATGCCCTTGCATTATGTATGTAACCAACTGGGTATTCAGCTCAACACATTACCCTTGGATGTGCCCATGGTGATTCATTTAGCAGACGGAACTCAGGTTAACCGTTACCAGAATTTAGAGCAATGGATAACGGAGGCTGAACGGGTATTTGGAGAGGAAAATCAACGCGGGTTTTGGCTGCAATGTTACCGTATCAGCAATTTTGTGTGGGAGAATTCTTTGCAGCAACTCAGTTTTCCCCCGGTAAATTTGAGCGACCTGCTGGATATTGCGGCCAATGTTTCGTTGAAACAACTGCGCTATGTGCCTTACAGTTTTGTTACGATGAAACAACTCTTGCAGCAGCACAATCTTTGGAACAACAAGCGCTTTGTTGATTTTGTAAACGAGCAGTTACTTATATCAGCACAAAATTATGCAGCAGAGGTAAACGTATTGTTTGGCGCGGCTGCGTTGTGTTATACCAACTATACCAATCACTATATTCCGGGTGGGAATGCACAATTGGTAAAACCTTTTGTTGATTTTATATGTGAGCACAAAGGAGAATTGGTATTGCGTGAAAGGGTGATTGGGGTGAGCCGGCAAAAAGACGGTTATTTGGTTGACACCAACAAGGCAACCTACACGTGCAGAAAAATTATTGCTGCTATTCCACTGAATAATGTAGTGGAAATATTTGATGAAGAACTAACACAACGTCACAGCAAAAAAGTATTGCCACCTGAACAATTGTACAGCGCTTATCAACTTAATATTGCCGCCAAACGTGTTCGTACGTACAAAGCCATTCATCAGCAAATTCATTTACATGTTCCCTTACCGGGGATAGATGCAGCAACAGTTTTTCTGAGTCTTTCACATCCGCACGATGAGTTACGTTGTAAGGAAAATGAACTTATTGCATCCGTCACCACGCACATCCGCCACCCGCATCAGTTCAAAGCAGATAAAGCAAATATAGACGAAGCAGTGTTGAACCTGCTGCATCAAAAAGAACTCATTCGTAAAGAAGAAATTATTTACCGCCATTCTTCGGTAACCTCTGATTGGGAAAAATGGACGAGTCGTAAATACGGTTTTGTAGGAGGTTACCCGCAATACAAAAATATCAAACCCTGGCAAATGCCTGAAGCACGGCTGGATAAACATGGAGCCTATTTGTGCGGAGATTCTGCTTACCCCGGTCAGGGTATCCCGGGTGTTACGCTGAGCGGAATAATTGCCGCTCACAAGTTGTTGAAAGACGATAGGAGTCTTACAGTAAAGAAATAGCCAAATAAGGCAACATAAACACACCGTCTCCTACAAAACGGTATCGCTCCTTATCGTAAAAGTATTCACTGCGGTAATAAAGGGCAAAGAGAATAAAACCCATGGTAGTGCGTGTTACACAAATGATCAGATTCTCCCGGTTGGGTTCAACTTGCAAAAGAGTTACACTAAAAGTAAGTATCAGTGCAAAACAAACCATGATAATTCTGCCGGTGAGTTTTTGACCCAGCATCACGGCAATGGATCTTTCCGCATTTTCCTCATCACGTTCTGTTTCAAAATAGGAGAACAAGAGCAGATTCATGAGCGCCAAACAATAGAAGGGAAGTAACAGGTAAAAAAAGTGGTGTGTGGTCATACTTCCGCTTAACCAAACGTTGCTTCCCCACACGCCCATGGTATATACGGCCGCAATTACCGGTTCTTTCTGAAACCATATGGCCCGCTTAGCTTGCAGCATTTTAAGTAAAATGTAATAAGCGGCCACAACGGAAAGCACTAAAAATCCGAATACAATAAGTGTATGTTGCAGCACGAAAAGAGCAAGGTAGGTGTCAGCCAAAAATACTGCGATACACAAAGCAGTTAAAATTTTGATATGTTGTTTAGCAAACAAATGCCTGCGACTGTTTGGCTGATATCCCTTTTGGCTAACGTCAAGCAAGCGGTCGGCCGTGTATATTAACCAGATGCTTAAGCCTAAACACCAGTGCATAACAGTTCTGTCTTCTGTAAGGTGAAGCACTTGTCCGGCAAACAGGGAGCAGCAAATTGCTCCGGCTACTACATCCAGATTAAAATAAGAAATCAGCTGATAGATGCGCAACATTTCTGAACACAAAGGTGCACATAACACCTGAAAACCCGAAGCACAAAATGAACCCTTCATCTATTTTGTATGTGCTACACATAATCACCTTGTTTTATTACTTTTGTGTACTTAGTTAATGCCTATATGAAACACACTACATATTTATTTTCCATCATTCTGCTGGCTACTGCCTGCAATCAAAAATCAGCAACTGTGCAAGAACAACTCAATTACCCGTACTCCATTAAATCAGATCACAAAGACAATTACTTTGGAACAGAAGTAGCAGACCCTTACCATTGGCTTGAGAACGAAAACTCAGATACCACCGCACAGTGGGTTGACAAGCAAAACGAAGTCACCTTTGCTTACTTAGATAAAATTCCTTTCCGCAAACAAATAAAAGACCGACTTACACAACTATGGAATTATCCAAAGTTTGGCGCTCCTTTCAAATCAGGCAATAAATATTTCATGTACCGCAATAATGGGCTGCAGAATCAAAGCATATTGTTTCAGATGGACAAAGCCGATGCAGAAGGGAAAGAATTGATTGACCCCAACAAACTTTCTACTGACGGTACAGTATCACTGACGATGTTCACCCCCGACCGCAAAGGTGATTTTGCCGCCTACGGCACATCCAGCGGAGGAAGTGACTGGAACGAGTTTTTTGTGCTGGATTTAAACACCGGTAAAAAAACTACCGACCATTTACAGTGGATTAAATTCTCAGGTGCTTCCTGGTACAAAAACGGATTTTTCTATTGCCGTTATGATGCTCCTGTGGATGGTAAAGAACTTTCAGCCAAAAACGAGCACCACAAGGTGTATTACCACCGGCTGGGTAATGATCAAAGCAAAGATGAGCTGGTATATCATGATGCTTCAAAACCACAACGTTATTATGACATAGGTGTAACCGAAGACGAGCGTTTTATGCTTATGCATATTTCAGAAGGTGCGGCATCTAAAAATGCAGTATCTGTAAGAGATTTATCAAAAGAAGGTTCGTCACTTCAACCTTTAATCAATGATTTTGAAAGTGAGAATGTGGTGATTGATAACATGGGCGATCAACTCATAGTTCTTACCAACCGCAATGCACCCCACAAAAAAGTAGTACTGATTGACCCAGCCAATCCGAATGAAAAGAACTGGAAAGAATTAATTGCTGAACGTAAAGATGAAGTGCTGGAGAGCATTTCTTACACAGGTGGGAAGCTGTTGGCTGTGTACATGAAAGATGCTACCAGCCGGGTGTACGTGTTTGATGCAAAAGGTAAACAGGAAGCCGAAGTACAATTACCTGCGTTGGGAACTGTAAGTGGTTTCTCCGGCCATCGTGAGGATAAAGAAGTGTACTTTACCTTTACTTCGTTTACCTATCCTTCTTGTGTTTACAAGTACGATATTACTACAAACACCACCACACTTTTCAAAAAGCCTGATATCAAATTTGATTTCGAACAATATGAAACCAAACAGGTTTTTGCCAAGTCAATAGACGGCACCAAAGTACCTATGTTTTTGGTTCACAAAAAAGGCATTAAGCTGGATGGTAATAACCCTGCTTTATTATACGGCTACGGTGGATTTAACATCAGCCTTACACCCTCTTTCAGTATTTCCAATCTGGTATTTTTAGAGCAGGGTGGTATTTATGCTTTAGCTAATTTACGTGGTGGCGGAGAGTACGGAGAAGAGTGGCATGAAGCAGGTATGTTGCTGAAAAAACAAAACGTGTTTAACGACTTTATTGCTTGCGCAGAATTTCTGATTAATGAAAAATATACCTCCTCACAAAAACTGGCTATCAAAGGTGGTTCGAATGGCGGACTCTTGGTAGGTGCGGTAATGTGCCAGCGACCGGAGCTGTTTAAAGTGGCTTTACCTGCAGTAGGTGTAATGGATATGTTACGCTACCACAAGTTTACCATAGGTTGGGGTTGGATAGGCGAATACGGCAGCAGTGATTCACTCATTATGTTTAAAAACTTATTGCTCTATTCTCCTTTGCACAATCTTAAAGAGGGAGTAAACTACCCGGCCACATTGGTAACCACAGCCGACCACGATGACCGTGTAGTACCGGCACACTCCTATAAGTTCACAGCGCGTTTACAGGCCTGTCACAAAGGGAACAACCCTGTGCTTATTCGTATTGATAAAAAGGCAGGGCACGGTGCAGGCAAACCTACATCCAAGTTGATTGATGAAGCAACCGACCAATGGGCGTTTACTTTCTACAATCTTGGTATGAAAATGGAGTAACCCGTTGAAGTAAATTCAGAATATGAAAAAAATATACCTTCTTACACTCGTGGCCCTGACTATTTTCACCTCAGACATTCAGGCGCAAAACTCCAGGTGCGGAACCGCTGTTCCCAACATTACCTTCCAGCAACTGTTACGCAATGTGCAAGCGCAGTCTCAACAGATGGCGCGATTGGCTGAGGCCAAACGTGTGGTTCAGAATAACTGTATGAGCGCAACACAACTTAAAGAAATGGCCGCCTTACTGGAGAATGACTACGATAGACTTGACTTATGTAAAACGGCTTACATCAATACAGTTGATAAAGAAAATTTTGTGGAGGTGTATGATGCCTTTGCATATTTCTCTACAGTGTTTCGTCTGCATGATTTTGTGAAAGAACAGAAGCCTGTGCCTGCTCAACAACGACCACGACCTGTTCCAACTCCTGCACCAAGCAACCCATGGAGTAATATTACCTACCCCGATTGGCGGGCTTACAAAGGCAGCACAGGTTGTGAGACACCGTTAGCAGAAGATGATTTTGATTATTATTTCAAAAACATTCAGACCATGAGCAATGATGCTGATAAATTGAATGCAGCCGGCACCATGAGTAACACAGGTTGTCTTACTGTGGCCCAATTGATGCGTATCGGTATTTCGTTGGAATTGGAATCTAACCGACTGGCTTTATTTAAGCAGGCATATTCCCGTGCGTATGATCAGGGCAATTACCTTAAAATGATTCAGGTGTTCAAACACCAACCCAATCAAGATAACCTGATTGCATTTTACAATGAGCAAAACAAAACCAACCCTTCAGACAATACACCACCCTGCACCGTAAGTGATGCCGATTTTAACAGCATCAAAACCACCCTGAATAAACAAACAGTGGAGTCCAACCGATTGAACACGGCAAAGCAAATAATGCGCAGTAAAAAATGCTTTACAGTGAATCAGGTAAAAGCTTTGGTCACCACCCTGCGCGTAGAATCGTATAAATTAGAGTTGGCCAAATTTGCCTATGATTTTACCACCAACACGGGAGATTATTATCAGGTGAGCGATGTGTTGGGAGTTGAATCTTACAAACGGGAATTGATGGAGTTTCTGGAGAAAAAGTAACATTTAATTCAATGGTGGAAACACCAATGATGCACTTACATTGGGAAAAGCCTGCCTTATCATCTCTGGCTTTGCTCCACCGGTATCAATAAAAGTCCAGCGTTTGCCATTGTCTGTAGATATGCAGATGATATGCGTACGCAGGGTTTTTTCTCCTTGCAGAGTTTTAACGGTAGTGGTTTGTTGAAGTACACATTGCAGCTCATTCTTTTCTTTAATGCAGGCTCCTGCATTTCCTGCTTTGATGCGCACAAACTGTTCTCCTTTTTTAACCATGTTTTGCCGCACCTTATCTAAGCCCGTCACCATAGATTCTTTTCCCCCGGCCATTTGAGCCAGTTTGGGGTAAATAAAAGCTATATAACCGGTATGCCTCCCTTTTACGAGAGAATCCATCATTTGCTGAGCCTGAAACTGAGCTCTTGATTGCAATTGTTTGGCTGTATACTGTGCTTGAGTACTTAAGGAAAACCCTATCAATACCAGCACGGAATAGAGGTACTTAAATTTTTTCATTTGATTTCGTGTCAACGAATATACTTATTCCACTATTGATTGTTTATTTGAAAGCGCTTTTTTTGCTTTCGGGGACTTGCGTATTGTTGCTTGCTTTCACCCCCATCATTTCCCTACCTTTGTCCCACTTTTTATAAATTATAAGATTCATGAAATACGATGTTACCATTATTGGTTCAGGACCGGGCGGGTATGTAGCCGCCATTCGTTGTGCGCAGTTAGGTTTAAAAACAGCTATTGTAGAAAAGTACCCTACACTGGGTGGTACCTGTCTTAATGTGGGTTGCATTCCTTCCAAGGCATTGCTTGATTCGTCAGAGCATTACCACAATGCCACGCACACCTTTGCCACACACGGTATTGATGTGAAAGACGTAAAAGTGAATCTGAAACAAATGATTGCCCGCAAATCAGAGGTGGTTAAACAAAACACTGACGGTATCAATTTTCTGATGAAGAAAAATAAAATTGATGTGTACACAGGCGTTGGATCATTTGTAAATAAAAATACCATCAAGGTTTCAGGCGAAAAAGAGCAAACCATCGAAACCGATAAAGTGATTATTGCTACCGGGTCCAAACCTTCTTCCTTACCCGGATTAAACATTGATAAAAAACGCATCATTACTTCTACCGAAGCGCTGGAAATGACCGAGGTTCCCAAGCACCTGATCATTATTGGTGGTGGGGTAATTGGCTTAGAGCTGGGCTCAGTTTATGCCCGTTTAGGTGCTAAAGTGAGTGTGGTGGAATACACCGGTTCATTAATTCCTATGATGGATGGGGCAATGGGTAAAGAGCTGCAAAGGGTATTAAAGAAACTGGGCTTTGAGTTTTTCTTCAACCATAAAGTAACCGCTGCTACCGCAAAAGGTAAAGAAGTAACTGTTACTGCTGATAATGAAAAAGGCGAAAAAGTGGAACTGAAAGGTGATTATTGTCTGGTGTCGGTTGGTCGCAAACCTTATACAGATGGACTGAACCTGGAAGCAGCAGGATTAAAGGCAGATGAACGTGGCCGTATAGCCGTGGATGATCACTTGCAAACGGCAGTACCCAACATTTACGCCATAGGTGATGTAGTGCGTGGCGCTATGCTGGCACACAAAGCTGAAGAAGAAGGGGTATTTGTAGCCGAAACCATTTCAGGTCAGAAGCCGCACATCAACTACCTGCTCATTCCTTCTGTAGTGTACACCTGGCCTGAAGTGGCCGGAGTAGGACATACCGAAGAAGAACTGAAAAAAGCGGGACGAAAATATAAAGTGGGAAGTTTCCCTTTCCGTGCATTAGGCAGAGCGCGTGCCAGCATGGATTTAGACGGATTGGTGAAAATTCTGGCCGATACGGAAACGGATGAAATTCTGGGAGCACACATCATAGGTGCCCGTGCTGCTGATATGATTGCCGAAGCCGTGGTAGCTATGGAATTCCGTGCCAGCGCTGAAGATGTGGCCCGCATGAGCCATGCTCACCCTACGTATACGGAAGCATTCAAAGAGGCTTGTCTGGCAGCTTCGGAGAACCGCCCGTTACACATGTAGTTTGAAATTAGCCATTTCTATACTTATTTCGTGTATTCTAAAATCTAAATAATCTATGAGCCACGCTAAAAATGCAGGTCTTGGTTTTTACAACGATGTACTGCACTATTTCGACAACGCTGCACGCTACACCAAGCACGACAAGGGTTTGCTGGAACAAATCAAAATATGCAACAGTGTTTATGTCACTAATTTCCCGGTAAAAATAGGAGAGAATATTGAAGTGTTTGAAGGCATCCGCGTTCAGCACAGCCAGCACAAAACACCAGTAAAAGGCGGTATTCGTTTCAGCGAAATGGTAGACGTGGATGAGGTAAAAGCCTTGGCTACGCTCATGACATTTAAATGTGCCGTGGTAAACGTACCTTTTGGCGGTGCCAAAGGCGGAGTAAAAGTAGACCCCAAAAAATACTCACCTGCACAATTGGAGAAAATAACCCGCAGGTTTGCCACGGAATTAATTCGCAGAGACATGATTGGCCCGGCTGTGGATGTACCTGCACCTGATTATGGCACCGGACCACGTGAGATGGCCTGGATTGCCGATACCTATGCTGCCTTTAAACCCGATGATATTAATGCGCTGGGTTGCGTAACGGGAAAACCCGTTGGACAAGGCGGAATTAACGGCCGCACAGAAGCCACAGGTTTGGGTATTTTTTACGGTATTCGCGAGTGCATGAGCAACAAGGAAGAGATGACTAAAATAGGTCTCACCACAGGCATAGAAGGCAAGCGGGTTATAGTACAGGGTTTAGGTAATGTGGGTTATTACGCAGCCAAATTTTGTCAAGAAGGTGGTGCCGTTATAGTTGGCATTGCTGAATATGAAGGTGGAATATACAGTGCAGACGGATTGGATGTTGAAGAAGTATTCCAGCACCGCAAAAACACGCGTTCCATTCTTGATTTTCCGGGTGCAAAAAATTTCAACAATTCGATGGAAGTGCTGGAACAGGAATGTGATGTGTTAATACCTGCTGCGCTGGAAAACCAGATAACCCACGAAAACGCCCCCCGCATAAAAGCCAAAGTAATTGCTGAAGGTGCTAACGGACCAACAACTTTTGCAGCGGAAAAAATTCTGTTGGAGCGTAACATCATGTTGCTGCCCGATTTGTACCTGAATGCAGGTGGTGTAACGGTGTCGTACTTTGAATGGCTGCGCAATTTGTCGCACGTACGTTTCGGACGTATGGAGCGCAGGTTTGAAGAAGGTGCTATGCGCAGACTGGTGGATACCATTGAACAGTTAACCGGCAATAGTGTTGATGCAAAACAAAAAAGCATACTCATTCACGGAGCCGATGAAATTGATTTGGTGCGCTCAGGTTTAGAAGATACCATGATTGGTGCCACCAATGAGCTGTTTGACATACGCAACCACAACCGCGAAATCAGAGACCTGCGAACCGCAGCTTTTGTAAACGGGATTGACAAATTGGCCACCAGCTACCTGCAACTGGGTGTGTTCCCGTAGACCACATAGACATCACTCAAAGCCATATCCCCTAATGATTAGAAGCTGTTGCTTATTAATGTATATATGGAGTATAACATCCTATGCACAAATGAGGCCCAATGCTCAAATGAAAGAAGCATTTGAGTTTTTCAAAAAGAAGCAATTTCAGCAAGTGATCGATTCGCAATACTGTAGTCTTGATGAAGCCATAATATATTCAATAGAGAGTTATATGTATCCAGATTCTTTGAAAGATTCTTTACCGGCCCTTCGTAAAAATCTACAACTGGTCTTTGAAAAAAATTCTTTAAAATTTAAACAATCAATGGCCAACTGTTTTATTGATTGTGAGAATTTATACACTATCATATGGGATTCCATTACAGACTTTACTGTTACCTCGGATTCAACAAGTGTTATCATAAATAACTTTCAATATGCAATGTATCCTGCGGTGGTGCACTTTCAGTATAAGAAGGAAAAGTATAACTGGGCTATTGAAGGTTACGTGCGAACGGCATCAGGACGTTTTCGAATTTTGGATAAGAAAATAATTTTTACAAAAGAGCTGTAGAGCACTAAATCATCCCTCCGCTGGCGCGAGCTTGTAGCTCGTGCTATTTTATTTACTAATCTCATTCTATCAAATTTACTTGTACTACTCCTTTCACCACTCGCCCTCGTTTGCTAACGCGTGTGACATAGGTTTTAGTTACTCTCCGTATACCTCTTAAAATTATCCAGAATAGCTTGCCAGCCGGTTCGTTGTAATTCAAGTGTGTTTTCGTTTTCCGGGTCAAAGGTTTCGGTAACGGTGGTTTCTTTTCCATCAGAGTCAAAGCGAATGTTTACTCTGCGGGCATCGGCCAGTACATATTCAATTTCAATATGCTGCTCCACCTTGGTGTATTCGCCTTCAAAATCAAAACCCATTGAACCGTCTTTGGCTTCCATGCGTGAATTGAATTTTCCACCCACACGTAAATCGTTCGTGGCATGTGGGGCATGCCAGTCTTCTGAGGCATAGTTCCAGTTCACCATGTGTTGCGGGTTGGTCCAGTAATCCCACACTTTTTCGAGGGGAGCATTTACTTTCACCTCTACGGTAATGCTTGATGCTGATGTCATAGTCTTGTGTATTTAAGGTAGTAAGCGAAGTTACCCATTTATTAATTATTTTGCTATGAGGGCCAATAAATTCAGGCTTCTTGCGCTATCCTTAGAAATAGTCTAAATTGCGGGGCTTTTAACATGAAATTATCACAGCTTAAGCCGGGCCACACAGCCACTATACAACTCATCGAAGACGAGGAACTCTCCGTAAAACTTTACGAGATGGGTTGCCTTCCGGGTGAAAAAGTAGTGGTAGAAAATGTGGCGCCTTTTGGCGACCCCATTGCCATACAAGTGCAGGGGTATAAGTTGTGTATTCGTAAAAGCGAGGCAGCTCACATAAGTATAATACCCGATTAACGTGCACGAAATTAAAGTAGCTCTGGTAGGAAATCCGAACTGCGGTAAAACATCATTGTTTAATGCACTTACGGGTTTGAACCAAAAGGTGAGCAACTTTGCCGGCACAACCGTAGATAAGAAAGTCGGGCTATTTAGCATTGATTCAAAAACCCGCGTGCGCTTGGTTGATTTACCGGGCACATACAGTTTGTACCCTAAGTCAGAAGATGAAGCAGTCACCTTTCGGGGGTTGTGTGACCCTGAGAATCCTGATTTGCCGGATGTGGTCCTCTTTATTGCCGATGCCAGTAACCTTAAACGTAATTTGCTGCTATTTACTCAGGTGGCAGATTTGGGCCTACCCATTGTGTTTGCCTTGAACATGATTGACATTGCCGACCGTAAAGGGATACTCTTCAATTACGAAACATTGGAGAGCCGTTTGGGTGTAAAAATTATTCCCACCAACGTACGTAAACTGAAAGGTGTGGAGGAAATAAAGCAGTCTTTACTTACCGCTAAACGTTCGGCCACGGCTCCTTTTTTAGATGCACAAGTGTACAATCCGGCCATGATTGAGGAGTGCAAAAAGTTTCTTGATCTTACCAATACTTACGCAGCCGTTTTGTGGACACACAACCAGTTGTTGTTATTTACCAATGGTGAACGACTCACACAATTCAGGGAGATACTTACCCGCCATTTGTTTTGCGAAAAGAAAGAACAGGTAGATGAGGTAGTAGTGCGCTACCGCATGATAGACGCCATTTTGCAAGAGACCAGTAGCAAGGCTACAGCCTCTATTGGGTCATCATGGAGCAATCGTATTGACAGAGTTATTACACACAAGTATTTTGGTTTGCTTTTCTTTTTGCTGGTGTTGTTTGTGTTGTTTCAATCCATTTTTTCTTTAGCCTCTTATCCCATGGAGTGGATGGAAGCAGGCATGACTCTTTTCTCCGGTTGGTTGGAAAGCACCTTGCCCGGAGGTGTGCTCAATGATTTATTGATTCACGGTATTGTAGCAGGATTGAGCGGAGTAATTGTTTTCATTCCGCAGATTGCGATTTTATTTTTCTTCATCAGTTTTCTGGAAGATATCGGCTACATGGCCCGGGTAAGTTTCATCATGGATCGTTTGATGCGTCAGTTCGGGTTGAACGGAAAGTCGGTAGTGCCCTTGATAAGCGGTATGGCCTGTGCAGTTCCGGCCATTATGTCGGCACGCAGTATTGAAAACAAAACCGAAAAGCTCATTACCATTTTAGTTATTCCACTGATGAGTTGTTCGGCACGCTTGCCCGTTTATACGTTACTCATCAGCATGCTGGTACCCGCCAAATACATCTGGGGTATTTTTAACCTGCAAGGTTTAGTGTTGATGGCCATGTATGTGTTGGGTTTTGCTACGTCACTTATTGCAGCCTGGGTGTTTCAGCAGCTATTAAAAAGCAGCGGACCCAATCACTTCATCATGGAAATGCCTGCTTTTAAAATGCCGCTGTGGCGCAACGTGGGGCTGAATATTTTTGAAAAGTGCCGCAGTTTTGTGCTCGAAGCCGGAAAAATTATTGTGGCTATTTCCATTGTACTTTGGGCGCTGGCCTCCTATGGTCCCTCAAAAGATCTGGATCGTTTAGCCGTAAAATATGCCGACCCCGTCTTAAAGCAACAACTCACGCCTGAACAGTGGGAGGCAGCTTATGCTTCAGAAAAACTCGAGGTTTCTTATGCCGGCCATTTTGGTAAATTCATTGAACCGGCCATTGCGCCTTTGGGATTTAACTGGAAAATTGGCATTGCGCTTATTACTTCTTTTGCCGCCCGCGAGGTATTCGTGGGCACTATTACCACCATTTACAGTGTGCAGGGGCAGGAGGGAGATTTAACCACCATCAGCCAAAAGATGCAGGCCGAGATTAACCCGCAAACAGGGAAGCCCCAATATTCCTCAGCAGTTATTGCTTCCCTGATGGTGTTTTATGCATTTGCCATGCAATGTATGAGTACACTGGCCGTTACCTGGCGCGAAACAAAAAGTATGAAATGGACCATGGTGCAACTGGGTTACCTTACCGCATTGGCTTATTTGAGCAGTTGGCTGGTGTACAACGTGTGGGGGTAATTACTGTAGTTTTATATTCAATATACGTAAAGCATCATTTATCGGAATACCGAACCCAAGACCCTCTACACCTTTACCTACAAGTTTCATAGTAGCTATTCCTACTACCTCGCCCCCCAGGTTTATCAATGGCCCTCCGCTATTACCGCTGTTAATGGACACATCGGATTGTATAAAAACCCGATTATCAATTTGACGTATTCCGCTCAGAATACCTTTCGTAATGGATTGTCCCAACTCAACTCTACCCGGTGTGCCGATAGCAAACAATTCATCTCCAACTTCCAGTGAGTCTGAATTGCCTACGGGAAGTGGAGTAAATGTGCTGTCAGACAGCAGCAGCAGTGCCAAGTCATGGTGTTTGTCGAAGCGTATCACATCAGCATTTTTTACTGAACCGTTACTGAATCGTACATTTACGTAGTCATACCCGTCAACAACATGATAATTAGTTAAGAGATATCCGGATGAGGAGATGATAAAACCACTGCCAAATCCCTCCTCGTGTTCAATAGTTACTACCGCATTTTTTGCCGACCTGAGTGTCTCTTTTTGCGACATAATATGTGAGCCGGATCTCGGGATTGTAATAACTTCTGATTTGTCACTTTTTTGATGCCTTTTAGCCAGTGTATTTCTAACCAATTGTTCCACCTGAAAGCTTACACTATCATTCAGAATTAATTGGTGAAAACTCTCTTTCAGTAAAGAATCCATAAGGTGTGAATCAAACTCTACAAAATAGTTGCCTGTAACCCGTGTATGAAATGTGAGTACAGGGCTGTGAGACTCATTGTCATTAATCAGCAACCAGTCGACCAAAAGCTCACCTTGGCCTTTAAATAATTTCCGATTTTGGTAGCTGTATGTTCGGGTTGTTATATTCAGGCGACAATCAACTATTTTCGGAAACATGACGAATGGTGCTTCGGCCACATATTTGAACCCGGAATACCTGCTGTTCTCACAATCAAGAAAGCGAAGAGCTGTGTGCATAGACGCTTCACATATTACCCTTCTTGAGCTTCTTTTGGAGAAAACGTAGGAGTCATTTTCTTTATACCGCACCAAAGTTCCCCGTATTTCTCCTATTTCATGCCCTGGTGTAAGTACCATCAGTGGCTCCTGCAATTTCACTGTGATATGATCAGTTGCCTGTGCACAAAGTTTCCCCGAAAAAAACACTAATAATACAAAGCAGTAAACTCTCATTTGTACAAATATATATTGAATTTTGGGACTTGTTTAGTATTATTGCTATACTAAACCTAATACATTCATGACAAATTTGAAAAATTTAACTCGCCTCGCTTTTCTTTTAACGCTTTTGCTCAATCAGCTTATTTCCAGTGCGCAGGAAATCAATTTTGAGTGGGGCCCTGCCAACAAGCTTAAAAGTAAAAAGGAACTGTCACCTGAAATTATTTTTGCCGATAATAACAGTGTTTACCTTTTAAGAGATAATGCGTTGTTTGGCAGTTGTGCGATTGAGAAGGTTTCTACAGACAATTATGAAAGCCAGTTCAGGGTAGAAATTAGCAAGGCTCTGCCATCTGCAGCAAAGCGAAAGTTTGACTTTGCCAGAATTATCAATGATAAAATAGCGCTCATTTCTTACGAAGTGAAAAGCAACATGTACAAAACATACGTTTCGCTTTTCGATTTGGAGGGGCAGGTTATCGAAGCCTCCAAAGAAATAGATGAATTTAAACAGGCAGGGAAAAACTCTATGAAGGGGTATTCGCAGGCAATTGTTTCGCCATCTCAGTCATATATGGTATTGCTAAGGGAAGAGCCGGCTAAGGAAAAAGATGATAACCTGACCATTGTTGTAAAGTATTTTGATGGTGAATTTAACGAAACAAGTTCAAAAAAAATCGAATTTGCATACAAAAAAGCAGGGATTAATTTCAGCAAAGTGGCATTGGATAACTCAGGAAATCTTATCATGCTCTGCACTATAGACCCCTCAAAAACCAAAAACAAAAAGGAGGACAAAAAGGCAAAGAAAAGCAAGGACAAGGAAGCTGCCATATTTGTATTGCCTTATGATAAGGAAGAGTTGCAGGAAATGGCCATCCCAATTAAGGAGAAAGCAGTGATTAACTCTTTATACTTCGTATTTGACAAAGAGTTTAATTTTTATCTTTCAGGTTATTATGGTGCAAAATCCGGAGCTTCTACCAATTTTTTCATTGCTCAGATGAATCCTCTTACCAACGAAGTGGTGCGCAATGTGGATGTACCCGTGAAAGGGTTGAAAAGTGTTCAGGAGGCTCAAAAGAATACTGATAAAAAAAGCGGAGGTTCAGAGGGAGATAACAACTCTCAGCTGGTAGGATTTATTAAGGAAATTTATTTTGGAGAAGACGGCTCCTATACAGTAATCTCAGAACTTAACTATATGCTGTTACGTGAGTACAAAGGTCAGGTGAATGAGATACATTGTTCCGAAGACATTTATGTATCACGAATCAGTTCGGAAGGTAAATTGCTGTACACTACAATAGTACCTAAGCTTCAAGCCATAACAACAGGCATTACTGCCACTACGAGTGTGAATGCCGGTGGTGGAACCTCATTCAACAGCCGAAGCGGAATGAGCTCGGGCGGTGGCGGTGGTATTGGTGGTCTGGTGGCGGGTTTGGCAGTCGGACTTGCGAAAAGCGCCCTTCAGAACGCCATGCTGGAACAGCAAATGGTTGCAGCAAAAAAATCAATTGCTTTTTTATCTCACTCGCGTGTGTTTTATGGCAATAAGGTTGCCCTTATTTTTAACGACAATCCGAAGAATGTCAAATTAGTAAAGGGTAAAGTTGCTCGATTAAGAAACATCGCCAAATCGAACACATTCATGATTGTAATCGATGAGAAAGGGAAAGCCGAACGCGAGGTGATTGCCAGTAATAAAAAGAGTAAGATTATTCTTATGCCGGCAAATTATTACCGTGTTTCTGACAAAAAATACATTGTTTACTCGTCATTACCCGGTAAAGGCATAGAGAATATCGGAGTGATGACCATTGACTAGCAAGGGTTTTTGAAAAAAGCGAAATCAGGAGGAGCTTGGTACAATTATTGCTAATTAACTGTAAATCAAAATAAAATTTTCTACTCTCCGTTTTATTTACGATTTTCGCACCACTTTTTTGAATACCCTTATTACCACGCATGAGACAACTAAAGATAAGTAAACAGTTTACCAACCGCGAAAGCAAATCCCTTGATAAATACCTGAATGAAATAAGTAAAGTATCCATGATTGACGCCCAGGAGGAAGTAGAACTGGCGCGCAGGATACGTGAAGGAGATCAGGTAGCTTTGGAACGTTTGGTAAATGCCAACCTTCGATTTGTGGTATCCGTTTCTAAACAGTATCAAAATCAGGGACTTACATTAGGTGACTTAATCAATGAAGGCAACTTGGGTTTAATTAAAGCTGCCAAGCGTTTTGACGAAACCCGCGGATTCAAATTTATCTCGTATGCCGTATGGTGGATTCGTCAGTCCATTCTTCAGGCTTTGGCTGATCAATCACGTATTGTACGTTTACCTTTAAATAAAGTAGGTTCTATTGGCCGTATAGGTAATGCAGCCGCTTTACTGGAGCAACGTTTGGAGCGCGAACCAACAGTAGAAGAAATTGCTACAGAGTTGGATATTCCTTTAATTGAAGTAGAAAATGCATTGCGCAGCACAGGTCGTCACTTATCCATTGATGCTCCGTTAACTGAAGGAGAAGACAACACTCTTTTGGGTATACTGGACAGCAACGATGAGCCTCGCCCCGATGTGACTTTGATAAACGAATCATTACAAAAAGAAATTAACCGTGTAATATCTACCCTTTCTGAAAAAGAGAAAGACGTGTTAAAGTACTACTACGGTTTAGATGGTGGTCCGGCTCATACGCTGGAAGACATCTCTGACAAAATAGGTTTAACCCGTGAGCGTGTTCGTCAGATTAAAGAAAAGGCACTGCGCAGGTTGCGCAAATCATCCAAAAGTAAAATACTCAAAGCCTATTTGGGCTAATAAAAAAAACCCGCTTCAAGGCGGGTTTTTTGTTGGTACAGTTTTATGAAAACTATTCTTCCATTACTCCGGTGTACTTTATTTCTATTTTGGTATTTTTGATTTTGTCGTTAATCACAAAATAGTCTTTCTCTTCAAACTCTCTTTTGTCGTTTAAAAAAAACATGCGCTCTACTTTGCGGTTTTGCTTTTTGCCTTTGTAAACACAATCGTATACAATTTTAAAGCGAATGCCTGAAGCCATGTGGTCGCTTCTGCCACTTTTCATATCAATGAGTTTATAGGTAGCGGTTATTTTTACATCTGCATTAGCAAACAAAGTAACCGGACTGGTTTTGTCTCTTAATTCCAAAGGAATGGTTACAGCTTCACCGGTAAATTGCTGCTCACCTATTTTAACTTTCACTTGGTTAACCTGTATTTTGGCAAATTTTTGAGCCTGAGCGCCAAGGCCCATAAATGCTGCAAGCAGCACAAACATTATTTTTTGCATGGTATTATTTTTTTGGTTCAATTCGTGTAACAAAAATAGAGCCTTATTTTAAATTTGATTATAAAAACAAAAAGATAAAAAATGAAACAACTGTTAACTACTACTGCTATGGCAGTGATGATTTCTCTGAGTCTGTACGGACTGTTCTCGTTTAAAGCTAAGTCAAATGAAACAACCGTGTATGAATACCGACAGTTTTCTACAGTGGAGTCGGTTGTGTCAGGTGGTATGGGTAGGTCGCGCATGGTATCTACAGATGCAAAGGGCAGCACGGTAGAAAAAGACCTGCTCAATTTTTACAGCATGGTAGGTATTAATTTTGGCAACGTAGTAAACAACGATAAACTCATTGTCGATAAAATAAATGAATATACCACCGAAGGTTGGGAGTTGTATACTGTTACTGCCGGGGTGCACAGCCCTGCTGAAGGCAAAGGTGGCACAGGAATATTTTTGACCCGTTACCTGTTCAGAAAAGCCAAATAATTTTTTGATTCTATCTGTGCAACAAAGGCCATAGCAGTACTATAGCCATTACAATAAATACTGTTCCGGCCAGGCGATTTATCCATAAAATGGTGCTGGTATTCATCCACCTGCGAAGCTTTGATGCACCGAAAGAAATACCGCATTCCGTTATAAAAATTGCACATAGACAAGCAGTGAAATACGTAACCTGTAGTTGAAGTGTGTATTGCATTGCACCCTTCAGGTAGGTGGCTATGGACACCCAGGCAAAAAAGTTAACCGGGTTAAGTGCATTTAGAAAAAAACCCTTCGACAGAAAGTAAAATGCAGAACCCGTTTTACTGCTGGTATTTGCTACTGAATAGTTTTTAGGTTTCCACGCAGCAACTCCCATTACCAGTAATACAATACTGCCTGCTATGCGTATAGTGTTTTGATTCTCTTCAATGGCAGGTACCAAACTGGTTCCAAAAAGTGCTGCGGAGATAAAAAGCACATCACTAACAACTACACCTGTAGCAATGTAAATGCCGGTGGTAAAACCATAATCAATGCTGTTTTGAATGAGTGCAAAAAAAACTGTGCCCAGCATTAAGCTGAGTACAAAGCCTGAAGTAGCACCGCTGGCAATGGCTTCAATCATGCTCAAATATAGGGATAATGATTTTAACGCTCCAGCTCTTTCACCAAATCACACATCAGTAGAAATGTGTTTTCGTATTTTTCCAGCTTCAGGTTTTCAGCCTTATCCTCCGGTTCATGATAGTAGGGATAATCGCCCATCAGGTACATAAAAAATGCAGGCACACCCATTTCACTGAAAAAATAGTGATCGCTGTTTTGCGCTTTGCCTCTTTGATAAAGGGCGGGTAAATAATCCTTTTCCGCATTTACAATTTCTATAAGGTTGTATTGCTGCGGGAACTCTGTTGCATTCACTACGGTTGCGCCTTTGCTGCCTGTACCCATCAGGTCGAGATTCATAAGTAGTTTAATCTGGTTAAGCGGAAACAAAGGATGTTGTGTGTAATAATACGAACCCAGCAAACCGGCTTCTTCTCCCGCAAAAGCAATAAACGCTACCGAGTATTTTGATTTTGGATTACATGATGCAAAGTGTCTTGACAGGTCGAGCAACATGGCTGTACCGCTGGCATTGTCATTGGCTCCGGGGAAATAAACATCCTTGCCCATTTTGCCCAGGTGATCGTAGTGTGCGGTAAACACAATAAAACTATCAGGATACACGCTTCCTCTTACATACCCTATTACGTTTTGTGTACTGTGTGCATTCACCTGACTGAAAATATCCACCTTAATAGTTTTGCCCTTGGGCATAGCTGTTTTAAGCACCTGCAATCTGGGGTAAAGTGCCTGTTCTGTAGATACGCTCCAGAGTAATTTATCGTGCAGTTCAATCAGTCCGTGTGCCTTGTATCCGTTTTCTTTCAGTTTTTGTAAACGTTCTTTGCGCAGCACATTTCCTTTCATGATGTTTACATCCAACACCAGAAAACTTCGTCTGAAATGGGTATCGTCTTCAAATTTTTTGAAACGTCCGCTGTTATCAATAGTGGCTGAGTCGACCCATACCAATTCAAAGGTGCCGTTGGTACTGCGCGAGGAAGGGTGAACCAAAAAATCTGTTCCCGCAATAAGATCTTCCCCATCAATACTTACCGTAGGGTTACTGGGGAATACGTTAACGGGAAATCCGAATTTCTGAAAGAAACTGCCGTTGAAAGCTTTTAATCCGTTTTCATTAAACTGTGTTTGAATGTATTCGGCAGCTTTTAAATCGCCTTCTTTGAGGTAACCCCTTCCGGCCATAACTGGCGAGCACAGGGTGTCAATAATTTTGCGTGCGTATTGAATGTTTTGCGCCCCGGCAAAAGAAGTATGAATGAGCAATACAACAAACAGCAGCAGTATTCTCATGCGCGGGAGAGGTATTAAGCGGACTGCGGTGTTTGTAAAGTAAAATCGTAGGTTTCCATGATAAGGTTAGCCAGCAATTTTTTGCAGGCGGAATCCACCTTTTCACGAGCGGCATTTTCGTCAGCCGCTTCTACTTCTAAGGTAATGTGCTTGCCTACACGCACGTTGCTTATTTCAGGCAGGCCAATATTATTCATGCTGCTGCTCACGGCTTTACCCTGTGGGTCAAGCAGCGCTTTTTGCGGCATTATGTTGATGTGGGCAATAAATTTCATGGTGCAAAAGTAAGTAATCTGCTGATAAATATTGTGGTAACCCGGTAGAGGAATTTGCGTAAGAAAATCTCTGCAAACGCCCGATGCCTGAAGATAAGTAAACAGAGTATTTGAAAATTTACCCGAAAGGAGTATTTTCGCGTCCCGTTTGTGACGCAACAAGCTAAACAAACAGGGCCTATAGCTCAGTCGGTTAGAGCATCTGACTCATAATCAGAGGGTCCCTGGTTCGAGCCCAGGTGGGCCCACCACAGCAAAAAGACCATACGACTTCGTGTGGTTTTTTTGCTTTTATATAATTTGGTCTCATGGATTCAACAGGAATAAAAAATATCATCTTCGATTTTGGCGCAGTTTTGCTCAACATTGACTACAAACTTACCTCTGATGCATTTAAACAGTTGGGGTATGACATTGATGTGCATTTCGGGCAATTAAAGCAGGAGGAGACTTTTGATTTGCTGGAAACCGGCAAAATTACACCGCAGGAATTTTACGCGGCTATACGAAAATTAACGGGCCTCCATCACCCGGATGAAGTATTGCAGAAAGCCTGGAATGCTATGTTGCTCGATTTGCCTTTGGAGCGGATAGAGTTATTGGAGCGTTTGCAGGGTAAGTACCGAATTTTTCTGTTGAGCAATACCAACATTATTCACGCTACTGAATTTTGGCATACCATTGACAAAGCATTTGGACTTGCCCGCTGGCACAGTTTGTTTGAGAAAACATACTATTCGCATGAAATAGGTTTACGCAAACCACATGCTGAGGTGTATGAGTTTGTTTTACAGGATGCAGGCCTTGTGGCAGAAGAAACCTTGTTTATTGATGATACGCCACCTAATCTTGTTGCACCTGCGCAGCTGGGCATTAAAACCCGTTTGCTGGATATGCCGGTGACGGAAATACTAAAGGGGTTTTAAGGGAGATTCAACATAAGGTTCGAACACAAATGGTTGCAAAAGCTGACAAGTTAGTAATGCTTGAAAAAATCACATTCTACATATGCAGTAACTGGAACCTCTTTATCAAAGATTGATTGTACCTTTATTGATATACTCATTCTTTCTTGAATTTCGAACAGCTGCCATATTTGGCAAAAAACACTTTGTTTGTTATAAACGTCAATTTTTGGATACACATACCTTGTGATGGTCTCTTTGGTTTTATGATTTTCAATAAAGATACAAATTAAGTAATTCCAATATTCACCACTAGGAATAGTAAGGTTTCTTATCCCGAACATTTTTATTACTGGTACTTGAGTTTGCCCTGTATTTATTCTTTTGAATTGTGCCATGTATACAAAAATAGGAAACTTATTGTTTTCGATTTTATCCAATTTTGAAACTCGCGTGTTTTCATTTAACAGAATCTTTTTCAAGGCGTACATTTTAGAAATTCTTATCCACTAAATAAGCTGCAGCCTCACTGTAAATAACCACTCTCACATATATATTATTAATAATATGCTGGCAAGTTAATATCCAATCTCTTCAGCCAAGACAATTAAACCGTCAACTATATCTGACGCTTCGTCTTGTGTCATCATTTTAGAAACAGCTTTTTTAAACTCTCCCAATTTTTCAACAAATCCTGAATTATTTTTATGCTTCCATATTGCTACATCAATAATTGTATGTAGATTTTCTCGTGTTGATTCTGCTGGAACAAGAGTGCTTTCTTCCCTTACTTCAAAGCTAAAGAAATTTGCATCTGAAATTGCCCAGGGGTCATTACCACGCTCACTCTCTAAAATAGCTGTTGCCAATCCTTCATACCTCATTTCTAACTCATGACTTTCCTTATTGTTTATCATAACTTTATTATTAACACTCAAATATAGAAAATATAAAGTGATAAAGGCACCGACAGTGAGGATATTCATCTTCACTTCTTCCATTTATATTTCAAGAAACGCCAACTTACTAAAGGATATTTAACTTCCTACAAAATATCGTTTTAAACCAAAAGCACAAATGCACAAGCTGATAAAGACCTTAAAAACGGGATTGATACTAATAAAATGGGTTTTATATTATTTAACTTGAAGTATTCCTTTTTTAAATTTCTCAATCTTAATTACATTACCATTTTCGTCATAATATTTTGATTTACCATCACGTAACCCATCTGAAATTTTAAACTCATATTTAAGATTTCCATTTTCATGTTTTTGGATGAATTTACCTGAAAATGGCTTACTAGTTTCAATTACAAAATAGTGTTCAATAAGCCCAACGTTATATTCAAAATCTTGTTCAGTGTATATTTTAATATCGTAAAAATAAATCTTCCATTTCCCAACTTTGTCTGCCTTGTTAACAGTGCCTTCAAGTAGTATTTTATCATTTTTATCATAAATTCTTATATCACCATAGGGATATCCATTTGAACCTTCAGAGAGATTCGCTGTTTTTAGAAAAAATATTACTTCAAAATAGTTGTGGTTAATAACTTCGTTAAAATTTTTACGCAATAAATATTCTTGCGAAACTTTTCCATCTTGATTAAATTCTGTTTTCCTGCATTTTAATTCATACTCATTTTCATATAGTATTTCATAAAAGAGATTTATAGACATGCCTAGTGAATCATATTTGATTAATTTGTTCAATTTCCCATCGGTAAAATATTTTTCTTCTGATAGGTTTTTTAAACTATTATAATTGGTTGTTTTACCATTTAGCTTTCCATTGGAATAATTAGATTTTGAATAAATAAATTCATTTGTAACAAACTCCTCCCAAATACCTTCTTCAAACCCATTAATATAACTACCTCTTAAAAATCTATAGTATTTACCAATATCATCATTTCCTATATAACTTTCAAGCCACATTCCGTCTTTTTTACCATAAATATAATTACCTTTGAAGGTCGTTATTCCATTTGAATCCTTCTGCTCAAATGGACCATGTAGTTCATTATTCTTGTAATAAGAAGTCTGATAGATTTTATGAAACACTAATTTATTGCAAGTGTCTAACGGATTGACAGTACTATTTTTTATAGTATCACATGGTACTTCCTCCTTTTTTAAATAACCATAACGTATTTCTTTACCGTTCTTCTTTCCATCTTCATAATTTTCTACTAAGAACAGCTTGCCCGAATATGGCAATGGCTTATTTTTTTCATCAACATAATTTTCAAAATAATATTTCCATTCCCCATATTCCACATCATCGTAATAAATGCCTTCCTTGATTAATTTCCCTGACAATGAATAATAATTCCAGTGACCACTTCTTTTGCCCATATCGTATTTTCCTGTAACTATAATTGGACAATTCGTTGTATCACCATTTATGCCACCAAAAAACATTGTAGATATGCTTTTATATACCTTATAATTGCCATCAAGCATTCCTTTTTTATATGTTCCAAAAATTATACTGTCATTACTTACTTCTTTAAATGGCCCATTTTTCTCATCATTTATATATGTTTTATATTCAAATAGTTCGCTTCCTTTTTCACTAAATTTAAATGTTTGCCACAACCCAGTTTTTTGTTCATTAGCAAAAAAACCTGTAAGTTTTGCAAACATTCTGCCATCTTCATAATTATATTCTATGTATGCCCCATCAAGTAGATCAAATTTCAAATTGTATTCTTTGTCAATTCGTCCTTCTTCATCATATATTTTAAACAATCCATTTTTTTTACCATTTATATAACTTCCTGACTTTATAAGTTTTCCATTCTCATAAACTTTAAAGATACCATTTAGTTCTCCATTCAAGTAGTTGTATTCTGCAGTCAAGTTACCGAACTCGTCAAACTCTTTTGAGTTACCATACTTCTTGCCACCTATAAAATTTGAAATAATTTTTACTTGTCCATTTGAATAATAATGCTTTGCAATTCCATTTATTAATCCATTCTTAAGGGTATATTCAAATTCTATATTTCCGTAGCTATCAAATTCCTTTTTTAATCCATTATCGCTATCATAAACACCAGCCTTTTTTATTACGTTTATTGAATAAGTAGTTATTGAATTATTATTGTAATCGTTATCTTCATTTTCCTTTTTTGCAGTTCGAAGTGTTAGGATAAAATTTGAACTAGAATATTGCAAGTTAATTTCATTGTCTTCAATTGAACTGCTAATCAATTTCATGCCTGCTGATGAAATTCCCTTTTTTATTGTGTTATAAGATGCTTTATTAGAGAAAATATAAACAATTTTATTTGGGCTGCCATCATAGGTGAATAAGTAAAACCAGCCTTTTGCCTTATCTCCATAATATTCTTTATCATAGGACCATGTAATTGTACTATAGTGTGTGTCGTCTCCTTTTTTGGATTCATGATACTCCCAACCCTTTTTTAATATATATTCATTAACTTGATCCCAATTAGATTTATTGCAAATTGAAAACAATTCAGTTACAGATAAATTTTGTGAAAACACACTGACATTTGCAAAAATGATAATACTCAAAAAAAGCAGATTTTTCATATTTAAAGTTTAAAGATGATTTTTTTGGAATTGGCTTTTGGGTTCTTTCGGTAGAATTTGTAAGTAATTACAAGGCTATATTTATGATTTGTATAATTGACTTTCTTTTCATTATTTTACTTTATATTTCATATGTTACATTTACAATATAATCGTGAAATTCTCATTCACACTTCGCTTTGTAAAACTGATGATAAAAAGCTGTAAATCCAAATATAATTCGATAGTTTTTTGAGTGTATGTTGCACATGCAACACAACTTTTCAACCAGCAGATTTAAGATGCAGAACAGCAGCCTTTATAAACATATGGAAAACTCCCCGTCAGTGAGGATATTCATCCTCACTTCTTCCCAGTAACATTACAAGAAGCACCAGCTTACCGCAGGATGTTTATCCTGCCACACCACATCGTTTTAATACCAATAACACAACAAATGCATTAATCCAACGGACAAAGACTCACTGCATACATTTGCTCCACATCTTTGGCATACATTTCTTCCACCACTTTGCGTTTGATGGAAAGTTTGGGTGTCATTTCTCCGGCTTCAATACTAAAAGCAGTGCGTTTGATAAGGAAATCGCGTAGGCGCTCAAACTTGGATAATCTTACAGAGAGTTTTTTAATGTCTTCACCTATCCACTTGATAATTTCTTCTTCACGAATAAACGGATCTGCATTTTGAAAGAACTCATCAGTAAGTTTAAAGTGTTCTTTCAGTTCTTCCATGTTGGGCACTATAATGGCAGTGAGGTACTCTCTGCGGTCGCCAATAATGAGTATCTGCTCAATCTTAGGGCTCAGCAACAAAGTGTTTTCAATGGGTGTAGGATACACGTTTTTGCCAAATGAATTTACAATCATGTTTTTGATACGGTCGGTAATTTTGAGGTAGCCCTTGTGAAATTTACCTACGTCACCGGTATGAAACCAGCCGTCTGCATCAAAAACGGCAGCTGTATCTTCAGGTTTGTTCCAATAGCCCTTCATTACATTGGGCCCTTTAATCAGAATTTCGCCTTCCCCACTTTCAAACTCGGGATTAAAGTTATCAAAAGTTTGAACCGTAATTATTTTTCCGCTTTCCAGGTCCTGTATGGCTACTTGTTGCTCGGCAGCTACTCTGCCTGTTGTACCATACACCTGCCGGTGAAATTCATTTACAGTAACAAACGGAGAAGTTTCGGTTAGTCCGTAACCTTCCTGTATGCGTATGCCAATGTTACCGAAAAACTCACCCACATGCTGAGGTAAGGGTCCGCCACCGGAAACAAACAGTTTCAGTTTTCCACCCAAACGTTCTTTGATTTTGCTGAACACCAGTTTCTCTGCCAGTGCATGTTGAGCGGAGAGTACCAGTCCGGCTTTACCTCCCGACTCTGCTACTTTTCTATGTTCTTCACCCACCGCCAGTGCCCACCAGAATATTTTGGCTTTTATACCTCCCTGTGCGGTAGCATTTTTCTTTACGCGTTCTTCAATTCTTTCCAGCAAGCGCGGCACGCAGGCCATTAAGGTAGGGTGAACCTCACCCACATTGCGTACAATGGATTCCAGGTTTTGTGCAAAGGCCACTTCTGCCCCGATGTACGAACTGAGGTAATAGGTAGCTAGTCGCTCATACACATGGCTCAAAGGCAGGAAAGATAAAAACCTGTCCGTTTCATCTACAGCCGGCACCAGCATTTTAGCTGTGATGGCATTGCTCGTAAAATTTTCATGTGTGAGCATTACACCTTTGGGTATTCCCGTAGTACCGGAGGTATAAATAAAGGCAGCCAAATCGGAGGTTTCGATAGCGGTATACAACTCTTCAATTTTACCTTTCAGTTGAGGATAAAGCGTCTTCCCCTCCTCAATCATTTTAGTGTAGGAGATTATTTTAGGCGAAGTTGAGATGTTGCTGTAATCATCAAACAGCGGAACAATTTTTTCGAGCGTGGGACAGTTGGCCTCAATCTTAACTATTTTCTTGAGCAGGAAATGTGTGCCTACCAGCAAAACTCTTAGTCCGGAATCATTAATAATGTATTCAATTTCCTTTTCGCTTAAGGTGGGGTAGATGGACACATTGATGGCCCCGATTTGCTGAATACCCTGATCGAAGTAGTAGTACTGAGGGCAATTGTCAACTATAAGGCCGGCCCGTTGTCCTTTTCTGAAACCCAGATTAACCAGGTAGGCAGAAACTGCATTTAACTGTTCAAATGCTTCGCGGTAGGTAATGGGTTGGTATCCGCTTCCGTTATTGGCCAGCAGGTAGGTGCTGTCCATGGTTTTTATCTCAGTGGCTGACTTTCTCAGAAACTGGTGAAGCGATGAGTATCCTCTGTACATAAGCGTATTGGGTTTGGTCTGAGGTGTAAATATATATGCAAAGCGCAAAATACCCCAAAAAGTTTCGGTATAAAAGTGGTGTATTAAGCAAAGGTTCCATATTTTTGGCATAAATAAATTGTTATGAGAGTTTTAAAATTACTACTGATTCTAAGTCTTACTTCACCCTTGGCGTCTTTTGGGCAAACACTGCTTAACTGGCAGAGCTTTGAGAACGGTGCCGACAATTGGAACTACACCGTATTCCCGCCTAAATACAATTGCACAGGAGACGATACCTGGAGCGATACCACACGTTTGTTCGATATTCTTTCTCCCATAGATGGCA
Source organism: Bacteroidia bacterium (assembly GCA_041675505.1). GTDB lineage: Bacteria > Bacteroidota > Bacteroidia > UKL13-3 > UKL13-3 > JAGPCK01. Next base: position 24,447 of record JBAYTR010000007.1, on the reverse strand, counting down.
GCCGTTTCTGGGGAATGAATGATTTGGATAACGGAGGATGTGGTGGTGGAGATTTCAGGCATACACTTACTTTTCCTGCTGTAGATATAAGTGCTTACCCGCGGGCATTCTTAAGATTCAAGTATTACACCTTCGGGTTTGATAACAGCGATACATTGGGTTATATTGTGGAGTACAACAACGGCACAACCTGGACATCTCAGCTGGTAGAATTGCGCAGTAACACCCAGCAATGGGAAACAGTTACCGTTGCGGCCCCGGCCAATGCACAGTACATCCGCATTCGGTTTGTTGCCCGTCAAAATGGTGGCAGTGATTACGCAGCCATTGACGACATCAAACTTTACGGAGCCAGTGTTGACGCCTTTCCACCTCTTGCCACCAGAGCCAAATTAGTAAATGCAACACAAGTGCAGGTAACTTTTGATGAGCCTTTGAACACCACTACCGCAACTACCACTACCAACTATGTAGGTTTAGGCACTATCAGCTCAGCCACGGAATCTAACAATGTGGTTACGCTTAACCTGGCCAGTCCGCTTAATCAGGGGCAGTTTTACACGTTGGTTATCGGAGGTGTGCAGGACATTTCAGGCAACGTGATGAATACCGCTTATTTCACTCTCGTGAGTAATACCACAGTTGCCAATGTGCAAATCAGTGAGATAATGTTTAATCCGCCTGATACCGTTCCTTTGGAGTTTATTGAATTGTATAATGCAGGCTCAACTCCGGCCATAATGGGTGGGTATAAGATTAAAGACGGTGTTTCATTTACCTTTCCTCAAATGACACTTAACCCGGGCCAATATTTGGTAGTGGCTCAGGACTCTGCAGCTATCAGAGCATTTTTTAATGTGCCCGCTTTGCAATGGACCAGCGGCAGCCTGAGTAATTCAGGCGAAGAAATTGTAATTGAAAACACCGTTGACCAGCACATTGATTCTGTGGAATACAACAATGCGCTTCCATGGGATACATTGGCTGACGGAGACGGTTACTCGCTTTCCAATTGTTATCCGTGGGCAGCAGATAATTCATTACCCAAAGTGTGGACCCGCTCTTTAGATTTTGCCGGCATGTCGCTTATTATCGATTCTATTTTTGCCAACCCCGGCAGAGGTTGTTTCCCTACCGGCTTAAAAGACAATGCTGCCAATCGTTCATTCATTCTGTATCCCAACCCATCTGCGGGATACATTAATCTCCGTAATGAGCACTCAGATCAATTTACCGTAGAGATTTTTGATGTACTGGGCAGAAAACAACTCAGCACTTCCATTGAACATTATTCCGGTTCTGTTGATGTGAATCATCTGGCCAATGGCAATTACTGGCTGATTGCCCGTGATGCTCAAGGAGCTGTATACAAGCAACAACTCACTATTCAGAAATAGTACACATAATTTTTGCATACAAAAGCGAGACCCCAATCAAACTTAAAGTTGATTGGGGTCTCAGCATTTAAGGCAGGTTGAGGTAAATTAATTGTTTAGCCAGCGCTAACCAAAAGTTACCTTAACATTAATTTAATATATCATTTAACATTCTCTTAACACAGGCATAATATTCTTGCACCAAAATTCAGCAAGATGAAAAAATATTTACCGATTGTTTTTGTAGTGTTTTTTGGCTTCACGGCATTGGCTCAACACATTGACAATCCGATTCCTTATTTCTCCTCGTCAAAAGGACTTAACATCACCCCACACGATAGCTCCTTCTCCTTAAATTTGCGATTCAGGATGCAGAACAGATTTGGTATGAGTACTGTTTCAGATAAAGACCTCAGCACGCACGAGTGGGAGGCTGTAGTGCGCAGGTTAAGGTTGCGCTTAGACGGATTTGTATACAACCCGAAGTTTACCTACGTTATTCAGCTATCTTTTTCCAGAGGTGATATGGATTGGGACAATACTTCATTTCCCAATGTTATTCGTGATGCTATGGCTTTTTACAGGCCAAATAAAAACCTTCAGTTTGGTTTGGGGCAAAGTAAACTTCCGGGTAATCGTCAACGACTTGTTTCATCGGGGGATTTGCAGATGCCGGATCGCTCTAATTTTAACAGTGTATTTCAGGTTGACCGTGATTACGGGTTTAATATTTATTACAACAACAAAATAGGCAAAGTGTACTACTCAGCCAGGGGTGCAATAACGGGAGGTAATGGTAGAAACATTGAAAAGACAGACGCACTGGCTTATTCTGGTCGAGTAGAGGTATATCCTTTCGGGAATTTTACCAATGGCGGAGATTATTTTGAGGGTGATTTGGAGCGAGAGAAGAAACCCAAACTTGCTTTGGCGGGAGCTTTCAGCTACAATGAAAATGCTACCCGTACCGGAGGAAGTATTGGCAAGGTGCTATATGAACCCCGGGATATTCGTAGTACCTACTTTGATTTTGTCTTTAAATACAAAGGGTGGGCGTGGAGCAGCGAGTTGGCTCAACGCTACACAGGAAGCCCCATAACCAAAGATACTTCAGGAAACAGTGCCTATGTATTCTCAGGAAATGGTTTTAATACTGATCTTAGCTACGTTTTTAAAAATAAATTTTCTATCGTAGGACGCTACACAGTCCTGCATCCGCTGGGTGATACAAAGCTAAAAGAAGCAAAAACGGATTATTATGCGCTGGGTGTAGGCAAATATTTAAAAGGACATCGCTTAAAATTGCAAACTGATGTAACCTACAAAAACGTAGTTGATGCACCGGCAAAAAATAACTGGAGCATTCGTTTTCAGGTAGAGATGGGTATTTAACAAACAAAATTTAATAACATACTAATGAGCCTTAACAGCATTTTACAGATTTTCTTACCCAAAGACAGGGTGTTTTTCTCTTTGTTCGAATCAGTTGCCATGAACGTTTCAGAAATGGGTAAACTTATTACCGATGTTGTAGCAGAGCCTGATTTTGACAAACGCGGAGTGTTGATTAAACAACTCGAAAATCTGGAACATAAAAACGATGAATTAACACATCAGATATTTCAGGAGTTAGGTAAAAATTTTATTACTCCATTTGATCGTGAAGATATTCACTACCTCGCCATTGCATTGGATGATATTTGTGATTACATATATGCCTCAGCTAAAAAGATTAACTTTTATAAAGTAAATCCCAACGATAGTGGTATTCAGAAAATGGCGGAGATTATCCGTCAGGGCTCTGATCAGGTAAAAACAGCAGTGTTGGAACTGCGTAATATGCGCAACATTCAAAGTATTACAGAAGCGGTAATTAAAGTAAACAGCTACGAAAATCAGGCAGACGATGTGTTTGATATGTGCATTGAGCGCTTGTTTGAAACAGAAACAGATGTAAAAGAACTTATCAAAAAGCGGGAAATTTATCAGGTAATGGAAATTGCTACAGATAAGTTTGAAGATGCAGCCAACGTGATTGAATCCATTGTTGTAAAATACGCTTAACCTACTACAATGACGTTTCTTGTAATTATTATTATACTGGCGCTGGTATTTGACTACATCAACGGTTTTCATGATGCGGCCAATTCCATTGCTACTGTTGTTTCCACTAAAGTGCTTACTCCGTTTCAGGCAGTAATATGGGCGGCAATATTTAATTTTATTGCCTTCTTTATTTTTAAAGACCATGCTGTTGCCAACACAATAGGTAAAACCGTACACGCAGAGTTTATTACCCTCACCGTAATTTTTTCAGGCTTGTTGGCGGCCATCACTTGGAACTTAATTACGTGGTGGTATGGAATTCCTTCTTCATCTTCCCACACGCTCATCGGTGGTTTTGCCGGTGCAGCTGTTGCACATGCCATATTTACCAAAGGATGGGTAGTGTTGAGTGATGTGGTGGCTATGGATAAAATTCTTAAAACAGTGTTATTCATTTTTCTTGCCCCGCTTATTGGTATGGGCATGTCTATGGGTATTACGTTAATCACCGTAATGCGCAACACCTGGATACGAATAGGGATTATGGCGGGTGCTGCGGTTATTACCTGGTGGGCATTTGACTTATTTGAACAAAATAAGATGAATGAGAACATATCGAAGTACCTGCAGGCAGATAAGATTAAAAAAGAAGTGGCTCATAATCCGGAAGCGAAACCTAAGCTCGATTCTATAAATGCACAATTGAAGGCTATTGAACCGTTAATTGCGCAGTACGATGAGTTAGGCAACAAAGAGGTGGCTGCCCGCATTAAACAAAACATTAACCCGAATGTAGATGAGGCTAAAATAGCCAAGGACCTGAACAAAGCCGATAACTCTTACCTTGTTTACGGCATTATGGTAACCATGCTCATTTTTGTGATGGCCTATGTTTATGTAGAGAAAATAAAAACACCTACAGCTTTTAAAATGTCTAACATGTTTAAGAAGCTGCAACTGCTTTCTTCCGCAGCATTTAGTGTAGGACATGGTGGTAACGATGCGCAAAAAGTTATGGGCATTATTGCAGCAGCTATGGTGGCCAACGGAGATATAACTGATTTAAAACAAATGCCTGATTGGGTTCCTTTGGCGTGTTATGCAGCTATTGGTTTAGGAACCATGAGTGGCGGATGGAAAATTATTAAAACCATGGGCACACGCATTACCAAAGTTACACCATTGGAAGGTGTATGTGCTGAAACCTCCGGTGCACTTACTTTATTCATGACGGAGCAAATGGGTATTCCGGTAAGTACCACACATACCATCACCGGTTCCATTATTGGTGTGGGAGCTACCAAACGGTTATCTGCGGTACGGTGGGGTGTAACCGTAAACCTGCTGTGGGCCTGGATTCTTACTATACCGGTAAGTGCTACACTGGCTGCTATAGCCTACCTGATTGTAACTGCCTTGAGTTAATTTTTTTGAAAATAGTTTAAAAAGGCTCACCTGATGGTGGGCCTTTTTTGTGGGTATCAGGTGAGTAATATCATTTTTCACTTCGGCCTGATGGAGTATTTTTGTTTTTATATGAAGAGAAATATTACCGGGCTATTACTGCTTTCTGTTGTAGTGCTTTCTACAGGCTCTTGTGGCCTCAATTCAACAGATAAAAATGCTGCTGCAACAGATACGTTGCAGTATGTACAGCAAGAGAAAATGTTGAGTTATACTAACTGTGTGCCTGATTCTTCTTCCTCCTGCACATATATTCATTTCAGTTATCCTGGCTTCACGGGCTTAACTCCACCACTTCAGGATTCAGTGAGTGAAATGCTCACTCAAATTTTTACTGATGGTGAAGGCAATATAAACGATGCAGATAGTTTGCAGCAAAAATTCATTCAGGAGTACAGTGCATTTGTTGCAGAACAAAAAGATTACTCAACGCCTTGGTACATCAACAAAAACGTAAACGTGTTGTTGCAAAACAAACGCTGGATTACATTCAGCTACTCACACTCTTCCTTTACAGGCGGGGCACACGGAATGCAGGAGCAACACTACATATTGCTGGACAGAAATACCGGAAAACGATTGAAGTTGTTTGACTTTTTTGACAGCACGGCTATCTACAAACTTACGGCACTGGCCGATCCGCTATTCAGGTCAGAGAAATTGATTGCGCCCTCACAAACGTATGAGGAGGCAGGTTACTGGTTTAAAGATGAACATTTTTACCTGAACAATAATTTCTACATCCACAAAGACGGAATCACGTTTTGTTATAACCCTTATGAGGTGAGCAGTTATGCAAACGGAAGTACAGTAATTACAATTCCGGCTGCTAAAATAGGAAAGCTGGTGCGTAAAGAGTGGATGCAGTAATTACAGTATCCAGCGTAATAAAAGGAACAGTCCACCCGACATCAGAATACATACAGGAAGTGTAAGTACCCAGGCAATAAAAATATTGCGGATGGTTTTCTTTTGCAGGTTTTTGATACCCTTGCTGGCTACCATACTACCTGCAATACCTGATGATAGTACCTGTGTGGTACTTACCGGTAATCCCAAAGCGGTTGATGCACTTATGGTAGCAGCAGCGACTAACTCAGAAGAAGCACCCTGTGCATAGGTTAGGTGTTCTTTGCCTATTTTTTCACCAATGGTTTGCACTATACGTTTCCAACCTACCATGGTTCCCAAACCCAATGCCAGGGCAATCATCAGTATTACCCACGAGGGAGCGTAGTCGGTAAGACTTTTTACTTTTTTAAGTTCGCTCTGGTATTTCTTTTTGTCATTTTCACTCAGGTTCAGTCCGTCACTTTCCATCAGTTTTTTTGATGATTTTGTCAGAATAATCAGGTCTTTTCTAATGTTGTACTGTTCCACTTCTGAAGCAGTACTCATGTCGCTTACTTTGGAGAGGTCGGTGCTCAGGTCGTTGATTATGCGTGAAGTTTTTACATACTCAAAGCTGTCTTCCTTGTTCAGTTGAGTCACATCCACTTTTGCCATCAACACTTGCAATTCTTTGGCACCTGAAGAGAACTGAGAAAAATCTTTGTTGTGGTCCAAAGCAAATTTGGTGGGAACAATAGCAATAAGAATAAGCATTACCAAACCAACTCCTTTTTGTCCGTCATTCGAACCGTGTGAGTAACTCACGGCCGTGCAGGTGAACAACAACGTAACCCGTATCCAGAAGGGCGGAGGCTGGTTGGTTTGTGGTTCTTTAAATATCTGTTTATTTTTTACAAAAATGCGCAAGAGGTACATTACTAAAATAGCCAGACTGAAACCCAACAACGGGGATAGCAACAATGACATTCCTATATCTGAAGCCTTGCTCCAGTTTACATATGATACTGATTGGTCAACGGCAATAAATGAGTAGGCCAGTCCTACACCCAACATTGAACCTACCAGTGTATGCGAGCTGGAACAGGGAATGCCCAGATACCAGGTACCTAAGTTCCAGATAATGGCGGTTACTAATAATGAAAGTATGAGTGCCACATTGTGGTAAATGTTGGTATCAATGAGCACATCAACGGGCAATAAGTTACTGATGCCCATAGCAACCGTAATGCCTCCCATAAATACACCCGTAGCATTCATAATGCCCGACCAAGCCACCGCCACATTGGGTTTGAGGGAGTTGGTGTAAATTACTGTAGCTACGGCATTGGCTGTGTCATGAAATCCATTGATGAATTCGAAAATGAATGCTGCGAGCAGACATACTACAAGTAAAACGGTGAGGGTTGTGTCTAAACCAAACATAAAAGAAACCTTTGAGGACAAAGGTAGAGGGGTAAAATGCACCCTATGTTAAGGAATCGTTAAGTTTCCTTTGGGCTGACAAAAATCAGGCCGGGAAGGATTTTAGTGTATGTTCCAAATAATCAAACTGTTCAGCAGTTATGTCCAAATGCATTACCATCCGGAAAAGGCCATTGCCTATGATATTTTATTTAAACAGTGAAAGACATGGTAAACTCATCAGATGATTTAAATACATCTAAAATTCATAGTAAAGCACTAATTGTATATCTTTCATTTACAACTCAAAATCACTTACTTCGAATAACAAAACACGCTGCTTTATGAAAAACAAATATTCACTCTTGTTACTGTTTGTGTCTTTTTGCTGCCTGAATGTTCAATGCAAAAAAGAAAGCGAGCTGGACAAGCTGCCGCCCGCCACCACCTCAGGTGCACAAACCATGGGCTGTTTGGTAAATGGAGAAGCTTTCACTTTACGTCCAGATATGTCGGCTTTTTATTATGCAGCTTACTACAACGGTACAATAGAAATTCAAGCAGACAACCAATCACCGTTGGGGGGGACATTAATTTTATTAACAAGAGGTATAATCACTAAACCCGGATACTACCTGCTACCGTTTAATGATGGCAGTATACATTCTTTTGGTTATATTGTAGACGGTGAGTCATATGCTTCAAGGTACACACCTTCTGACTTTGCCTACATGAAAATTACACGCTTAGATTCTGTGAGGCACTACATGGCCGGTGAATTTAGTTTTACGTTGTATAACCGTTACCTGAGTAAGAGTGTGAAAATAACGCATGGTCGTTTTGATTTTAAATATGCCCCTTAAATAACCCTAATTTATTTTGATATGAAAAACTACTGTTTATTGCTCCTGTTGAGCATAAGCCTTATGTGTGCCTCAACTGCTCAGGCACAAAGCGACTTTGCTATCCGGAGTTTGTAACTCCGGATTCTATCGTCTTTAAATATAAAGAAGATAAAGCTGCTAACTAAGAGGCTATAGTGAAGGAACAAATGGCTTGTTCCAAATAATCAAACTGTTCAGCAGTTATGTCCAAATGCATTACCATCCGGAAAAGTCCATTGCCCATACTTGATGCCTTGATGTTGTTTTTGAGGAGGTAGGAGGTAAATGTATCGGGGGTAATTTCAGGTTTCAGTTTAAAAATGACAATGTTGGTTTCAACGGGTAGTATAAAGTCTATGTAGTTAAGCTGTTGCAATGACTTTTCCAGTTTTGCCGCTTTGATATGATCTTCTGTAAGTCTTTCCACGTGATGGTCGAGGGCATATATTCCGGCAGCAGCCAAATAACCCGCTTGTCGCATGCCACCACCCATTACTTTACGTAGCCTGCGTGCTTTGGAAATGTGTTCTTGGGTTCCTAATAACAGCGAACCAACCGGAGCACCCAAGCCTTTGGATAAACAAATGGAAATGGTGTCGAACAGTTTTCCGTAATCTTTTGCTGATTCTTTTTTGGCCACCAAAGCATTAAATAATCGTGCACCGTCCAAGTGGAAGGCAAGTCCTTTATCAACGCACACCTGTTTGATTCTTTTTAATTCCTCCATATCCCAGCAGCAGCCTCCGCCTTTGTTCATGGTATTCTCTACCGCTACCATGCGTGTAACCGGAAAGTGAACATCAGCGGGGTTGTTGATGTTGTTCATCACCTGTTCAGCGGTAAACATACCGCGCTCACCATAAAGTAGTCTTACCGATGCACCTGAGTTAAAAGCAATGCCTCCGCCTTCGTATAAGTAAATATGTGCCAGTGACGAGCAAATAACCTCATCAGCTGGTTGTGTATGTAATTTTATGGCCAATTGATTGGTAAGTGTTCCGCTGCTGCAAAACAGTGCGGCCTCCATGCCAAATAATTCGGCTGCTTTCTGTTGTAATGTATTTACGGTTTCATCTTCGCCAAAAACATCGTCTCCCACTTTTGCTGAGAACATGGCTTCAAGCATTTGTGCCGTGGGGCGGGTAACGGTATCGCTGCGTACGTCAATAATATTCATATCCGAAAGGGTTGTGCGCAAAAATAGGGACCAACGGGTTATTTTGTTTCGATAATTGAAAAGCAAAAACGGCTGCCTTTGCTCTGCTCACTTTCTACCCAAATACGACCTCCGTTTTTTTCTACAAACTCTTTACACAACAACAGGCCCAGGCCGGTACCTTGCTCATTGGCTGTTCCGCGTGTGGTGAATGATTCATATCCGAAAAGTTTTTTCAGTGTTTCCTTGTCCATGCCTTTTCCTGTATCAGTAACACACACCACTGTTTCAGGGTAAAGGTCTTGTGCTTCAATGGTAACTTTACCTCCCGGCTCAGAAAATTTGATGGCATTGGACAGCAGGTTACGCAGCACCAGTTGAATCATGTTTTTATCTGCGGTAATAAAGGTGTTTTTAGCAATGAGGTTAGCGATTTCAATGTTTTTTGCCTTAGCACTTTTTATGAAGTAAATGAGCAAGCCGTTGGTAATATCACATAAATCAAAAGTTGTTTTGGCAATTTTGTCTCCTTTAATGTGGAGTTGCGACCAATGCAGCAAATTGTCAATAAGACCCGATGTATAGTTGATGTTATCAGCGATAGCCGGGAGAAACGACTTAAATTCTTCATCGGAAATATCGCCTTCTTTTGCCATCGAAACAAGTGAGGATAAACTGGCCAAGGGACTTCGCAGGTCGTGGGAAAGAATGGAGAAAACTTTGTCTTTAACCTTGTTGAGTTCATCCAGTTTTTGTGCCTGTTGCTCCAGTTGTTTTTGTGCGTTTATACTTTCAGTTACGTCATGAAACAAAATAAGTGTTCCGCTTTGGATGGAGTTTTTATCTATAATGTGTGTAATGTCGGTTTCGTACACACGCTTGTTTATGCTGAATTCAATCTTTCTGTGCAGGCCGCTGTTCGCCACACGGTCGTAGAGTTTTTCTACAGCAGGCAACACATGTTCCAGGTACTTTCCTATTAATTTACCATCAGTATTTTGCAGGATTTTACGCATGCCCATGTTGAGGTCGATAATGCGATTGTATGAATCCAGAATAACAATCCCGTCATTCATGTTTTCAATAATCTGTTCGTGTGCCAGCGGGATAATATTGAACAGATTAAATCGTAATAAACCTATGCCGATTAAAACAGTGGTAAGAATAAATGCATAAGGGGTTAAATCAATATGTCCGAACGGACGGATGCCCGCAAGGTACAGGAGGTTAACCATCCAGGGGATAAACGCAGCTGCAACAATTGCGGTATTCTGCTTTCTGAAAACCACGTCTGACTTATTGTAATGAATAATGAGCAGGTAGTTGCCAAAAGCCAGTAACAGATAAAAATAAGCGGTGTGCACGTAATACCATAAACCTCGTGTGAAAGAGAGTAGTGGAAACGGTCCCGAATTATCAATACCAACGGATGCATAATGGAGGTTGTGATATGAGTTGGTCCATACCAGTAGCAGGCTGATAGCGGGAAACAAAAAAATGATGAACAGATTAACCTTGGTGAGCCACTTACTGTTGCCCGTGAACCGGATGGTAAACACCATCCACAAGGCAGGTAAAACAGCAATACCCAGGTATTCTATATTTATCCAGAACAACATCTGTTGCAGGGTTTTGCTTGATAACTCCAACGAGTAAGCAATTGACCACACCGAGATAAACAACATGAGTATACCGAACCATTTGGATGCACCTCCCAAGCGCTGGTAAATTATAAAACCCATGAACATGGCCGTGAGGCCCGACATAAGCAGTGCAATGGAGTATGGATTAAATTCTAAAGGGAGCATGGTAACTGGTATGGCTTACGCAAAGCTAAAGCAAGCAAAATTATAATGTGTTATTTCTCTGCTTTATTTTTTCAGTCTTTTGCCCTGCATTACTTTATCAATGCTAGTGAGTTTTTGAGCCCTGAATATCCTATTAAATCAACTTTAAGAGAGCCCACACGCAAGTTACTTTGTACGCGCACCGGAATTTTATTTTCATCATCCGTAACCCACAACGTCATATCGTTTGCATCTTTAAATACGCGATCAACAATTAATTGCGGACGCAACTTGATGCAGCGTATTTTTCCTATATCACTTTTAAGTACTTCTCTGCCTAAAAATTTTGCTCCGGTTTTATACAAGCGGTTATCTAAGTAAACTTCAAAATCATATTTATCACCTGGTTTGGCCTTGGAGAAATCGTATGTTCTGAAATAATAGATAGCCGAAATTAAATCCATCACATTTTGTTCGATGGTTATTTTACCCTTTTCATGAATGCAAATGCGTTTGCTGTGATTGAAGATAGCATAGTCCTGATCTTTGTAATTTCCTTCCACCTGATCTTTGGTATATTTTACAGGCAGCATGGACACCTGATCAATATGCGATTCATAGCGGTCGCGCACTTTCATGAACCAGTCAAAAGCACTTATTGTTCGGCCAAAGGCAATTACATGAAAGGTGTTTTTTTTGCCTACTCTTACCGTATCGGGCTTTACTTCAAAATCAATATTGGCGGCATTCATAAACCCGTAATGCACCCGGTACTTCAATTTCTCACCAAACGTAAAAGCATTATTCTGAACTACCCGTACAGGTAGCTCTGCTTCGGTTGAGTTATTTTTTTGTGCTAAAGCGGTCTGAATGCTAATCAACGCAATCACCAATCCAACCACTAAATACGGTATCCTCTTCATAGGTGAGTAATTTGCCTGTATAGTTTCCAATTTACGTACCAATTCTTAAAAATCAAACTGTATGCCTTGTGCCAGCGGCATTTGGTTGCTGTAATTAATGGTGTTCGTTTGTCTGCGCATGTAGGCTTTCCAACTGTCGGAGCCTGATTCGCGGCCACCACCTGTTTCTTTTTCACCGCCAAAAGCTCCCCCAATTTCAGCTCCTGAAGTGCCGATATTAACGTTGGCAATTCCGCAATCAGACCCTGCAGTCGAAAGGAAGTTTTCCATTTCCTGCATGTGTGTGGTAAAGATGGCTGAACTCAACCCCTGCTTTACATCATTTTGTAACCGTATGGCTTCATCCAGTTCAGTGTATTTCATCAGGTACAGAATAGGTGCAAAGGTTTCATGTTGTACAATGTCATAATGATTTTGTACTTCAGCAATACAAGGTGTTACATAACAGCCCGATGGATTTTTATCTGTTGCCAGTACCTCACCGCCACACACAATTGTTCCGCCCTCGCGTTTAATTTCTTCAATGGCATGTGTGAACTGTTTTACGGCAGTTGTATCAATCAAGGGGCCAACCAGTACGCCTTGCTCCAGCGGGTTTCCTATGCGTACCTGTGCGTAGGCTTTTACTAATTTATCTTTGAACGTGGCATATACACTTTCATGGATAATAAGTCTGCGGGTGCTGGTACAACGTTGACCGCAGGTACCCACTGCACCAAATACCACGGCACGCAAGGCCATGTCCAGATTGGCTTTATCAGAAATGATGATGGCATTGTTTCCACCCAGTTCCAGTAATGAACGACCTAAGCGCTCGCCTACCGCAGCACCAACTTTTTTACCCATGCGGGTAGAACCGGTAGCTGAAATTAACGGAACACGGGTGTCATTGGTCATGCGCTCACCTACAGTGTAATCTCCGTTTACTAAACAAAAAACTCCTTCGGGAACATTATTTTCTTTCAATACTTGTTGCAGTAATTGCTGACAGGCTACACCGCACAAAGGTGTTTTTTCAGATGGTTTCCATATGCACACATCTCCGCACACAGCCGCCAGCATAGCATTCCAGCTCCACACCGCCAAGGGAAAATTAAAGGCAGAAATAATTCCTACCACTCCCAGCGGGTGCCATTGTTCGTACATGCGGTGCTCCGGTCTTTCGGAGTGCATGGTAAGTCCGTACAGTTGGCGGGAAAGCCCCACAGCAAAATCGCAGATGTCAATCATCTCCTGCACTTCGCCCAAGCCTTCCTGCAATATTTTTCCCATTTCGTAAGAAACGAGCTTTCCTAAATCTTCTTTGTGCTCACGCAATTTGTTACCATACTGGCGAATGATTTCCCCTCTGCGTGGTGCCGGTATTTTGCGCCAAACTTCAAAGGCTGCCTGTGCGGTGGTAATGATGGTTTCGTACTCATCAGCAGTGGTGGTAGTTACTGCTGCAATCTTTTTGCCATCAGCCGGAGAGTAACTTTCGAGAACGTTTGCCCCCGATGTTTGTAACCAGTTAATACCCGTGCTGCTTCCGGGGTTATTTTCTTGTATACCCAATCGGGCCAGTACTTCTTTCATGCGTTTTTAAATTGAGCAGCAAAAATAGGTGTTTCGCGCTTTAATTCGTTGGGGTGTTTTGGTGGTATTATCTTTGTTTATCTCCCTGCGTAATCGCTAAATTCACCGCACCTTACATGGCAAAACTGATTTATATTTTTGGCACACTTTGCTCGCTCCTGTCATTTTCTTCTGTTGCCCAGCAATTACCTTCTGCATACGCCATTGGTGGCGGGCAATATGAACAGGGTGATTCGTCCAAAGGGTATTACCTGCCGGCTTTTGATACCATTCGCAGCCTCATCATTTTTGCTGATTACGGCCAGTACACACATTACAATCCCCGCTGGCCCCAGGGTAGTAAAGAGGTGCCGGAGTTTTGTCAGAAACTGCTTACTCCACTCGCACAAGCAATCGACTCACACAGTCTAACCGCCTACTTCAAGGAGGCTTCGTTAGGAAAGTTATTTTTAGGGGGTGATTTTTTCCCTGAAGTCATTCGTGTGGATTCATCATTAACTTATTACCACTCGCACGGACAAATGGGAGGAGTAGCGAATGATGTTTTGCAGCAGGTGATTAAATCAGGTAAGGTGAACTGGAGCCTGTACGATAACTGGGGCAAAACACCGCAAGGCAACTGGCGCAAACAGCCGGATGGTAGTATTGATAACATCATCATTGTTTTCAGAGACGACCCTCAGCAAATTGATGCACGGTGGGCATGGCTGGGAACAGGCGGAGGAATTGCTGCGCTGATGTGCCCGGATATTAAGATTAGCGACCAACTGCGTATTTCAGGAGGTTCGATGGGTTCAGGATTATTGGTGAACGGAGGAGCAGATTATTTCCCGCGTTTTTTCAAATTGCTGAAGCATGAGCTGGCCCACTTTTTTACCCGCGACCACTATGCGGGGTTGAATGGTTTTTATGGTCCTGATTTTACTAACCACGGAGCCTGGGGATTGGCAGCAGCACACGGTTCGAGCAGTGTGAGTGTGAATGCTTGGGACAGAAACCTGTTAGGCTGGAGTAAATACCGGTATGATGTGGATGCTCTTACAGCAAAAGATACCCTGCTTGAGCTGCATGATTTTGTGACCACCGGAGACGCTGCGTGCATCAAATTGCCTTACGCTGCGGAAGAATATTTTTTACTGGAGTACCACAACAACACCGGCATATTTGATAACGTAGATTTGACTACCGATGGCCTGTACATTTTGCACCAGACAGGCGATCCCGAAAATCATTTGGACTGCGAAGAGGCTGACGGGCGCTGGGATTTTGTGCGCAGCGACAGCATTGAATCTTTTGAAGCCTGTTGCGGTAAACAACCCATGATTAAACGACTGGAGGCAAATCCGTTGTTGGGTTTTGGAGACAGAGACGAAGCACGTGTACTGAAAACAACCGATGAAAAACTTACTATGAGCAACATGCAACGCGCGCTGGTGTTTGCCGTAGAAGGAGAGCAACACCTCATTCATTGCGATGGTGACGGAGGAGATGCTTTTACACCTGAATACGGAAGAAATGAATTTAATTTAAGCACTAACCCTTCCTCTGCCTCCAACGGAATTCATACCGCCACACTCACTACACACCTAAACGGAATCCAGGTAAAAGTGTTGAAGATGGAGAAGAATAAAATTACTGTACAACTTCGTTACCGTTATTTTAATGTAGACAACGATACCCGCTATACAGGTAAAGTAGTGTTGCACGATAGTTTAATACTGAATGAACGGAGAACGCTTTTGCTTAATAAGTCTCAAACGTTTAATCAACTTAATCATGCTTTACCGGCAACTTCTCTGGAGTTGGTTACCGGAGGAAGTATCACGCTGCAAAAGAAAGCCACATTGATTGTGGACGAGAACAGCACCATCATACTGCGGGGAAACAGTAAAATTTACCTGAGTGAAAACGCCCGTTTGGTATTTAAAAACGGAGCTCAGTTATTGGGTGATGAAAGTAATATCATCAAAGCCAAAGGAGCGAAGGTGGTTTATAAAAGATGAACAAAAAAACGCCTATAAATCAGGACAAAACGCTCAGTTTCCACATTTAGAATGTAAATTTTTTTTTTTCATTTCATAACTAAGTGTTTATTTGTATTAACAAAAAAGCCCCACTTTCATTGGGTTGAAAATGGAGCAATTTTGCTACTCGTCAAAGTATTAAGATTTACACTACGGCATCCATCTAAGGAATGTTAACGTTGTACCGACAGCAGCTTTTGGAAGGCTGCTGTTTGTGTTAAATCACAATCTCAAAAATAGTTGTGTTATGACCATCCCATCAAACCGCCTTTTCCACAGATAGTCTCATATAATTTTTTTTAATAGGTGCTGTCAGGCTTTTAGGCTGTGAATAACAAAAATTGTAGTAAAAAACTCCTTTGTTTGCGCGGGGTTTCAATAGTAAGAAAATCAAAAAACTAACTTAACTCGTCTACTATAAGCTACAATCTGAAATGAAAAACGCGTTACTCACCAAGTTGAACAAAAAGAAGCAAAAACATTTTCTTCTTATTCTTTAGAAGAATATAATCTAGACTTATCAGGACTGAATAGGAAAACATTGCCAGAGTTTAGGTATATTTGATATATGAGATTTGGGTTAATCAGTCTACTTTTTATAGGTATTCAATTTACCGCATGGTCACAAACAAGTGTATATTTCTCTACCCTTAACCCTAAGGTTTGTGAAACACAAGACACAGTTGATATTTCTTGGTTTTGTGGTGCCACCCCCAACTCAAAAGGGTATGGTCAGAATGGTTTTTATGGCGGCTGGTGGGGTACTACTGTTGCCTCAAAGAAACATTGTTTTATACAGGATACAACGGCAAACAGTTCTTTCGGATACGTTGTTCCCTCTTGTCTTGGAGTAAACGGGCAAAACGGAAATCCTGCAAGTTGGAAAATAACTTACTATTACCGAACGGTGAACGGAGACACCTTACGTGATTCAGTTAACTTAACTGTTGCTGCACTTCCGCTGGTTTTAATTGGCCCCGACACTTTTGTTTGCAGTAATGCCGACTCCATACAAATTCAACCTTATCCTAATTTTGCAAATGCAAATCTCAACTGGGTGTCGCCACCCTCACCCTTAGTAAATCACCCTAATTCACCTTTGCACTATAACTCCGTAACCCGTAAACATACTTTTTATCCTAAAAGAGCTACTCAGGATTCTACCTATATGCTGGTGTATAAAGCAACAGATAATATGGGATGTGAAAACACGGATACGGCTTATTACCACATAAAACCTTTGCCCGTTGTAGATGCAGGTGTTTTAGGTGCAGTTTGCAATGATGAGCAGCCCTTTTCACTTTCAGATAAAAGTGGTGCCAGCCCAACGGGAGGCAGTTGGACTTCTGAACCCTTTATTTCAAGTGTAAGCCAATTCGGTATTTTATCTCCCAAAGACATAAATAAAGATACTATGATACTGTTCCATTATACCTATACCAACTTGTGGGGTTGTTCAGCCAGTGATACGGTGTTGTTGAAAGTATCAAAGGTGCCGCTGGTAACACTTACTGTGAGCAAAACGCAGGTGTGTGAAAGCGATTCAGAAATTTTCCTATATGGGCAACCTCATTCTTCCGGAGGTTTGTATTACTTAAACTCCACAATACTTGGAGTACATTACACATACAATTATTTCATACCTAATAAAAAAATATCACCAGCAGTAGTTATAGGAGTCAATAAGGCTCTTTATGTTTATAAGAACCCTGCAACAGGATGTATAGGAATGGATAGTGCCAGTATTATTATTGATGGTAAACCCGATGTAGAAATTATAGCACCGGAACGATACGAGGGAGGGCAACCGTTTTTACTCAAGGCAACAAAAAAATATACAACTGCTTTATATTGGTCGCGCTGGGGTGATGGGCAGTTTTCATTCGGGAGTCCAACTCAAGATGATTCTGTAGCTACTTCCGATAGTGTGTTGTATGTAGCAGGCAACAATGATGTAAGCAACAGGACATTTACTGTAATACTTCGTTCAGCGAACAATGGCCTTTGTCCGGCTGATGCAGATACTTTGGTAGTTGGTGTTTGGGCCACAGGCGTAAAAAATTTATTACAAAGCGGCCTGCTGCGGATATATCCTATTCCAGCTTACAAGTGGTTATACATTGAACACAATGGACAAAAATACCAATACACTATACATAACCAACTCGGTCAGGTTTGTTTGAACGGTGCACAAGAGGAGAAGATTGACTTAGGAGCGTTAAAGAAGGGAGTCTATTTTCTGACTATTCAAACACAAGACGGTTGTTTTGGTCAAAGAATTTTGGTGGAGTAAAACCCAAACCCTGACAGGGCTTTATGCGAAAGAAGAAAGCCCAGTCAGGGTTATTCCTCAAGTGTTAGTTCTTGATAGAATTGTTTATTTTGTAAATGGAAGGCTATAAACTCTTCTTTATTGCCAAGCATTTCTAAAGTGAGTTGCTTTTCAATCATACTTTTTTCATCAGAAATAATTTTATAGTAAGACGACCATTCCCACTCTCGGAAGTCACTGGTTAAACCGTGTTTTTCTGGATTCGCGTGGATATACCATATCAACCAGGTAATATAGTTTTCAGTAGTAACTTCTTTTCGTTTGAATGGAGTCTGGAATAGTCCACCGGTTCTTTTATATAATTTGTTAATGCCTTGTGTATACGAATTAAAACAATGAGCAAACTGTTTGGAAGCATCAAGTTGATGATTTTCTCGAATTCTTACAAGCAAATGGAAGTGATTTTTAAGTAAACAGTAGGCATATATTTCTGCTACAGGTAAAATGTATTTTTCTAATCTGGTTAAAAAATGTGCGTAATTTTTTTTCTCTTTGAATAAGTTCTCTCCATTAATGCCTCTGTTATAGATATGGTAAAAACAAACTGGAGTGAGTTTTTCAATTACTTGCATTGTTCCTAATTTAGTTTCGCAAATTCAAACCCAAACCCTGACAGGGCTGTATGCGGAAGAATAAAGCCCTGTCAGGGTTAGAACCCTTACAACTTAAACCCTATCGAAGAGTTTTTAGCTACTATCTGTTCTACTTGTTCGGCTTTTTTGAGTACCTCTTTTTCCATGGTCTCTTTGTATTTGATCATGGCTTTTTCGATGGTTTTGTCAGAAGTGCCTAAAATTTGAAGAGCGAGTAACCCGGCATTTTTTGCTCCGTTAATAGCTACTGTGGCTACCGGAACTCCCGGAGGCATTTGCACAATGCTGTAAAGCGAATCAATACCCGACATGCTTTTACTTTGCACCGGTACACCAATTACAGGTAAATGTGTAATGGCTGCTACCATACCCGGTAAATGTGCTGCTCCACCAGCACCGGCAATAATTACCTTGATACCGTTTTTAGGTGCATGTTTGGCAAAATCGTACATGCGTTGCGGTGTGCGGTGTGCCGAGACCACAGTCATTTCATAAGGTACTTTAAACTCATCGAGAATTTTGGCTGCTTCCTGCATTACCGGAAGGTCAGAGTCGGAGCCCATAATGATGGCTATTTGTGGTTTCATGCCTGTACTATTTTTACTGTGTTGCGCACAAAGTTAGCTTTTTCCTTTACATCCTTAACGGTATCGGCCAAAACGGTGATGTGGCCCAGTTTGCGCATGGGGCGGCTTTCTTTCTTTTCATACAGGTGTACATACACACCAGGGAGGCTCAATATCTTTTCAATGCCTTCCATTTTGTAAGTGCCTGAGAAACCCTCGCCACCCAACACATTAATCATGGCGGAGGGCAGAATTACATCTGTGCTGCCCAGCGGTAACTCAAGTAATACGCGCAGCAACTGGTCGTACTGTGAGCTAAAATTGCCTTCAATGGTTTGGTGCCCTGAGTTGTGCGGACGGGGAGCAATTTCATTCACCAGAATATGCCCTTGTTTATCGAGCATCATTTCCACGGCAAACAAACCGTACCCGTTTAGTTTGGTGATGGCGTCCATGGCAATTTGCTGTGCTTGTTCTTCAACGTGGTGTTCCACCTCTGCCGGGCTGAATAGGAACGTAACCAGATTAGCCACGGGATCAAACTCCATTTCCACCACCGGAAAGGAAACAGTGGAGCCGTCCAGTCCGCGGGCAACAATTACAGAGAGTTCTTTCTCACAATCCACAAAAGCCTCTATCATAGCAGGTGCATCAAACGGAATAGCAGTTTTGCCTTCGCGCAATTGAGTGGTGGAAAGTAAGGCCACGCCTTTTCCGTCATATCCGCCTTTACACAGTTTGGCCGCAAAACGCTCCACTCCCATACTTTCGGCTGCGAAGAGCCATTCTTCGGGCTGATTTACTAAACGAAAATCGGCAGTGGGAATACCGTTGTTGCGGTAAAATTGTTTCTGTAATCCTTTGTCCTGAATGATTTGCAATATGCGGGGTGAAGGAATAATTTTTTTGCCCTCTGCTTCCAGTTTTAATAAAGCCTCGGTGTTGATGTGTTCAATTTCGTAGGTGAGCACATCGCTCACTGCCGCCAGTTGGCGTATAGCAGCTTCATCGGTTAAGGCACCTTTCACAAATTGATGTGCCACCAATGCAGCCGGACAATTTTCATCGTTTTCCAGCACAGCACAGCGCACATTCATTTTCAGTGCATTTTCAATAAACATGCGACCCAGCTGGCCACCGCCAATAATGCCAATAGTAAACGGAGAAGGAATTTGTGCCATACGGGCGCAAAGATAAGCGGCTACCGCTCAATCAAGAAATATTTTGTAATTGTCGAAAACTACTTGTGTGGTTTCGATTTTTTTATAATTTGCAACTCTAAACCATTCAAATTCTGTCATGAGAAAAATTCTTTTCTTTATCACATTCCTTTTATCCTCTTTGTATTCGGTGTCGCAAAATTGGACTACAGCATACAATCAAGGTGTTCAATATTTTCGAGACCATTCTATTTTTATGTCGTTTCATGTGGTAAATCACGACACAGTTGGACCGTTTTCCCGATTTACTTTCGATGCAGTTTTATTCAAAAATTACTGGAATAAGCAGCAGGAATATTGTTCAATTTACAACCATACTTCTCGTATTGGTCAGTATTTACTTGTTGACGGAAGCGGAGATGAGCGAATAGTTAATGTATTTAATGATACCATGCTTATTAAAACCCGGGGTCATCTTAATGAGGAATGGGTTTTTTACAAGTACAGTAACGGAGCCACTGTAAAGGCGAGAGTTATTCATGCTGACATAACCAACGTGGTTGGTGTGATGGACTCAGTAAAACATATTCAGATTACATATTTTGATAGCACAGGAGCAGCAGCATATAAACCATTCAATGGTTTTTCGTTTATTATCAGCAAAAATTACGGTTGGGTAAAAAAGACAGTACTTAATGCTTTTCCGGCAAATGAGAATGAGATCATTTTATCTGCAGATTCCTTGGTAGGGTTGAGTAATCCCAACAGAGGTTTATTTATCAATTTAAGTGACGCTGTTTATAAGTATGAGATAGGTGATGAGTGGCATTACAATCAATATTATGACACATATAAGGCATTGTGTATACGGAAAGTGATTGGAAAGGTGGAGTACTCTGATTCTGTCATGTACTTTTTTCGAACAGCAGTAAGGAGCAGAACGCAGTTTGATTCTTCAAAAGTGGATACACTTGTTATCAAATCTGTTCAGAATTCTATAATTAAACCATATGATGCGAGGTATTCATATTTGGGAAATACAACATTGATTAAGCTCACATACCCTTGCGTATATTTTGATAAGTCAGACAGTTGTGCCTCGGTTACTTCAGATGCATGTAATACAGTAGCTTATTACCTCACCGGAGTGGGCTACTTTTCGCAATATCGCAGCATGGGGGGAGCAACAACCTCAGGTAAGATACTTCAGTATGTTAAAAAAGGAGGTACAATTTGGGGAACTCCATTTGCTTTAGATTGGAAAGAATTTGCGGAAGGCAGAAAGTACAGATTAGTCAACTATCCCGGTAACAGAAGTCTATATTATGAGTATCCCGGCAATAGAAGAAGATTGGCTGAGATTCGTTCTACTATCGAGGCCCCTTTGTCAAAGACTCATCAATTTGTTTATTATCCTTCACTAAAAGAAGGATGCGCTGACGTATCTCTGCAACACAGCTCATGGTTAGGCACTCAGATTACAGATACAGACACAGGTTGGAGCATTGTTTATAATTACAAAAACGAACCAATTTATTTTAAGACCACTGCATACCTTAATGAGAAATGGGTTGCTTACCGCTGGAAGGATTCATCATACGTAGAAGCTCGCGTACAAAGTGTAGATTTTGATTACGTACAAGATTATTACTTATATGTTGATAGTGTGAAAAGAATTTATTTCAGCTGCTACGATAAAAATCATCAACCAATAACCCACTATTTGAATAACGTATATATTTCGCTGACTCGTAATTCAGGATTAATCACAACACCTGA
Source organism: Bacteroidia bacterium (assembly GCA_041675505.1). Lineage (GTDB taxonomy): Bacteria > Bacteroidota > Bacteroidia > UKL13-3 > UKL13-3 > JAGPCK01. Next base: position 2,529 of record JBAYTR010000007.1, on the reverse strand, counting down.
GTTTAATTACTTCCCTTACTTTAACGCTGCACCACAACTATATTCAAGGGACGAATTCAGCAATAAATTATTTAATGTGGATGATACTCCTTTTGATACCTATCTTCATAAACGGGTTGACATTATAGAAGTAAACAATACACAAAATACTATAATCAGAACCATTCGAAAGCAAAAGAACAATCGACTTTCACTTGACAGTTGGACGTATAGCTACGAAGATTGTACACGTAAAGATTCAGCAGGTGTAATTGCAGGAATTCAAAAAAATTTGCTCACGGATACAATAAAAGAAACCGATTATTCCTTTTTACCCATGTACGTTCAGCCTGGGGGGGTGGTAAAAGACATTCATTATCCTTTGGGTAGATTTAACTCTTCTGAAAAGACTGTAACTACGGTTTTTTATAAAACACTTCCAAATGGTTGCTCGGAAGAGTTAAAGTCGGATAGCATTTTGATTGAACATTTTCACGATGGATTCGGGAGGTATTACACCTTGATGAACAGCCAAGGAGATACTTTAGCGTATTCGCGCCCAGTTTATAAGGAAACAATTTCTGCACAATCCTGGGGCACTCCATGGGCTGATTCGTGCGAGGCTTTGTTAGCTAAAGACTTTAGTACACAAGTACATGAGCCTGTGCGAAAGGATAAGTTTACTATTTATCCGAATCCGACAACAAGCAAGGTCCATGTAAAATCAATCGGAGAGGCTAGAATCCACTTTATGGATGTATCGGGAAGGGTGATGCTTACAGCAGCTTTAATGCATGGTGAAAACGATATATCTTTAACAGAACTGAATGCAGGTATTTATCTATATGTGATTATACAAGGTTCCGAGTTTATCAATTCAGGTAAGCTGGTGTTGTTGCGTTAATGTTATTTAACGTTCTTAAACAGCGAAATCACATATCCTGCAAAGTTGCGTTGTACGGTATCTTCAGCCAGTAAGTTGCTTTCGGTGTCAATTTTAAAATTGCGGCTTTCCATATCGAATGGTTCTTCCGGCTGAAACAGATCCCCTCTTTTATAAGCTTTGTACAGGTGGTTATTGGCATAATACTGCTTTAACTCCCAGGCACAGGTTAACGGACCTTTACAGTTTTTTTTGCTTTCGCGAATGTAGCAAAACAGCAAAGAATCGTTGCGAAGATAGAAATCGTTGTCGTATTCGGTTTCACCCCCTTTTTCTTTTCGGGTTATTTTAACCAGTTTATCACCGGCATAAAAACCAACGTACTGTCCTTTGGAATTTCCATGGGTATAATCATGTATTTTTTCGCGCAGTTCCATCAACTCTACTTCATTCACATAGGCATCAATACTGGCTTCTATGTTTATCTCCGTTTCAGCAGTAGTTGTATTTTCAACCGGAGTGTTTTGTGTGGTTTGGTTGTTGCCACAACCGTAAATCAAAAGTAAAGAAAGAGATGTTATAAGTACTGTTCTCATTTATTCTGCTGCTTCAAATTCCAGTAAAAGCGTTTTATCAAAATACAGTGATAGGGTGTTTCCTTTTATTTCATAGCGGTTGGTCATTTGCAGTTTGGTGAAATATGACTTTTCCAGTTTCATGTTGGGTTCACAAAACATTTGTGTACTGAGCATATCGCTAAGGGTTAATTTATCTTTTTCAATTTTGTATTTGCCCCCACCGCTGTTGCAACCACCATAAGCACTAAACTGCTCTCCGCCCAATAACAACTGTAGCCACAGCACCTGGCCGTCCGATGGCTGCGGCTTCATGTCATCATTTATTTTACTCAGTTGCCATTTGGGACCTATCAGGGAAACGTCTTTTTTGGGTTGCTGGGTAACGGGTGTTGCTGTACTTTTAGTTTTAGGTGAGCAACCCATAAGACTTATTAGCGCTAGTATGAATAAAGTGTATTTCATCATTTTGATTTTATGTTGGTTTTAGCCTGCCCAGTTCTCTCTGTCTAAGCTTCGGTATTGAATGGCTTCAGCCAGGTGTTCAATTTTAATTTCATCGCTGCCGGCCAAATCAGCAATGGTGCGTGAGACTTTGAGAATACGGTCATATGCTCTGGCGGAGAGTTGCAAGCGGGTCATGGCCGTTTTTAACAGATTTTGCCCGGCTGCATTTATAACACATATTTCGCGCACCATGGTAGAACCCATTTGTGCATTGGCATACATGCCCGGATTATTTTTAAAGCGTTCCTGCTGAAAGTTGCGTGCGTTAATGACACGTGTTCTGATAACGTCACTTGATTCAGCCTTGCGCGTAGTGCTTAGTTCATCAAAACTAACCGGAGTTACTTCAATGTGAATATCAATGCGGTCGAGCAACGGCCCGCTTACCTTACCCAGATATTTTTGTACTACTCCGGGTGAGCACACACATTCTTTTTCAGGATGGTTGTAAAAGCCGCAGGGGCATACCTGCGTTGGCATTTTGCGGAGCGGTAATCGTGGCCCCTGGCGTAAAGTATCTCTCAAAAAAGTACCCATTTGAACCAAAATCTGTAGGCGAATATATCAAAAAGAGGCGGATTGACC
>JBAYTR010000006.1:0-221004 GCA_041675505.1 Bacteroidia bacterium | reverse complement strand
TCAAACTCTTTGAGGATGCTGGCAATTTGACTTGGACTGAATTTACTCTTTTTCATTTTTTTACAATTTAAAGTTAGAATTTTTTCTACTTATAAATCGTACTATTTTTGGGGATGCTTACACTTAGGCTGGAACTAAGTATTCTTTCTCCTTGCATTTATTACTTTTTATTACCAGTTTTACACTACAAAGTGTGGAGGAGTTTTTTCACATTATATGTAATTTTAATATAAATAAAATTATGCCTTCGAAAAAGTTAGATTGGTTGAATACTGATGAAAGATTTGTTGCTTTTTTTGATATTCTTGGGTTTAAAGATTTAGTTAATAGAAATTCACATGCAGATGTTCTAAAGAAATTAAAGGCATTAAAAGACAAACTGAGTGATTTGCAAAAAAAGACCGAACTTCCTTTATTAAAAGCTGATGAGATTAATCAAAACCAAACTAGGTCAGTGACATTTTCTGACTCCATAATTCTTTTTTCTAATGGTGCTAGTATTTTAGATGCAAAGAAAATTATCTATGATTCCTATTTTATTTTGCGAACGGCCATAATTAACAAAATTGCAATAAAAGGCGCAATATCATTTGGAGAAATCACAGTTGATTTTGACAATAATTTATTTTTCGGACAACCAATCATTGATTCATACTTGTTACATGAAGAACTTGAAATGATTAATGTTGTTATAGATAATTACGCAGAAGTTAGAATAAGTAATTTGAAAGGTAATGAAGAGATAAATAAAGTACTGATAGATTATAAAGTACCAATGAAGTTTGGCAAGGCAAAACACAAGCTTCTCAGGCCTAGTAATAGCTCTATAATTAAAATGAGAATTATTCAAATGGAAAAAATGTATTCTACAACAAGTGGCAAACCAAGACGATATATTGACAATACTTTGGAATTTTTACATTCATTATAACTTCCTCGCCATTCTTATCTTTGACTAAGGCTGCTATTCTCCTTGCATTTATTGCTTTTTATCGCCAGTTTTACCCTACAAAGTGTGAGTGGTTTTCTTATACTTTAATGTCAACTGTAAGCAGTAAAAAATGAACGCTGTTTTTTCATACGCTAAATTCTGCAAGGAGTTGGAGTTTTCTCTTCCCGCAAGTACTGTGCAGCAAAGAAAAATATGGGCAACTACCATTATAGAAAATGATTTACACATAAAAGGCCTTTCCAGGTTGTTGCAGTGCGAACATAAAGTGGTCTCCAGGTTTTTATGGCTACTGAGTGAAACAGGTGCATTAAGTCCGGCTAAGTTATTGGCTGAGCTTCCGTTTTTATTCACCTTGTATGATGATCTTAGACCCGCTTACAAAACATCGTTTGCCTCGTATTGGCTTATTGCGGGCCTTCCACCCGAGAATGAAAGCAAGGCCATAGACTTATTGTTTCAATGGCTGTTATCGGCCGATACGAATGTCACCATCAAGTCGAGATCTGTTTTGGTGTTGTACCAACTCACCAAAAAATATCCTGAACTCAAGAATGAGTTAAAGATTTGTTTAGAAGACCGGATGGATAAATACAGCAAGGACTTTGAAAAAAGAGCAGCCAAAATTCTATTAAAACTCGGAGCAAGATTGCCGGAAACTCCACCTAGGTCGAGCGCATAATTCGTCTGACCATTTTCAATAGCTAACCCTATTCAGCTGTAACTTCCTTATTTTTTTAACTAATCTGTGGTCTTGTTTTTCCGGCTTTTTATGCTGAGTTTTACAAGGCGAGAGCTCGATAGCGTTTACACCTTGGCGTTAGGTGTGCTTTAACGGAGCCCTATACACACTAATTACAGAGAGTAAATGATAGAAGTTTTACACAATCATATAACGAGACGGTTGGGGAGTGACCTTGATAACTTAGACAAGGTTCTTTCTGTTTTCCGGCATGTCAAAACCAAACGTAACGAACAACTTTTGCAACAAGGTGATTATTGCCGGTATGTTTATTTTATTGCCAAAGGCTGTTTGCAGGTATACGTTTATGACAAGGATTTTAATGAAACCACACGTGATATTGTAATTGAAGATAACTGGTGCTCGGAGTTGTTAAGTTTTGGAAGTGGCATTCCGGCAACTGAAAACATAAGATGTGTTGAGGCTTGTGAACTTTTTGCTATTGACAGGCCATCATTTCAGACAATGATGGAAACCGTTCCGCAGTTTGATAAAGTGTACAAACAGATTCTTGAAGCATCCTATGCCAACTCTGTTTATCGTATTAATACGTTAGTTTCACTCACTGCTTTGGAAAGAATAAAATGGTTAATGGAATACAGACCCATGCTTATGACAAGGCTTTCCAGTAAGCTTATTGCTTCTTATCTGGGTATTAACAAAGACGTTTTTAGCCGATTAAAAGCTAAGCTGTAAAATGTAGACATTTGTCATCATGCGCCAAAAACGGATTGTTGAATTTTGTCTCATTATTCACAATTAATTTTTTTAAAGCAATGACAGAGTACTTATTATTATTTCGCAACGCAAGTGCCCGGAATGGTTACTTGTCGACCTTACAAGACATGGCTGAAGATATGCCCAAGTGGCAATCATGGATTGGCAATATCGCCATGCAAGGTAAGCTGGTGCACACTGCACCTGTTCAATATGACGCCACAATAGTTAACAACCAAGGTGTAACGGTAGGGCCACACAAAGAAAGTGACAGTGTTTTAGTTTCGGGGTTTTTAATCTGCAAATCCGACAACCCGGAGGAAGTTCAGGAATGGAGTAAAACCTGCCCGATTCTTAAATATCCAAACAGTTCAGTAGAAATCAGACCACTTATTCCTTTCCCAACAGACTAAGTATTTAGCTATGGATAGAATTTTAAATTCAGGGAAATACATTTTCCCGCTTTCATTTTTATTGTATGTTGGTTTGCATCTTGGAAAACCGGAAGTTGGTGCTTCGTTTGTGCCCGACTACATTCCGTTTCCGTACTTTTGGAATTACTTTACCTTGGTTTGTATAGTGTTATTTATTGTAGCTGCAATCATTGGCAAATACGATAAGTTGGCTTATGCGTTAATGGCGTTGTATGTAATACTAATGGCAGTTTTAGTTCACCTGCCCAGGGCAATGGGGTATGAATTAAGTACAGAAAACATGACCGCAGATTTGCTAAGAGAAAAGGAACTTGAAATGGTTAACATTTTTCGAAATATAATGGTTACAGGTGCGCTGCTGGCATTTGCAAAATTTGTAGCCAAAGACAAAAGAGTAACAGGTTAAATACATATACTCCTTAAGTCGGGAACAATGCATCCCCTTGTTTAATCGCGGGCTTCGGCCTGCGATTTTTCTTTATGCAGCTTTTGGTTACAAGGAAATATTTCTTAGCAAGAATTTCATAACAACTGAAATTAATTTGCTTTTGTTGCTTTTTATGGAGAGTTTTACGGGGCAGAAAAGTGTGGCGTTTTCACACCTTGATGCTAAGGCCACTTAAAGTACAACATAATGACAAGAAAAATTAAAACAATCGGACTTCTTCTGTTTATAGCGGTTGGCCAAATCGTTTTCGGACAGACAACCAACAAAGAAAAAGCTCTTAGCATAGGGAAAGAAGCAATCAAACTTATGGACAACGGAAAGATTGACGAAAGTATTGAGCTACTTGAAGAGGCTCAGAAACTTGATCCTGAAGACATCATCTATCCTTATGAACTTGGATATGCTTACTATGCCAAAAAAGATTACAAGAAGGCAAAAAAGTATCTTGAAAGTATATTAAAGCATAAGGATATTAACGACAGGGTTTATCAGTTGCTTGGCAATACTTACGACAACCTTGGCAACAGCGACAAGGCAATTGAAACCTACGAAGCTGGACTAAACTTGTTTCCCAATTCAGGCAACCTGTATTTAGAAATGGGCATAATGCAAATGGGCAAGAAGGATTACAACAAAGCACTTTCCTACTACGAAAAAGGGATAGAAGTAGCACCAAGGTTTTCTTCAAACTATTATTGGGCCGCTAAAATTTATTGTAGTTCATCAGAAGAAGTTTGGGGAATGATTTACGGAGAAATATTTATGAACTTGGAACGTAACAGCAAAAGGACTGCGGAAATAAGTAAGCTGCTTTTTGATACATACAAGAGTGAAATCAAGTTTTTGAGTGATACTTCCCTTTCTGTAAGTTTTAGTAAGAATGCAACAATAAATGTAAGCGACTTAACAGACCCCAGCAAGATGAAACTTCCATATGGTCTTGGTGTGTATGAGCCCACCTTAATGTTTTCAATTGCTGTTAAATCTATTGATATTAATTCACTTGACAATATTAGAAGCACCTTTATTGACAACTACTTTAAAAATGGGCACGATAAAACTTATCCGAATGTATTGTTCACCTATCAAAAGAAGGTTAAAGATGCCGGCCACATGGAAGCATATAACCATTGGATTTTAATGAAAGGTGATGGAGTAGGTTTTGATAATTGGCAATCAGCAAACAAGGAAAAATGGGACGGTTTCATAAAATGGTTTGGTGAGAACGGACTTAAAATTAATGACGAGAATAAATTTTATAGCGGACAGTATTAGACAGCTGACCCCAGCTATCCTTAACCTAAAATCAAGGACTTTCTGCTTGCATTTATTCTTTTTATCACCAGTTTTACCCTACAAAATGAGAGTGGTTTTTTTATACTTTGAGGTTAGTGGCATATGCTCAAAAAAAACATACTGACAATGAATAAAATTATAGTTTGTTTTCTTTCTGTTTTATTGACGAGCTGTCAGCAACATTCAAATGATGAATTTAAAGGATTCAGGGTAATTAGTATTAGCATGGGTATGAAACATTATCTGAATATGGAGGAGAACAAAGTAATAAGTGAAAAAATAATTGGACAGATAATCAATGCTGAGAGAATTAAGGGTCCGGTGAAAGGAATTGGGATAGAAATTAAATTAGTCAAAGTTTCTGACACGATACAAATTATGTCTTATGGTGGGTCAGAATATTTTAGGTACAATGGTGAATATTATAAAGCAAAAAAAAGCATCCTTTCCGATTCAATTATTAAGAAGTTTATTTATTAACAAAAACACAGGATTCACCCATCTAACCACTCAATTTAGCTTGCTTTTCACATTTTTTATCACCAGTTTTACGCTATTGCGTGGATGCACTTTTAAACGATATATTTAAAGTCAGCACACCCATTTAACAAGTAAAAAAGTATAAACTATGACAGGATTTAAGATTACTACTAAAGACCAACAAGAAATAAGATTTGAATTTTACCAGGATACTGCACCATCCACATCGAAAGCGTTTGTAAGTATTTTGCCATTTACCCGCACCTTTCACCATGCCCGAGTTTCAGGGCAGGAGATTTGGATAGACGATGTTCCACCGCTCGATATTATTCAGGAAAATGCATCGGTTTTTACTGAACCGGGTGAGGTGGTATTTGGTCCTTCAAAACCGGTAAGGACCAAAACAGCCAATTGTTTTGGTATATATTACGGGGAAGGAAAAGGATTGGATGCTTGTAATATTTTTGCAAGAGTACTAGAAAGCGACAAACAAAAACTGATGGATTTAGGCAACAGTATTTGGAAAAACGGCTCACAAGAATTAACGGTTTCATTGATTTAGCTCCAAGCTGCGCGTAACAGTTTTTTTGTTTTTTACCAGCAGATATGTTGTGGAAGTATATAAACATGAAGAGAAGTAATTTAGAATGACTGACAAAAATTAACTCAAAATAAAATAGCCATGAGTATCTTAATCACCCTACTACTTGTATTGGCAGGCATTGTAGCCTTGCTCTTAATCATGGCACTTTTCAGCAGGAAGGAGTATCATATACATCGTGAGATTATCATCAGCGTACCCCGGCAAAAAGTTTTCGACTACCTGAAGCAACTCAAAAATCAAGACAACTTTAACAAGTGGGTAATGGTGGATCCTGAAATGAAAAAAGAATTTAAAGGGACAGACGGTACGGTTGGATTTATTTACGGATGGAACGGAACAAAAGCGGGAGCAGGGGAGCAAGAAATTACCGGCATAGATGAGGGGAAAGGTATAGAAACAGAAATTCGTTTTGTGCGCCCCTTTGTATCCGTTGCCCATGCGAACATGCATACAGCATCAGTGTCAGATAACCAAACAAAAGTGACTTGGAGCAATGCCAGTGCAATGAAATATCCGATGAACATCATGCTTTCCATGATAGAAAAAATGCTGGCGAAGGACATGGATACAAGTTTGTTGACTCTGAAGACTATTCTTGAAAAATAGTGCATTACTTCCAGCGGTTAACTCATGGTATGCTTGGGAAGTTTATACACGGAGTGTCAAAAACCTGCTACTTTTCTTAACTTGCCGCCATGCAACAAGGTCCGGTGCGTTTAAATAAATTTATCAGTGAGAGTGGTTTGTGCTCCAGGCGAGAGGCCGACCGCTACATTGAGCAGGGGCATGTGTTTATTAACGGGCGTAGGGCAGGCATTGGAGATCAGGTAAAACGTGGCGATCGGGTAAGGGTAAACGGTATTGAACTGGAGCCGCGTGAAGCAGAAGAAACCATTTTTATTGCCTTGAATAAACCTCCGGGCATTACCTCTACTACAGAGGAAAGTGTACGCGACAATATTGTTAAGTACGTAAACCACAGCAAGCGCATATTTCCGGTGGGGAGATTAGATAAAGATTCGCAGGGGCTCATATTTCTTACCAACGATGGAGATATGGTGAATAAGATATTGCGTGCAGGTAATAACCATGAAAAAGAATACGTGGTTACCGTAAACAAGTCACTTACTGATGCAGTTATTCAGGGTATGAGTAGCGGAGTACCCATGTTGGGGGTAATGACCAAAAAATGTAAAGTGGTGCAGGAGGGAGTGAATATATTTCGCATTACACTCATTCAGGGGTTAAACAGGCAAATACGCAGAATGTGCGAGCATTTTGGCTATGAAGTAACTAAGCTGGAACGGGTGCGCATTATGAATATTGGGTTAAAAGGGCTGCCTTTAGGCGATTGGAGAGATTTAACCGAGCAGGAAAAAAATACCATCTATGCTTTGGTAGCCGATTCTTCATCAGAATCTGTAAAAAAGAGTAGTACACCCAAAAGTGCAAAATCATCGAAACCTTCGCAGCGTAACACGGGTAAAGCACCTGCTCAGGGTAAAAAAGGAACCCTTGAGCAACGCCACCGTAGCAAATCACGTAGTTCAGGCGGTAAATCATCCGCTGGAGGTGGTCGAAAAAAAACCGGTGGACGCAGAGGCGGACGCTGATGCTGATGCAGGTTGATTCTTGCTCCTGAAACACCGCTATGCTAAAGAGTTTTCATAACTTGAAACTGCTGAGATGCAGTGCTAAGTGATGTTTACATAAAAAAAAATTGCAGAAACACTTCCCTGCGTTTATCTTTACGCAGCCTATTAACCTAAACTTTATTGAAATCCCGTTTGTTGTGTAATTAAAAACACACCTAAAACACAATGACCCTATGCGAAAGGCTTTGATTGCCATTGTAGAAGATGAACCTATTATTTCAGAAACAATTCGCAGAATGCTTACTGCTATGGATTATCAAACCACCAAAACAGCGAGCAAATACAGCGAGGCCATAGATATTATTGAAACGCAGCAGCCGGATTTAGTGATATTGGATATTAATTTACAGGGTCAGCTGGACGGTATTGAGTTGGCCGGGTTAATTAAACGCAATTTTAAAATTCCATTCATTCTTATTTCAGCGTTCAGTGATAAGAACCTGTTGAACAGAATGGCTGACCTGAAACCGGCCGGATTTTTAACCAAACCTTTTACCAAGGAACAGCTTTTTTCAAGTGTTGAGCTTGCGTTGATGCAATCGGATGACGGATTTGGCAGCCCTCATGTGACCAATGAGCTTATAGAGGAGGAGGAAAAAGAGGGTACAGAGCCGGGAGTTATTTTTTTAAAAGATGGTAATCGGTTTCACAAGTTGTTTACACATCAGATAGCGTATATAGAGAGTGATGCCAATTACATCTCTTTACATTTGACCGATAAATCCAAAATCCTCTCCCGAACCACACTGAATGATTTTTATCAGCAGTTAGACAAGTCAATCTTTATCAGAACTCACCGGTGTTACATTGTAAACCGATTAGTGATAAAGAGCATTGGTAACAATGAGGTTATTTTGCAGGATGATAATATTCCGCTGAGCAAAACCTACAAAGAAGATTTGTATTCCAAAATGGGTTTGCAATTTTAAGCCCCTTCACACGTATTTCCTCCCATTTTTGAAAATGCCGTTCGTCCCTGAATTTTTAATTCGTCCCCGAATATTGGCGTTTCATCCAAAATTGTTTGATTCCATCACATTGGTGTTGTTGGTCATCACAATTCTTTTTTGCTTAACATTTGGTAGAGTAAACTTGTAGCTAAACAACCTTAAACAACTTTATTCTAAAAATGAAAACACTTAAACTTAACACCAGCAGGATGAAATCACCTGTGCGTGTATCCCAGCGTTTTCTGTTGAATTTAGGCATGTACGTTATGTTTACGTGCTTTGCCATGTTCAGCAGTATCTCCGAAGCTAACGCTCAAGACCCTCACACAGTTTACAAAGACTGGCTTATTTTAGGCGAAGATCAAACTAACCACATTGATGTATCTTTTCGTGTGGTAAAATGTACTGCTACTTCAGGTGATCAAATTCACCTGCGCGTGTTCAACGAAAATGCAGTTACAAAAACTACCAGTTTTACTGTCACTATCACTGATGTAGCAACTAGCCAGTCAACTACTGCTCAGGTTAGCAGCTACCAGCTGGCAATAGGAGAGATGGCTACAGCCGATTGTAACAACAGCAGTGCATTAAGAATTGCTGTTCCTGCCGGTTATACTGCCTCTAACCTTACGGTAACCATTACGTTTTAAAACAACCCTAACCCATGAAAAAAATAGTATTTATTATTTCAGCATTGCTGCTGATTGGCTATCAGGCCATGTCGCAGTGTAATGCACCGGTTATTAACTCCTTTTCTCCGAACACCGGATTTATTGGAAGTACAGTAACCATTACAGGTGCATATTTTGAAACTACACCGGCCAATAACGTGGTTTATTTTGGTGCAACCAAAGCCACTGTTTTAACGGCATCTTTCGGAACATTGACCGTTACAGTTCCGGTAGGAGCAAGTACAGCCCCTATATCTGTAACCAATGCCTGTAGCAAAACAGCTTATTCAGCTGTATCTTTCAATGGTATATTCTGTCCAACCCCTGTTACAGCTTCTACTTACCAAAATACTGCTTTCACCCTTTCCGGTTACGGAGCATACAATATGCTTTCACAGGATATGGATTTGGACGGTAAACCGGATGTAGTATCTGCAAGAAATGACGGTGGAATAACAATTGCCAAAAACAACAGTACACCGGGTAACCTTACTTTTAGTGCTTACAACATTCACATAGGTAATGCACAATCGGTTTACTCAGCTGACTTTGATGGTGATGGCAAAAAAGACATTGCTACTACTTATTATGTATACAAAAACACCAGCACAGGTCCGGGCAACATTGGCTTGGCGTATGCTGCTTCAACAAACAGCGTATCGAGCTACCAGATTGCAGCCGGTGACATTAACAACGATGGTAAAATTGACCTTATAGGTGAGTATGGCGGTACCATGTGGGTGGCTTTGAACACCAGTACCGGTCCTGGTGTTTTCAGTTTTGCTGCAAGACAAAATGCAGGTTATGTAGGTACTACTTGTACCGGTATTCAAGTTGCAGACGTAGACGGTGATGGTAAAACAGATATTCTTGCTTCACAAGGTAATGCCAACAGAGCTGTTTCCATCAGAAATACAACAACTCCCGGTAGTGCTACCATTTCTGTAGAATCACCTGAGTACTGGAGTTCAAATGGTAACTATCCTTACCGCTGCCAAGTTGCAGATTTTGATAAAGATGGTAAAATTGACCTGACTACTTGTAATTATAATAACACAACCAATACCGCAATTTTCAGAAACACTTCAGTTGTAGGAAATATCTCTTTTGCAACTACTGTAAATCTTCCTGCTCCTGTAAACAACTACCGTATTCAGGTGGGTGATGTGGACGGTGACGGATACCCTGATATCGTTGTAAAATCTCTTGGAGTAAACGTATTCTCTGTATATAAAAATACTTCTACAGGAGCCGGTGTTATCAGTTTTGCCACCAGAATAGATTACACTTCTTCTGCACAGGCTGAAGTAAGTGGTATTGTTATCGGTGACCTTGACGGTGACTTTGTACCTGATATTGCTACCAGCGGTATCAACAGCAACACTATCCGTTTCCACCGTAACACGAGTTCACAGAATGACGTTACAGCACCAACTGCAGTTTGCAAAAACATTACTGTTGCTTTAAGCCCTTCAGGTACTGCCACAGTCACAGCAGCCATGATTGACAATGGTTCATCAGATGCTTGCGGTATCGGTTCATTGCTCATCAACAACAGCGCCTCAGTTACGTTCACCTGTGCTAACATAGGTGCCAATACCGTAACCCTTAAAGTAACTGACCGTGCCAATAACACGGCTACTTGTACAGCTACAGTAAACGTAGCACCAGCTGCTATCATTGTTTCCGGACAAACAACCGTATGTCAGGGACAAACCGTTAGCATGAGTGCTAATCTGGGTGATACTTACCAATGGTACCTGAACGGTACAGCCATCAGCGGAGCTACTAACCAAACTTATATAGCCAGCCAAACAGGTAACTACACCGTAGCAGTAACTAATGCAGGCGGTTGTTCAGGCACTTCATCAGCAACGGCTGTTACAGTAAACAACAACCCAACCGTGAGCATCACTCCTTCAGGCGTTGCTTCATTGTGTAACGGAACAGCTACGCTTACCGCTACTACTTCCAGCATTTACCAGTGGAAACTGAACGGTAACAATATCTCAGGTGCTACCCAGCAGGTTTACAATGCAACATCTACAGGAAGTTATTCTGTAAGTGTAATTGACCTTTTCGGATGTACTGCTAACTCTTCATCAGTAACGGTGAACAATACTCCTTCAGAAATTGCTGTTTCAGGAAACAGCAACGGAATCAATGACGGAGACAACAGCCCTTCAACTACTGACGGAACAGATATGGGGCAATCAGGTTCAGCTACCAGCACTTTCACTATTGCCAATTCAGGTAGCGGAGATTTGAACATTTCTTCCATCAACATCAGCGGATCAGGCGCTTCAAAATTCACTATAGGTGGCATTACTTTACCTGCCACAGTTTCAGCTAACAGTTCAACTACCTTTACTGTAACTTACAGCTCAAGCATTATCAGCGTGAGCAATGCAGTAGTTACTGTTAACAACAACGATTGTGATGAAGCAGCATACGACTTTGCCATTCGTGGTGAATTGAATTGCACAGCACCATCAATTTCAGGCTGTCCTCAAACACAGTATCAGCAAATTTACACCAGTGCTACTGCTTGTACCGCTGTGTTTAGCTACTCACCTACAATTAACGGTTTGCCTTCACCAACTGTAAGCTACACGTTCTCCGGAGCAACTACAGGTTCCGGTTCAGGTACAGGAAGTGGTTCTGCATTTAACCTGGGACAAACAACAGTAACCATTTCAGCGTCTAATACCTGCGGAAATGCTTCATGTAGTTTTGTAGTGACTGTTATTGACTCTAACAAACCGGCTGTTGTTACTCAAAACCGTACTATATACCTTAATGCATCAGGCGTAGCTTCTATTGCTGCTGCAGATATAGACAACGGAAGTTCTGACAACTGCGGATCAGTGGGCTTATCATTAAGCCAAACCGGTACAATCTGCGGAAGTGCTACCGAGAACCAAAGCTTAACTCTTACTGCTCCTTCAGGCGCAACAATTACCAGCATTGATTTTGCCAGCTATGGTACTCCAAACGGAAGCTGTGGTAACTTCACTCAAGGATGGTGTCATTCAACATCGAGTAAATCTTTTGTTGAATCACTCGCTTTAAATCAAAATAGTGCAACTATTGCTGCTACTAATGGAAATTTCGGAGACCCATGCAATGGAACTGTAAAAAGACTATACGTTCAGGCAAAATGGACAGGTACTGGTTCTACCAATACCTTCAATTGCAGTAAAGTAGGTAACAATACGGTTACACTTATTGTAACGGATGTTAACGGAAACGTATCAACAGGTACAGCAATCGTAACTGTTGTAGATACCATTAAGCCCGTAGCTCTTGCTAAAAATGTTACTGTATATTTAAATGCTTCCGGTTCGGCTTCAGTTACTGCTTCAGCTATTGACAACGGATCAAACGATGCATGTGGTATCGCTTCACGTACGATGAGCCAAACCAGCTTCAACTGTTCTAATGTTGGAGCCAACACAGTAACTTTAACTGTGACTGATAACAATGGTAACAGCTCAACTGCTACTGCCACTGTAACTGTGGTTGACAATACTGTACCAAGTGTAACTACACAAAACGTAACCATCAACCTGAGCGCCAGCGGTTCAGCTTCTATTGCAGTAGCTGATATCGACAATGGTTCATCAGATGCTTGCGGTATTGCTTCACTTTCATTGAGCAAAACCTCTTTTGATTGTTCTAACGTTGGAGCTAACACAGTAACTTTAACTGTAGTAGACAACAACGGAAACACGTCAACAAAAACTGCTGTGGTAACTGTGGTTGATAACACTGTTCCAAGTGTAGCTACACAAAACGTAACTATTTACCTGAGCAATACAGGTGCTGCATCTATAACAGCTGCTGATATCAATAACGGATCAGCTGATGCTTGCGGAGTTGCTTCACTTTCATTGAGCAAAACTTCTTTTGATTGCAGCAATGTTGGTAACAACACCGTTACTTTAACCGTAGTAGATAACAATGGCAACAGCAACACAGGAACCGCCACTGTAACTGTGGTAGATAATGTAGCTCCTAATGCAGTAGCACAAAATGTAACTGTTACCTTAGCTAACGGCACCGCAGGTGTTACAGCAGCACAGGTAAACAACGGTTCATCTGATGCTTGCGGTATTGCCAGCATGAGTGTTTCACCTAACAGCTTTACTTGTTCAAACATTGGTAACAACACTGTTACCTTAACCGTAACAGACGTAAACGGAAATACTTCAACCGCTACTGCTACAGTAAATGTGGTAGGTATCATTCCTTCTACTACAACTGTATCAGCTACACCTTCTAACAACACGTATACCGGTGGTGTACCAACTACCATTTACCTGGGATATGGTCCGCAAAGTGCAACGTTAAACAGCACCAGTGCTACAGGTGGTTCTTCATTCAGCTACAGCTGGTCAACCGCTTCTAACCTGAGCTGCACCAACTGCCAGTCAACTTTGTTCACACCAACTGCACAAGGTAATTATACCAAAACAGTAACGGTAACCAACAACTACGGATGTACTTCATCAGCCAGCATAGTAATGTGTGTAATAGATGCACGTGCCAGCGGTGGAAGTGCTAACAATCCTAAAGTATACCTGTGCCACGTACCTCCGGGCAATCCTAACAACCCGCAAACATTAAATATCAGCATCAGTGCTGTTCCTGCTCACTTAGGTAACCATGCCGGTGACCGTTTGGGAGCATGTAATGTTACTTGTGGTAACCTGAAAGGTGAAACAGCAGCAGAAGGTGAGTTATTCACTTTCGGTAACGATGCTCACTTGGTAGTTTATCCTAACCCATCAGCAGATAAATTCAACTTTATAGTAGAGAGCGACAGCAATGAGCCTGTAACTGTAGTTGTTTATTCAGCCAGTGGCCAAAGAATGGAACAACTGAACAACATGAAGAGCAATGTGGAGTTCGAAGTTGGATCATCACTTCCGCAGGGTATCTACTTTGCTGAGGTTAACCAAGGTGGATTCAAACAAGTAGTTAGAATAGTTAAGATTCGCTAATACAAACTTTAACCTTAATACTAAGGCGGGCAACTCATTTGAGTTGTCCGCTTTTTTTATGCGAAGTGGGTAGTGGGAAATAAAATACTAAGCAAGTCATACCAACTCACTTGTTCAGCAAAAGTATTAAGATACAGAGGGCACGAAAGAGATTGGCTGAAGAGGTGGGTTCAAAACCACAAGGTAAGGTTGGTGATGAGCCAGGTACTTTGGTTAACAGGAGTAGCATTGTCGCGAAACACTTTTGAATCGGAGTAAAAATGACGCCCTTCAATTCTGAACAGGGCATTATCAAACATCTTTACGGTGTAACACAAAGAACCGCTTGTTGCAGCATATTTTTTATTGCCGTTAATGGAGCGAAGTATGATGTTCTCCGGGTCGGAAAAATATTCTGCTCTGGCAGAAATCCATTTGTCTTTTTTAATTCGCCAGCGGGCAATGTAATTGGCCTGGCCCCAATAATTATGGCTGATGTGTTTACGTGTATTTAAACGTTCCTGCATACCGCCATAAACGCATGCAGTAAAAGAGAAGCGGCCATCAGGGTTGTGTATCCAGTACAAATCAGTAAAGTATCTGGCGCGGTAGTCAGGGTTCAATGCAGTGCGTTCATCACCTAGGTAAGTGTTCCAGTTTAAAAGGTTTTTGTTATCGGGTCGGTATTCTATTTGTGTACCCAGAGACTTTTGATTGTTGGCATCTTCTATTTGTTGCCAACCATTAATGAAGTAGCCGGTGAAGGTGATTTTTTTGTTTACGGGAATACTGATTTTGGCTCCTGAAAGGTAATAGGGAGAATTTTCAGCAGAGAAGGAGCGGGTGTACATTAAGTGTTCACGTGAGATAGCCGATTCATTGGTGTAAGGAGATCCTAGCACACCGGCATCCAGCCATATTTCCTTTGTTTTATGCAACTTTACTCCGGCACTTGCCTCCAGCATACCCTTCATTACACCTGTTTCATTAACGTAGTTGGCATTCATGTAAGTGCCCATAGCCGGCACAATACGTGCGCGCAGTCGTTGTGCATTGTAGCGCAGGTCAATGTATGCCAGATTAATATTTACCTCATTGTTCCTGTGCATGGAGACCATATACGGAACAGCATTAGATGCAGGGTTGTTGAAGTTGTATCCGTAATACGTATCCAGATAACCACCTATCTTCAGCTTACCAATCTGTTCTCCGCCAAGTGTATCGAGGGTAGCGGTGTTGGCTACCTGAGCACTGGTTGCAATGGATGCGCATAAAGCAACAGAGAGTAACTTGAGTTTCTTGTACATGGTACAAAAGTAGAAATTACCTGCTACAGTCTCAATAATTGTTTCCGGTATAGTCCCTAGGGAAGTTTTTTCTGCGGCTGATGATAATTAAATCATCCAGTTCATTCATGATGTTTTCCTGCATGTGTTTTCCGTCTTCAATCAATTCATTCGTTTTCAGATTCAATTGGTCATTGAGCTCAAAACGGTTGGTGTCCAGGGGTTGAATGCCACAGAATAACATACTCATGTCCTGCTCCTTTTCATTTTTGTATTTATATACATACACCAACCCCTGCTTGCCCTTAATTGTAACAGGAATAGTTTGCACAAAAATTACCGTATCCAGTTTTCTGTAGCTGGTTCCTTCAGCTAAGTCATAGGCCCAACTTAAAGTGAGCTGTGATGGTGTGGCATATTTTGCAGGGAATTTATCTAAACGGTGAACCCTGTTTAACGCCTTGTAAAGTTTTATTCTGTTTTTATAAGAAGCCGCATTGTTCTCCCAAACGCTGTCAGGTACAAATTGTTTATTCACCAGCAGGGTGGCAGCAGTTCGTAGTTTTAACTCCACATCTTTGGCCAGTAAAAGTTTGTCGAAATAATTTCGTACAGGGGTTTGTGCAGCAAAGGGAATCAACAAGGTGTTAAATTCATACAGGTTGCTGTTACCTGAACTACCGGAGTAATCGCTTTTGTTGTTTACTTTCTTTTTCATTTCTACCCGCGCATCATTCAGTATTTGGGTAATGTATCCGGCATACAGGGCAGGTTTTACGGTGTTACTATCAACCAATTTAGCCAGTAAACCGTACACACGGCTTTTGTAATCTTCGAATGTACACAGTTGAAGTAAACCCGGATAAAGTGTTGCTGTGTTTTTGAGTTTGTTTTTACTTCCCAATGTATTGAACAACGGATTTAACTCATAGGCGCTGTATAGGATAGGAGTTTCTAACCGAATCAATTCAGCCAGTAGGGTGAATGATGCCTTCGTATTCATTTCAGCCAATGCTTCCAGAATAGCTACCTGAAGTGTTGACGTATCACTTACCTGCAGATAAGCTTTTTTAAGGTAAGCCATAGTAGCAGCAGTATCTGTACAATACCCCAGACTTTTAAGCAACAATGATTTTAAGGCAATGTACTTTTTATTTTCTCCCTGCAAGTGATTGATGCCTTTAATCAATGCATTACTTTTTGCTTTTTTAAGACTTACATAGTCAACAGATGCTTCGGCTTCAGCTTTGATAGTGCTGTCTTTACTGTTGAGATCGTTGATGTAAATTTCTACCAAAGGGTCAAAAGGTGAACGTGTGGTGCCGGTATCGGTTATGGTAAAACTGTTGTTAAATGTTTTCCAGAAACTGCTCTCACCGTCTTCTGCATCATATACCTGCGCCATGGTGTAAAGGTATCGTCCGCGCAGGTGCATGGTTTTATGTATTAAGCGGGAGGTGTTAGTATCTGCGAGCACTACCTGCATGGTTTGTATGTCCCCTTTTTTAGAAAACTTTTTATCTTTCACAATACAAAACCCACCGGGGTTCAGGTCGTAGGTAAGTCGGTTGTACCAGAAAGTATCAGGTGTTATGGCATATCCGTAACGATGAAAGCGGTCCACATCTAAAGTTATTTGTTCATCGTTTTCATTGTTCACAAAATAGAAACGCCTGCCTTTATACAGGTGAGTGCTTTTGTTTTGTTTTTGTTCCCGGTTAAACACATCTTTACTTCCCAAGGCTACTTCAGGAGCGGAGACCTTGTAACGCATGGAGGTGTCAGAATACACTGTATATTTCGGTTCGGGATAAACCACTAATCGGAATGACTTGAAAGCAGAATCAATAACCGGTAGTTTATTTTTTTCATCTGCACGAGCCAGCACAATATAAGCATGTGCACCGCGCAGTACATACATAGCTTTTACCCATGTGCTGTCGTGAGCGCGGTAGGTGCTCAGTATAGCATGGCGTTTCTGATGTGTTATAACGGAGCGGTTAACAGGTGTGTAGCGCATTTCTTTGATCACACTTTTTTCCAGTATGCCCAGCTCAAAAGTATCTTCATCAATGTAATCAGGATTGTTTACAGTAAACCGACTGATGACAAAGTTGATTTTATTTTCGACATCCTGCGCCTGAAATGTTCTCGGATTAACCAGAGAAAAATTATTCGGATTAACCGGCTCAAAGTTTGTTATCACCTGGCCGGGGAGTAGCATTTCAAAACCACTGCCGGCATTTTTATACCATTGGTAGGAGTTATTTTCAGCTTTCGATAATACGATGTTTTTAAAGAAAAATCCGCCTGATTTTTTAATGTACTCACCAGTGCCGCTGGCTTTAAAAAGAATAAGTTCAAATGGGGTAACGGCCATCAGGTAGCGCTGTGTATTGCCTCTGCGGTTGCGGCTCAAAATGTCATAACCTTTGTATCCGTTTACATTGATATCGTTTTTGGAAAGAATATCTCCCGGCACAAATTCATACAAAAAACTATCAATGCTTTGCAACATATAATTTTCAGTAAATCCGCGAAAAGCACTGTAGGTTTTTACCCTGCAAATAGTGTAGTAAGAACCGTTAGCCTGATCGGAATAAAAGTAGTTCATTTCAATGGGGTCGGTATTCCAGTAAAGCATGTCGTTTGGTGCATTCAGCTGAATCATTTTATCATATGAGGTATATGCTTTTGTGCTGAAAGGAACTTCCGTGGCATCAATACCGTTTTTGAGTTTGGAACTTCGTTTACCCATGTTTACGGGTTGCACAGTGTATCCCATTTCCCTTAACAGTTGAATTACGCCCCTTTTGCCCGGTAAGTGTGCTGCACCCACAGCCGTAAATAAACCCTCTTGCTGCATAATGGAGTCCATGCATTTGGCCATATTGGCATTGCGTATATACAGCATTTTCTCCAGGTACCTTTTTGAGGTGTATGCAATGTTGTAAATAGAATCAATAGCATCTAAATCGCCTCTGCGGTAAGCGTTATCAATTTCTTCACCCACGTCAATACTGTTCAGTTTACGGCTGCGGTCCTGCTTCTCATTGTCTTCTGCCATTTCTTCTTCAGCCTCCAGTACCAAGCGCAATGACTCTGCAAAGTCTTCCACAGCACCTACTTTTTTATTCAGCTTTCGGGCGCTTTGATAAATGTATAAATCCAAATAGGTGTCTTCTTCAAAATCCTCTTTGGCACGTTTGTACCGGTAAAGTAAAAAGTTGATGATATCAGGATTTCCGGAAATGTCGTATTGCAACCTGTTGCGAATGTTATCGGGCCCGGGGAGATAGAACATGTTTTTTTGTATAGTGCGGTTTCGGTTGCTGTAAATGTGGTTGGCATAATCCTTAAGTAAGCCTGCCATGTAATCAGAGCTGATCATTTCCTCTACCACTACCGAGGGGTTAAATTCCAGTGCCACCTGATCTACACTTTTCAGTGCCAGAAAAAAGGAGTCGCCCAGATTAAAAGCAATTTTATTGCTCACGTGCATGGTGCCATATAGGTAAGAAGGCTTTTTAAGTCCCTTTCCGCTTATTTGCCACAACAGGCTCTGGTAGTTTTTTTGAGCGGATACGGATTGCGCCATCAGGAGCATTAAAAAGACTCCGGCAAAAATTGATTTGATTTTCATAGTGGCAACTTAGTTATTTCTGAAATTAGTTTATACATTTGATAAAAGGAAAAGATGAAAAAATATTTCTATTTATTGCTATTATCTCTTGTGGGAATATCTTTACAAACCTGTAAACACGATTTTGCAGGCAGTACTGATTTAGAGTTATTGGAGTTTATAAATAACAGTTCAAACTATGTTTGGTATAAATTCTCCGACCAGTTGATTTTGAGTGGAAGCGGTTCAGGACATACAGAGTCGCTTTTGAGAACTAAATACAGCCCTTTAGCATCTACCATGTTAGACCAGAATGGGAAAGTAATAGCTGATACCTCGTTTCCGGTTGGTTCTGTGATTATTAAAGAATTGCATTCATCACCCACAACGCTTTCTACTTATGCTGTAATGTACAAACAACCAGGACATAAAGACGCTGACATTTATGGTTGGGTTTGGGGGTATTTGTACAAAGATGGTTCAGTTCGTGAACCTGCATCAAATAAAGGCAAAGCATGTAATGGCTGTCACAACGGGCAAGGCAGTATTGACTTTACCCTTATGAATAGAGAGCATCCATAGTTTGTCTTGATATTTAGGGGTTTAACCTGTGCATAAAAGGGGCATAACTACGTATTTTCCTGTGCTAACTTGCCACTTTACAGAACCCCAAAATCATGCTTACAAGAGTAATTGTACTGAATTCAAAAGTGTACGGAAAAGCCGAGCTGCGGCTGGATGATTGTGACTCCCTTCAACTGGTGGGTCCCAACAACATCGGTAAAAGTACGCTCATCTATGCGCTCAACTTTTTGTTCATCATAGATGGAAACAAAATGACCTTTAGCGGACAACGTAAAGGAGATAAAGAGACCATACACCACTATTTTCCCAACCATAACCAAAGTTTTATACTGTTTGAGGTATTTAAAAAATCGTATTACACCATTTTGGTTAAACGTGATACCGACAGTAATCTGGAATACTACAAATTTGACAGCGAATACCGCGAAGAATTTTTTGTGGATGAAGAAAAACGCCTGCAGAATTTTGAACAGATAAAAGAGCGACTCACTCAAAAAGGTTTGGAGTTGAGTATGTTCAAAGACAAACGCGAAGTATTTCAATTTGTGTACCAGCGCGGCCGCAGAAACAGTGGTGTGGTGTGGCTCGAAGACACTGTGAAAACAGATGGTTTGAGCAACAATTTTTCCCGCATTTACCGTTACCTCATCAACACTAAATTAATTACCAACAAGAACCTGAAAGAGGCTTTGATTGTGGCCGACAACCGTGAAAACGAGGTGCTCAATTTCTCTCAGAAAAACAAAAAGGATATTCAGGATTTGATGAAAATCAACAACGATATCCGGAATATTAAAGCAGTGAAAAATGAGTTTGATGAGTTTCGTGAGGCGGTGAGTCAATACAACGCCAAGGCACGTATCATCAGCAACCTGTACTATGGTTTTACGAAGTCGTATCAGGAAACTTTGCCGCAGTTGCAAAATCAATTGCTGGAAAAAGAAAAGGGTATTGCCAAATTAAAAACGGAGATCAACGAAGAACTTATTCCGCAGAAAGCTGACCTTGACCGTAAGATAGGAGGGAAGGATGCAGAAATAAACAGCAAGGCGGAATCGCTTAATGAGAAAGAAGCCGATCTGAAAGAAATCAATTCGTACGAGCCGCAGAATATCCTTACGGAGTCACTTTCTAATCTGGACAAAAAGCGTAAAGATTTGGAAAGCCGTATCACCATGGCGGAGTTGCAAAAACTCAACAGTAAACAGGTGGAGGGCCGTTTAACTTCCATTACAGAGCAAATTAAGCGCGAAGAAAATCAGGTGAGCAATTACCGTGATTTGTTGGTCAATAATATTTCTGATTCACCGGAAGTACGCAGAACGCTGAACTCTATTCTTTCAGAGCAAGTGCTTAGTTTGCCCAGTGACCAGGTAACCAAGAAAATAAAGAAGATTGCAGAAAAGTTGAATCTGTTTGACGGAGAGATTGACATTTCAAAGAACATTCAGCTTAAAAACTTCCGCAATGTGGAGGAGATTAAAGAGGAGTTGGATTCACTTAAACTTGAAAAAGCTAACCTGGAAAGTTTACTCGGCATTTTGAAAGATGTAGAGAAGGCACAGGCTGAACTGAACGAGATTAATGCACAGATTGAAACCATTAAATTCAAACTGCAACGCATAAAAACGAAACCTTCTTTGAGCAAATCCATTGAGAAGCTCACGCAGGAAGTAAATGCCATGAAGTTGGAGCGCGACCAATACGAAGTAGAGCAAAAGAAACTCGAAAAGAAACTGGCACAATCATCCAACGATATGCAGGAGTTGGTGGAAGACAAAAAGAAACGGGAAGACCGCATCAGGCAAATTGCCGAGTACTACCGAGAACTGGTGGAGATGGGCCTTGCCGGAGAAGAGTTTGAAACCAGTGAGAGTCTGGATCAGTTGTACAACAAAATTAAACTGAACCAATCTGACCGCATACAGTTGAAAATAAACAAAGACAAATTATTTGATAAACTGCGTGAGCGTTTGCAAAGCACCTTTGCCAGCGAAGAAGAGTTTATTAAATACGTAGAAGAAGAAGTAGCACTGATTGAAGACAAAGAAAACAGTATTTCAGCACTGTTGGAAAGTATCTCCACTCAGTTTGCTAACCCTGCTTACACCATATTAAAAAGGTACGAAGAGTTCCGTGAGTTTGTGGTGAACAAGTTCAATACTAAACTTTCTCAGGCCCGCATTTCTGATATTGAAAACCTGCGCATTGAATTGATAGATAACAAACGTTTGGTGGATGAGGTGAGGAAAATTAGCCAGATTCAGCAGATTAAAGGCCAGTTGATGTTTGAGTTTGACCACTCCGAAAACCTTAAAATTCTGAATGCGTACTTGGACAGCGGGAAGAAAATTGAGTTTGATGATTTGTTTGACATTCAACTTTCATTAAGCAAAAAAGGTCAGAATAAAACGGTTGACTTAGGCGAGCAGATTGAATCAGACGGAACGGATAAGATGATTCGTTTGGTGATTGTGATGAGCATTATCAACCGATTGGCCATAAATGATAATGAGAACCGCATAGCCTTGTTTATAGATGAGGTGGCCACTATTGACAAACAAAACCGACCTGAGTTGGTGCGCTTTTGTCAGGAACACCACTTTATACCCATTTTTGCCGCGCCCGATGCAGTACCAGGGTTTGGTAAATATTACTTCATCTTCCCGTCACCGGGTAAGATCAACATCAGCGAAAAGGCCAATGCTGCTTACGGTGAAGTAGTGGAGAATGCTAAAGCATAACTGTACAGGAGGTACTAAATGAAAGCAGAACCAAAAACTATATTATACTTTCTCTCGAATTATTTCGACACGATAAAAGAGTTGTTCGAGATACAGTCGAAAGACGGTTTCATAAAACGCGAACGCTTGCAGCAATTGCTCAGGGAGCATGACAATGCCATTGAGCCGCAGTTGCACGAATACAAAATACTCAAGAAAGTAGGAGAGGATTTTGAAATACGCGGGGTGTACTTCAATTTCTTTGAATTTGTATTCAATGAGTTTCGTCCGTTGTTGCCGGAAACCATTGAAAAGTATGCCCACTCCATCAGTGAGTTATTTAAGAAAATACGTGAAGGCATAAGCAAAGACCGTAATATTCTGATGCAACGACTCAATGATTTGTACAGTGAGATAAAAGACTTTTCAGAGTCGGTTGAAAAAAATACCCTGCGTTTGTTGGTGGAAACACGCGAGTTGAAATCCAACGTAGACAAAATTGATTACCAGGAAAAAGTGCGTAAAGCCTCTTTCTGGATTGATTATTATATTCTTCCGCTCAACCAGATTTTGGATGTGAACCACACACAATCCATCACCACCCGCTTGTTTGATATCTCTAATTACGTGAACGTGCGCAGGCTCAATTTTGATGATGAGATGGTACGTCAGCAGTTTGAAAAAGTGTACAATTTTCTGGTGCAAACCAACGATGATTTGTTGCGTCAGTCCAGAATTCTCACCAATGAATTGTTGCCGCTGATTGAGCGTATACGTACTGAGAACATGATTCTCACCGGATGGATAGAGTTCCTTAAAAAGCCCCACAAAGCGAAAGTGCCCAAAGTATTCCGCTTAATGCGCAATTATCCTTACAGCAATGATATGTATTACAATGCGAAGGAATACATGGAACAGTTTGCCGGAGAAGAAGTGGTGATTATTGATGAGCAGGCTATTCAAGCCAACATGTGGCTCTTTAACAAAGAGCGCTACCGTGAGCAAATGATGAGCAAGCTGCCTATGGAGAACTTCTTTGACTGGTGCAACACCACACTTAAATCAGAATACAAAACCGTGGAGACGGATAAATTCTTTTCTTTAACCACCCTGTTGTTTGAGGACGGCATTATGCTGGAGTTTGACCCCGAGGCAGAGAAAAAAGTAGTTCGCACCACACAAATGACCCTTAGAGTACCACCTATAAAAGTTTTGAGATATGGAATTTCCTAGATACCACAGAGACATAGTAACCGACCTGATGGACGGTAAATTTATACTGGCCAGTGACCCCAAGTTTATTGAACTGAAAAACAACCAGAGTTTTTACGAGAAGTTTTTCAAAGAAAGTTTCCGGTATGAGTTGGAGGTAAAATCCGACTACGGTTATATTTTATCTTACGAAACCAACGAACAACTTTCCCGCGACATCTGTATCTTTTTTGCCATACTGTGTTACGAATTGGATAAAGATGGTAAAAACTTTCTGGAAGAATTGCAGTACGCTGAGTTTGAACTGGAGCAATTGGATAACTACTTTGATAATTCACCCTACCTGGATTTAATCAAGAGCAACAAACAGTTGCAGGATGCTGAATCGCGTAAGCAATTTATCAATACACTCAGCCGTAGAAATATTGTGGAGAAAGCTTCTGAGAAAAAGTTCTCCTTCACTCAGGCGTATAAAGTATTTGTAGATTTTGCCAGTGATTTTGCCAAAGGAAAACTGGCAGAGACAGAGGAACAGCCAACTTCCGACAGCGATTCGGGAGCTTATATCAGCGAAGAGGTTTAATCTCCGGCTAATCCGTTTTGAACGGCATACTTTACCAAACCTGCAATATTTTTTACCTGTAGTTTACTGATGAGGTTTTTGCGGTGGGTTTCTACCGTATGAAAACTGATAAAAAGTTTGTCGGCAATTTCGTGTGAGGTGAGTTCCTGTGCAATTAAGCGTAACACATCTTTTTCCCTTTCGGTTAGCTCCACCATGTGCGGGTTGTTTTCTGTTTTTTTGCCCTGCAAACCTTCCATGATACGTTCGGTAACCTCTTTACTAAAGTAAGATTCTCCCTGCATCACTCTTTCAATGGCGGTGGTCAGTTCTTCTTTACCCGTATTTTTTAGAATATATCCGTTGGCTCCGGCACGTAAAAGTTTTTCTATATAGTCTTTGCTGCTGAACATGGTGAGCATAATCACACGGGTGTCGGGGTATTTTTGTTTAACCTGTTTGGTGGCTTCAATGCCGTCCATTACCGGCATGTTAACGTCCATGAGTATCACATCAACAGTCGATTTTTCCAATGCCTGCAAGAGTGTTTCACCGTTATTGGCAATACAAGATATGCTAATATTCTTGTTTCCTTTGAGCAGCGATTGCAGGCCGTCAATAAACATCTGGTGGTCGTCAGCAATGGCAATTTTAATCATGTGTTGTCTTTTAGTATGGGTATTTCAATAATGGAGATGGTGCCTTTTCCGGGATGTGAATCTACGTTATACAGGCCATTAAGTTGTTCGGCCCGTTTACTCAGATTTTTTAACCCCATGCCACCGCTTTGTTTTTTCTCTTCTACGTTAAATCCTACTCCGTCATCCTCCACAGTAATATTTAAAGAGCTTTCCACATGGTTGAGTTGAACTACGATATGCTGTGCTTTGGCATGTTTTAAGATATTACTGAACAACTCTTGAACTATACGGTAAACTCCGGTTTCAACGGATTGGTCGAGTCGTTCACTCATTCCGTAGGTCATCAGTCTACATTTAATAAGCCCGCTTTGGTCAACGCTGTCACAAAGTTCCTGTAGAGCCGGCACCAGTCCAAAGCTCATTACCATGCCGGTACTCAGGTTATGGGAAATGCGTCTTACCTCGCTGCAGGCTTCATCCAGCAAGGTGTTCGCCCTTTCGTATTGTTTGGTGTTCTCGTCTTGCGCCTTGTCAATTTTGGTATCGAGTGAACTGAAAAGCAGTTTTACGGTGGCTAGCATACTCCCTAGTCGGTCGTGCAAATCAGAGGCTATGCGTTTGCGTTCTTCTTCCTGTCCTTCTATCATGGCATTGTAGGTTTTGAGTTCGGTTTCGTTTAGCAGACCTTCAATTTTTTGTTGGGCGAGTTGTTCATTTTTCTTAGTCAGTTTTTGCCGTTGCCAATAGTAAAACCCGAGAACGAAAAGACCAAGGAGCAATACCACGCTTCCTGCAATGAAAAAGTTACGCTGCGCCTTGCGGGTTTTCCCCTGCTCATCCAATAACACAATTTGTTGTTCTTTTTTCTCCGTATCATATTTGGTTTGCATTTCAGCAATACTTGAAATTTTTTCTTCGTTGAGCAGGGAGTCGCGTAGGCTGGTGTAATGAAGGTGGTAGTCGTAGGCTTTGGAATAATTTCCTTTCAACGCATAGGCATCAGCCAAAAATTCATAGCAACGTGATGCACGTTGTAAATCTCCTGACTCCCGTGCCAGCGGCAACGATTTATCAAGGTAATAAATGGCACTATCAGGTTGGTTAAGGTTGTTGTACATGCTCCCGAGGTTAAAGTAAGCCAAAGCAATGTCCAAAGGCATGTCCAACCGTGTGTATTCCTGTAAAGCCTGTTGGTAGTATTTTTTGGCCAGCGTGTAATTTTTCAGGCTGCTGTAACAAAGCCCAACATTGTTTAACGTTTTTGCTGCCAATACCGCATCGCCTAATTGCGGCATAATGGAATCAACCTTTAACAGGTAATAAAGGGCTTTTTCAAACTCATTCCGGTCGTAATAGTAAAATCCAAGGCCTTCATGTGCGAGGTAGAAATTCTGTATATCCTGAGTTGCCTCAGCAATTTTGGCGGCTTCTAAAAACCACGTTAACGCATTTTTGCTGTCTCCGTAGTCTGAAAATAAACTTCCGAGGGCAGTACAGGTTTGAGCCAGTTTACCAGAATCATTTGCCAACTTGCACAAGCGGAGTGATTCATACAAATAATAAAAAGCAGAGTCTTTTGCCCCTTGTTGCTGATAGATATAACTTAACTGAATGCAGGAGCCTGAAGCATTTTTAAAATCGCCAATGTTTTTTCGGGTGGCATACGAACGCTTGAGATAAAGCAGAGCTGAGTCATTCCTGCCCTGGTCACTTAAAATTGCACCTAAACGCATGCAGGCACTCCCAATACCCTTGGAGTAATTCAATTGTTGAGATAGTATCAAGGCGTCTTCAGCCAATTTAAAAGCCGAGTCAGGAGTAATACGCTGTAATTTTTTTGCTTCGGTCAACAAAAAAATTACAGCGTTTGTATCAGGAGGCGGGCTTTTAGCCCAACTGGGCAATAGTATGCTTATCCAAGCCAGCAGACTAACAATGAATTTACAGAGCAAGTTTTTTTTGTTTAAATTAAATCAGGATGAAACGGAGCTTCCGGCTAACGGGTTGTAATCCGAGATTGGGTTTGCATAAGCTGAAGCAAGTGGTGTTGGTGGGTTGGTGCTCCCTGTCATGGGTTGAATGTTGCCGTATTGGTTTAGTGTGGATGGGATGCATGCAACCGAGGCTATAAACAGCGGAGGGGGCTGACTTCCTGAGTTGCCACCCACACCCTCCAATATAAATGATAAATCGGTAACCCCGTTTACGGGAGGTTGAGGGCTCAGAACACCTGTAGGGGAATTGACCCCTTCTCCGGGAACTCTTACCATAGCACAAACAAAATAATTTGCTGGATTGGTATAGCTTTGGATTACAAATGGTCTGATGAAATTCAGCTCTTGGGTAACATCCGGGGTCAGGTCATCATTTACAAGCACTCCTTTATTCATGTCACCTTTTTTTACCGTGCCATTCTGGTCTTTAACAGTTACACCGGTAATGTTGTAGGGTTGCGTAGGCTCAGGGTAGGTGTGCTGTTTGGTAAAAACGGGCATGGCTACGGTGGTCGCTGTCCCTGTAGGGCTGTCAAAAGTACCGTGGTAAAAATAGTTGATATTGTTTAGATCGTCCGGGGTATCCAGCAGCACAAATTGCTGGGGATCCGGTGCAAACGGAAGGTCTAACATACAGAGGTAGTAATGGATGCTTTGTTTACCTAGAGGATTCACTTGAATCATTCGTAAGTCAGGAATTGTTGAGTCTGCCATGGTGTTTAAGATTTAAGTTGGTTAATAGGGTAATTATCAAACTTAGCAAAATAATATTGATTGGCAAGTTTATTTGCTGGCTATGTTTTCAGTGTTAACACTTTTAACACTGGCAGGCACAGATGCAATCTGTTCTCCGTTCATGGTTACCAAGGTTACGCGGTAAAATACTTTGGTTACCACATCAGCAGTTTCGCTGTATTCATAGTTGCGCACAAAATCTGATTTGCCTGCTGCCTTTATCATTTTTACTGCGGTAAAGTGAATGCTATCGGTTGATTTTTCAATAAGAAAGTAGCTGCTGTTTACTTCTTTGTTGGTGTTCCATAAAATCTGCACAGTACCGTCCTCTATGGTAATTTCTACACTTACATTATTGGCTCTGGGGCTGAGGTTGGTTTGCGCTACTGCATTAAAGGTTAAAGCAAAAGCGGCAAGTAAGGCGAGGGTTGATTTTAATGTTTTCATGATATTTTTGGTTTAATATTTTTTGTTGCGTTTGAACAAGACAAAGGTGAGAATTTGAGTATTCCCCTAAATCACCGTAAACGGCCAAAAAGCGATATACCTGAAAACAGGGAGGAGCGAATAGTAAAGGTTAAACGACTATTAGTTGATTGCTATTCTTTTGACAACCTGCCCACCGCGGCCGGTTACAGTTAAGAAATAAATACCTTTTCCATACTTTTGAAGGTCAACTGACAATGTATTAACTCCGTTTTTAAGTTCCCACGATTGCTGGTGTAGCGTTTGACCTGCGGTATTGGAAATCTCCACTAAATAAAACCCCGCTTGTTCAGCTTTATACGTAATCATAAATTGACCGTTATTGGGATTGGGGTATACGGTAACATCCACATCACTTTTGGGAGCGGTTGTTGTACCGGCTGAAAGAATAGTAGCTTTAACGGCACCATACACATTGAGTTTCCCTGCACCCCACATATCAGGGTCTGGGTTTTGAGTAGTAAAGCTATCTCTGATAGCTGTAGCAGTTAATATTTGCCGGATTCTGTCTACGGTTAATGTTGGGTTTATTTGTAACAATAAAGCAACTGCTCCGGCTACCACAGGTGCAGCAACAGAAGTACCCTGAGTCATGGAATAATAGTAATTGCGGTTGTTTCTTGGTGAAGTATATTTGGTTACGGTGCAAAAATAATAAAGGCCACCACTACCGGGTCTGTAGGTAGGCGAAAAGGAATTGGTTGCACAGCCTATCATAGAGCCAGGTGCAGTTATTTCAGGTTTCATACGACCGTCCATTGTTGGCCCGAGGCTGGAGAAGGTCGCAATATCGCCTCTGGCCCTTGTTACTTCAACCGGTACAGGTATCACCTGGTTTTGAAGATTTTTCCAGGATGTTCTGGTAGAGTATGCGCCAACAGCTATACAAGATTTTGAACAGGCATATTCTCCCACTGAAAAATGAGAATCTCCTTCAGTTGCCCAGGTGCCGTTGCCCTTAAACTCTCCGTAAATCCAAAGATGTGCAGTGCCTTCTGTCCCTTTTACGGTTAAGTAAATGGAGTCTTTTGAATTGTGCTTTAACCGCATGGAAATATGTGGTTTGTTGTTTAACACATTAATTTCAGAGCCAATAGAAACATATGTGGTATCTAAATCAGTACCTATAAGTGGCACATACCTGAACATATTGTCAATACAAATCGTTCCTGTTTTTGCACCTTTTACACCATTTGAAAATAAGCCGATTTCTATGCAGTATGATTTACCGGTGTCTCCCCACAATTCAAGATCATCCCAGTCTGATACAAGGTTTATAATGGTGCTGATGGATGTATCGGAAAGTGTAAATGTTTTTTGCAGGTGAATGGGAATATTTCCATCATTACCGGCTGCAAACACAATAATTTTTCCGGGCCCTACCATGTTATCACAAGCGCGGCCAAATAAAGAGGTTCCATCATGCGGCCCATCAGATCCTCCGAGGCTGACGTTGATTACAGCAGGTTTACCCACAGATTCAGCATAATTGAAGATATAATTAAAACCATCTATCATAGTCCCATAAGTAAATACGGCAAATTCGGTTGTATCAGCATTAGATTCCACCAAAACAATGTCACAATCATAGGCAACACCTCTAAACTGCCTGTTATTGGCACTACCATATCCTGAACCAGCTGCAACGGATCCCACAGAAGTTCCATGGTCATTGGTGGTAGTTGAAAATCTTTTTTGCAATATGGTGGTAGTATCTGTTAGTTCTTCACCATAACTGAATCCGGCCGGAGGAGTGCCGGCAGAACGTTGATTCCATACACGCTGAATACGCAACCTCGAATAACTTGTGTCGTAAAAAGCAGGATGAGTATAATCAAAACCACGATCTAAAATCCCAACAACTACACCCTTACCACCCAGTAATGGTACGCCTATACCCAAATGTGCTGAGTCAATTCCGGTAAAATATCTGGCGGAATCCATCAATGCATGCACTACTCTGTCCAGTTCAATAAAGTCTATTCCGGCTATACGGGTGAATGCTATCATCCTATCTTCGGGTACCCTTACGGTCCAAATATCACCGGCTTTGGTGCCAACAATGGCGCCCAATTGTTCTATTTGTTTCTCATCTACCTTGTTGTTTACTTTTATCAAAGTACTCAGATAGGAAGTGTTGTTCATTTTAAACTTAACTACTTGCTGCCGGTTAGAGCCGGAGTTCATCCAATGCATCAGGTTGGTTGAGAAACGCGAAGTGGTTGTTTGAGCATTTATTTGTGTCACTACTGCAATAAGAAACACAGTTGCTCCTATTTTAATGAGTTGATTCATGGTAGTTGGTTTGGTTTAGTTTTCACCAAAGGTTCCCAAAAAATAATTTATTTTTCAACTTTATTTTGCAGCAATATTTTCGGTGCTGAAAGCACTTGCAGGTACAGAAGCAATCTGTTCCCCGTTCATGGTTACCAAGGTTACGCGGTAGAATACTATGGTTGCAACATCAGCAGTTTCGCTGTATTCATAGTGCCGAGCAAAGTCTGATTTACCGGCTGCCTTTACCATTTTTACTGCGGTAAAGTGAATGCTGTCGGTTGATTTTTCAATGAGAAAGTAACTGCTGTTTACTTCTTTGTTGGTGTTCCATAAAATCTGCACAGTACCGTCCTCTATAGTAATTTCAACACTTGCATTATTGGCTCTGGGGCTGAGGTTGGTTTGCGCTACTGCATTAAAGGTTAAAGCAAAAGCGGCAAGTAAGGCGAGGGTTGATTTTAATGTTTTCATGATATTTTTTGTTAATGTTTTTTGTTGCGTTTGAACAAGACAAAGGTGCGAAGTAGGCCATTCCCGTAAATCACCGCAAACAGCTAAAATTACATATACCTGAAAACAGGGAGGGTGCAGGCAAAGTAAAATGCCCGCACATCCAAATGACTTTGCGGGCATTTTATAGAGAATAACTCAGGATAGCTTACGACCAGCTACCTGAACCACCTGCAGTAGCAGCTATGGTTGAAACAGAGCCGGCTTGAAAGCTGCCCAAAGAGTTACCGTTGCTATCGTAAAAAACGAAAGCGGTGTAAACTGGTGTAGCTACCAATTGAAAAGAAGATGTGTTCGCGATAAGTCCGTTCAGGTCAGACGTCCAAACATCTCCTGCAAGAAAACCTCCTCCCGGAGTACTGATGCCCCAGGCTGTTCCACTAAACTCCTGACCGGTGGCTGTGATGGTGCACTTGCAGATGTCGCAAATAACCAAACCTGCAATACTTCCTGTGGCAGGGTAGGCGGTAAGGCTTGAAGCCGTTAAAGATTCAACATGTTTTTGAATAACGGCATCATTGAGTTTACCTTTCATTTGCTCGCGATAGTCGTTGGCAAGTGTTTCTTTACTGATTTGTGCTGATTTGTTGTTCATGGTATTATTTAGTTAATTTTCGCCTACTCTTTACAGGATTTTCGGCATACTCCTTTGTTCAGAAATGAACAAGCAAAGCTGTTTAATATCCAACAGCTACAAATCACTGTAAATGGGTAAAGTTGCAAATACCTGAATTGTGGGAGGGTAACTATTTATTCCCCAATCCGGCTAAGAATACTTTATACATCAAAGCATCGGAAGAAGAATACAAAACGGAATGCTGGGGTATAGATGGCAGGCTGTAGTTACAAAGGTTTTCATCTACTCCTGAAAGCTCTTTGAAAACAGACCAGTTGCCTGTTGGCGTCTACTTTATTCAAGTAAAGAATGCAATATCGGGTGAAATAATTGGTGTAGAAAAAGTGGTGATAGTAAGGTAAAAGTCACTACGCTATTTTCGGACACATTTTTAATGTTTCAATACTTCAAAGAAATGTTCTAATCTTTCTCCGTTTTCATCAATTAATACAAGTGTGTGTTTACCAAAAGGTGGACTTAAAGCCATTTGATGGAACTCTTTTGTGCTGCCTATGTAGATATCGTTTAAGTGCCAATGAATGAGAGTTTCTTTATTTCTATGAGCAACTTCAAATACACATTTCCCGGTTTTGCCGTCCAGCTCCACAGGTACAAAAATACGGTTTGATTTTTTAGGGTAAATCATCTCCATAGGTTGAGCACTGCTTTGGTTCAGACAATCGTGTCGGTAAGAGGGTAAACTTTTGTAATCGGGGTTGCGCGATTTAAAATACCATTCCATAGCCGGGGGTAATACAAACCAGCTTTTATGCACCATCTCGGTTGGAGAGACACAATCACTGTTCACCCGCCATTGTTGTGTTGGGTCTAAATGCACCAATTGGTGGTAGGGACAAGGTGCAGTGCGCAGACAACTTTCAGGAATCAGCATACTGTCTACCGGCTCGCATAAGACATGTGCGCGGTAACCACTGCGTTTGCATACGGGTACTTTTGTTAGTTCATCATAAGGCACCGGAAACCATTCAGATGCTTTGGGAAGCAACCGGAAAATATCAAATAAAATGGGTGCGGCCGTTTGAACACCAATCAATCCGGGTCTTCCTTCTCCATCTGCATTTCCCACCCATACCGCCACCACATGAGTGGGTGTAACACCGATGGCCCATCCATCGCGAAAACCAAAACTAGTACCTGTTTTCCAGGCAATACGTTGTGCCGAGGCAAACTGTTGCCATAACAATTCTTCGCCCGGGCGCATCACTTCTTCCATTGCTTCAAAAGTGCTGTAGATACAGGCCGCACTCATCAACGATGTGGGTTGCAGTTGTGCCAGTGATTTTTGATGTTCCGTGTTTTCTGTTCCGGTTACGCGGGGCATGTGGATTTCATCCGGGTCATATCGCCCACTGAATGTGGAGTAATGATTGAGTGTTCGTGCCATACTTCCATACACACCGGCCAGTTCCCAAAGGGTGTTTTCTCCTCCTCCTAAAATTAAAGACAGCCCGTAGTGATCAGGTTTTTTAGTGAGTGTGGTAATACCCAGTTTTTTCAACAAGTAATAAAAACGTTCGGTACGGTAATTCTGCAACAAACGAATGGCAGGAATATTTAATGAACGAGCCAGCGCACGCGAAGCAGGTACAGCTCCGTCATATTCCAGGTCAAAATTTTGTGGGGAGTATCCGGCAATCTGGATAGGAATGTCAGCAATGAGTGTTTTGGGAAGAATGAATCCGTCATGCAGCATGGCTTCGTACAAAATCGGCTTTAATGTACTTCCCGGGCTACGGGGTGATGTAATGATGTCTACATGGCTGTCGTATTCCGGTTTATCTGGACGGTATACATTACCCACATAGGCCAGAACATTTCCGCTATTTACTTCCAGGACTAAGGCTGCGGCATTGTTGATCGAATTACCGCAGAGTTGCTGCTGATGCCTGAACAATATCTCCGTCACTTGTTCCTGTAAACGTTTGTTCAAGGTAGTGCGGAGGCTATGATTTTCATTGATTACACAAGGGATTTTTTTTGTTTGCAGCGAGGTGAGCAGGTGAGGGGCCAGTTGTGGCAATGGCAAAGGTTTATCCGGAATTTTTTCCAGCTTACTCAGCTTATTTGTTTCTGCATCAATAATTTTTTCGGACAATAATTTATCCAGCAGCCGGTCGCGTTTTTGTTGCAGAAGGTTTCTGTTTCTTCCCGGGTGAATGAGAGCAGGACTGTTGGGTAACACAGCCAGAGTAGCTGCTTCCGCCCATGACAGGTCAGAGATGTTTCTGCCGAAGTAACGCCATGCAGCAGCATTTACTCCCACTACATTTCCACCAAAGGGTGCATGCCCCGCATACAATTGCAGAATTTCTTTTTTTGAGTGTCGGCATTCTAATCTCAGAGCCAAAATTATCTCTACACATTTTTGCCACAAGTTGCGGGAGTGGTTGCCTCTTGACAGGCGTATAACCTGCATGGTTAAGGTACTGCCACCACTTTTTATTTTTTGCTCACTCAGGTTTTGTTTCATGGCCCGGGCAAGTGCCAAGAGATCTACACCAGGGTGGTAATAAAAATGTTTGTCCTCGTAAGTCAACAAGGCTATTTCATATTTCAGTGGAAGACTGTCGCGGTAAGGGAAACGCCATTGCCCGTCATTAGCAATACGAGCTTGGAGTAATTGCCCGTCATTATCGAGTAGTGTAAAGGAGTAGGGAGCACGAAATAATTCGCGGGGAAGGGAAAAATAAAATAACAACAGGAGTAGAGTGCAAATCCCTGCCACTATTATTTTGTATTTTTTCAGAAAGCGAACAAACCGCCTCATCAGTTTCCTTTTGCCGAAGCTGTCCCTTGTCTCGGTATTACCTTTACCATACCTCCCCCCTTGCGTCCGTATACATCTCCATTGTACATAGCCTCACAGGTTACAGAAGGAAGATAGTAGGTGCCTACATAACTTGCGTTCAGTAATACATAGAACGTTTTAAATTTATTCCGTTCCAGGTCAAAGAACGTATTCACCCGGTCATCCCGAATGTCTATGTAAGTGGGTTCAGAAGCAAACTTTGGAAGTGTTTGTCCTTCCATGCGTGTGTTGTGAATTTCCCATCCAGCAGGGAACACCTGCGACAAAGCCATTTGCTCATAGTTTTGAGTTAAGGTGCCCGGATGTGAAACAGTCACTTCGGCCATAAATTCAGTGCCTTGTTCCAACAAGGAAGGATCAAGTTCATTTCCTTTCATGTCAAGGTATCGTACGGCCATCCCAATGTTCTTATAATTGTCGGTCATATCGCCCTGTTCCGGCTGTCCGTGCAAAATGATACGGGTAAAAATTGTTTGGTTGGCCGAGGCATTTTTTATCCCTACCTGAGAGGTATTCAAAGAGGTTACAGGGATTTTTATTTGCGATACCTTTCCCGATGTCTTCACTGTTTGCCACTGACCATTGCCTGTCTGGTAAGAAAACTCTAACGTTTTATCCGTTCCCGTTTTTGAACAGAATTTTGAAACCGCAATAAGGCTGTATGCCGTGGATTGGGTGCTATACCAATAATCAGAACTGAGTCTGCCGGCTATCCTGCGCATCATGTCCACAGCACGGCTGGTTTGTCCCAGCAGGGTGAGTGTTTCAAGCATAATGCCTTCATCACGTAAATGCGAACCATAGGTGTATCCGTATTCACAATACTCTTTGATGGAAAGCGAAAGTCCGTTGATGAGTTGTTCAGCGGTTTCGCGTTGACCTGCCAATATATAAGCAGAGGCCAGCATCCACTTAGATGCTTCGGTAAGGTTGCGCTGTTCTTTCAAGCGGTTCATGGCTCCCAGTTCGGGAGCGCGAGCTAGGGCAAGAGTATATAAACGATAAGCCTGCACCAAATCGTGGTGGTAATATCCGTTATAGGTCCATGAAAGAGAAGCTGAGCGTTGGTAATTTTTCCAAGACGAAAGAAAGTTGAGCGGGAGTGCATATCCCTTGTTTTGTGCTTCAATCATAAAATGACCAGCATAACTGGTACACCAGTCATCGGTGCCAGACGTACCCGGCCAGTAGCTAAGGCCACCGTCACCTTGTTGAAATCCTTTGAGCCGGTTAATGCCTGCTTTCACATTGTATTCAATTTCTTTTTTACGTTGCGGTGTTAGCTCCAGCACATCATTCAGTGCTAATTGAGGGAACACAGATGAAGTGGTTTGTTCAACACAACCGTATGGATAATGAATGAGGTAAGACAAACGCTTATCTAAATTGATGGGAGGAATTGATGACACTTCCAGCGTAACCGTATTACTTCCTGGAATGCCAATCGGTTTATAAGAACTTTTCCAACTTTGTCCGGCTGCCACACTTCCCTCAATTATCTCATTAATAAACGGATTCGGATTGCGTACATCCAGTTCTACTTCGTAAGTAGATTTTTCATTTCCGCTGCTCACGGTAATTTTTACTTTACCTATGCCGATGAGGTTTTTACTTTGTAAATTAAAATTCACTATCTGGTCGCCAATGCTGTTAAACGAAATATTTTTGGAAACCGCTCCGCTGATGCCAATTAGTTTATTGGCTTCCACAGTTACCAGTACGTTGCGAATGTTTTTTTCCATGGCAAATACTGTTACGGGCAGACTCACTTCTTCGCGCAATCCCAGGGCGCGTGGCAGAGTAGCTAGTACCATCAACGGTTTTTTAACGGGCACGGCTTTCTCGGTAAATCCGTAAGCACCTTTTTCACCGGCTACTACCATCACGCGCACAGAGCCGATGTATTGGGGTAAGGTAATGCTATGTGTATTTGTTGCACCCGAACTTAAGTGAAAAGGGCCAATGAATTTTATAGCAGGCTTAAACCGGTTAGCTTTTTTATCTCCTCCTTTACGGTTCATGCCTTCGTCACCACCAATAGCTAAAATGCGGTCCATGGATACCCCAAAAGCACCCATAACGTAATCATACATATCCCATGTTTTTACACCCAATGCTTCACGTGCATAAAAATGGCTATGCGGGTCAGGTGTTTTAAAGCGGGTGAGGTCAAGTAAGCCTTCATCTACCACGGCAAGCGTATAGGTCATGGCTTTTCCGGTTGCTTCGGATACATTAAATGTGGCGGGTTCTTCCGGTCGCATGGACACCGGAGTTTTTAATACCGGAGTAAGGATGGTTGCGGGATCTTCGACTTCAATTGGAATGACACCATACATGCGGATGGGCAAATTATTATTGCTTTGTGCATGTGGCTGCAGTAAGCTTACGTTTACGAATACATTCGGTAGCATGGCTTCTGTTACTTTGAACGTAAAGCGCGTTTGTCCTTCTTTTACATCCGTCCAGTGGGTTTGTACAATTTTACTTCCCGATTCAATGCTGATCAAAGCCCGACCTTCTTTGCCGGTGGGAATGGTAAGTATGGCTTCTTCCCCCACTTTATATTTGGGTTTGTTGGAAGTGAAGGATAAAAATGCGGCTTCATTGGCACCCTCTTTCGGTGAACGTCCGTAGTACGAAGGCCAGTCGATGTACATCATTTTGCCAGTGAAGTGGGCATCTTTGTCCGTGCCGCCCACCTTCAACAGGTAGCGTCCCCAGGCTGGGTAGTTTACGCGCAACTTCCATTGACCTTTGCCATTTACAAGTGTTACTTCATCACTTTGTTCTGCACTGCGGTAGCTGGCTTCTGCATACGAGCTCAAATCGTTACCCCCCTCATCCCACCAAAAACGCCAGTCCATTTTGTAGAGTTTTACTACAACACGTCTATTGCCTTGTATAAAACTTCCTTTTTCATCAACTGCTATAATTGAGATGGTGTGAGAGGTATCTGTTTCCAGTGCCGATCCGTGTCCCCTTGGCTCGGGAGTTTTAATTCCGTAATAAATTTTGTAGGGTGAATAAGGTACAGTAAAACGGTCCATGCTGTAATTGCCCCCTTGTTCAAATACTTTAGTGAGTATGTTGGCCGATAGCATACCCGGTGCCGATTCGCCTACTTCAAAGCGGTGGCTTACTTGCGCGGTTCCTTTGTCATCTAAATTCCCTTCAAATATTTTTTCACTTTCGGCAGAAAAGTACCGGCTGGGGTCATCAAAATTGTATTGATCGAGTTTGGGGAATTTAGTTGGAGTGGTGGTGAATGACACTTCTACAGATGCGGCTAACTTGCGTGCAATGGCTCCGTGCAACCAGGAAGATTGCAGGGTGGCATTCAATTCATCCTCTTTTGAAATAATCGGACTGTTGAAATCCATTTTTATTTTCAGACGGTTGGGCTGTACCGTTTCAATGCGAATGGTTTTGGTAAAGGTGGCACCTCCTGCTTTAACTCTGGCTGTCCAGCTTCCGGTTGGGGCTTCATCTGTAGTAGAGGTGTGAAATGCATAAAAACCATTGAGCGGTTTATTATTCACCATTCGTTTGAACAATTGTCCTTGCGGAGTAAACAATTCAAAGGTTACCGGATGCCCGATGGGGAGTGGCGAGATGCGGTCGTCCAGCATAAACATGGTGTAAATGGAATCACCGGGTCGCCACACGCCACGTTCTCCGTAAATGAATCCTTTAATACCCTTCTCCACCCGTTCTCCGGATACATCGAAGCGACTTAATGAAAGCGAGCTACCATCGTCCAGACGCATGTAACCACGCTGGGTTCCGCTTTTGGCAATAAGCAAATAAGGCTTACGCGTAGGTTTTAAACGGGCCAGCCCATCTCCGTCAGTAGTTGTTTTTTCAATTAACTGTTTTTGATAATCATATACTTCGAGGCTGATGCCGGTGATGGTTGCGGTGCTGCGCAAATCAGTTACTGCAAAAAATAATTCCCCGTCAGATCCCCGTTTGGCAATAATTCCAAAATCGGACGCCAGCACATTTCGTGTTTGCCAACGTTTATGATTGTAATAGGAATTGCTGCAGGGATTATCTCGATCGTGCCAGTTGTAATCGTCAGGATAGTCGTACCCCTCATCATAGTATTCATCATATTCATTGGAATTGGAGCCATCGTATTCATATTTTGCCTCCAGACTAGACATATCTTCTTCCGTTTCTTCTTCCGTAGCCCCGGTGTCATTCTTGCAATGGTATACTGAGTAAGATTTCTTAAACGAAAAGGTGACATTGTAAATGGCTCCTGGCTCTGTTTTAATCATTGTACTTAAGTCAATGGCAAAACGGTTGGGTTTGTGCAGGTCAAGAAGTTTATTATCGTCAAGATGTACTGTTTTACGTGCTACAGGTCTGGCCACTCGTTTTAGTTCATTGCTTCCGTCAAGGTTGTTTACCTGCAAAAACTGATCGACATTGTTTTCAAAAATTTTTACAATGGTTACATCTACTGCTTTCAGACTTACCGCTTCAAAGGGTAGGGTGAGTTGCTCGCTGTTGGGAATAATCACGCCCTTACCAAGCATATTTACTGCGGGAAAAACATCAGCAAAGGTGAGTTGAACCTGAAATGTTTTGGGCATTTTGTAATTGAGAATATTCAGAATGCCTTGTTCGGCAGTAAGCGTATAGGTACCACTAAGGTGTTGTTGCGGGTACACACGTATTTCATTTTTCTCTGCAATAAATTTGAGGTTGTTGTCTTCGCTGATGTTCATGGTGATCAGTCCATCGAGGTTTTGATTACTAAGCAGTGGGTCAGAGAAACGTACCGAAACATATTGTTCTTCGCCTTCCACTACCAAGGCACTCATTACTTTAAAATCACCCAGTGCAGGAATAGGAATGACCTTTTCACCTTTAGCATCCATTCCTGCTTCGCTACCATCCCAGCTAAGTTTTACGAGGGTTTCTTTTTTCTCCCGTATCAGGCTGTCGAGGATAAAATGGTGTGTACGGTTATCGGCTGCATGTTCCCATTTAATGCGCACGTTTATACCTTTGTGGGTGGCTGTAAGCGTTTTTTCAATTAAAGCACTTTCTTCCACATCTGCTGTAAGGAGTTCTCCACTCAGACGTTGGTAGATGAGTGATTGCGGATCGATGGCCTCCATCATCGGTTCGTTAAGTTCCAGCGCCTGTTTTACTGTTTGAAACCCGAAATGAAATTCACTGAATTTATCCGGTACGTCCATCAGGTTATCTAAATGAAAGGTGGCCCGAAATTCTGTGCCGGTGGGCAACCATTTGTCTGGTTTAAATTCCAAGGTCGATTCATCGGCCCATTGTAATTTCCCTTTGATGTGTGGTTCAAATGAAAATAAATTTTCCGGAGGAGCTCCGCCATTGCTGGTATCGTGCATGGCTGATGCCAGCTGGATACGAATGGTGCCTTCGCGGGTAATGGTTCCTGAAGTATGAGCCGAAATGTAGGCAGAGAAAGCGGGGTCATTGCTAATCCGGTTTTCAGCACTGGTCCGTTGTGTTACAAAATAGGACCCTGCGGCAACGGCCACCACCGATGATACCACAGACAGCTTGTAGGTTTTAATAAAACCCCAAATCGATTTCATGGAGATTTGCATAAGTATATTGTCAGTTTTGTGCTTGAAAGTTACTAAAAGCTAAGTAACAAAGTAAGGGGTGTGGGAAATTATTTAATTATGTGTTCCGAGAAAGAACTATAAAGTAAGTTCAGGTACTTCCCATTTATCAAGTTTATGGATTAGTTCTTTACGCTCCTTGTGAATATGCTTTTGATAATGTTGCTGAGTGATTTTACTTTCATCAGAATTTATTTTAAAAAGACAAAGGCAAAATAATTTACGAAGCGAATAATATGTTAACTGCATAACTAGCAGGTGCGGTATATGATTATCCCGCATCAGATTTGACATTAGACCTATAGAAACAAACAGTCAGAACGGATAATAGATACGGTGTATCAGTATGAGGTGAGCGTAATAATTTAGGTCTTTCAGTTAAAATTCTCATGCACACTTTTTGTGCAGTGAGGGCGATAATAGAGAGTGGGCGATTGCTTAATTGATTTTCGGATACCTTCTGAAAAAACTCTTGAGTCGCAATTCAATTACTCCCCAAATAGCTTCTTTAAAAATACCCTTGCTCATTTTGCTTTGCCCCATCGTGCGATCGGTGAAAATGATGGAGACCTCATCAATTTTAAAACCTATTTTCCAGGCCGTGTGTTTCATCTCAATCTGGAAAGCGTACCCTTTAAATTTAATTTTATCGAGTTCTATGGTTTCAAGTACTTTCCTCCGGTAGCATACAAAACCTGCAGTAGTATCACTCACCGTCATGCCTGTTATAAAGCGCACGTACCACGATGCATAATAGGACATCAGCACTCTGCTCATGGGCCAGTTCACTACATTGATGCCCGATTTGTAACGCGAACCCACCACCAAATCGGCCCCGTTCACGGCTGTTTCATAGAGCTTAACCAAATCCTCGGGATTGTGTGAGAAGTCGCAATCCATTTCAAAAATATACTCGTACCGGTGTTGCAGGCACCACTTGAACCCCGCAATGTAAGCCCTGCCCAGGCCCTCTTTCCCGGCCCTTTCCAACAGGTGAAGCCTTCCTTCAAACTCAGGTAAAATTCGTTTAACAATATCGCGGGTGCCATCAGGTGAATTATCGTCAACAATGAGTAGATGAAAAGTTTTGGGCAAGGAAAATACCTTTCGAATCATCAGTTCGATGTTCTCTTTTTCGTTGTAGGTCGGAATTATGACGATGCTGTCAGACAATATTGTGTAATTTTACCGGGTGAAATATTAACGCAATAATTAAGAAAACTAATGCAAAAAGCAATCTTTTTAGACAGAGACGGAATAATAAATAAAGAAATCGGCAGGTACGTAAGTAGTGAGGATGATTTTGAATTGAACTCCGGGGTACCTGAATTTCTGAAAACGATGCAATCCAGAGGGTATTTGCTTGTAGTAATCACCAATCAGGGGGGCATAGCCAAGGGATTGTATACGCAACAAAAGTTGGCAACTATTCATAAAAAGATGAAAGCATTGGTTCCCCACATTCATTTTACTGAAATCTATTATTGCCCGCATCACCCTGATTTTGGTAAATGCCTGTGCCGAAAACCAGGTTCACTACT
Organism: Bacteroidia bacterium; assembly: GCA_041675505.1. GTDB lineage: Bacteria > Bacteroidota > Bacteroidia > UKL13-3 > UKL13-3 > JAGPCK01. Next base: position 179,829 of record JBAYTR010000006.1, on the reverse strand, counting down.
GGTAGAGAAAGCGTTGGCCCGATTTACTATTGACCCTGCTACCTCTTATTTTATTGGCGATAAAGACAGGGATATAGTGTGCGCAACAATGGCAGGTGTAAAACAAGCCATCCTGTTGGAATCCAACACCAACCTGATGACCATTGTTCATCAAATAACTTAAGCGTTGGCCTTTTTGTGGTCAGCTAAAAATTTCTCCAGACCTATATCCGTTAGCGGGTGTTTCAATAAAGCCAGAATAGGCTCCAGCGGACTGGTGATTACATGCGCACCAATTTCAGCGCATTTGATAATGTGTATAGGGTTACGTATGGAAGCAGCGAGTACCTGAGTTTGGTAGCCCTGCACAGCAAACATCTGGGTAATTTGTGCAATCAGTTCTAAGCCGTTGTAAGAGATATCATCTAACCTGCCGATGAAAGGAGAGATGTACGTAGCACCGGCTTTAGCAGCCAGTAACGCTTGTCCGGCAGAGAATACCAGCGTGCAGTTGGTGCGAATGCCGGCAGAATGAAAATGGCTGATGGCTTTAATGCCATCTTTAATCATAGGTACTTTCACTACAATATTTTCATGCAAGGCAGCCAACTCTTCCCCCTCTTTGATAATGCCTTCAAAATCGGTTGAGATTACTTCTGCACTTACGTCTCCGTTAACAATTTTGCAAATGTCAACATAGTGTTTCAGAATATTTTCGCGACCGATAATGCCCTCTTTGGCCATTAAAGAAGGGTTGGTGGTTACTCCGTCTAAGATGCCCAAGTCATTGGCTTCTTTAATCTGGTTCAGGTTGGCGGTATCAATGAAAAACTTCATGAGAAAATATTAAAGTGTTGTTTATGCAGTAAAGTAAATGCTTATCTGTAAAATGTGCAAACCTTGGCTTGCTCAACTTGTTAATGGCTCAATTAATCAGCTACTTAACTAATCAACCATTCATTAACAAAAAATGGGCGGCCATTATATCGCACCGCTCAACCTTCTGCCCTTGCTCCGATCAAGGCCTGGGGGAGTTCAAAGGGAGCTGGTCGTATAACGCCTACCCGCTGCAAAAGTATTAAAATTATCAAAAGAGTGAAACCTATTCCTGTCTTTTTGATGGAAGATGTTAGATTTGCCCGATAGTGAACAGATTAAATATACTTCATGAAAGAAAAAGTTCAGGAACTCAAAGCTATTGAGTCTAAAATATTTGAAGGCGGAGGAAAAAAAGCTGCTGCAAAACAAAAGGAAAAAGGAAAAATGCTGGCTCGCGAGCGGGTGGATTATTTGCTGGATAAAGATGCCCCGCGCATTGAAATTGGTACTTTGGCCGGTTATGAGATGTACGAAGAACATGGCGGATGTCCCGGTGGAGGTGTGGTGGTAATGATGGGCTATGTGAGCGGAAGGCAATGTATTGTAGTAGCAAATGATGCCACAGTGAAGGCCGGAGCCTGGTTCCCCATCAGTGGCAAAAAGAACCTGCGCGCTCAGGAAATTTCTATTGAAAACAAGTTGCCCATCATTTACCTGGTAGATAGTGCAGGAGTGTATCTTCCCATGCAAGATGAAATATTCCCGGATAAGGAACACTTCGGGCGCATCTTCAGAAATAATGCAGTAATGAGCAGTATGGGTATTACGCAGATAGCCGCAGTAATGGGCAGTTGCGTAGCCGGTGGTGCTTATCTGCCTATTATGAGCGATGAGGCCATGATAGTGGATAAAACAGGTTCTATATTTTTAGCAGGAAGTTATTTGGTTAAAGCAGCCATTGGTGAAGATATAGACAATGAAACTCTGGGCGGTGCTACCACACATTGTGAGATAAGCGGAGTAACCGATTATAAATTTGAAAATGATGCCGCTTGTCTCGACCGCATCAAACGCATCATGGATAAAATCGGTGATTTTGACAAGGCAGGCTTTAACCGTGTTGCACCTTTGGCCCCAGCCAAAAGCATGGATGATGTGTATGATGCCGTAGCCAATTTTACCAAGCCGTTTGACGTGATGGAAATTATAGAACGACTGGTTGATGCAGGCAGCTTTGATGCCTACAAAGAACTTTACGGCAAAACCATTACCTGCGGATATGCCCGTATTGATGGTTGGGCAGTAGGTATTGTAGCCAACAACCGTATGGTGGTGAAAGCGAAGAAACCCAAACAAAATGCTTCGGATAACCCAACGGAAATGCAGATTGGAGGAGTAATTTACAGCGATAGTGCTGATAAAGCGGCACACTTTATTATGAACTGCAATCAGAAAAAAATCCCGTTATTGTTTTTACAAGACGTAACCGGATTTATGGTGGGCAGCAGAAGTGAACACGGGGGCATTATTAAAGACGGAGCCAAACTGGTGAATGCTCAAGCTAATTCAGTGGTACCTAAATTTACCATCATTACAGGCAATAGCTACGGTGCAGGCAATTATGCCATGTGTGGTAAAGCCTACGACCCACGCTTAATTGCAGCATGGCCCAATGCCAATATTGCGGTAATGGGTGGTGCGCAAGCTGCTAAAGTGTTGTTGCAAATTGAAGAAGCTGCTCTTAAGGGTAGGGGCGAAGTAGTGGATGAAGTAAAACAGCAGGCCCTGCTGGAAAAGATTACCGATCGCTACAACAAACAAATGAGTCCGTATTACGCAGCAGCACGTTTGTGGGTAGATGCTATAATTGATCCCGTGGAAACCCGTAAATGGGTGAGCATGGGCATTGAGGCAGCCAATCATGCACCTGTTACCAAAGAGTTTCGCCCCGGAGTTATCAGAGCTTAATTAAACAACATAATTATGAAAATGAGTTGGAAAAATTGTTTAGTGGTTTTAGCAACATGTATCAGCCTCACTCTTTCTGCACAGCAGACAGCGCAGACAGGGCAGACAGGCCAAAAAATACAGGCCGACATGATTGTGATTAACGGTACCATCTACACCATGGATGCGGAGATGAGTACTCAGCGTTACATGGTTATTGTAAATGGTAAAGTAGCAGTAGTAAGCAATTCGCCCGATAATATTTTTGATCGTTTTGAAAGTAAAAATATTCTTAATCTGGATGGGAAATACATCTATCCGGGTTTTAATGATGCCCATTGTCACTTTTACGGATTAGGATTGAATTTGCTTCAGGCCAACCTCAAGGGTGCTACCTCGTACGAAGAGATGCTGAAAAAGTTGAGTGATTATGTTCAGGAGAACAAAGACAAAAAGTTCAAATGGATACTGGGTCGTGGTTGGGATCAAAACCTGTGGGCGAATAAACAATTCCCTACCAAAGAAAAACTGGATTCGATGTTCCCTAAAATTCCGGTAATGCTCAAAAGAGTTGACGGACACGCAGCACTGGTTAATTCAAAAGCATTGAAGGCAGCTAAGATTACCGCCCAAACAAAAGTTGTCGGTGGTGAAATAGTATTGGGCGCAGATGGACAACCTACCGGATTGCTTATTGATAATGCTGTAGATATTGTTGAGCGAAAACTGCCCAAGCCTAAAACAGCAGATATGGAAAATGCCCTGTTGGCCGCTGAGAAAATATGTGTGGCTAACGGATTAACTTCTGTACAAGATGCAGGTTTGGATTATGCTGTGGTGAAAAAAATGGAAGAGATGTATGCACAGGGTAAACTCAACATTCGTATGTATGCCATGCTCAATCCAACGGAAGAAAACTTTAAAAACTACATGAGCAAAGGTCCGTTACGAAAAGGTAACCTCCACATTCAATCAGTGAAGTTGTATGCTGACGGAGCCCTTGGTTCGCGCGGGGCCTGCCTGCTGCAACCCTACTCAGATAAGCCGAATCATTACGGATTAATGCTCAATGATACCGCTTATTTACGCAGCATGGCCAAACGTGTTTTTGCTGCCGGATACCAACTCAATACCCATTGCATTGGCGACTCAGCCAACAGGGTAATGCTGAATATTTATGGGGAAGTTTTAAAAGGCGAAAACGACAGACGCTGGAGAATTGAACACGCACAAATTGTACATCCGGGGGAGTGGTTGAAATTTAAGAGGTACAGCATAATCCCTTCAGTACAACCTACGCATGTAAGTTCTGATAAAAACTGGGTGCCCGATAGAATTGGTAACGGAAGGCTGGATGAAGCTTATCCTTATAAAAAACTACTCATGTTTAGCGGACGAATTGCGCTGGGCACTGATTTTCCGGTGGAAGAGGTTAACCCCATGGGCACACTTTTTTCAGCAGTAATGCGCACCACCAGACAAGAACACCCTGCCGGTATGTTTCAATACCAAAATGCGCTCACACTATACGAAGCCATGAAAGGGATGACCTACTGGGCAGCTTATGCACAGCATGAAGAAAACGAAAAAGGCTGCCTGGAGAATAACAGGTTCGCTGATTTTATAGTGCTGGATAAAGACATCATGAAAGGCAACATTGCAGAAGTGTTTAATGCCAAAGTACTCTATACATTTATAGCCGGGAAAAAAGTTTACGAAGCAAAGTAATTGCTCTACACATTGCGGTCAGACGCGGCATGCGTCTGACAGTTGATAGTGAGTTTTTCAAAAAAATAAAATACAGTATATTGCAGTATGGTTATTTGTAATGATGAATTTTACCATATTTACAATCAGGGAAACAATAAGCAGCAGTTGTTTTATGAGCAGGAGAACTACGAGTATTTTATTCAATTAATGCTCAAATTTGTTACACCAAATTGCGAACTGTTAGCATGGTGCTTAATGCCAAATCACTTTCATTTTTTAATTAGAGCAACTGAAAAATCTGTTGAAGAGAAACCCGTAGGAAGTTTAAAACTAACAGTGTTGTCAAATGGGATAAGAATGTTGCAAACATCATACACAGCTGCTTTCAATAAACGGTATGCACATACCGGTTCGTTATTCAGACAAAAATCAAAGTTTAAGCACATAGATACTGATATATCAGGTTCATACTTAAATACGTGTTTTCATTATATACATCAAAATCCTTTAAAGGCGGGTTGTGTTAATAGAATGGAAGATTGGAAGTTTAGTTCGTTCAATGAATATTGTGGTATGTCTGCTTTTCAACTTGTCAATCTCCCTGTAGGAAATCAAGTTTTAGATATTGATTTAAACACATTCATAACAGATTCTTATGAAACACTCAATGATGAGTTAGTAGAGAAAATTGCATTTGAGCTTGATTAGAAAAAACTAGTCTTGCTTTCGTTCCAAAGGGTCTGACGCATAGCGCGTCAGACCCTTTGGAACGAAAGGGCTTATCAGACAACGGTCTGACGCGTTATGCGTCTGACCGTTGTCTGATAAGCTTCCCGACTACACTATTGAATTAACAAGCGGTAAATTCTAACCGGCATTCTCCTTCTCCTTCTAATTTCATTCTACAGAGGTCAGACGCATAACGCGTCAGACCTCTGTAGAAGAACCCACCCACCCCAACGCATTAAAACTGAAATTACCCATTTGGGTAGTGTTTTTTACCCCTTACGGGTATTGTGCAAGTTGGTCTTTCTCTCCACATTTGTAAAGCCATCAATTGCTGTATCTTTGATGTAAAAAGAAGGTTATGAAAAAAATAGTAGCAACGGTTATTCTGTTTACATTGCTTGTCAGTAGTAAAAGTATGTTTGCACAACCCAAACATTGGGCACCTGTGGGTGCAACCTGGCATTACAATAGTTATGACAGCACAAGAGAATGGGCGGTTTACCGCAAAATTGAAGTAACAGGAGATACTCTTATTGCAGGTAAACTGTGCAGAAGGATAGCAGGTTTAGCCCCTTTTTTACCAAACAGTACAGGTTTATTACAGCAGTATATTTACACCTACGATAGTAATAATGTGATTTTTTTCTATGATTTTAATACCAATCTTTTTACAGCTTATTTTGACCATAAGCTGAACGAGGGAGACACTTTTTATTATAAATGGGCAGGTAAAATAGATACACTTATTGTTCAGAGTAAAATATATTCTCGTGTGGATGGATTCAACCCGCAAAACAAAGACTCTGCTTTTTTCTGGAGTTTTCAATCACCACGTTTCAATACATTTCTTGAGAATGTGGGCTACCTGAATTCATTTACGCCATTCTATAATTCGATATTTGTACTTGATACTACCATTAAAGGGATTCGTTGTTATCAGGATAGTTCAGTGTTTTATAAATTTAATCCGATTGATTCGTGTACAACAATTTATCGCTTGCCTACCTCATTCGGCAAGGTAAATGAAAGTTCAACGAAATTTATTTACGCTTTCCCCAACCCCTCACGCGGCACTTTTGAACTGGCAGATGGTATTGACCTGCTGTCTCTAACTGATGCAACCGGCAGAACAATTCCTTATGTAAAACAAGGGAACTCAATTACACTCTCTGCTCCATATAAGGGTTTGGCCATCCTGCATGTACAACATGGTCAAATAAAATCATTCAAAAGCCTAAAAATATTATTTTTCTGACAGTACTTTATTCTACAGAGGTCAGACGCATAACGCGTCAGACCTCTTGAAAAGGATATTTACTTCTCTCTGCCAATATTATTCTCTACAAGTTCTACTCCCCATTAAGCAACCCACCCAGCACTCCACCTAATCCGCGGCTTTGTTCTTTACCTCCGGCAGAGGCTGCCAGTATACGGTCGGCCAAGCGGGAGAAGGGAATACTTTGCAGGTAAACAATACCTGGCCCCGTTACGGTGGCGTAAAATAAACCTTCACCGCCAAACAACGAATTGCGGAAACCACCGATAAACTTAATGTCGTACTCCACACCACTGGTAAAAGCAACCAAACAGCCGGTATCTACCCGCAATGTTTCACCTGCTTTTAATTCTCTGCGAATGATGGTTCCACCGGCATGAACAAAGGCTTTACCATCGCCCCGTAAACGTTGAAGAATAAAGCCCTCACCACCAAATAAACCGGCTCCTATACGTTTGGTAAAAGCAATATCAATATCAATACCTTCAGCAGCACAAAGGAAACCGTCTTTCTGGCAAAGAATTTCGCCTCCATATTGCTTTAAATCAAAAGGGATAATTTTACCCGGGTAAGGAGCAGCAAAAGCCACTTTACTTTTTTGGTTGCCTTCGTTTAAAAAAGAGGTAATGAAAAAACTTTCACCCGTTATCATGCGTTTGAGTCCGCCAAAAACGCCACCGGTTTTGGTTTGCATATTTATTCCGTTCTCCATGTAAAGCATGGCACCGGCTTCAGCTCTTACTGCTTCGTGAGGGTCGAGTTCAATTTCTACTACCTGAATATCGTCACCCAGTATGTTGTAATCAATTTCGTGTGCTGTGTTCATTGTTTTTTTCTGCAAAGTTGAATAATACACAACCCAATTGCAACTACTTTGCCTTAGCATTTGCGGATAGAGCAAAAAAAAAGCGTCACCGAAGTAACGCTTTTTGATTATGAATGTGTGTTAATTTAATTGCACTTGTAAAGCACTTTTACTCCGGGCTGAGCGTCTTTCATTATCTCACTGAATTCCATTAAAAACTCATTGGATGCTTTGCAACGTTCGCATGCGCCTTCAGCAGCTTTTTCGTTGGGAGCAACATCTCCGTACCCTTCGTTAATCATCAATACTACGGCTTTTACTTTAGGGTACTTCACCTTAAGTTTTCTTACCGCCTTTTTGAATAATTTAAAATCGGCTTTAGGGTCACCCTCTACCACCAGTTGAATCAACACAATGTCTTTCTCAGGTTCGGCTTCTTTTTCATTGGTTACTTCAACAAACTCATCCAAACTCATGCTGGTACGTTTGTCGGCCAAACTATCGCTGAACATGATGGAATAAAACTGTTTATTTTTAGGATTTTCTTTGTTGATACACGCAGGTGCCTGTGCCATGGACTTGCTGAACAAGCCTCCGATGCTGATGAATGCGATTAGGGTAAAAATTCTTTTCATATTGTTAAGGTTAATTATTCCAAAACTACTAAAAAAATCGCTATGTCAAGCTAAAATTTCAGTATTCCTTTTATATGGGGGTAAAAGAACCGCAACAGGTCTTTCAAATTACAGGCTATTGGTCTGACTTATCAGCTCTTAAGATATTCTGCTCCATACCTTTTTATGTTGCTCCCGGTTGAGCCATATTTTGGTTTCAGAGTGTTGCGGGAGGTTTAGGGCAGGGTCTTTCTCCAAAATTTCTGCCGCACTAACGCGCGCAGCCTCCAGAATTTCATCATCATTTCGCAAATCGGCCAGTTGTAAATCGAGTAAACCGCTTTGTTGGGTGCCTTCCAAATCTCCCGGTCCGCGAAGTTTTAAATCTACTTCCGAGATGTAAAAGCCATCATTACTTTCCTCCATGGTTTTTAAACGTAATTTAGCTTCGTTACCCAATTTATGGCTGCTCATCAAAATGCAATAACTCTGGTCGCCACCCCGGCCAACTCGGCCTCTTAGCTGGTGCAATTGTGATAACCCAAAACGTTCAGCATTCTCAATAATCATTACGGTTGCATTGGGTACATTTACGCCCACCTCAATTACAGTTGTGGCTACCATAATATGTGTTTGCTTGTTTAGGAAGCGTTGCATTTCAAAATCTTTGTCGGCAGGTTTCATGCGTCCATGCACAATGCTCACCTGGTATTGCGGAAGCGGAAAGGCCCGTGTGATACTTTCATATCCTTCCATCAGATTGGCCAAATCTAATTTTTCACTTTCCTCAATCAACGGGTATACCACATAAATCTGTCGTCCTTTTTCGATTTCACTTTTCATAAAACCAAATACCGCTAGGCGTGAATTTTCAAAACGGTGCATGGTTTTAATGGGTTTGCGCCCTGCGGGTAATTCGTTAATTACTGAAAGGTCGAGGTCTCCGTAAACAGTCATGGCCAATGTACGCGGAATAGGCGTTGCGGTCATTACCAGTATGTGTGGTGGCTTATCATTTTTTTGCCAGAGTTTGGCCCTTTGCTCAACACCAAAACGATGTTGCTCGTCAATGACTACCAACCCCAGATTTTTAAACTGCACCTGATTCTCCAACAAGGCATGAGTGCCGATAAGGATATGTAAGGTTCCTTCTTGCAAATCACCGAGCAATTGTCTGCGTTCTTTTTGGGGTGTGCTGCCGGTGAGTAACCTGATATTTACCGGTAGATTACGGGTAAGTTGTACTAAACTCTGGTAATGTTGCTGAGCCAGAATTTCAGTAGGAGCCATCAATGTTGCCTGATAACCGTTATCTAAAGCAATCAGCATACATAACAAAGCCACAATGGTTTTACCGCTACCTACATCACCTTGCAGTAGCCGGTTCATCTGCATGCCGCTTTTCATATCAGCACGTATTTCTTTGATAACCTTTTTTTGTGCTTCAGTTAACTCAAAAGGAAGGTGTTGACTGTAAAAAGTATTGAACAATTCACCCACCACAGCGAACGAAATGCCGTTGTGCAGTTTCTTTCGGGCGTTGCGGTATCGCAGAATTTTTAATTGCAGAAAAAACAGTTCGTCAAATTTAAGCCGCTTGGTTGATGCACTTAATTGTTCAGGTGTCTTGGGGAAATGCTGTTGACGTACAGCATCATTTCTGCTGCATAAATGGTTACTTTCGATAACCTGCTGTGGAAGAATTTCGGTTATACTTAAACGTTCATCTTTGAGCAGGGTGTGCACCAGTTTCATGATGGCTTTGCTGTCAAAGCTTCGGTTCTTCATTTTTTCAGTGGTGTTATACATGGGCATCAATGCCGAAAGCATTTTGATGTTTTCTTCAGTATAGGCATCCACCGTTGGGTGCACCATGTTGAACCGACTATTAAATAAAGTGGGTTTCCCGAAAATAATGTACGGAACATGGAGTTTAATATTTTCCCTTATCCACTTGGCACCTTGAAACCAAACAATTTCGAGGCTGTCTTTTCCATCTGTAAAATTGGCTGTAAGACGTTGGCCGGTTTTCATTTTTTCAGTTCTGAAATCTGTAAACTTTCCTTTCAGTTGCACGTAAGGAAGCTCTTCGTTCAGCTCAGCAATGGAATAAAAACGTGTACGGTCAATATGCCGGTAAGGGTAGAATTGCAACAAATCTCCGAAGGTGAAAATGTTCAATTCTTTCTTCAGCAGGTCAGCACGGGCTTCTCCTACGCCTTTTAAAAACTCAACGGGTGTTTGCAGAAACGAACTCACGTAGGCAAAAGTGCAACTCTTTGGACCATTTTACAACTGTTTGCATTTAAGCTGAGACTAAAAAAGAACCCCTGCCGTAATACGACAGGGGCAAACTACTATGAAACTAACTACCTTACCTTCTTAATACAAAGAGGCAGGTGGTTTTGTTCATTGAAGTATTTATATTTTTTATTTTTTCCAGCGCAGGGAAGAAATAAGGTGCTCTACATCATTGGTGAGGTACTGCAGTACAGGCGCCACTGAGTCGGGGTTGGTGCGGATGTTAAAGTAGAGTGAGCCTCTCAAAAAATGTTGAGTGCTATCGGTCATGTAAAACTGTAAGGCTGTAGCCGTATTACCTGTAAGCTCATACACTATGCCCGATTTGCCCGGGCGCTCTATGTAATTTTCAATGATTTCATCGGCTTTGATGGTGTGTTTGTAAACCAGCCTGCGGGAATCTTCAATCAGTTTAAAAAGTCCGTTCTCTGATACTACGGGTGAATAGCTCAGATGTAATGTGGCATTGTAATAAGGGAAATGAATGTTAAGCCAGCAAGGCCGTGCATCAGGGCCATCATAGGGTAGTATGGAAGCATATTGCGGTATTTCGAAGGCAAAATTACAAGTGCTGTCAAATGTGTGGTATCCTTTGGGCAAAAGCTCAATGCGATTGTAACCACGTGGTTTTGGCGAAAAATCGTCCTGACAACTGTTTAGAGTAACTGCACCGGTAATTGCGAAAAGGAATACAATTAATTTGTTCATCATTTATGCTTGTTGTGCAGGGCGGTTTATGGTCACTTTTACCCGTTTGATTTTTCTTTTGTCAACAGATTCAATAGTAAAAGTAAAGTCGCCATACTCTACCTTTTGTTTCAGGTTAGGAATTTTACGGGTAATCTCCAGTATCATTCCCCCCAAAGTGTCAGATTCACCGCGTATACTATCGAAAACATTGTCGTCCAGTTCCATCAGTTTACACATGTCGTTCAACGGAATCTTAGCTTCCAGCACGTAGTTGTTTTCGTCCAGTTTAGAGTAGAACAATTCGTCATCGTCAAACTCATCTTTTATCTCTCCGAAAATTTCTTCGAGTATATCTTCCATGGTAACTATTCCATTGGTTCCGCCATACTCATCTACTACTACGGCCAGGTGTACACGTTTACTCTGAAATTCTTTGAGCAGGTCGTCAATTTTTTTACTCTCCGGCACAAAGTAGGGCGGTTTAATGAGTTGCTGCCATTTAAAAGAGTCATCCTTATTCAGGTGTGGCAACAGGTCTTTGATGTATAAAACACCTATTACCTTATCGAAGTTGTCTTCATAAACCGGAATGCGGGAATATCCCCATTCGTTAATTTCTTTAATCAGTTCACTGAGTGTGATGGTGTTTTCATAAGCCACTACATCCATACGTGGTTTCATTATTTCCTTTACGCTGATGTTTCCGAAGTTCACTATACTTCTCAGAATTTCTTTCTCATCATTCGGGGCGTCTTCCTCGCTAGTAATGTTAATGGCGTGTGTAAGCTCATCAATAGAAAGCATGTGCCCTTTTTTGGTAATCCGTTTGTCAATGATAGACGTTGATTTTTCCAGCACATATACAAAAGGGTAGAGCAGCTTACTTAATGAAAGCATAGGAACGGCCATCAGCTTCACCAGTTTCATGCTGTTTTGTACAGCATAAATTTTAGGCAACACTTCTCCTATCATTACAATAAGAAAGGTAATCACTACCACTTGCAGAATAAATCCTGCCAAGGGATACAAAGTGAAGTTAAATACAATACTCACAATAAAGGAGGAAATCATGACCACAGCCACATTTACAAAGTTGTTGGCGATAAGTATGGTAGCCAGTAGTTTTTTAGGATGGTTCAGTAAATAAACAGTAGCGCGTGCATAGCTGCTATCGGTTTCTCTCAGTTCATCCAGGGTTTGAGTAGAAAGGGAGAAAAAAGCATTTTCTGAACCCGACATCAGTGCCGAGCAGAGCAACAGCAAACCAATCAATACTAAACTGATGATGACACTTAACCAATCACTGCCTTCAATACCTGTGTTAAGTAATGAAGCAAAAATCATCAAAGCGGGGTAGGGCGAATCGCCCGGGGAACTTTCCAAAATATGTTAAATTAGGTTAGACATCAGAAAGGCAAATCATCGCCTCCGTCATCAGAACGGGGTGTATCATTTACGGCTGAAGGCTGTTTGTTTTCTGTATAAGAGTTTCCCGATGATGCGGGAGTTGAGTTGTATCCGCTCTGATTTTGGTCATCACGTTTACCACCTACCAAGGTAAGGTTATCGGCTACAATCTCAGTGGTATATTTTTTATTTCCGTCTTTATCGTCCCATGAGCGGGTACGGATTTTTCCTTCAATAAAAACACTGTTGCCTTTGCGAAGGTATTTTTCGGCAATCTCAGCCAAACCTCTCCACACCACTACATTGTGCCACTCGGTTTGTTCCACTTTATTGCCTGCTTTATCTTTATAGGTTTCTGATGTGGCAAGTGGAAATTTAGCCACTTTGGTACCACCTTCTAAACTTCTTATTTCAGGGTCTTTACCCAGGTTGCCCAGTAATATTACTTTGTTAACCGACATAGTTATTTATTCAATTTCAAATCAAAGTTAGCTTTTTCAAGTAGATATCCAAAATGCGGGGTATGGGATAGGTGCCCAATGTGCTAATTTTAATCTTCTGATAATTAGTTGGTAACATCCTTTTTGAACCCGTTATTTTGAGTTGAATAAAACGTGCATTTATCACCCTGTGTGAGAGGAGGTGTCGGGTCTCTGTTGTTTCGCCCTCAATGATAAAAGAAGCAGAGCCAAGTATTGCTTTAAATTCTTCGTGTTGCAGCAGTTCTTCGTCAGACAGGGGATGGCTGCTTTCTATCAAAGGCAACTCGAACAGGTTTTTCCAGATATCGTTTTTTGTGCGTTTGTTCAGGTAGGTGTAACTGCCTTGTTTAATAAACAGGTAATTAAAGTACCGGTGAGTTTGTTTGGCCTTTTTCGCTTTTACAGGCAACTGTTCAACGGTGCTGTTGGCAAAAGCAAAGCAGGAGTCAGCCAAAAAACAGTTGAGGCAACCGGCTTTTTTGGGTGTACACACGGTAGCTCCGAATTCCATAATGGCCTGATTGAATTCATCCGGACGTTTGTGGTCCATTAATTCAGCAGCAGCCTGTGTGTAAATTTTTCGTGCTCCGGAGCTGTCAATGGGCGTGGTAATGCCTAAGTATCGGCTCAATACCCTGAAAACATTGCCATCAACCACAGGAACGGCTTCTCCAAAAGCAAAGGAAGCTACAGCGGCAGCGGTGTATGGGCCTATTCCTTTCAGTTGACTGAGTTCTGCTGCTGTTTTAGGGAAAACAGCCTTGTGCTCTTTTACAATAATGCGCGCGGTAGCCAGCATGTTACGAGCCCTGCTATAATATCCCAACCCTTGCCACAACTTAAGTACGTCATCCTCAGGGGCAGCAGCCAGTTGCTTCAATGTGGGATATTTTTTTATAAACTGCTCAAAATAAGGTAATCCCTGTTCTACGCGGGTTTGCTGTAAAATTATTTCCGACAACCAGATGTGGTACGGATTTTTGGTATCGCGCCAGGGCAAAACGCGCTTGTTTCTATGGTACCAGCGGATTAATGAGGAGGAGAATGACATGTATCAGGCACGAAAATATTCACAAATAATTTTGTTTCAGCGTAAAATGTTTTTTAAAAAGAAATTTTCACTAAGTTTGCTGCCCCAAAAAATTAGGGAGACTTGATTTTTAATTAACTGAATTCTAAATAATAATAAAGTTTAAAGTACAATGACAAAAGCTGAAGTAATTGCAGAAATCTCTGCAAAAACAGGAGTAGAAAAATTAGCCGTTCAAGAATGTGTTGAGACATTTTTCAAAGTAGTTAGAACCTCTATGGTTGATGGTAAAAATGTTTATTTCAGAGGTTTCGGTAGCTTTATCGTAAAAAAGAGAGCTAAAAAAATAGCCCGTAACATCTCCCGCAACACTGCTATGGTAATTGATGAGCATTATATTCCTGCTTTCAAACCTGCTAAAACGTTTGTTGACAAAGTAAAGAAGAGCGATAACGTTAAATCAGCAGCTGCAAAAAAATCAGCTAAAGCTAACTAAGCGTAATTTTCGCTGATGCGTGCCTATCGTAACCCGCTGGTTGTAGCATTTGCAGTTATTCTTCTCTGCTCCGCTTTATTTGTTAAAGGTTTTAAATCAGCCGTTAAAAAAGTAGAGCCGAAAGAAGAAACGGCAGTAGTGCTGGATGAGGAAAAGTTAGAGGAGCAGAAGAATGCCTCACTAACCACCCCGCAACAGGAACAACTGAAGCAGTTACGTGAACAGGAAGATTTTTTGAGTGTAGCCGTTTTATATGATTCGCTCAAAATTGGTTCCATGGCCGGAAGATATTATTACAAAGCTGCTGAAGAAAAACCAACAGCGGTAGTTTGGAAAAAGGCAGGCGACAGTTATTTGAATGCCGCCCGCCAGTCAACCGACTCTCTGTATGTGGTATTTGCTGTTGACAGAGCTAAAAAAGCATATTTCGGGTCGCTGAAGTTAGACGACAGCAACGCGGAAGTAAAAAACTCTCTGGCTTTGTGTATGGCACAGGGAGGTACAGAAGTGATGCAGGCTGTTACATTATTGAAAGAAGTACTTGCTGCTGATTCTAATAACGTTCAGGCGATATACACACTCGGAATGTTGTCCATTCAGTCAGGCCAGTATGACAAAGCGGTTGAACGTTTTGAAAAACTGAGACAGCTGGAACCAATGAACTCCGAGTATTACTATTACCTGGCTGATATTTACAGCCAGTTGGGGCAGAAAGACAAAGCGGTTAAAGCACTTGAAGTATGCAAGACTTTAACCACCAGTGAGGAAGCCCGAAAAAATATTGACGAATTGATTAAAGACATTAAAAATAATTAAACTTATGCCAAGCGGTAAAAAAAGAAAGAGACATAAGATAGCCACTCACAAACGTAAAAAGAGGCTAAGAAAGAACAGGCATAAGAAGAAGTAATCCTTAGTTAAGGATTAATTCTTCTTATACAATTGTCGTTGTAATGAGTAGTGAATTATTCATTAGCTCCGACTCATCGGGCGTAACCATTGCGCTAACAATAGATAAGAAGCTTACCGAGTTACATCAGGAGAATATCTCCAATAACTTCTCGGTAGGTGATATTCATCTGGGTGTTATCAATAAAATTATGCCGGGGTTAAACGCTGCATTCATTAACGTGGGGCACGAGAAGGATGCTTTTTTGCATTATCTCGACCTGGGTCCGCAGATTTTGTCCCTGATAAAATTTACTAAACAAACGCAAACCGGTAATATCAAACATGCCGATTTAAGTCGTTTTACTTCCGAGCCGGATATCGAAAAAACCGGAAAAATCACACAGGTGCTGGGCAAAGAAAAGCAACTGATGGTGCAGATAGTGAAAGAACCTATTTCTACCAAAGGTCCGCGATTGAGTTCCCAAATTTCACTCGCCGGCAGATATCTGGTTCTAGTGCCTTTCAGCAATACCATTTCTGTTTCCAAAAAAATCAAGTACAACGAAGAGCGTCAACGGCTCAAACAACTGTTCAATACCATCAGAGCGAAAAATTATGGTGTTATTGTGCGCACAGTTGCTGAAGGTGCCAGTATTGAAGATGTGGAGCGGGATTATTATGATCTGGTAGAGAAATGGGAGAAAGTACTTCTACAACTTAAAAAAGCAAAACCACCGCAAAAAATATTGGGTGAATCAGACCGATTCATTTCCATACTGCGTGATATGCTTAATGATTCTTTCACTGCCATTCATGTAAGTGATAACTACGTTTATCAGCAGATAAAGACGTATGTAAAAGATAAGGCACCGCACCTCGAAAAAATCATTAAACATTACAACGGTAAAGAACCTTTCTTCGAACACTTCGGCATAGAAAAACAAATCAAATCTTCATTTGGCAAAGAGGTTATGCTTTCCGGAGGTTCTTACCTGGTTATTGAGCACACAGAAGCCATGCACGTTATTGACGTGAACAGCGGTGCCAAAACCAAGTCAGACATGAACCAGGAGAACAATGCACTGGCCGTTAACCTGGAAGCAGCCGAGGCTATTGCCAGGCAATTACGTCTGCGCGATATGGGCGGCATTATAGTGGTTGATTTTATTGACCTCAAAAATGCAGGTAACCGCAGGCTGGTTTATGAGAAGTTGAAAGATTGCATGAAGGACGATAAGGCCCGTCACAAGATTTTACCCATGAGCCAGTTTGGTGTGGTACAAATTACCCGCCAGCGTGTGCGCCCTGAAACCAATGTGGTTACTACAGAGCTTTGCCCTATGTGCAACGGCACCGGACAAAGTACCGTAAGCATACTTTTAATTGATGAAATTGAGAAGAACCTGCAGTACCTGTATGAAGAACTGAACACTCGTTCCATAACGCTGCAAGTGCACCCCTACATTGAGTCTTTCCTTACCAAGGGCATGAAATCTAAGCGTTTTAACTGGTTTTTGAAGTTTAAGAAGTGGATAAAAATAAAACCCGTTAACTCCTACTATTTATCGGAGTACCACTTCTTCGATGCCAGCGGAGACGAGATAAAACTGTAGGTTTTTATCCACACCTCCCGCGCAGCCTTACACTGTGGGGTAATTTTGCACATCACTAATTTTTTGATTTCAATTATGAAAATTCAATATTGGTTAGTAGCCGGTATGTTCATTACCGGATGCGTATCACAGAAAAAATACGATGCTCTCGATTTTACTAAAAAAGAGCTCGAAAAAAGCAATGCCGATTGCCGCGAGAAGCTGGACAAAACAACTGCTGACAATGAACAGTTGAAAAACAGCAACACGCAACTTAATGGCAGGGTGCAGTCTCTAACGGTTGATTCAACAGAATTGGCTACACAACTCAACAACACCAATCAATCATTGAAAGAGTTGGACAGCAAGTTTAAAGACTACAGCAAAATGAGCGAGGCCGAGCAGAAAAAAATGCTCACCAGCTTAAAAGAACTGGATGCACGTTTGTCGCAAAAACAACGTGACATTGATGCGCAGGAAGACAAACTCAAAATGTCTCAGGCTAAAATTACTGAATTGCAGCAAGTACTTAACTCCAAAGATTCAGCCGTACGGGCATTAAAAGCAAATATCAGCAATGCACTTTTGGGCTTCAGAGACAAGGGACTTACCGTAGAAATCAAAAACGGAAAAGTATACGTATCGTTGGAAGAACAGTTGCTGTTTAAATCAGGCAAAACAGATGTGGATGCTCGCGGAAAAGAAGCCTTGTTAAAGTTGGCCGAGGCACTGAACAAAGAGAAAGACGTAAACGTACTTGTAGAGGGTCATACGGATGATGTACCTATGACCGGCTCCACCATTAAAGACAATTGGGATTTGAGTGTACTGCGCGCTACCAGTATTGTAAAGTTGCTCACTGTTGATGGTAAAGTAGATGCCAAACGTTTTGTAGCCGCAGGACGCGGAGAGTTTTACCCGATTGATGCCGCTAAAAATGCAGATGCCCGCAGAAAAAACAGAAGAACAGAGATTATTCTCACACCAAAATTAGACGAGTTACTACAGCTATTGGATAGCAAATAAGTAAAAGAAGGAACAGATATAGCAGAAAGGTCGGGTAGTTGTATCCGACCTTTCTTGCTTTTAATGAAGACTGAACCACTTAATATTCATATTTTACTTTATTTTCGAATAACTAAAACACTGCTTGTGAAAAATAATTACTACTTACTGCTTTTGTTTGCCGCCTTTTGCTGCATGGGCGTTCAATGCAAAGAAGAAGAACCCGATAAAACAGAAGAATTAGCCAAGTTACCTCCTGCTACCACCAAAGGCCGAAATACTTTTGGGTGTTTGATAAATGGAAAGGCCTTTCCGCAAAGTAGTGAGGGGTATCATGAGAAACAATGTGATTACTATTTTAACAAATTTTATTTAAGTTATTCTACAAATTTTTCTCAGTTCAACATAAATACCTTTATCTCAATTATGTCAAAAAAAATAAAAACCGAAGGCTTATTTATGATAGGGCTCACAAATCCAAGTGAAGAATTTGTTCAGGTTCATTATGAAGATGAGAATTACTCTTCTAATAACCAATTCAATATAAATAATTATGCTAAGATAAATATTTCACGTTTTGATACTGCTAATAATATTGTTTCCGGGACATTTAGCTTCAAATTAAAAAATGACTCAGGCAATAAAGAAGTATCTGTTGAGCACGGCCGTTTCGATTACCAATACCAATAACCAACACCCTTTGCTATCCGGAGTTTGTAACTCCGGATAAACTATAGATACTAATTACTCAACTTCTCCAGCACTTCTTTAATCATCCGTTCCACCGCTTTATCGGGTTGTGTGCTGAATACAGCTCTTTTTACTTGAAATAAAGCCAATATCATTTATCTTCGATAAAAACTTAGCTATTTCATGTTGACTGCTTTTTTGTTACGCTTTAGTAAAACGTATATTGTTTTGTTTACCATCCTAGGGTTAATGATGTCTGAGATAGTGCAGGCTCAATGGGAAATAAAGCATATTTCGAACTCCGGTTATCTTCAATTGGGATATAGTGGAAATGCTATCAAATTCAGAAATGAGCGACTTGGCTTAGTGATGAATCAGTCGGGCATTTACCGCAGTACAGATACTGGGGAAACGTGGACATCAATCAATCATCTTCTTCCTTGGAATATCATTTTCAGAGATTTTGATTTCACCAACGATACACTAATTTATGCCACAGGTGATATTAATAGTTCGTTCGGCACTAGTATTATTATCCGTTCTACAGATGCTGGTCTAAACTGGGATTCTGTTTGCACGCTAAACAAGCAACTGTTTAAAATTCGTTTTTTGCATGAAGATACTGGTATTGCTTGCGGATACAACGGTATCTACCGCACCGGTAATCGTGGGCAAACATGGGATACCGTATGGAATCTGGTGCAAAGCGGCTACAAATACGGTCAGGTATCGGGCATGCATTTTAGGGACAACACTCATGGAGTTGCTTTGGCTTTAGTACGAAATCAGGGGCAAGGGGCTACTTTTTTTAACGTTTTACTGAAAACATCAAATGGAGGACAAACCTGGACTAAGCATGATTTACCCATGCTGGGAGAGGCCCCCGGTCTTTGGTTTGTGAATGATCTTACAGGCTTTGCAGGGGCAGGTAAATTCATTTTCAAAACAACTGATGGTGGAGTGAACTGGACTGCGACTGAGGTTAGTACTTTTTCAAATGTAAACTCCATACAATTTGTTTCAGATTCGGTTGGTTTTGCTGTGGGAGGAATATATACGTTTTTTACCGGTGGAGGCGGACGACCTGTGTTTATGATGGCAAGAACAACAGATGCGGGACAAAGCTGGACTTCTTTGGATACCTTCGGTATCCCTTTGCATTCAGTTTTTTTTCTGAATGAACAAACAGGTTGTGTGGCAGGAGCTAATCAATTAATTATGAAAACCCAAAACGGATTCAGTAGCAATTTGCCCCTAAACTATCCGTGGCAGCTTACTTATGCAAATGTAAACGTACATAATGTGCAACCTGATGTATCGGTAATTTACCCAAATCCATTTGACAGGTTGCTTCATGTTGCTCAAAGTAACGTGAAATACATAAGCATTTGTGATATGAGCGGAAGGGTAATAAATGTATTTGAGAACTTAGACCAGACTATTGAAATAAATACCGGAGATCTTTCGCCCGGGGTTTATCTATTACAAATAAGGTACAATGACGGAAGTACAAAACAGACAAAAATACTGAAACGGTAAACTTGCTTTTGTATACAGCTAAAAACCTCGGATAAACCAAACTAATGCTTATGAAAAACAAATACCCCCTCTTACTTCTGTTTGCTGCACTTAGTTGCCTTGGCATACAATGCAAAAAAGAAAGAACAGAATTGGAAATGCTGCCCCCTGTAACCACTTATGGTGCCAATACGTTTGGCTGCCTTATTAATGGCCGTGCATGGCCCGTTTATGAGAAAGGTGGGCATAGTATTGATGGAACTTATTATAATGGGAAATTGAATATTATTTACAGCATCTATGAGCCGGATGGTGGCTGGGGGCCAGGAACCCTCAAGCAGACGATAACAATCAGAACAGAAGAAATACATTCAAGAGGTTTTTATGCAATCAAGCCAATTTTTGGTGAAAATCAGTTTACTATGTGGCATGGAGGTCTTATATACTCAGCGCATTATGGTTCTAACGTAAATAATATATGCTACATTACAATGCATCGCTTAGACAGCGTAAAACACGTTATCTCAGGTGAATTTAGTTTCTCATTGTATGATAGAGAGGGTAAAAGCCGGGTAAATGTAGATCATGGTCGTTTCGATTTATTTTATTAAATACTAATTTTTTACTTTGCTATCCGGAGTTTGCAACTCCGGATACATGCTAACTTACCCCGGATAAACTATAGATACTAATTACTCAACTTCTCCAGCACTTCTTTAATCATCCGTTCCACTGCTTTATCGGGTTGTGTGCTGAATTGTTTATTGGGGCGGTTGGCAATAATGGCATTTACTGAGCAGGCTTCATGCCCCAGTACTGCAGCTAATCCGTAAATGGCCGAGGTTTCCATTTCAAAGTTGGTAATGCGTTCTTTTTTATGTGTAAATGCAGCAAGTGTTTCAATTAAATCGGGTTGATGTAATTTAGCTCTCACGGTGCGGCCTTGTGGTCCGTAAAAGCCGGAGCAGGTTGCTGTGATGCCGGTGGTGTGTTGTGCCCCCAATAGTTTTATCAGTGCTGCATTTCCTTTGGCCATGTAGGTTTTCGGAAATAAATGGGCATCATGAAAATAGGTATTAAACGCATCAAGTAAGTCCTGCTCACTTTTAGTGTATTTAAGCTGGTAGTAGTTGAGCAAACCATCTAAGCCCAATCCGTGTGAGGAGACTACATAACTATCTACCGCTATGTCTTTTTGCAAAGCCCCCGAAGTACCCAAGCGCACCAGTCGCAGTGATTTTTTTTTAGCATTGATTGTTCTGCTCTTCAGGTTCACGTTAACCAAAGCATCCAATTCGTTGAGCACAATATCAATGTTATCGGTACCAATACCGGTGGATAAAACGCTTAGTCTTTTTTTGCCTATGTAACCTGTATGGGTAATAAATTCTCGCTTTTGTTTTTTGATTTCGATGCGGTCGAAATGTTTTGATACTTTTTTTACGCGGTCGGGGTCACCCACCAGCAATATGGTTTCAGCTACGTCTTCGGGAAGTAAATGCAAGTGATAAACAGAACCGTCAGGATTAAGAATGAGTTCGCTGTTGCCTATTTTTGTTGTTGCCATAGCACAAATATAGCGGTGATTTGTAAAGTAAATTGTATATTTAACTCATGAAGACAAAAGAAGAAATTGTAAAAGACTGGCTGCCCCGTTACACCGGACGCCCGCTGAACGGATTCGGCAAATATATTTTGCTCACTAACTTTATACATTACGTTGAACTGTTTGCAACCAAGTTTAAAGTACCTGTTGAAGGGATGGATAAACCCATGCAAACGGCTACGGCCAATGGCATTACCATTATCAACTTTGGAATGGGAAGTGCTAATGCTGCCACTTGTATGGATTTGCTTTCAGCTGTTGCACCTAAAGCAGTTTTGTTTTTGGGTAAGTGCGGGGGATTAAAAAAGAAAACCAAACTGGGTGATTTAATATTACCCATAGCTGCCATTCGTGGTGACGGTACGAGCAATGATTACATTATGCCTGAGATTCCGGCATTGCCTTCTTTTCGTTTGCAAAAAGCAGTTTCAGCTATGATTGTGAAACACAAACTTGATTACTGGACCGGCACGGTGTACACCACTAACCGCAGGGTGTGGGAGCATGATGAAGAGTTTAAGAAGTACCTGCAAAAAACCAAAGCGATGGGCATTGACATGGAAACCGCTACTATTTTTATTGTGGGCTTCGTGAATAAAATTCCCAAAGGAGCCTTGTTGCTGGTAAGTGATAACCCCATGATTCCAGAAGGAGTGAAAACATCTAAAAGCGATAAAGCGGTAACGGAAAAATTTGTGATAAAACACCTCGAAATTGGTATTGATTCCTTGATAGAATTGCGCGACTCAGGGGAATCTGTAAAGCATTTGAGATTTGAGTAGGAGTGAACTGACTAACCCACAATTAATGAAAGGATGATGCCACAGATTGCACTGATTGTAATTGAAGAGAGTCTTAATTGATTAAGAAATTATACGATAAGATGTCCGGGGTCGGTGTTTTTGATGTAGTAACCGGTACCATCGTATACGCGTTTTCTTGGATGTTCTTTACATTGGGGTGAACAGGCACCTTCCAGTTCCCAGCCGCATTCTTCACATATCGGTAAATGCTCATTGCACTCCGGGTTAGCGCAGTTAACCATACGCGGTGTAGGCTTATTGCACACGTGGCATTTTGATATAATCTCGGGATTAATCTGGTTTACGGGAACAGTTACCCGGTTGTCGAATACATAACATACTCCGTCAAAGTCTTTACCACCGGTTTCTTTGGCATACTTTACAATACCGCCATGTAACTGAAAAACATCTTTAAACCCTTCTTTTAGCAGCAATGCTGAGGCTTTTTCACACTTAATGCCACCGGTGCAATAGGTAATCACCTTTTTGTCTTTGAGGTGTTCCAGTTCTTTTATCTTTTCCGGAAAATCTCTGAAGTTGTCAATATCCAAAGTGATGGCATTTTTAAAACGGCCCACGTTGTGTTCATAGTTGGAGCGCACATCCAGAATCACCACATCCTCTTCTTCTTTCAGTTTCAGAAAATCTGCTCCGTTAATGTGTTTGCCGGTTTCTTTATTCGGGTCAATTACTTTGGGGTCACGCAGGCCTGAGTGTACAATTTCGGGCTTATAACGTACATGCAGTTTTTGAAAAGCATGTCCGTCACTTTCATCCACTTTAAAATCAATGGCTGCAAATCGCGGGTCAGCTTTCAGGGTATCCATATACTCTTTGCAGGAGGCAATAGTACCGCTAAGGGTGCCGTTAAGCCCTTCATCAGCAACAATGATTCTGCCGCGTATTTTGAGCCTTTTGCAAAAATCGTAGTGTGCCTGAGCAAACTCTTCTCCGTTTTCAATGGGAGAGTAGCAGTAGTAAAGTAAGATGTAGTGTGTGCGTTCTGTACTCATAACAGCCCGCAAAGATAGGTCTCTGTCAATAAAATAGCATGATTTTTATCATCTGCACAGGCTGTTGCTTAAGAAGAGTAATATAAAGTTAACCCTTTGTTCCCTATAAGTTTAAACAGGTACAGCACCTTTGAAACAGTTAATAAATACGTTTATGGAACTGCTTTTTCAATTGCTTCCTTCGTGGTTTTATACCGCATTTTTGGCGCAGGTAGTCTTGTTCTCTGTTATTTGGCTCATTGCAGTATTGCTGCGGTGGGTAAACAAAAGGGTGCGATTATTTCGCAGGCAAATAAGGCGAAAGCAAGGTGTTACTAAGGATGTTTATGGTGAATATGCCGACATCCTGTTTGAGTAGTATTCGGGGCTAAACATTTGTTTACCAACTTTTTTATGTTACCTTTGCGCCCGCCTTTTCACTATTGGAAAGCGATGTAACAATTTATTTATGAGTTTATTTTCTTCATTGGGATTAAGGCCCGAAATTATTGAGGCCGTAACCCAATTAGGGTTTACCGAACCCACTCCCATTCAGCAGGAGGCTATTCCTGTACTGATTGCCGACAAAGTTGATTTTATTGGATTAGCACAAACCGGAACCGGAAAAACTGCTGCCTTTGGTTTGCCTTTGCTTCAGCATATTGACTTCAGCAGCAAACAGTTGCAGGGGTTGATTTTATGTCCAACCCGTGAGCTATGTATGCAGGTAAAAAGTGACCTGGATAATTTTTCATCACGCATTCCCGGAGCCCGCATTGTAGCGGTTTACGGTGGAGCCAGCATTAGCGGCCAGATTTCGGATATTAAGCGCGGTGTTCACATTGTAGTGGCCACACCGGGCCGTTTGATGGATATGATGGAGCGTAAAGCCCTCAACTTACAAAACATCTCCAATGTGATACTTGATGAAGCTGATGAAATGCTTAACATGGGTTTCAGAGAAGACATTGAGTTTATTCTGTCACACACAGGTGATCAAAAGAACGTGTGGTTGTTCTCAGCCACCATGCCTGCTGATGTAAGGCACATTGCCAGCCGCTTTATGAAAAACCCGTACGAGCTTACTATGGGTAATAAAAACACCACGGCTGCCAACATTAAACACATTTATTACATTACCCGCGCCAACAATAAATACTCTGCCTTAAAACGTATAATTGATTTTCAACCGGAGATTTTTGGTTTGGTATTTACACAAACCAAAATGGATGCACAGGATATCGCTGAAAAGCTGATTAAAGAGGGCTACAATGCCGATGCGCTGCACGGTGATTTGAGCCAGCAGCAACGTGATAAAGTAATGTTGCGTTTCCGTCAGCGTTCTTTGCAGCTTTTGGTTGCTACAGATGTGGCCGCCCGTGGTATTGACGTAAGTGATATCAGCCACGTAATTAACTACTCTGTTCCAGATGAGTTGGAAAGTTACACGCACCGTAGCGGACGAACAGCCCGTGCAGGTAAAACAGGCGTTTCTATCTCCATCATCCACTCCAGAGAGCTAGGTAAAATCAGACAGATTGAGCGTTTAACCAAGAGCAAATTTGAGTTGTGTAAAATACCAAGTGGTGTTGAAGTTTGTGAGAAACAGTTGTTGCACATAATAAGCAACGTGCATACGGTAGAAGTACAAGACCATGCCATAGATCCTTTCTTGCCACAAATTATGGAAGAGTTGAAGGACCTGAACAAAGAAGAGATCATCAAACGATTTGCTTCTATGGAGTTCAACCGTTTTCTCAACTATTATAAAAATGCACCTGATTTAAATTACGATAGCAGCCAACCTGCTTCTGCACGTGAAACAGGAGACTTTACCCGCTTATTCGTAAGCGTAGGAACCATGGATGGATTTGAACGTGGTAACCTGTTTAAGTTCCTTTTGGATTGCACTAAGTTTACCCGTGATGATATCGGACGTATCAGTTTGAAAAACTCCTACTCATTTGTGGAAGTGAATACCTCGAAAGTGGAAGACTTCATGAAAATTATGATGGCGGAAGCTCACCGTGGTCGCCCTATTCGCGTAGAGGTTTCAGGTGAAGAGCCCGGAAATGACCGCAAAGAAAGACGTGGCGGCAGTCGCGAAGGCGGAAGAGACGGAGGCGGACGCAGAGATTACGGATCAGGTGGTGGTGGAGGCTTCAGAGGCCGCAGTGGTGGTGGAAGAGATGGAGGACGTGATGGTGGAAGAGACGGAGGCAACAGCGGAGGCGGATCACGCTTTGGCGGTGGTTGGGGAGATAAGAAAAAACCATCAGGCGGAGGCGGCTCACGCTTTGGCGGTGGAGGCGGAGGGAGCCGTTCAGGCAAACCCGGCTTTAAAGGTGGCAAAAAGAAGTTTGGAGATAGTTATTAATTTTGAGATGCAGTTTTAATTTCGGAACAGTTATTGGAAATTGCAGCACCAAAATAAATTTAATCTGACATGAAAAAGATATTCACTACACTACTCGTTATCGGTTTATTCTCTTTCGGAGCATTAGCTCAGGAACATTACGGAGCAAAAATTACACCCGAGGGTGCAAAAGCTGCCACCGAATTGCCTGCTTTGATGAAAAAGAAAAAGGAGATGAACATCAAAATTACCGGTCAGGTGTTGGAAGCCTGCAAGGTAAAAGGATGCTGGATGATGGTGGATTTGGGTAACGGACAAAAAATGCGCGTGAGTTTTAAAGATTATTCCTTTTTTGTTCCTAAAAACTCAGGTGGTAAAACAGCCGTAATGGAAGGCGTAGCCAGCTGGCAGGAAACATCAGTGAAAGAGTTGAAACACTATGCTAAAGATGCCGGTAAATCTCAGGAAGAAATTGATGCCATCAAAAAGCCTAAAAAAGAACTGGTTTTTGAAGCCAGTGGTGTAATTCTGATGTAAGAATGAAACGTTTTTCAGCACTTTTTTCTTTACTATTATTTGTATTTGTTCTGGCGTGTACGTCAGATAAAAAAACGACCGTAGCAGATGAAACTGCTACGGTTGATAGTACTGCCCTTAAGGACAGCATGGACAATTGTGTGAATCCCAACAGTACAACAGTAGCTCCTATGGCAATGGGCATGCGGGCTATGTTTGAACAAATGAAAATGATTCGGGCTGAGATTGAAAAAGGCAACAGCTTACAAGCGGGCCAGTTCAAGATGGTTGATTTTATTAATGCCACGCCCACTGACACTACATTACTTACAGATGAGTTTTACATACGTGCAGGTCAGTTTAAGCGCACGTTTAATGAAATGATGCAACCGGGTGGTGATGCCAGGCAACGCTACAATGCAGTATTGGATGCCTGCGTAAATTGTCATTTAGAGAATTGCCCCGGTCCTGTCAAAAAAATCAACGGGTTGATGTTTAAATAACCCTACCTCTCCATCTATCTATTTTAATTCACTAGTTATTCAGCTCTGTTTAACGGTCGAGCCAGTGTTTGAACGCAGCGGCTTTCTCCCGACTTATTTCTATTTCTGAGGATATAGGAGCCTTAAGTTTTACATGCAGTTTGCTGTTTACTCCGCTGGTATATTTTTCTACCGCGTCAATGTGAATGATAAACTGCCTGTTGGCCCTAAAGAAATAATGCGGGTCGGCCAGGTGTTCAATCTCATCTAAGGTATCGTAATCAGCAATCAACTTTTGCCCGCTAAACGTGTGGATGTATACCAGCTCGTTTTTTTCAAAGCCGGCAATCTCACTGTAGTGCAAAGGCATAATGGCATTGCGGGATGAGACCATAAAACGCTCCTTGTATTTTTTGCTGTTATCTGCCCCGCTTTCCATCATTTGAAGGAGGTTCTTAACTCTGTCTCCAAAACCCAGTTCAATGTTTTGCGAACGGTATTTTCTCAGTTTATCAATAGCTGCTTTCAACTCATCGGCATCAATGGGTTTGAGCAGGTAGTCAATGCTGTTGAGTTTAAAAGCCCGCAAAGCATACTCATTAAATGCTGTAGTAAATATAATAGGGCAGTTGAGTTGTACAGATTTGAATAAATCGAAACTGATTCCATCAGCCAGTTGAATGTCCATGAACAATACATCCGGCTCTTCCGGATGTTGTTTGAACCACTCAATGGATTGTTGAAGCGTGCTCAGATGTTGTACAATCTCCATCTGCGGGTCTGTTTTTCGTATCAGTTTCTCCAGATCTTTAGCAACCAGAGGTTCGTCTTCAATAATGATAGTGCGCATCATAGCAAGGGTATTTTAACGCTGAATTTTTTTTCTTTGGTTTCTACCAACACTTCCTGCTCAGAAAGGAAGGCATATAATTTTTTCATGTTATCTAAGCCTGTTTTATTCGAGCCTTCTACAATGTTTTTAGTTTGCAGGTTATTCTCGATTACCAGATAATCACCCTCGTCATAAATGCTTATCTGTAAAGGATTCAGTTCGCTGATGATGTTGTGCTTAATTGCATTTTCAATAAGTACCTGCAATGTAACGGGCACAATTTTCCGGTCCTCAGCATCTTCAGAAATATGAATGGAGATTTGCAGCATATTCAAAAAGCGTGTCTTGAGTAAACCAATGTAATGCTGAATGAATTCTACCTCTGTTTTTACGGAAACAGTTTGTTGTTTGTTTTGTAAAACGTAACGGTACACTTTTGAAAGCTGCTGTAGGAAACCGCTGGCCAGTTGTTGGTTTTCGAAGATAAGGCTGTTGAGCGAAGAGAGACTGTTAAACAGGAAATGCGGGTTTACCTGATTCTTTAGGTTATCAAATTGTACTTGTGTAAACTCTTTTTCTGTGCGTTCCAGTTGTGTGACTGATTTTTTCCACTCATCAAAAAAGTAGTAGGCAATAAAGTTGGCGTTAACAGCCAATGAAATGAGTATGTCTAACAGAAACAGAATGTGCCGGAAAGCCCGTGTATAAAACATTTTCACTAATTCATCGGGAAAATGGCTTGGGATACGTTGTTCCAGCAACTCCATTATAACAAAATTAAAGAAGGTCATGATGAAGATGCCTATAGAAAGCTGGATGGTAATTCTTTTACCAACACTTTCACTGTACGGGTGTTTTTTATTCAACCAGCGGTCAATGCGCCTGAATATTTCCCACACCAGAAAAAGACTGGTAGCAAAAATGACAAAGGTGTACGCATGCCAGATGAGCGGTGCATCAGGAACGGCTGAGTAGCGTACAATGGCACTAACAATAGTAAGCAACGAAATGATAATCCAGTTGCGAAACTTCTTGTGGTTGATGAACAGGTCAATAAATTTGGGAAGCGGTCGAGTCATTTGAATGCAAATGTTTTATTCTTTTCGTAAGGCTGCAAATTTTACAGGGTAAAGCTACCTATTTTCAGTTTAAAGTGTATCTAATGACGTACAATATGACCGTCACTCATTTCAATAATGCGGTCGCAGTTGGCTGCAAATTCTAAATCGTGCGTTACCGTAATGATGGTTTGGTTGTAGGTGCGGGCTAAATCTTTTAAGATATCGAATACATTTTGTGCATTTTTAGAATCAAGATTACCTGTAGGTTCATCGCCCATAATTACAGTGGGGTCATTGATAAGTGCGCGGGCAATGGCTACACGCTGTTGCTGACCTCCCGATAGTTTGGAGGAAAGTTTTTTAGCCTGTTCTTCCACGCCAAGCAATTTTAATTTTTCGTAAGCACGGTGCTCAACCTCTTCCTTGGAATATTTGCCCAGCTTGAGTGCAGGTAACATTACATTTTCCAAACTACTGAACTCAGGCAGCAGGTAATGGAATTGAAAAACAAACCCGATGTGTTCATTTCTGAAATAGGAAAGTTCGTCTTTTGTTTTTCCGGTAAGTACTTCTCCGTTTATTTCCAATTGTCCTTCATAGTCGGTATCCATAGTAGAGAGCACATAAAGTAACGTTGATTTTCCGCAACCTGATTTTCCTACAATGGAAACAAATTCTCCTTTGTTAATGGTAAAGGATAATCCTTTCAACACCTGAAAGGGTTCAGGTTCGTAAAAATATTTTACCAGGTTTTCTATATGCAGGGCTCTGTTCATTTTCCTCTGATAATTTCTACAGGATCAATACCGGCAGCCTTGCGGGAAGGCATAAAACCTGCTACAGCAGTGGTACCTAGTCCAAACACCATTCCGATGATGTAATATTTTACTGCAAAGTTGACGGGCATAAATTCAATGGATAAAAATCCTTCAGCATGGAACGGAACTTTAGAAATGCCAAAAGAAATAACGTATCCGAGAATCAAACCAACCACGCCTCCAACCACACCAATCGAGAGTGCCTGAGTCATAAATATACCCATCACATCTTTTCCTGAGAAGCCGGTAGCCTTC
Source organism: Bacteroidia bacterium (assembly GCA_041675505.1). Lineage (GTDB taxonomy): Bacteria > Bacteroidota > Bacteroidia > UKL13-3 > UKL13-3 > JAGPCK01. The sequence continues at coordinate 150,127 of JBAYTR010000006.1, read as the reverse complement.
AGGATGGCGATATCGCGCATTTTTTCATAAATAGTCATGTTGAGAATATTGTAAATGCCGAAACCTGCTACAATTAACAGTGTAATGGAAACAGTATAGGTAATTACTCCTCGCAGCTTAATGCTCACCAAGATTGTGGCATTGGTGGTTTCCCAATCATCCGCACGGTAGCCGAAAAACTTGTAGTAATCGAGTGCTTTTTGCTTGGCATCTTCCAGCACTTTTAGTTTGATGTTAATATCAGTGATGTAACTTTTGTCTTTCTGAAGAATTTTTTGCACTAAGTTGATGGAAGCATAACTGCGTGTATCGTCTACCTGAGCCATACCCATTTGAAAAATGCCGGCCACCTTTACCATCTTGCTTACTCCTGCCGGGGTGGTTATGGTGATGTTGTCACCCTTGTGCAGGTTCATTTTGCGCGCCAAACCTGAGCCCATCAGAATGCTGTTGTTACTGCTCAACAAGTCTTCAATTTTTCCTTCCAGCATTTTGGAGCTGATGTCGAAAAGTAAATCCTCAGCCATAATATCCACTCCGGTAATATTGCCGTGTATATCGTGCGGACCGAAGTTAAAAAATACCTGAGAGTTCACCATGGGCGATACTCCCCACACTGCTTCATCTTTGCGGATGTAGTTAACCATTTGCAGGCCGTTTTTTAATCCTTGTTTGAGCAGGGAAGGTTTTGGATGGTATATTTTATTTACATCATTTTCACCGTTGAATTTGCGTTCAACCAGTTGTTCTGTTTTGGTTTCAATGTCATTGTAAATGTGAATGTGCGGGGAGGCGCTCATCATGGTATCTTCCAGCATTTTGTCAACCCCGGTCATAAAACTCACCATCGCTATAAACATGGCAATACCAAAGGTTACACCCAATGCCGCTACAATGGTTTGTTTTCTTCTGGAGAGCAGGTGCCTTTTGGCTACCTGAAAAATTAACCGGAAGTTCATTCCGGTAAGATTAAACGACTATCCATAGTAATACCTCTCAGCACTTCTACTTCGTCAATGGTTTCAATGCCTTTGCGAATATGTTGCTTTACGGCTTTGCCATCCAGCATAACAGTTACGGTGTCGCCTTTACTCACAAATTTCTTGGGTACAATCAATGCGTTTTCTTTTCGGTTGGTAATGATGTTGGCTTCCACACTCAGCCCGGGGTAGAGAACTTCCGGCTGATGAATAAATTCAGCATCTACCCTAAAGGATTGTTCGCGTTGAATAAGTGCAGGGTAAATTTTGGTAATTACAGCGTCATAAATACTGTCTTTTGATTCTATGTTCACCAGTACCTTTTGTCCCTTTTTTATTTTACCGATGTCTTCTTCATCTACCAGCAGTTTCAGGTACATGTGGTTGGCATCTCCCAGCATGGCAATGGCCTCGCCTCTGCGTACCAACTCATTCAGTTCTTTGTACACTTCGTATACTTTACCGCTAATCACGCTGCGCATTTCTACGTTGCTGTTGCTTATCCGGTATTGCGTGCGGGCATTGTCCTGTTGCAGTTCCAGATCGTTTTTGGTACGCTCATAACGTTGCTGTAACATGCGGTAATCGTTGCTGGAGGCTTTGCAGGCCAGTTCAGCTTTATCCAGTTCAATTTGTGCAATGCTGTTGCTTTGAACCAAGTTGCGCATACGTTTGAGTTGCAGCGAATCATTTTGCATTTTCACATATGCGGTTGATACCTGTAGTTTCAGTTCGCCCAGTACCGGAGAATTGGCAGCTATATTTTCACTGGCCAGTTGCAGTGCCCTGGAGGCATTTTGCGAACGGGCCGCCTGGTCGTCATTGTATAAAGTAAAAAGCAACTGGTCTTTTGTTACCAAGTCACCGGCTTCTGCATTTTTAAGTTGCAGGTAACCGTCAGTAAGCGCAAAGACTTTATACTCATGGAGCGGGGCAATACTACCCGAAGCATAAACGGCTTCCGTAATGCTTTTTACTTGCGGGGAGGTTTCTTCAGCTTTTTGACTGCACGAAGAGATACCCAACACCAGTGCCGCAGAAACCCATATCAGGAACGAACGATTCATGGTACAAAGGTTCGTCTTTTATCTGCTCTGAAAAAATGAGATATATCAGGATGCTGAAAAGACCTCATAAAGCGTAGAGAAAACCGTTTTAGTTGTTTCCGGAGTACATTTGAAATAACAGGTGCTATTTTTACGTTTGAACGCTATGCAGAAAATCGGGTGGCTTTTTTTGATTTGTTTATTGAACATACAATGTTCGAGTAACACTGAAGAGGCAGAATTATCAAGTATTCATCTTCGTAACGGATTAGTGGTGGATATTTCGTTTAACAACACGCTCACAGAGAAGGTTACCGGCACGGAAGGAAGTAACAATGGAGCAACGTTTGTTCAAGACAGGAAGAACACCATGGGGCACGCTGTCCATTTTAACCGTACCGATTCAGCTTACATTGATTTTGGAGACTTGGATAAAGCGTCTTTTGTGAGCGGACTTTTTACCATCAGTTGCTGGGTATACCTGGAGGATACACTTTATCCGGGTGCAATAGTAAGTAAGCGCGGTGCAGGTGGCGATTTTGAATATTGCATTGATAACCATTTTTGGAATAAGGATTTTTATACTTTTGATAATTGGGTGCCCAATGGTAGCACCACCGTGTATGGAGTTGATCCGTTAAGTGCGAAGGCTCAGGTAAAGCTTAACCAATGGCAGCATCTGGTTTATGTAGGCAATGGAAACCAATTGAGGGTTTACAGTAATGGCGTTTTACAAAGCGGAGCAGATTCTAAAAACAGTTCAGCTTTTGGGAATACTTCTACTCCGTTGGTGGTTGGTAATGGGGGAGGATTTATGAAAAACTATTATTTTCAGGGAGCAATTGACGATATCAGAATGTACAACCGTGTATTAAGTGAAGAGGAGATTATGGCTTTGTTTTCAGAATAAAGGGTAGCTTATGTCTATTCGTAAAGCCCTTTGCAGTACTTGTTCAGAAAGCCCGTGGCTGCTTTGTTCCCTATGGCTTCGGCTGTTTTAAAATCTTCGCAGGCACCTTCCCCGTCTTTAATGCTCAACTTAGCAAAGGCGCGGTTAATGAGTACCACCGTATTGCCCGGATATGCTTTTATCAGTTCATTGTAATCAGCAATGGCACCCGGAACATCTTTAAAAAATTTCTTACACTGAGCGCGGTTGTTGTAGGCCTTCATGTCATACAACTTAGGGTTAATCATAATTACGGTATCGTAATCGGCCATGGCATTGCGCAGGTTGCCCAATCCTTCATAAATCACTGCCCGTTGAAAATGGTACTCTGCATTTTTACGTTCTAACCGAATAGCCGTATTCATATCCTCCAGTGCATCTTTAAAATTACTGCCGGTGTAAAGTATTACAGCACGGTTATAGTAAGCTTTGCTAAACTCACGATTGCTGGAAATTGCCGCGTTCAGGTCGTTAAAAGCACGCAGGGTGTCACCCAGTTCATAGTAGTTGATAGCGCGCAGCAAGTAGGCTTCATGGTCTTTGGTAAATTCCTTCAATACCTTATCTAAATGCTGGTTGGCTGTTTTTGGCTGGCCTATGTTGGTGTAGGCCACACCTAAGCCCATGTAACATTCAATAAATTTTGGGTCGGTCTTGAGTGCCATGTTGAACCACTGAATTGCTTCCTGGTTTTTGCCTTTGTTAAGTAGAGCATTGCCGGTGTCGTATTGCTTTTTGGCAGCAGGATTTATTTTACGTGCAGATTGTGCAGCGGCTGATAAAAAAGAGCCCAGCAACACGACTATAACGACAAAATGTTTAAGCATATAAAGGGAATTCGGCCATTAATTTATTTACTTTCTTACGCACGGCTGTGATGTTTTTTTCATCTTCAGGTTTCATCAGCACAGCGTCAATTAAATCAACAATTGTGCCCATGTGCTTCGCCTTCATGCCACGTGTGGTAATGGCTGAAGTGCCTATGCGGATACCTGAAGTTACAAAAGGAGATTTATCATCAAAGGGCACCATGTTTTTGTTTACGGTGATGTCAGCTCTTACCAATGCATTTTCAGCCGCTTTACCACTGATGTTTTTATTGCGGAGGTCAATGAGCATTAAATGATTATCTGTGCCACCGGTAATAATGTGGTAACCTTTTTTCATGAATGCAGCAGACAGTGCCTGTGCATTTTTAATCACTTGTTTGCAATAGCGTGTGTAAGCAGGGGTAAGGGCCTCACCAAAAGCCACCGCTTTGGCGGCAATTACGTGCTCCAACGGACCGCCTTGTGTACCCGGGAAAACAGCAGCATCCAACAGGGCCGACATCATTTTTACTTCTCCCTTGGGTGTTTTTTGCCCGAACGGATTTGGAAAATCTTTGCCCATCATAATTAGTCCGCCACGCGGGCCACGTAAAGTTTTGTGGGTGGTGGTGGTTACAATGTGGCAATACGGAATAGGGTCATTTAATAACTTAGCTGCAATCAAACCTGCAGGGTGAGCAATATCAGCCAACAGAATGGCTCCCACTTTATCGGCAATTTTGCGCAGTTTTTTGTAATCCCAGTCGCGGGAGTAGGCAGAGGCACCGCAAATAATCATCTTGGGTTTTTCTGCCAAGGCAATCTGTTCAATCTTATTGAAGTTAATAAGGCCGTTCTTTTGTTCTACTCCGTAAAACGAAGGTTTATATAATTTGCCTGAGAAGTTAACCGGTGAACCGTGTGTAAGGTGGCCACCGTGTGAAAGGTCGAATCCCAGAATTTTATCACCGGGGTTTAAGCAGGCCAGCATTACAGCTGCATTTGCCTGTGCACCCGAGTGAGGTTGCACATTGGCCCAAACTGCACCGAACAATTTTTTAACACGGTCAATGGCCAATTGTTCTACCTGATCTACCACTTCACAGCCCCCGTAGTAACGTTTACCGGGAAGTCCCTCTGCATATTTATTAGTGAGCACGCTTCCCATGGCTTCCATTACCTGAGGGCTTACAAAGTTTTCAGAGGCTATCAGTTCAATGCCGTGTTCCTGACGTAGACGTTCCTGTTCTATTAGTTTAAATATGCTGTTATCTCTTTTCATTTTGTTGTAATAAGGCCCCAAATATACTTCAGTTCCCTGTGTTTTGGTTGACGGTATTTTGCCCTAAAAGTTGCATTCATGGGTTTTCCACCTGCAATTTCGTATTGTCTACTTTATCATGAATCGGGTTTGGATAATTGTGCAAATGTGGAAACACCTTGTTGTAAGCAGCTTTTCGAATAGCGAATTTTGAGAAAGATTTGTTAACTGATAATTATTATCCTTGACCTATGTATCAAAAAAGGCAGCTTCGTTACAACAGTTCAACCGGATTTGGCTTCGCACCGTCACGTCAGTACGGGCGCAACATCTTTAACATCAAAACTTTTGTTATTTATGTAGCCATGTTTTTGTTGAGCTTGCTTTACATCGGATTGATGGCGTAAAGCCACTGTTCGCTTCTGATTGTTCTGGCGATATTTTTTCGCACAGGGAAATTATCCTCTTTATTTTCCTACTTACGGCACTTATGGGAGTTCATGTAATTTTTTTTACTTCCTGCTCAACTCTTTCAGACCGTTAACGCTCATTTTCAGATTAAATTTGGCAATCGGTTCAGCACTGTGAGGAATGCACCTTTATTTATTCTATTTTGCACTAACTAATTATGAATAGAAGAGAAAAGTCATTTGTCTATAGTGTTTGTTCAATATTGCTGCAGCTGTTATTTATTCAGGCCCATGCCGGAGGAATAACGGGCAAAGTAACCTCAGCAGAGCAAGAACCGCTTTCGTTTTCAAACATATATGTAAAAGGCAGCACCAAAGGCACTACTGCCAATACTGATGGCATTTATCGTTTGGAACTGGCGCCCGGCAACTATGTAATTGTTTTCAGGTACATGGGTTACAAATTGCAGGAGAAAAATGTAACGGTGAATGAGGGTTACGTAAAATTGGATGCTGTGCTGGAGCCTGAGCAGGTTTTATTGCAGGGGGTAGTCATAACAGATCAGGCAGAGGATCCGGCTTACCAGGTGATTCGGCAGGCAATTAAAAAAAGAAGCTTTTACAATAATCTGGTAAAAGAATATTCTTGCGAGGTATACATTAAAGGCGTGCAACGGTTGTTGGATATGCCCGATCGGATTTTGGGCATGTCTACCAAAAACATGGAAATAAACGGATCAGCAGCTAATGATTCTAACCTCAAAGGCATTTTGTATTTGTCGGAATCCATTTCAAACTTTAATTATAAACACCCGGGCAAAGTGCATGAGGTAATGGTTTCTTCCAAAGTAAGTGGACGTAACAATGCATTTAGTTACAACAAAGCAAGCGACATGCTTTTTAACTTTTATGAAAACCTGATGCGCATTGAGTCGGTGAGTGAAAGGGCATTTGTATCTCCTGTAGCGAATAATGCCTTGTTTTATTACCGCTACAAACTGCTGGGGGCTTTTATTGAAAATAACTACTTGGTTAATAAAATAGAGGTAACTCCCAAACGTAAGCAAGATCCTTGTTTTAGAGGAGTTATTTATATTGTGGAAAATGACTGGCGCATTCACAGTGCCGATTTGTACCTTACGGCTAATACACAAATTAATTTTGTAGACACGCTTCGGTTGCAACAGGTATTTGCACCTATCGAAAAAGACGTGTGGATGCCCATAAGCAATAAATTTACTTTTCATTTTGATGTAATGGGTATTGAAGGAAGTGGTTACTATCTGGGTGTAAACCGCAATTACAATCTGCAACCTGCTTTTGATAAAAAAACTTTTAAAGGCCCGCAATGGGAAGTGTTGGATGAGTCGAATAAGAAGGATTCCCTATACTGGGATAGCATTAGGCCTGTGGAGCTTTCTGTTGAAGAAAAAACAGACTACCGCAAAAAAGACAGCATTCAGGCATTCAAAAATTCAGAGCCTTATCTGGATTCATTGGATAAAAAGTTTAATCGTTTTCGTATAGGTGCTTTTATTACCAACGGGTATGATTTTCGTAACCGTTACCGCAAAGAAAGCTGGACTGTTTCGGGTTTGCTGAGAAGTTTACAGTACAATACGGTGGAAGGTGCCGTGATTAATATGAGTGTGTCATATGATAAAGAACTGGAGCATAAACGCAGGCTTTTTATTGCTCCTACGCTCAGGTATGGGTTTTCTAACCAACATGTCAACGCAAAACTGCTGCTCTTCAGAAATTTTAATAACCGAAAGTTTGCTTCAGGATTTATTGATGCAGGCTCTGATGTGAGTCAGTTTAACAACCGACAGCCCATCACACCATTTTTAAATTCATTTTATACTTTGCTGAGTGAGCGTAATTACATGAAGTTGTATGAAAAACAATTTATACGCACAGGTTACCGCAGAGAGATAACCAACGGTGTTTATCTGCGCAGCGAGTTGGAGTATGCACACAGGTACTCATTGGTCAATACCGGTTCATTCAAACTGGTGGATGATGTGGTGAACGAATTTGAACCCAACGACCCGCAAAATCCCTTAAATACAGGGCCTTCTTTTGCCCCCCATCAATCGCTTGTAGCGGTGCTTCAGTTTAACATCCGCATCAAACAGCAGTACGATTTACGTCCCGACCGTAAAATTATCAACGGGTCAAAATTTCCTATGTTGCAGGTGGCCTATCGAAAAGGTATTGCCAATGTGCTGGGTAGTGATGCCGACTTTGACCAGATTCGTTTGGGTTGCTCAGATGATATGCGTGTGGGTTTATTGGGAACTCTGTCCTATCGGTTTACCGCAGGAACTTTTTTGAGTTACAAACAGGTGTACTTTATGGATCAATACCATTTTTCAGCTAACCGTACGTTTGCCTTGCGTAAAATTACCGATGCCGGAGATGTGGGTAACAACAACGATGAAAATATAGCAGGGTTTAACCTCAACGATTATTACGTATTCAGCACCCCGCGTGATTTTATAGAGGCACATGCTGAACATCATTTCAACGGTTTTATATTGAATAAATTCCCGGGGTTACGCAAGACTAAATTTCAGGAGGTAGTGGGAGCGCACTACCTGCTTATGAACGGTTCGGTAAATTATTTTGAATTCAGTGTGGGCCTCGAACACATAGGTTTAGGTAATGTTTTACCCGGCTTTTTGAGAATAGATTACATTATTTCGGCCTCCGATATCCGTTCACAAAACCGACAAGGGCTGAGATTCGGAATAGGTTTTTAACTTTGCACATATTTTTTACCCATGAAAAAGATACTCAACTACATTAACGGAACACTTTCAGCCCCCGTAAGTGATTCATATATGGATAACTATGATCCTTCCATCGGGCAGGTGTATTCCCTTTGTCCGGATAGTGATGAACGCGATGTGGAGGCGGCTGTACAGGCTGCGGCAAGAGCTTTTCCTGCATGGAGCAATATGCCGGCAGAAAAACGTTCACGCATTATGCTGCGTTTGTCTGAACTGATGGAAAAAAATCTGGAGAAGCTGGCCGAAGCAGAAAGTGTTGATCAGGGTAAACCGTTGTGGCTGGCCCGCAATGGGGAAATGCCACGTGCCGTGAGTAATATCCGTTTCTTCGGTACGGCCATTGAACATTTTGCCAGTGAATCGCATGCCATGGGCGACCATGCCATTAATTACACTTTGCGCACACCCATCGGTGTGGTAGGTTGCATTTCTCCGTGGAATTTGCCGTTGTACTTGTTCACCTGGAAAATTGCACCTGCATTAGCTGCCGGAAATTGTGTGGTGGCCAAACCATCAGAAATAACTCCGATGTCGGCTTACCTGTTTTCTGAGTTGTGTATTGAAGCCGGATTACCTGCAGGAGTACTCAACATTGTGCATGGATTGGGTCCCAAAGTGGGGGCAGCACTCACCTCACACCCTGAGGTGAAAGTGATTTCTTTTACAGGTGGAACAAAAACAGGAGCAGAGATTGCCCGGGTGGCGGCACCCATGTTTAAAAAGCTCTCACTGGAATTGGGAGGTAAAAATCCCAACATCATTTTTGCCGATTGCGATTTTGATAAAATGCTGGACGAAACCCTGCGCTCTTCTTTTCTTAATCAAGGAGAGATATGCTTGTGCGGCTCCCGCATTTTTATTGAACGACCCATATACGAAAAATTCAAAGCGGCTTTTACAGACAAACTGCAACACTACAGCGTGGGCGACCCGCTTTACGAAAGCACTAAAATAGGTGCGATTGTTTCTAAGGCGCATTTTGAGAAAATTCAATACTACATTCAATTGGCAAAGGAAGAAGGGGGCAAAATTGTATTTGGCGGAAGTGCCCTGCAACCCGAAGGCCGTTGTGCCAGTGGTTGGTTTTTACAGCCTACCGTAATTGAAGGATTAGCGTATGATTGCCGCACCAATCAGGAAGAAATTTTTGGCCCCGTAGTTACGCTCACTCCTTTTGATACCGAAGAAGAAGTATTGATGATGGCCAACAGCACACCGTATGGATTGGCTTCAGTAGTGTGGACAGAAAACCTTACCCGTGCCCACCGCATGGCTGCTCAGATTAAAGCAGGTATTGTGTGGATTAATTGCTGGTTGCTGCGTGATTTACGTACACCTTTTGGTGGAGTAAAACAAAGTGGAGTAGGTCGTGAAGGAGGTTGGGAAGCACTGCGTTTCTTTACGGAACAAAAGAATGTGTGTGTAAAGTTGTGAGGAGGAACATAAGTGTTTAATACAATATTATGGAAACACGAGTAAACATACCAAAACCTTGCCCTGCAGATTGGGAAACAATGAAAATTGGACTTCATTCTCGTTTTTGTGACAACTGCGAGAAGAACGTAATTGATTTTACTCACAAGGATAGGAAGGAGATACTTGAATACCTTCTGGCCAACTATGACAAAAGAGTTTGTGGTCATGTTTTTCCATACCAACTTGACTTTACTCATACTGATTTCTTGATAACAATTAATGCTTTGAACAAGAAATCTAACAACTCTAACCTATCATTCTATCTTCTTACTTTAGGTACACTTATACTTTCCGGTTGTGATAATCCAGAGATTGGCAATAAATCAAAGGGCGTAGATACTATCGCATCTGCACCTAAGAACATTGACACAACCACCACTTCTCAGTATTTAGATACTTCGAGAAAGAGTTTTATAAACCCTAAAAAGGAGATGCCACCAATACCTATCGGTGCAATTGATGGTGAAATATCTGTTGGTCCAGATACTACTTTTGGACATGCAGAACCTTACCCATATGTTGAAATAATGCCTGAATTCAAAGGCGGAATGGATAGTTTATTAAGTTTCATTAACTTGAATTTGAAATACCCTGATTGGGAAAAAGAAAATAAAATCGAAGGGAAAGTATTTGTGAATTTTGTAGTTGACAAAAATGGTAAAATCAAAGATGCCAAAATTTTGAAAACAGTTAAAGGTTCTAAAAACTTTGATATTGAAGTGCTCCGTGTCATAAACATTATGCCTGATTGGATACCGGGGCAACAAGACGGTAAAAGTGTTGACGTACAATTTAATTTACCTATCAACTTCAAGTTGTGATAGGGTTAGTGAGAATTCTAATTCCACTTAGGGCGCGAAATCAATACAACTTTGATACATCTTTCCTCACCCCTTATACAAATACCCTGTACCGAAACGGGCATATTTGATGCCTTCGATGGGCTGTTGATAGAGGTAATACACATTACCGGTGTTGTAAATGTATACCTCCAGTAACTTGAATGCGTGAACCCGTATATCATTTCTGCCATGATGTGTCACAAAAACATAATCTCCCTTACAGCCCTCTAAATTTAACTTACCCAGATTTTCGGTGTAGGCCACCAGCACATCTGCACGTCCGTCTATACTGATATCTCCCTGAAGTTTTGATATCACCGAAATCTGTTTGGCATCTACGTGCAGGTAAATGTTGTTGGAGCCCTCATTGATTACTTTTACTGCATCCAGCAAAAGTAAATCAGAACCTGTGATAGCTGCATCCTGGGTAGTACGCAGCAAGGCGAGGTCGTGAACATTGAGTATAATTTTAGTGCGTTGATTAAATTTACGCACCCAGTTGCACACGTTTTGATTTTCAATAAACAATGTTCCGTTGTCAACATCGGTTATAATTTGCCCCTGTAAATTTCTTCCTGCGGTAACCGTTGCTGAAATGGGTTTACTCAAATCACGGGTAATGTACACATCAGTAAAGCCACTTATTTGAACAGTATTAAAATACTCCAACAGGCGGGTTTCTGTGCGCTCAGGGCCGCTACTGGTAATACAATCGTCCAGTTGCTCCTTGTTACAAGATACACTGCCAAACAGGGCAAGTAAAATCAATAGGTATTTTACTGTATTCATTTTTTAAATAAACTATAGCCCGCAATCCATTCCACAAAATCGGCTTGTATAAAATGTGTTTTTAAATAAGAGCCCACATAAAAACCTTTGTACACATCAAACTTTAAACCCAATCTCTGGTAAATTGGTGCCTTTACTTTGTAAGGATAGTAGGCATAAATACCCAACTGACTAATCATACTCACTCTGCCTGCTTTTAATTCATGGCCTATGGTAACAGCTGCCTGTATGTTGTCAAAAACTTTCGGACTGGTGTATTGGTTGCTGTCGGGCGTATCCAAGTAAAAGTACGACTTGTCAAAAAACATATCTACACCGGCTGTAAACACGCTTCGCGAACTTACCTGCCGTTGTATATTGTTCGATAAAATAAACACGTCAAACCTTCTGAATTTTCGGGTGCCCTGTTCTTTGTATGCCCAACCGCCAAATACATTGTATCCCCATTTTTTTTGTGCATCCAGTGCCAGGTGTGCGCTGTCCATTTTGGGTATTTCACGCACGTAGGGGTTGTCCCAAAAGTAACTCAAGCCTACTGATGCAGTGGGGTAGTTGATGCCTAAATTGGGTAAACGAACATTACCGCAGGAAAAATGCATCAAGCCTAATCCGGCATTTAGTTCAATGTTTTGGTACAAACGATGGTGGTACATGAGCATGCCTTGAAAAGCCAAATTAATGGGCGATCCGATGGTGTTGTTTTGATAATTGTCCTGTGCATCGTAGTACTTGGTAATATAGCCCAAACCCGCACCCAGCTTAAAATTGAGTTCAGCATTTTTTTTACGTACAATGGCAAATTCCATTTGCGGAATAATTGACCAGGCTTTTCCCGTTAGTTGTGGTTTGCCGAAATCAGTGTACAACAGCGATACACTTACACGGGGCAGTTTGTATTTTATTTCCCAGGGGCTTTTCCCCAATGTTTTTTTGATAAACTGCAGTTCAAATGTATTGCCCGGGCCATATACGTTTTTGTTTTTGTCGCTGTGGGCCCATATAAATCCGGGTAAATCATTGAAGGCAATGCCATAGGTTCCGTCAGTCAGAAATTTTTCCAGAAAGGTTTGTTTGGGCACTATGGTATCCTCCTGTGCAAGTGCTTTACCTGCAAGTAGAAAGGAGTATATGAGTATGGATAACCATCGCTTTAGCATGTGGTGCAATTTAGTATTTCCTGCTGTATAATTGTAGCGTTTATGATACGTGTTTTGTTTGTTTGTCTGGGAAATATTTGCCGCTCTCCTTTGGCTGAGGGCATATTTCAACGTTTAGTAGAAGATGCACAACTTGCTGAAAAGGTGGCTTGTGACTCTGCCGGAGTTAATTCGTATCACATTGGTGAAAAACCTGATGCCCGCATGATACGTACTGCCCGAAGTAACGGTATTGAACTTAACCATAGAGCCAGAGCCTTTAAAGCAGATGATGCTGAAACATTTGATTACATTTTGTGTATGGATAAGGACAACCTATCTATGGCCCGAAGCATTGCAGGAGATGGTGTGAAAGAGCAGCAAATTCAACTGATGCGCAACTTTGATCCTGATGCTCCCGGTGCTGATGTGCCTGATCCGTGGTACGGAGATATGGATGGCTTTCAGGAATGTTTTACTATTCTCGACCGCAGCACAAGAAATTTCTTTGAGTACTTGTTGAAACAACACCGGTTATGAAATCAGTAAATATAACCGTAAGGGGTAAAGTGCAAGGGGTGTATTACCGTCAGAATACAAAAAGCAAAGCCACGGAGTTGGGTGTTAAAGGCTTTGTTCGTAATGAGCCTGATAAATCAGTTTACGTGGAAGCGGAAGGAGAGGAGCAGGCTGTTGATGACTTGATTGCGTGGTGCCGTAAAGGTCCATGGCTGGCCAGCGTGGAGGAGGTGATAGTAAAAGTACAAGACGTTAAAGGGTTTGTTTCTTTTGAGATTTTGAGGTAGTTGAACTCACCCCCCCGTCATCGCGAGTCATGTACTCATGGCGTGGCGATCTCCTGATTGGAACGATTATTATTTATTCAGCTTCACCATTTCCTGTGCTATTTTTTGAACTTGTTTTTTGAGGTGTAGCGGAGTAATTACTCGACATTTATCACCCATCATCAGTATTTTTTGTATCAACTCAAAGTTGGGGATTAAGTGCAGCTCAAATACTACTTCTTTGGCTGTTGCTTTGATTTCTTTTTGTGAGTGATGTAGCGGTAAGGTGCGCAAATAACCTGCCTGCACGGGTGTTACAGCCAACTGTACGGGCTCCATTTTCCCTTCGTCAAACACCAGCCCGATTATTTTTTTGAAGTTGGCCTTTACATCCAGTTGCACATCACGGTTAAATTTTTCTTTGGTCATTTGCATGTGTACAATACGGTCCAGACCAAAAGTTTTAAACGGCCCTTTATCGGAGGTGCGCCCAAACAGGTACCAGCGATGTTCATACTCTTTCAGTAAATAGGGTTGTAGTTGATATTCCTTTATTTCTTTACTGCCGAATTTGCGGTAGGTAAAATTTATCCAAACATTTTTTTTGGCTGCTGTAAGAATATCATTGATCCATTGCAATCCCTCCGGGTTGGTATCAGTTCCTAAATCAATGTAAGGCAGGTTACTTTTATTAAATTGTTCACTTAGTGCGGTGCCGCTTTGTACCATATTCAAAAAGCGAAGGAACCCTGAGACATCAGACGAATCACTATTGTTGATGTGGTAGTTGTTGTGTGGTTTGTTGTAACTAATCTCAATGCCAAACTCTTCGCGAATGTGCTGTATGTCGCGCTGCAAGGTGCGGGGTGATATTTCAAAACCATGGCGGTTAAGGTGTTCTTTTATTTGTGCAAAACTGGGTTGGAATGAACCCTGAAGCAGTTCAAGAATTAACTGGTAACGTTTGATGGTGCCTTGTTGCGACATGCCTCCTTAATTTTAGCGCAAGATAAGAAAGACCTGTTTAAGTGCTCAGGTGTTTATGTATTTCAGGTATTTCGTCCCTGTTTTCAGGTATTTCGTCCTTTACCCGTTTGCGGGGAGTTGGTGCAACGTCTGAATTACTATCTTTGACTTACAACAAATCATCTTTTATGAAGCAATTATTTTTACTTTTCTACTTTATTAGTGTAACGTTTTTTGTCAGGGCGCAACAGGGCTGTACCTACAGTCACTCGGGCGCTTCAACTTTGGCTCTCTTGGCATCAGCTGCTGATATTGCTAAAATGAATAAATATGATGTTCACTATTACAAGTTGGATATTGAGGTGCAGAACAACTCGGTTTACCTGAGTGGCAATGCCACCTTGCAGGCTAAAGTAATTCAATCCATCAGTGAAATTACCTTACAGTTGCATGAGGATTTAAATATCGACTCGATTAAACTGAATGATGCGGCAACAACTTTTAGCCGGGTAGCAGATGTGCTAAATGTATCAACTAACGGCACCTTACAACCCAACTCATTTTTTAAGCTGATTATATATTATCACGGCACTGCACCTTCCAGCGGACAGGGCGCTATCGGTAACGGTTTTTCTACCAATGCTTCAAAAAGTGTAACCTGGTCGTTAAGTGAACCCTACTCAGCTTATGAGTGGTGGCCCTGCAAACAGGTACTTACCGATAAGGCCGATTCATCTGACGTGTGGATTACTACCGACAGTTTGAACAAAGCCGGTTCCAACGGAGTGCTTAAAAATAAAGTTGTGTTGGGCAACGGCAAAGTAAGGTACGAATGGAAATCAAGATATCCGATTGCGTATTACCTTATTTCAGTGGCTGTGTGCCCCTATGATGAGTACATTTCCTATGCACACCCGGCAGGTGCCGACTCTATTCTGATACAAGATTACCTGTTTAAAGATGCCACCACATTTCAGAAAGAAAGCTTGAAGGAAACGGCCGCACTCATCGAACTTTTTTCGTCCAAGTTTGGACTGTATCCATTTGCTCAGGAAAAATACGGACATACACAGGCTGTTTTTGGCGGTGCTATGGAACATCAAACCATGAGCACTATGGGCGCAATTAATTTTGATATTGTAGCGCATGAGTTGGGGCACCAATGGTTTGGAGATATGGTTACCTGTGGCAGCTGGAACGATATATGGATCAACGAAGGTTTTGCGTCTTACTCCGAATTGGTGGCTATTGAAGAATTGAAAACACCGCAGGAAGCAACCGAATGGATAAACGAGACCATGATGTTTGCACAATTTGCAGATGGGAGTGTGTATGTAACAGATTCATTAAATGTGTCCAGAATATTTAATTTCTATTCTACTTATCAAAAGGGAGCAGCGCTATTACGCATGCTGCGGTTTGAGGTGAACAATGATTCATTATTTTTTGCCGGTATACGAAATTACCTGCAGGCACATCGTTACAACACGGCAAAGGCTACAGACTTCAAGCTAACCATGGAACAAACACTGGGCACAAGTCTGACTGAATTTTTCAATCAATGGTATTACAATCCCGGCTATCCTGTATTCTCCGGACAATGGAACCAGTGGAACGAAAAAGTGTGGCTGCAACTTAGTCAGCAACCGAGCGAAGGGTCTACCGTTTTTAAAACTGCAGTAAACGTTACCTTTAAATATACCGGTGGAGACACTACCATACGCGTTCAGCTGGATGCTGCCTCTAAACTTTACCTGTTTAATTTACCGGGTAAAACAATTTACACCATTCGTATAGATGAGGAAAATTATATTCTGAATGATATGTTCAGTCTGGCTAAAAATTTAGTGTTGGATGTAGAAGAAACCACAGGTACTGAATTTGCAGAAGTAGCCCTGTATCCCAATCCGGTGGTCAATGCACTTACCCTCTCCGGTGCACGGGGATGCAGAATGCAGCTGTTTGATGTAACCGGAAAACAGGTAGCGGCACATGAGGTGGAAGAAGAAGAGGCCGTTTATAACATGGATGGTTTACCTGCCGGCATGTATGTGGTGCAACTCACTCGCAACGGAGCGATTACTCACCGCAAGTTTTTGAAAAATTAATTCATCTTACCTCAACAATTACCATGAAACAGATTTATATAGTAGTACTAATTATGTTGTTGAATTGTGTTTATTCAACAGCACAAACGCCCGGTACTTTGGATGTTACTTACGGTACCAACGGCATTCAGAGCACCACACTTACTAACCTGAAAAGTGATGACGGAATCTCTATTTTGCAGTTGTTGCGCCAAGCTGACGGAAAGTTTCTGGCCATTATTCAACGCAGTGATTACGTAGATTCCATTGGTCAATACGATGAACATCATTACCTCTATCGCTTTACTGCCAACGGACAAACTGACCCCGCTTTTGGTACAAATGGTCGAGTTGATTTAAACTTTTATGCAAGTAATTTATTGTTGCTGGCAGATGGTAAAATCCTTTTGCTTTCCAATGATTTGGATGAATTGGTTATTGTCCGTTTGTTGAGTAATGGTAGTGTTGATATGAACTATGGCTTTGAGGGCAAAAACTATACAGGTGCTTATTTTTATGCATCCAATGCACTGGTTCAGCAAAGCGGAAAAATTTTAATTACCGGTACTCGGCAGGGAACCTCTGCCAATCTGTTTTTAAGATTGGAACCTGATGGAAGTCGCGATTTTAGTTTTGGTACTGATGGTATAAAATTACTTTCTTTTATCCAGAACGATCGCTACATTATTGTTATGAAAGAATTGCCTGATGGTAAGCTGGTACTGGGCTGTTCGATGTATTCAGGCACTACCTATGCTGCAATAGTTCGTTTAACGGCCGATGTAAACTATGACCTTACTTTTAGCGGAGATGGTGAGCAACAACTTACCTATTCCGGTTTTCAACTGAGTGATTTCGAAGTAATGGGCGATAACAGAATTGTAGTTGGCGGGCATTATTACTTCAGTAATTTTGCGCGTGCAGGTTTAGTATTCTCCCGCCTTAAAGCCAACGGAACACCTGATAGTACCTTTGGTGTTAACAGTTCGCGCACACACAATTTTGGCGGCTTGTTTGATGAGTTAAAATCCATCAAGGTACAACCTGATGGAAAAATTATTGGTGTGGGTTCTTCAGATGGCCGTTTTGGTGTAATTCGATTAACCACCACGGGCACTACCGATGCTACATTTAATTCCACGGGTAAAACAGTTACTCCTTTTGCGGGTAGTACCAGTGCAGGTATTGTGCACCTGAGCATGGAACCCAGCGGAAAATTACTGGTTGCAGGTTCTGCATTTTATCCTGATTCCATGATGCGCTTTACCATGGCCCGTTACCACACAGGTTACAATGTAAGTGTGGATGAGTTAAATACCATTAAGCATGTAGCCGTTTACCCAAATCCGGTGGCTGATATTTGTGAGGTAGAATATACCCTTCAACAGGCAGGAGAGGTTACTATTGGTTTATACAACCTGCAGGGAAAGCTGTTGCAATCTGAGGTAGCAGGTAAAGAACAAGCTGCAGGTACATACCACCACCAACTTCAACTGGCGCATTTGCCACAAGGTATTTATGTTCTTCGTATCAGTGATGCTAACGGGCAGGGTACAATCAAGCTGGTGAAGGAATAAATTGTACTTAATCTGCGATAGTTTACCTTTGCCACATGGAGACTTTCGAACTACATACCGAGTACATTCAACTTAACCAATTACTCAAAGCCATGAGCTGGTGCAACGATGGCGGACAAGCCAATGCCATGATTGACGATGGACTCGTGTTCGTAAACGGACAACAGGAATTCAGAAGACGCAATAAAATTGTAGCAGGCTTTACTGTAAAACTTGATAAGCAAGAAGTGAAAGTAGTGAAGGCAGGGGAGTAACTTATTTAAGCTTTCTTTTACATCATTTGAATTTATGAGGCCAGCTTCTGTTTTTTAAGTCATCATGCTGCCGGCATTTCTCTTCACTTCTATGGCCAATTAGCAATAGAATAAAACCAAGAACTGTTGAGTTGATTAGCATGCTTCAAACACGTTGCAAAAAAAATCCAGCGGACACACACAGCATGCACTAAGTTGCTGAGCCAAAAATATCTGCTAGATGCATGTAATAAGTACTTTACATAGGTTTTATCTCTTATCTGCTTAAGACGCAATGCTACAATGATTGCCATAATAGTAAAGATATAATTTTACTATTATAGTATATTTGTTAAGTAATAGCTTTATATTTGTTGTATATAAGTCAGTTTATAACTTTACTTTTATGCGTAACAAAACATTACAATTGCAACAGCTAAACAATAAAATGTTGGGCTTTGCTCCGCTAAAACAACTAGCAGTGCCTCCTACCGGATGGATAAAAGCCATCCGTAATGCTATTGGTATGTCCATGCAGCAATTGGGCAATAAATTATCTGTTACCAAACAGGGAGTTCTGGATATGGAGAGGCGTGAAAAAGACGGTTCCATTACCATCAAATCATTGAAGGAAATAGCCAGAGTTTTAGATATGGAATTGGTATATGGTTTTGTTCCAAAAGATGGATCGTTGGATGCATTAATTGATAGAAAAGCAAAAGAGTTGGCTACTCAAATTGTATTGCGAACCTCCAATACGATGAAATTAGAAGACCAGGGCAATTCCAACAAGCGTATTCAGAAAGCCATTGAGGAACGGGCAGCAGCTATTAAAAACGAAATGCCTAAAATTTTATGGGATTAGATTTAGATTACTCAAACGGACAAACTTCCTTAGACGAGGATGAGAAAGATGGTCTGCTTATTCCCACTATTGCCACCCGTGGGGAACTGGACGAGTTTGAACAGCAAAATATTGAACAGGCTATACAATGGGTATTGAGTAGGTCATTCAAACCGGAGGTAATTTTTACTGAAGACTTTATCCGCACTTTACATAAGCGCATGTATGCCGGTGTATGGAAATGGGCGGGCGATTTCCGAAAAACCAATAAGAATATCGGGATTGATAAATGGCAAATTTCCACCGAACTGAAACTTCTGTTGGATGATGCCGCATATTGGCACAAAAACAACACTTACCCGTCCGATGAAATTGCTTTAAGGTTCAAACACCGACTGGTAAGCATTCATTGTTTCCCGAATGGTAACGGAAGACACAGCAGGTTGATGGCTGATATCATCAACGAAAAAATATACAAGCAGCCGGCCTTCAGTTGGGGTGAGGCTAATCATTCCTCTCCAGCCAATGCCCGAGAATCCTACCTCAAAGCTGTTAATGCTGCTGATAAGGGCAATTACAGTTTGCTCATAGCTTTTGCAAGGTCATAGTAGATCGTGTCTAATCTGTTTCTTTAATACAAACAAAAATTTCCTAGTGTTTGTAAACGGACAACAGGAGTTCAGAAGACGCAATAAAATTGTAGCGGGCTTTACTGTAAAACTTGGTAAGCAAGAAGTGAAAGTAGTGAAGGCAGGGGAGGCAGGGGAGTAGACCTCATTTTTTAAAGCTCATGTTTTGTTTCCGTTCTAACACCTTTCTTAAGTTTGAAATACACTATTTATTCATTAGTTCAGCATAGATACAGTCGATGCCATAAGTGAGCAAACGGTTTATTATTAAACTAAATTCTTGTTTATCACTTAAGATGTATACCTTGTTCCATTGAACAGCGGAAATAAATGCCGCTGTATCCAACCTACCAAACAAATATCCCAATGAAAACAACTACACTTCTTACCACGCTTGCCTTTTGGGTATGCGGTATTCAAAGCATTGCCCAAAATTGGACTTATGTAGGCAACCCGTATATTAACAGTTCCACCAGTACCGGCACCTACCTCTATTATGGCGACATGGAAATGGATGCTGCAGGAAACCTGTTGGTTGGTTATTGGGAATATTCAGGTGTATTCAGTTTTGCCAAGTACAATGGCAGTAGCTGGAGTCAATTAGCCTCTCCCGGAACAGGTGCTGCAAATTTGGTAGACATAGAAGTGAATGGCAGCGATTATTACCTGTCGTACATGGGTGCAAGAGGCACCAACCTCTATGCCTTTGTGAAAAAGTACAACGGCAGTAGTTGGTCGTTTATAGGCGACTCGGTTTTGATTGGAGGTGTTGGCCAGGGTGGTTCTTTTGATTTTACACTCGACAACAATGGCGTGCCCACGTTAACAGGACTTCCTAAAACAGTTTTCGGTAACAAAACTGTAAAACAGTTTACAGCCGGAGCATGGACCACCACCTGCGAGATTCCCAACAGCGCTGCTGCCATTTTCAAAGATGGATCTACTGTATTTGATGCATCAAATAAATTGAATGGTATATCGGGAGGTGCGATTACTATATTCTCACCTCCATCTGTAAAATACTATACAATAGGAATAAAAGTTGATGGAAGCAGCTGCAGTATCATTGGCGATACCCTCTATACAAATAACGCTAACGGAAAATTCAGAGTTGATTCTTTGGGCAATTCTTACCTGTTGTTCAATGATGGACTCACAGCCGATTTTCTTTCCTACAAATTAGTGGGTAACAACTGGAACTTTATTGCAGATACCGCAGGTGCCAACCAGAGCATGAGCAATGCCGATGTTTCGAATAATGGTAAAGTTATATTTAGTATTACCCAAACCAACCTCTCCAAGGCCATGTACTCGTGTACCGGAGGCAGCAAAGCTGCTATGGATACTTTAAACATTAGCGGATTTGCTGTGGCTGCCATTGCTGATGTAGCGGTGTTCAAAGGTTCAGCGTATGTGTTACTTTACGAAACAAAGGCATCAGTGATATCTGATTTTAGTGTGATGAAACATAGTCTAAGCGCTACTCCCACAAACATAGGTAGGCCTTCTTTATTGCCAGGAGATATTAATATCTATCCCAATCCCACCTCCGGAAAATTTGTTATTCAAACACCGGGCAAAAACGTGATGATCTCTGTTTACAATTTGATGGGCGAAACTGTAGTGAAACCACAACTATCAAACGAAGTAGATCTTTCAATCGCACCGAAAGGAATTTATTTTGTACAAATAAATGACGGAACTCAAACCTACACCCGCAAAATTGTAGTGCAGTAATAATTTTTTACCATCAGCCGCAACTAGTTTCAACTGGGTAGTGGCACTAACCACTTCACTATTTTGTCCGTGGTTGGCATCCCTGCCAACCACCCGTATTACTCTATGTTTTAAATACGAACAAGCTATTGTTTTAAATTAAAACATTTTTATCTTTGTGTTTAGATATACACAACATGATTGTACAGGAAGAATTAGGCAAACGAATAGCCTACTACCGTAACCTCAAATCGCTTTCGCAGGAAATACTTGCCGAAAAAATGGAGCTTACCCGCACCGCCATTACCCAAATGGAATCAGGTAAACGTATGGTTTCCGCTATTGAATTGGCCAGGCTCTCGGCTGTGCTCGGGTTTAATATTCATGAGGTGATGGCCACTTCGTTTAAACCTGAAGAATTGGAAGCTGAATCAAATACCTCTTCAAAAGAAACTCGAATAGAGGTGCCCAAACTTAAAACAGCCAAATTTAAACAGGTGCTACTCTACATTCTGGAGCGTTGTGCCGGAAAACCTAACGTAGGCGAAACCCTTCTGTACAAATTGCTTTACTTCTGCGATTTTAATTATTATGAACTGCACGAAGAACACCTTACAGGAGCAGTGTACCGAAAACTTCCCTACGGGCCCGTGCCGCAAAAACTGAATGTGCTTATTGCGGATATGATGGAAAAGGGAGAATTGAAAAAGTTTAAGGCCAAATACCACAACTTTGAGCAAACCCGCTACCTGCCTTTAATAAAATCTGACCTTACCCAACTGAATGGTGCCGAAAAAGAAATGATTGATCGGGTAATAGAACAATACAGCGACTGGAGCGGTGCAGCCATCAGCGAATACTCGCACAAGGATATGCCCTGGAAAGCCACCAAAGAGGGGGCAGTAATTAATTACGAACTGGCCTTTTACCGCGAGCTCCCTTTCTCGGTAAGAACCTATGATGAGGAGTAAGCATGAAGTTTATAGAACTGTCTGAATTTGAAAGGGACCTCAAGAAACTGCTCAAACGGTTTCGCACACTGGAGGATGACCTGAAAGTAGTGAAACAGGTGCTTGCTGTTGCTCCCGATGCCCGACCACCTTTTAGTTATGAAATTGACGGACTTGGCCTGAGCACTTGTGTTATTAAAGTAAAAAAAATAGCCTGCAAAGCACTTAAAGGAAAAGGAAACCAAACCGGTTTGCGGTTAGTCTATGCCTGGTTGGAACAGGAAGGAAAAATTATTCTGATTGAATTGTACTACAAAGGAGATAAAGAAAACGAAGACAGGGAACGGATTTTTAAACACTTGAAATAAAAACTGTACAGGTCGAAAGGATTGCTCCGCAGCTCCTCGTTTCTAAAAGTACAATGAGGATTTCTTTTTGTCTTTAAAGTGGTTTTGAAGCAATTGTGTCAGCACTGCTGACACTTTTCTGAATTTCATAAAAGGAAGTACCCATTTTTTTAGATTCTCACTCATCTGATATTTAGGAGTACATGCAAAAACTTTCTATCATTCTTCGTAATAATAGGAATAGTCAATGCCTTTCATAAACATTTCCCTGTCGTTTATTTTATTGGTGAGAGCACTTTCAATTACATGCTTCAATACACTGCTATCAACAGTGCTAATAATCATAGCATTCATATAATTGTCTTTTTTTATTTTGCTCTAGTCCAGGCATTTTTTCAGGTGTTTTTTAAGCATCATGTCCAGCCATATCCGTGTACTTCTGCCATTGCCCTCCATAAAGGGGTGTGCCTTGTTCATTTCAGAATACTTTAAGATTATTTCTTCGAGTGTGCTTTGTGGCATGGCATCTATTTGTTGCAATGTGCTCTTTAAGTGCAGGGCATATACAAACCGATACCCACCCTTTGATATGTTTTTATCTCTGATTTGGCCGGCAAAATCATACAAGCCACCAAACAGATAAGCGTGTATTTGTTGCAACCCCTTGGTGGTACCCACTTCAAACTCGTTTATCAAATTGCTTTCAAACAGGGTGTAGGCCTTCTTTTTACTTTGACCGTCAATGCTGGTGTCGCTGTACAGAAACCAGTCTAAAAACTTCATTGCTCTGTTGTTGGGGAAATTTTTGGATAGCTCAATAATCCCCTCGCTATCCAACATATCTGTTTTGTATTTTTTGCCATCTGCTGCCAACAGTTTCAGTTGGGTAGTGGCACTAACCAACTGGTTGTTTTCTTTTTTTAGTTTGGCCTTTAGGTACTTGCAATAGTTACGCGTTTTGGTGTAGTCGCTTTCTTCGTTCAAAATGCCCACAACATCCAATACCGAAAACCACCATTTAGACCGTTCATCGTCCCAAACAGCTCTCACTTCGCGGTCATTAAAAAAACGGATGGATATTTTTAACTGTTCTTTTTTTAATTTTCTCTTAGCCTCAAAGTAAGGAATAAAAAACAACATTTCGATACTTGTGCTTCCTTAAGTTAATAGAATTAGAAGGTTAAGTGTAATTGTGCACTTATCAGTTGAACTCAGCTATCATGAAACTAATGTATTACTACATTACACCTTTTGGTTCGTTTATATTGTACTAGTTAATGCTATTGGTGGAAGACACGCTTAGCATACGCGCTAGTTTGGTTAAAAGAAAGGGTTGTAAATATTCTTCAATCAATACCCCGTCTGGCCTACGGGCAATGGAAATGCCTAAGTTTGGGGAAATCCTTCTTTCCCCAATAACTTGCTAAACGCCTTTTTGTAGTTTTTCTTCCGTGAATTTTATTCAATTCTTTTTATTAATTCAATAAAGCATTTCGCAACATCTTTTTCATTAGGTATTGGTCTGTATGCTAAAGCGGATAATTCAGTTTGGTATTTTACTTTCAATTGATTCCAAATAGATGAAAAGTTATTTACCAAGGGAGAATCAGCTATCACTTTACTTTGCCAGTCTTTGGGTTCTTCAAATAGTTCTCTATCGTGTTGCAGAATGGCATCAAATTGTTTCTTAAACGAATCGGATGCTACAAATGCAGCACATTCAGGATTCTGCATTAGGAAATAGAGGTCGTAAAAATGACGAATCTTATTTGAAATGTTTTCAACAGTATTTTCCTCAAACGAAAACCGAATCAATGAAACCAGTTTTTCCATCAAGGTTTGTTCTTTGTTCAGCACATTTATTTGAAAAGGGTGGAGGTTATATTGTTCTATGTGTTTTTTGTTTCCGGTTTGATGTAAAAAATCAAATACAAAACTTTGAATGGTAAGCCGCTGAAACGGAAAAGGATTGGCAAATGAATTGACCTCCACAATTAGTTTATTGTTTTGGTTGTTTTTATCTGTACTCCCATACTCAAAAACCGACTTTCGGAAACGAGAACCTTTGCTGGTGATGCCAGCCATTTGCAACTCGGTTAAATCAGGAGTAATTTCTTTTTCAATCTTTCGAATGATGGTTTTAATTTCATTACCTGTTTTGTTACTTTCATTTATGATGGCAATATCTACATCTTCCGAAAATCGTTCAATCAGATTGTATCCTTTTGATAACGATGTGCCGCCTTTAAAAACTGAATAGTTAACATATTGGCTTGTTGCCAAACGGCCCAATATTAATGTTATCCAATAATCTTTTTCTACAAAGACTAATGGGATGCTCAGATGCAAGGAAGTGCTAAGCAACAGATCTTTGAAAATAATATGATCCTTGTGTAGTATCATTCAATATTCCACTTTTTGATAGTAGGCAGTTCTGTTTCTTTTATGCTCAAATTTATTTTCGTTAGAGGGTTAAGGCTATTTTTTAACTCACTCAAATCTATTTTTAGGTTTAAATTTTCTAAAATAGCTCCAAGCAATGCCCTTGTTCTGGCCGGATAATACAAAGCATATTGAACTATTTCATTTTGCTCTTTGGCAGATAAGGCTTTAATTATATAACTCATTCGCTTTACAGCCTGTAAAACCGAACAATCCGGTATTTTTTTAATATCTTTTAGAGCATCCAAAAAACCTAATAGTTTATAGTTTTCCTCTTTTATATCTACATAACTTTTTACCGAGCTTACTTGTAGCGACCCTTGATTTATTTTGATGGGATTTTTCTTTGTGGCAATTTTTATTTTAGAAGCCATTTGTGTGGTTAATCCCAATGTGTTGTATAATGAGAAACCTGTTTCATAGGCTACTCGTTTCCCATCCTCAAATAAGTACCTTTCCAATATGGCATTGCTATCAGGTCCTAATTCTCCAAATACGGTTTTACGTGGAATATAAAACATACCCTTGGATACCTTTTTTATAGTACCGTTTTTTTGCAAACGTTCCAAAGCCTTGGCAGCACTATAAAAATCAGCAGCCCCGATGCCCAAATCGGCATAGCCAAAAGGTTGACTTTCGGGAATGCGGTCAATGGAATTTCGTATTTGCTCAGCTACTTTCATATCACAAAGATAATATTTTTGAGGCAAATGTCAAGTTTTTGGTGCAATAAACTTGACAATAGAACTTTATTCAACAATCGGGAGCAGTTCTTTTTTAATCTCTCGTAAGAGAAGTTGAGAAAGTTCTTGATTTACTTTTACAAGTACTTTACTAGTGAATGCTTTGCTTCGATACAACTAAGAAAATGACGCGTGTTTTTATTTTAACCAAATCGAGTTGTAGTTCCTGTTCCTGAACCATTGCAACCAAATTCGACAATCTATCATGTAAGGGAATAGCGCGATTTTTATTCAGTACATTTTTTAACCATGATTGGGTAGTGGCACTAACCAACTGGTTGTTTTCTTTTTTTAGTTTGGCTTTTAGGTACTTCCAATAGTTACGCGTTTTGGTGTAGTCGCTTTCTTCGTTCAAAATGCCCACAACATCCAATACCGAAAACCACCATTTAGACCGTTCATCATCCCAAATAGCTCTCACTTCCCGGTCGTTAAAAAAACGTATGGATATTTCTAACTGTTTTTTTGTCATTTTCTATTAGCCTCAAAGTAAGGAATAAAAGCAACATTTCGATACTAGCGCTGCCTAAAGTTAATGCAATTAGGATGTTAGGTGTAATTCTACAAACGGGGGGCTAAATTTAAATATGGTATTTTCATAAATGATACTTACAAAACCAGAAGGCGAAGTATTATTACTCCTATTTATAGTTTGTTGTCTAAATTTTTCCCTCTTTTATGATTTTTAGTTTTTCTTCTTTATCCCAAGGCGAAAATGACAAAACCCACCCCACTATTGCAAAAATAAAAGGGCCATAATGTGCGCCATAGTGCACCCATTTTTGAGTAAATATAGTTGCCCCGTTTCCAATATTCACTACGCATTGTTGCATTAAACCCCAAAAATGATCGTCTCGAAAAGCCTTTAGCAAAAGTATTTTGTGTGTGAATAGTCCATATAAGCCACCAAATAATGCAGCAACAGCCGCTACCAGCATAGCTCCAATTGATGCTCCAAGTAAAGCCCCAACAATTATATGAATACCAATACGCCAATTGGTTGGTTTAAACTCTTCTTTATTAACATCCTCAATGTCTCCGGTGTCGTTGTATTCCATTTGAGCCTCACACTTGGTACAATTAAAAACGATGTGTTTTTTTGCAGGTACTCTTAGTTTCTGAGCACACTCAGGGCAGTTGATGATGACTTTATCCATACTATATTTCGTTTAGCAACCGAAACGAGGAATCTTCTTTATCTACAATTTTTACTTTGCAGCCTGATTTCCCAAAAATGGCTTCCAGTGAATTTTCAATTTGCTTTTTTAACGGAGTGATTACCCAATTCAGCTCTTCAGGACCTTTTTCCAGTTGGGCTTCTATTTCCAGGCGTATTTTTTCTTTCATCTCTGAAAGTTTCAAATGCCAATCACTATCTGTACGCCAGTAATTCTCTCCAATCAAAGGCTTTTTAAATTCAAGAATTTCAGCCATCTTCCACGTAACTTTTTTTTTGGTGAATGCTAAAAAACGGGGTACTGCATTGGCGATATAAAGTATGTTATGTTCCTCCACATATTTGAATTTAACTTCCTTTAACTCCACCCCGTATCGGCCAATTAAATCAACATTGAGAATGCCGAAAAAGCGCAGTTGACGCTTGTTTTCCATAAACTCATTGTTCCAGGAGCGGCTCAGTTTAGTGTTTACTTCAATTAAACCTATATCGAGCATTTGTTTCAATTCACTGATATTCAGCTTTTGTTCCTTTACCTCTTTGTGCTCTACCTTCAGGTCTTGATGTAATTTTTTTTCCTCTTTTAACTGATTTAGTGCTTCTTCAATCTTACGCTCTCTTGGCTTGATGGTAAACTGCAGGAGTGCCAGAAAAAGCAGGGCGGCAAAGGCAATATAAATAGCATATTTATGCTGTTGTTCGTAGAATAAATAGATACTCAATGCAGCAAGCGAAACGATAATGAGGTAGTGCGATAAATATTTCATAGTATAAAGTTAATTAAACCTGTTCAAAAAACTTTACGGCAAATTCACAAAAGGCAATGATGGTGTCTTTGTCCAAATCAAATTCCTTGCGGTTGCCTAAGTAGTTGCGGCTCTCGGGGGTTATCTCTTTGCCTTCGCTCAGTTCTTTGTAGGTAACGCACTTGATGTGCTTTTTGGAAACCACAATAAAAAAGGCATTCTCCCACGCATAGTCTTTGGGCAAGTCTTTGATGAAAAATTTCTCAGCAGCTCTGAATTTTACTTCAATAAAAAACACCTCACTGGTGCGCGGGTTTTGCACCACAAAATCGGGCATGCGTTTTATTTCTTCAGCTACTTCTGATTTTACTCCCTTTAATAAATCCATAATGCCGGGTATGGTATTTTCCATGCCGTAGCGGAATACGTTGTATTTTAGGGAAAGAAACAACTCCTGTATCAGGGTCTCTGCAATGCGGCCCTTAATCATGTTGTAGCGGTAGGTCCATTCCTTGTCGCTTAAACCGCTGGGGCTTCGTTCAGTTCTTCGAGTAGTTCCTCTATTTCGTCTTTCTCCTTTTTACCGTTTTTGGCGTGGTAACATTTAAGGCACAAGCCGCCTTCAAATTTGGTGTAAGCTCCGCATTGGGTACATGAGGCCATAGGTGTTAAGGGTATTAGGGCTGACTGATGTAGTGACCGACAAGGTTCCCTTGATAAAGCATGGCTTTGCCCGTAAATGCAACTTTGGTTTGATTTTCACGTACCCAGCTAAGATCGTAACAATATTGATTCACTCTTTTGATGGTGAGTTTTGCTAATTGGTGAACACCTGTATCCTCTACCCAGGTTGTGGTGAATGTTCCTATAAACGGGTCGCAGGACTGAGGAGGAGTATCATCCAGTTTGGAACATTCAGTTAGAGGGCTTGGTGTACCATCATTTAAATATTTGCAGGTGAGACAGCCATCACCTTCGTTGCGAAACACAAAAGAACCGGTAACTTTACTCATAACTATAATTTTTGGTTTAGGTTGTTTTTTACAAAATTCAACGCCCCTTGATAGTCTCTGTCTTCATTTTCATCAAATATACTGGCAAAGAGTTTTAACTGTAATTCTTCTGATGGGAACACCTGCGCTATGCCCTTGCATATGGTCGCTCGTGCTTCACTTAATTTTATTTGAATGTGTTCTTGTAATTCTTCATCAGTAAATTCTTCATCTAACTCTTCGTATATTTCCTTAAGTTTAAGCTCTTCCACTACCGACATAATATCTTCTTGCACATTTATTCGTATTGTTTCATAAAGGTATTCTTCACACAACTTGGCAAAAGCAAGTGCATGGATCATACCGTTTGGGTTTGGAAAATCATATTCATCATAACAAGAGGGTAGGCTAAGCAGAGACTTTACCACTACATAAAGATTGTGACTCTCATTTGCATAAGAATCAAGTGTATTAAATACTGCTTCGGATGATGATGAATATTTACTCATGAGTGTAAATTTTAATTATAGGTTTTTTAATGTCTTGTAAAAGCTTGTCTAATTGACCGCCAGCACTGGCATAGCCTAATGTGATATTGTCAGCAAGGTGAGTCATTAGTTGGTTGCGTGTTTGGGCTGTTTGTTGGGTTGCTCGTTTAATGGTTTTGCCAAAAGGAGTAATGATTAACAGTCTACCTTCCTTCAATGGTTTTTCAAATTCAGGCTCTACTTTATCTTTTAGTCCTCTCGCTAAAGCTAATATAATGGGTTGATTGCCTTTGAGCAGATAATGCAATACGTCTTTTTCTATTTGGCTGTGAAAACCACTGATAACACAATTCCCTTTTTCTCTTTGTGCTATTGCCCAATCATAACATTTCAATACTACCGAAGCAGGAATTTTACGGCTGCATAAAAAAGCTGTCTTTGGTAGCTTTAAAAGGTCGGTATTGCCTATACTATCTTTAATCATTTTATAAGCAATTCAATATCATAGACTTTTACATTTAATTGTATCAATTTATACACATCACTTACAGTATTAATCTCAGATAGTTTTTTCTCAGTTAAAGAATTCTCAAAATTCTTTAGCACCCTTTTATGTTTAGATAACTTCTCTCTCCAACTTGAATTGCTAGTTTCAAAGAAATGAACTATTTGATTTTTATCAATAACATAAATTTCCTTCTTCAGTTTAGTATTTTGAAAAGCATAAAGACCAACCAAGTCAGCAAAAACGCCTCTGGCTCTTGAACCATTTGCTGAGTTTTTTTGCCATCTTGAAAACTTAAATTCCGCAACTCGTTTATCAGTTAATAAATCTATACCTCCACTACTTGCTAATGATAAATCAATTACTTTTTCACCTTTCTTTAATATCTTTGGTAAACATTGGATAATACCAGTCGCGTGAACAATTTCATCAATTTGAGCACTCATTTTTTTTATTTCAAGAGCTGAGTTGTAGATATCGGTAACGTCAGGAAATGAATTGTCTTTGAGAATAGAACTTTTTAATTCATTAAGCTTATGCTTAAGACTACTTCCCTTAAACTTCTGAATATTTTTTAGTGCATTATTTGTTTTCATTATTCTTCTTCGCTTTCTAATTCTTTGCCCATTCGGTATTTAATATCGTAGTTGATGATAAAGTCTAATTCCTTATCTGTAAAGCCGTAGTGTGCGGCTAAGACAGTGTCTATTTCGTCTATGATGGATTTGGAATTTCTGGGCTCAAATATTTGAACTTTTCTTTGAGAGTTACTGCGTTTATCAGTTTCAATTCTGAATTTTGAGTTTTCTTGATAATCTATTGTTAGTCTATCACTAATTAATTTCAACTTTACTGCATTATCCTCACTAAGTTGATTCGGGTTAAAAAAGAAGTTTAAAAATTCTTTTTTTGTAATATGGTAATTGTCTGATATAACTGTCCAGTACCAATGAAATAGATTACTAGAAAATATACAATGTAAAACTTTTACATCTATAGACGATTTGATTATTTTCAAAGTAGAAGACAATTCTAATTTATCATTTACATAAAGTTTAGGGGGGGCAATTAAGAATAGTCTATAATATGAACCACTTGCATTTCGGTAGTAAAGAATATCCTTTGATGCACTTACAAAAAATTCTGAAATGCGTTTTTTTTGTAGAATGAACTTGTTCAGAACGTCACCTTCAATTACAGAACCAATTTTATATATTAAATCTCCATTGTATTTGTGTTCGATATATTTAATACTTTCAAAAAGAGATGAACGATAATCATCAAACCACCTTACGTAATTTGTTACAAAAGTTCTATTTTCATCAGTTTTACTAATTAACTGAATTGATAGTTGGCTTTTAACTCCGCTGAACAATAAACTTGGATTAGAATCTCCAGCGTAAAAACTTGAATAAAGTAGAAATTTTTTCTTATTATAAAGATTTAATAAAGATTCCATTCTTGGTGTAGCTAAACTACTCAATGGAACAATAAATCCCATTTTCCCATTTTTCTTTAATAAATTATTACTTCTTTCAATTACAAATGCATATAAATTGCCACACTTTTCGGTCTCATAATTTCTAATTTTGTAGATATCACAAACCTTTGAATACTCTACATAAGGCGGATTCCCAATAATTACATCAAAACAGCCATTACCCTGAACGATTTCATAAAATTCAGCAAACCAATGAAAAGGTTGATGAGATTCTAGCCAAGTTTCATATTTAATACTGCTTGCTTGTTTATGTAGCAATTGGTTGAGTTCGTGATTTAATTCTTTCAGGCGATTGTTGAGTTCTGTTTTTGCTTTTTTGAACTCCTTGAAATCATCACCATAGGTCAATTGGATTTCTTTGTAGCGTTTAAATGCGTTGGCTACAATTTCACATTTTTCATCAATCTCTTCTTTTACAATAGATCCAAGTGTATCCTCAATTAAATGTTTCTCTAGATCCTTTCCTGTAGCAAATCCAACGAGTGTATTTCCGGCACGGATATTAAAATCAATATCAGGCAATGGTTCTAAGCCTAAATTAGGTTTGCGGTAATCGGCTTCAACGGTTGCAACCAGTTTAAGAAATAAACGAAGTTTGGCAATTTCAACGGCTTCTTTCATTATGTCCACACCATACAAATTGCGTAGTATAATGCTTTTGTAAATGAAGTAGGGTAGGTTGGGGTGTTGCGGGCTTTGTATGTTTTCCAATACTTCCCTAAAATACTTGTATTTGTTTTTAAAATTCTTTTTGTTGGCTGCATTTTCTCTGTCTTCGTCCTCAGTAAAACCCCGCATACGCATAATGCAGCTTTCATATAAAGGTTCCAGTATGTTCATGGCGGCAAACAAAAATGCCCCCGAGCCACAGGTAGGGTCAATTATAGTAACGTTATTGAGTGCTTTGTAAAATTGTTTGAGCAGTTCGGGGTCATTGGTGTTTTCAACGGTATCTTGTGCAAACTGGCGTATGTTCAGGTTGTAAGTAATAAAATCGTTAATGGCGCTTATTTCGCCTTTATCAATTTTGGTTTTTACTTCGGTATAGCGGTTTCTGCGGTCAACCACTTCCCGCCATATTTCGGTTGGCAATGCATAGTTAATAGTAGCGGGTTTGTTCCATTCGGTTCGTTTGCTTACGTCTTTTATCCCTTGCTCAATTTCTCTAGGCAAAGGTTCATTCACTCCTTTTTTTACTGCATCGTAAATATATTCGTCACCACTGTTTTTTACCATTTGCCACAATTCGCCATCAGGTGTAAATGCCTTGGCATAGTTGCGTTTGGTTTCGTCAAACAAGTAAGGCAGTATGCAATTTTTACTGATATAATCAGTAATATCTTCTTTGGTGTAGTAAGCACCCATATTTGCCCTGTCGTTGATGTACTTTTCAAAGATGTAACCAATCACATCAGGGTTAATGTCTTTGCCTGTGGCAGTAATGCCGGTATCTAAATGCCATTCATATTGGTCGAAGAAATCAAAAAGGTGTTCAAAGGCTTTGTCGTCAATGTCAATGCCTGTATGTGTTTTTTCCAGTTCGTGTTCGTCAAACAAACCACCGTTCAGGTAAGGAATTTTACCAATTTCAATTTTTACTTCTTTGTTTTGGCTTGGTTCATTCAATCCTTTGTGAAACAATACCAACAAGAAATCTCGGTAAAAAGAATAGAATTTTACTTTGCCCTTTTTCTCATTACAAGCCTTGAGTTTATCACGCAAATAATTTTTGTTGTTGTCTAGAAATCCTTTTTTCTGAATGAAGTAACAAAACATCAAGCGGTTGAGCATTAGCGAAGCATACCATTCTTGGTTGGCTTTATCGGAAATGCCTTTGATGAATTGAAGGAATGAGCTGTGTTCTTTTTTGAATTTGTCGTAAAACTGCTTGGTAACTTTCTCGTTGTTCTGATGGAAGTTTTCACCCACACGGTTTTTTACATCTACTATGGTGATTTTATCTTCTTCGTCTAATTCAAAGAATATTCCTGCGGCACGTTGGTAAAGCAGTTCGGGGTCTTGGTTAATGTACCAACGGGTTTCGGTTACTTTGGTTGGT
Source organism: Bacteroidia bacterium (assembly GCA_041675505.1). Lineage (GTDB taxonomy): Bacteria > Bacteroidota > Bacteroidia > UKL13-3 > UKL13-3 > JAGPCK01. The sequence continues at coordinate 116,847 of JBAYTR010000006.1, read as the reverse complement.
TTGCCCGATTGCCTTACCACCAATTGCCATATCTGTTCGGTTTTTTTGGTGTCAAAGAAAATAATCAAATGCTCCTGAAAAAGTTTGGTTACTTTGGTTTCAATCTTCCTTCGGGTGTTGTAGTCAGGCAACAAACCATTTGGCAGTGGGTTGCACAATAAAATTTTGAAACCACTTTTTTCTGCTACAGCCTGTAATGAATAAGTTTCATTATCTACCACAATTGGCTGAGCTGTTTTATCGTTGTTCCAGCCCATGTCGTTGAACAGCTCACGAAAGTTGAACTGTTTGATATAGTTGGAAAATTCTTGTTTCGACAGGCTCATTTCAGTTTTTTTATTTGTTGGTTGGCAACCAGTGATTTCATTTGGGTGATAGCTATTTTGTTGAGTTGTGTCAATCTTTCGGGTTGTTCCAACCCTTGGTTGATTAACACGGCATTGATGCTTTCAAGGTTGGATAAAACTACTAGTTGTTCAATTGTTGCATAGTCTCTTACATTACCATCCTTGCCGGGATTGTTATCTCTCCATTGTTTTGCCGTAAAACCGAACAAGGCCACATTTAATAAATCGGCTTCATTGGCATACACAAAGCTGATTTGTACTTTATTCAATTCCTTTGGAATAAGGTTTTCTTTGATAGCATCGGTATGAATATGGTAATTCACCTTGGCTAGTGTTCTTTGGAGATTCCAGGTAAGTTTAAGCCTGTCGTTTTCATCGGCTTTAAGGCGTTGAAATTCTTTTACGAGTAGCAATTGAAATTTGGGGCTAATCCACATTCCAAAATGAAATGCAATATCTTTATTGGCATAAGTTCCTCCGTATCTACCAGCAGTTGCAGTTATTCCAATAGCACCTGTTTGTTCAATCCAATTTTTTACTGACAATACGAAATTGTTGCTACCGGCAGCATTTTTAATTGTACCGAATTCGGTATAATTAAAACTTGGATTATAGAGAGCCTCCCATTCGCCTAAATACTCGATAGTACTCTTCAAACTAAGCCATTTGATAATAATTGCTTCTTGCATCTGGCTTTTAGCCATATCAGTAAGTGATATAAGTTCTTGATTCTCATTTTGAAGGATTGTAATTTCTGATCCTTCTACTAATATTTTTTTATTTTTGGCCATATTTTCAATTGAGGCGAATTCGCTATAATTAGTTTATTAGTCCTAATGAGCAAATGATTTGAGGTTCTTTATTAGGTTGTTCATCTTCATTCACAATTGCCAACTTGTCTTCCTCTCTAAGAGAAATAACCAAAGATGCCAATTGGTCGTCAGAAATTCCTGCTTTCAATTGTCGGTTCAAGGTTTCCCTTGCAAATTCTTTCAATGGGTATTTGTAAATATCATCCACTGCTTTTTTCAGTTGTTCGTTTACAAACAATGTGTTTTCATATTCTTTACAGTAACGGTCGAGCCGCATATACACACGGTATTTCACACCTGTTTTTTTGCCTAGCGAACCACCAGTGTTTTTCTCTTCTTCTCGTATAAAATCAATGCCACTTTTTACCAGTTCATGGTGTTTTTCCAATTTGTATTTTGGTTCGGTATCAGGTGTGCATTGAGCCGCTTTCAAAATAGTATGTTGCGATTGTGTAATAATTTTCCCTTTATTGTTTACCCAAGCCAATACATCGTTTTCTTCTGATGTTCGGGTGTAAACAATCACACCTTCTTTTTCGGGCTCATTATCATTGTGTTTGGTAGCGTAAATCACATTGGGTAAATCCGGAATAAGTTTATTCAATTCGGGATTGGCATCTGTAGCATTTTTCCAAATCTGATAAGCCAATGAAGCCAGATCCACTTCGGTGTCATCATCTTCACCGTCCAAAATGCCTGATTTCTCATTGTAAAGGTCGGTAAGGTTAACAGGGTCGCCATCAAAAAAGGTTTCATCGCTTCCAACTACATTGGCGTTTTCTTCAATACGCTGCGTTAATCTTTTACGTAAGTTGATAATTTCTTCAATGCCATCTTCGGGTAAAAACGAATAACAAATAATTTGTTCTGCCTTTTGTCCGATACGGTCAACACGACCTGCACGCTGAATTAAGCGAATGATAGCCCAGGGCAAATCATAATTTAAAATGATGTGAGCATCTTGCAAATTTTGACCTTCACTCAATACATCGGTGGTTATCAAAACTCGTAATTCCTGGTCGCCTTTTATGCTGTCAGTTTTCTGGTTGCTGTGCGGACTAAATCGCTGTGCTAAACCAGTTGGGTTTTCATCATCACCCGTTACACTTTCAATTTGTGTGATACCTCTTTTCTTTAGTTGTTCAGTGAGGTAATAAGCTGTATCTGCAAATTGAGTGAACACCAGCACCTTTTCTTTGCTGTGCTTCTTGGTTAGCAAATCATATAAGGCATTTAGTTGTCTGTCCTCTTCAGGGTTCCAGTCTTTGCCAATATTCAGAATTTTGATGATTTCTTTACAGTCTTTGATTAAAGTTTTTAACAAAGAAACATCAACTATCTTTTTGTTACCTTCTTTATCAATTTTCTCACGTTTATGGTCAGTAAAAAAATCACTTCTAATCCAGTCGAAACTGTTTTTGTAACTATCGCTTGCATAAAGATTATATAGTTCTTTTGCCTTTTTCAGGTAGATTTCTTCTTTGAGAATGAGATTTAATAGATTTTTATCGTCTTTATCTTTATCGGTATCGCTATCCTCCAAGTATTCATCTAGGTTTTGAGAAATGTTTTTACCAATTGGAATGGGTAAATGATTTTGCGCGGCATACACAAAAACATAGTTTCTTAAAATATGTCGACTAATGGAGAGCAGGAATGAATAGCCACTACTTTCTAAACGTTTAAACAAATTGGTTCTGCAAAACCCCATCAACCTTCGTCCGGCATGGCTTAGGCTTTGCATTATCTGTTCTTCCTCTTTGGTTGCTTTTGTTAGTGGTTTCTCATTTAAATATTGTTGTAGTCCGTAACGAGGCAGCTCCAAACCATTTATGATGTCTACTATTTTTTTAGAATAAAGATTAGCATAGATATCTTTTTTGTCATTCACGTTAAACTCATATAGTACCTTTTGCGGTATTCTATCAGGGAAATACGATTTTGAACCATCGGCAAATGTCAGATACTTTCTTCCATTGGTTGAATCGGTTTCAGCGTAATTGTTTTTGATGAAACTTCTTGTTCTGCGAACCAAATACAATAGCATCAATTCTCTCCAATCGTCCGAAAAGTGACTTTTCTCAAATGCTTTGATGCTTCGAATAAATGTTTCGGTGTGTTGCGAACTGAATTGAATTTGTCCGCCTATGTGTTTTATATATTCTTCTGGGCTAATGCCTAAATCTTTGTCGTCTGAAATAAACAAACGAAGTTGATTTGAAAGGTCTAAATAAGTTTTGTTGTATGGTGTTGCAGAAAGCAGAATAACTTTACTGTCGTTTTCCTCTAAATACGATTTGATAGCACGGTAACGACTTCCTTGGTCGTTGCGTAAGTTGTGGCTCTCGTCAATGATTACAAGGCGGTAACGTCTGAGGTTTGGTAAAGTGGTTTGCACTTTACTTTGTGAAATTACTTTGGCTCTCAATTGGTATTTATGAGCATATTCTTCCCACATTTCCACCAAGTTCTTCGGGCAAATAATGAGCGTTTCTAAAAAGAAATCATCTTCAAAAAGTTTGGCTAATGCTGTAGCTGTTATTGTCTTACCAAGCCCTACAACATCCCCAATAATTACACCATCACGTTTGTGTAAATGATGAGCAGCAACTAAAACCGCTTTTTGTTGGAACTCCAATAATTCTTTTTGAAAAACTTTTGGTAACTTAAATTCATTGATACCTGCTCTTGCTTCTCTTGAAAGGTGGTAAGCTATTTTTAAGTAAATATGAAAAGGAGAAATAAGCCTGTCGGCTGCCCAAGAGTTGTCAATGATTTCAATGAGTTCTTCTGTAATGTCAATACACCAACGGTCTTTCCAACGGTCTTCAAACCAAGTTGCCAACTTGTTGGCTGCATCTTGGTCCATTACATCAATATTCAATTCTCCTTGCTTTGCAAGTCCTGCCAAAGTCAAGTTGCTGCTACCTAAAAAACCAACTACTGGAACTCGTTTATCATTGCTGTAAGCCAAATACAGTTTAGCGTGAAGTGTATAACGCAAATGCAGTTTTACAACTACTTTTTTGTCCTTCATTTGTTGGCTCAATTTCCGTAATGCTTTTTCGTCAGCATCAGTTGGTGTGCCAATAGTCAACTGTTCTTTAAATTCTTGTGCAAGTCGTTTTTTAAGTTTTACTGCTTCGGCTTGGTCAATAATATGGTCTTCGTCTTTAGAAAAATAGTCACGTAAAATGTCCACAGGCATTTTCTGCATACCAACAAGCAGTCGGCAAATGCGGTGAACATCATCATTTCCTTCAAGCACTGTTGCACCCGATAAGCTGTCAATTTTGTCAGCAACTTCTTTCCAACCTCTTAAGTTAAAATATCCAACACAAAAGTCTGTTCGCTGTGAAAGTTCGAGCGTTTCGTTCAGTCCTTTGGTTAGGTGGTTTTCTATGTTGTCGTATATTTTAGGCATTTGACATTGATAATAGGTTTCTACTTACCATCTCGCAAGTTACCAAAACCTCTGTAAAACCCAACACCCTTTGGGTTATGAGCCCAACGAGCATTAGAAAAGAGGTTTCAGAGAGATATCTGCTTGTTTTCACAAAAAAAAACGCCCCCTTTCGGAGGCGTTTAAAAATTGCTATATCCAAGAGAAAATTCTTACCAAATTTTAGCGCGGTCGGTTTCTGGTCTCCACATTTTGTCGCCTTCTTTTACACCAAAGGCGTTGTAAAATTCAGGCATGTTGCTCAACGGGCCCAACACTCTGAACTTGCCGGGTGAGTGAGGGTCGGTCATTACCTGGTTGCGGGTAAACTCAGGGCGGGCATTGTTTTTCCATACCTGCGCAAAACCTACAAAAAAGCGTTGCTCAGGCGAGAGGCCGTCAATGTTTTCTTTGGGCTTGCCTTCCAGTGAAAGTAAGTACGCTTCGTAAGCTACCGAGAGGCCGGCCAGGTCGGCAATGTTTTCACCTAAGGTAAGTTCACCGTTTACATACAGGCTGTCGCCCACTTTAAACTTGTTGAATTGGTTTACGAGTATTTTGGTTTTAGCTTCAAACTTGGTGCGGTCTTCAGCGGTCCACCAGTTGTTGAGGTTTCCTTTTGCATCAAACTTGCTGCCTTTATCATCAAAGCCGTGTGAAATTTCATGGCCTATTACAGCGCCCATGCTGCCGTAGTTAACGGCATCATCCGCTTCGGCATTAAAGAAAGGTGGTTGTAAAATAGCCGCAGGGAACACAATCTCGTTTAACAGGGGAGTGTAATACGCATTTACGGTTTGCGGTAACATGCCCCACTTGGCGCGGTCAATAGGAGTGCCCAGTTTGTTGATGTTATCGTTGTACTGCCATTCGCTGGTGCGCATAAAGTTGTTTACGTAACTATCGTTTTTAATTTCCAGTCCTTTGTACTCTTCCCACTTATCCGGGTAACCCAGTTTGCGGCCCATGGTAGCCAGTTTTTCCAGTGCACGTTTGCGTGTTTCAGCACTCATCCAGTCTACATTTTCCAAACGTTTTTTGTACACGGCCATCAGGTTGTTCACCATCTCGTTCACGCGTTGTTTTGACTCAGGGCTAAAAGCTACCTTCACGTATTCCTGTGCGGCCAGTTCGCCAATAAAACCGTTAACGGTACCAATGGCACGTTTCCAGCGGGGCTTCTGTTCTTTTTGTCCGCTAAGAGTGGTGCTGTAAAAGGCAAAGTTTTGTTTTTCCAAATCGCTGCTCAGCATGCCGGCAGTGGTGTTGAGTATGTTCCATTTTAGGTAGGCTTTCCAGGCGCTTAACGGAAAATCAGTAAAGCACAGGCTCACCTGTTCCATAAACTTAGGCTGCATTACAATTACGCTGTCGAACTTTTTTTGTTTTAATCCGGTAGCAGTAAAGTAAGTATCCCAACTGAACATGGGCGTGAGTTTTTGCAACTCGGCCAGTGATCTTTTGTTGTATTGTTTTTCAATGTCTCTGCGTTCTACACGGGTCATGGAAACTTTAGCCAGACGGGTTTCAAAATCCATAATTTTTAACGCGGCTGAGTTGGCTTCTGCTTTATTGTAGCCAATGAGTTCAAACATGCGCATGATGTGTTTTACATAATCAGTACGAATTTGCTGCGACTTCTCATCTTCTTTGGTGTAGTAATCACGGTCAGGCAAACCAAGACCACTTTGGCTGGCATACACAGCATATACTTCACTGTTGCGCACATCGGGGCTCACTCCAAAACCAAACAATGGATCCATGCCCATGCGGTGTTGCTTGGCCACGTTTTTAATAATGTCTTCATAATTGGCAATGGCATCTACTTCCTGCAACAAAGGTTTAATAGGCATATACCCATCTTTGTCCAAACGAACGGTGTCCATAATGCAGCGATACAAATCGCCTACACGCTGGCGGGCTGAGCCGTAAGGTGCGCTCATATCAGCAGCGGCATCTTCCAGAATTTTGCGCAGCATATCGTTGTTGCGCTCGGCCACAATATTAAAACTGGTCCAGCGGCTTTCACTGGCCGGAACAGGATTATTTTTAACCCAGTTACCGTTGGCATATTGGTAAAAATCCTGACGCGGGTCGGCTTTTTTATCCATGGAGTTTTGGTCGGGACCTTTAAGCATCACCTTCATTACAAAGGCCGATGATACAGCAATGGTTGTTGCTGCTAAAAGTATGTATGTCTTTTTCATAAGCATTAAATTGTTCTCGTTATTTAGAAGTTAATTTATCTCCGCCCAGTAAAATAAAGTCAACCAAAATCTGTTCGCTTTCGCGCAAAATGAGGTCATACTTTTCTTGCTCATCTTTGGGGTTGTTGAGCAGTTTTTTGCGGGCTTCTTCGCGCTCTTTATTTTTTTTGGTTTGTTCGTACTGTTCTTTTTTGAGTTGATCTAAGTTGAGTGTAGCGTAGTCGCGCAAACGGTAAGCGCGGTAACCTACCACATCATCCAACAGGTAATTGTATTCGGTATTGGTTTTCATGCGGGCTTTGTGCAGGTTGTATAAAGAAAGGGTAACGTTGTCTTTCATACCCACGGGTTCAAAGCGGCTGGTATTAATCTGATCCCAGGCCAGGGCATATTTGCTGGCTTCTTCACCGTATTCTTTATCAGCATAAATACTGGGGAATTCAATATCGGGTTTCACACCTTTTAACTGCGTGCTGCTGCCGTTGATGCGGTAAAATTTAGCGAGTGTTAATTTTACCTGTCCCACACGTTTGCCGTTGGGCAGGGCAATGTATTGGCCCAGGTCAATTACGTTTTGTACGGTGCCTTTGCCAAACGTATTTTCACCTATGATAATTCCGCGTTTGTAATCTTGAATGGCTCCGGCTAAAATTTCAGAAGCCGATGCACTGAAACGGTTCACCAGCACAGCCAGCGGGCCGCTCCAGGTTACGGAGTTATCATAATCCTGTTCCACCTTTATGCTGCCGTCACTGTTGCGCACCTGTACCACCGGTCCGCTTTTAATAAACAAGCCGGTGAGGTTGATGGCTTCCAGCAAAGAGCCTCCGCCATTGTTGCGCAGGTCGAGCACAACGGCATCAATGGTATCGGCTTTAAAATTTTCAATCAGTCTGCGTACATCGCGTGTGGTGCTGCTGAAGTTTTTTTCACCTTTTTGTGCACCGGCAAAATCATAGTAAAAGGAGGGAAGCGTAATCACCGCTACTTTGTATTCTTTGCCCTTGTTTTTTATTTTCTGAATTTCACCTTTAGCGGTTTGGTCTTCGAGTTTAATTTTATCGCGCTCCAGTTGAATGATGTGAGGTGCAGCGTTGGAAGGCTCATCAGCACCCAATATACCTAAACGTACAATGCTGCCTTTGGGTCCGCGAATTTTGCCCACTACATCGTCAATGCGCCAGCCAACTATATCCAGCATTTCACCCTCTTTACCCTGACCAACCGACACAATGCGGTCGCCCACTTTGAGCAACTTGCTGCGTTCAGCCGGGCCGCCTTTTACCAGCTCACGAATTTTGGTGTAATCGTTTTCAGTTTGCAGTGTGGCACCAATACCTTCCAAAGCCTGCGAAGTATTGATTTTAAAATCATCGCCTTGTTTAGGAGAGAAGTAGTTGGTATGCGGGTCAACGGTTTCCGTTACAGCATTCATGAAGTAGCTGTAAATGTCTTCGCTTTGTGTTTTAACCAGTTGTTTTTCGAGGTTCTCATAACGTTTACGAATAACATCTGTCATGTCTTTCCAGTTTTTACCCGAGGCTTTAAGGCCCACCAGCTCGTATTTAATTTTTTTGTTCCACAGGTTATCCAGTTCTTTTTCGTCTTTACACCAAGGGGCTTCTTCACGTTTTACCTGAAAAGAATCGGGTGTATTAAAGTTAATGGAATCACCGTTTAAAATTTTGTAGGTGTATTGAATGCGGTTGTTGATGCGCTGCAGAAAACGGTTGTACATGGTAAAAGCAAACTCCACGTTTCCGCTTTGAATGGCATCATCTACCAAAGAGCGGTAAAAATTAAATTCAGCTACATCAGCAGCCAGAAAATAGGAGCGGCTGTAGTCTAAGTCTTTGAGGTAATTGTCAAATACTTTGGCTGAGAAATCATCATTAAGTGTAACAGGCTGGTAATGGCCCGAGCTGAGAATTTGCCCTACCAGTCGCGACACATCGCTGTGTTCAGGTTCAGGAGCAAAATTGGTACGTATGGTAGTTTGGGCTGATACCAAGTGGCCCAGCAACAGAGAAAAAAGTAGGAATCTGTATTTCATGGTGTGCAATATCTGCGTTAACTGGGAATAAAAGTAGAACGAACATTAAAAAGTAACAAGAGTAACCGACAGAACAACCAATTCTTTCGATGGGAGGTAAATATGGTGTGCGGGCTAAAGTGAGTTATTGACTTGTAAAATTCTGTGGGAAGCATTCCGTATTTAAAATTATTTTTGCAGCCACAAGTATGAACGCGTCTTTTCCGAATATAACACTTGAGCAGTTACCAAAGGTGGCTCAACAATTGGCTGCTTTGCTCAGGGAAGAAACCTTTGTAGCTTTTTACGGCCCTATGGGAGCGGGCAAAACTACACTGATCAAAGAAGTGTTACGTGCAGCGGGCAGTACCGACCATGTTTCCAGTCCCACCTTCTCCTTGGTGAATGAATATGCTTTGCCAAACGCTGGCATCATATATCATTTTGATTTCTACCGCATCAAAGATTTGGAAGAGGTGTATGACATGGGCTATGAAGAATATTTCTACAACGGACATCCCTGTCTGGTCGAGTGGCCTGAGCTGATTGAGCCGCTTTTGCCCTTACCCCGCATAGAGGTTCACCTGAGTTTGAATGCAGACGGTAGCCGCCACCTGGAATGGAAAAAGTGCCTGTGATTTTGCAGAGTGGCGAAAAGGTGTTATTTTTATGCTGTAATTACCACACATCTCAATGGCAGATTCAAAAAGAGCCGGGTTTAAAGAACTGGCCAAAAAAGCGTCCATGCAACCTCAGGAGGCTTTACTTGAAATAAATAAAAGCAACAAAAGTTTACACATTGGTGTACCCAAAGAAATTACCTACGAAGAAAAGCGGGTGGCACTCACACCTTCGTCAGTGCAATTGCTGGTGAGCAACGGGCACGAGGTAACATTGGAAACCAAAGCAGGCGAGGCGGCTCATTTTACCGATAGTGAGTATTCTGAAGCAGGAGCCAAAATTGCCTACAGTGTAACCGATGTATACAAGTCAGACATTATTGTAAAAGTTGATCCGCCAACAGAAGAAGAAATCAGGTTGATGCGTCCGGAGCAATTGATTTTTTCGGCCATTCAGCAAACCACCTTGCGCGATACGTACATCAAATGTTTGATGCAGAAAAAAGTGACCGCAGTGGCCTTTGAATACATGCGCGATGATGCCTTCACTATTCCCATTGTGCGCTCCATGAGTGAAATTGCCGGCACCACTTCCATATTGATTGCCTCTGAATATTTGAGCAGTGCCAACGGTGGTAAGGGAGAAATGCTGGGTGGAGTAACAGGCATACCACCATCAGAAGTAGTGATAATAGGTGCAGGTACAGTGGGCGAATTTGCGGCTATGGCTGCTTTGGGTTTAGGTGCCTCCGTAAAAGTATTTGACAAATCAACCAACAAGCTGCGCAGGTTACAAACCAATGTGGGCGCCCGCGTTTCTACCTCATTGCTGCATCCTAAAATTCTGGAAAAAGCATTGCACAATGCTGATGTGGCCGTAGGAGCCTTGCGCAGTGATGATGGCCGTTCACCCAGTGTGGTTACGGAACAGATGGTGATAAAAATGAAAGCCGGTTCAGTGATAATTGATGTGAGCATTGACCAGGGAGGATGTTTTGAAACCTCGGAGTTAACCAACCACACTAATCCGATATTTACCAAGCACGATGTGATTCATTATTGCGTGCCCAATATTCCATCACGTGTGGCACGCACGGCAAGTTATGCCTTGAGTAATATTTTAACTCCCGTATTGTTGGGCATAGCTGATGAGGGCGGGTTTCAGAATTACATTTGGGACAAAGCCGGCTTGCGCAACGGGGTGTACATTTACAAAGGCAACCTCACCAACCGCAACATCGGGCAGCGTTTACATATTCCGGATAAGGACATTGATTTACTGATTGCAGCACATTTGTAGAAATCAGGCAGCGTCTGTTTCCACTTTTCGAATGGACTTTAAGGAGTCTTTAGCGGCTTCAATATTATAGTTATTAGGCATATGAAGAGATTGAACCTAATATTATCATTTATACTTCTGTTCTTGACTAGTTTCGGGTTTGCTCAGACAAGGCAATGTGAATGTCAGACTGACTCTTTTATTACTCAATACACCACAAATTGTGAGACAAGATATTTAAAAGACAGCTCTATGCTTTACTATCAATTTAATTGTGACTCAATTTGGCTGACATTAGAGAATAACAAACAGAAGCACATTATATTTTCCATGACAACTGAATATTACAGTTATACATATAGACTCGGTTATCAGTTTGCAAAGGAATTCAACAGTTCAATTCTATTTAGATCGGGATGTCCAGCAAATGGGCCTTGCAACTTTATTCTCGTGGACAAGAAAACAGGTGAAAAAATCACTGAATTTGGAGAACTCATCTACGACCATTCAGCAGATAGCCCATTCATTCACTCATTTATTCTGTATTTTACAGATTCTTTATTGTCAACTATTACCATTCATTATATTGATAGCAATAAGAAATATAAAATTGCTATAGACGGACAGCAATTCAAAGGGATAATTCCCGAATATGAGATTGATAACATTTCTGTGAATCAATCTCAACTTTGTTTTACTCAACCTTACCACAACAAAAGGAAATGGAAAACAAAGCCAGTAAAGGTCGATCTGAAAAAATACGCTCCATAACACATAGTAATATGCTTACGCATTTTTTGTTTACTTTGACATATTAGTGGTAATCTATTATTTCTACCTCAAAAGCAAGGTTGTTTTTCTACAAACTAATAGTCTGAAATTGACTTTGCTTCTTCTAGAAAAGGTAAGAAGTTTATTATTAAACCGCCAGTAAAATTTTCCAGGCTTCGGTAACTTTTCCTTCGTCTAAGTATTTTTTGGCCAGAATATGTGTGCGTTGTTCCAGCTCTTCGTGTGGCAAATGTTCCATCATCAAAGCAGCCAGTTCCAGGTTAATTTTTTTGTAAATTTCGATATCGTCTGTATCAGGTAATTGTTCTGTATTGCCCAATTGCCCCAGATTATTTCCGGTTAAATAACGGCTGTACCGAATGCGTTCCGGAATGCGGTCAACGCCCAGGCCTTTGGTGCGCACAGGTTTCTCTACCTCAAACAAAGCCGTTCCGGAGGCGCGGCAATACCAGTCGCCACCCAGGCGGGCCACTAAATCTATTTTCTGTTGGTTAATGCGGCCACGGTCGTCCATTACAGACGGGTTAACGTGCATGCGCAACAATTCACAAATAATCAGGTTACCTGCACCGGGCGTTTGTGCCAATTCTATCACTTGATTCACTTTACACTCCAGTTGTACCGGAGATTCTTTTACGCGGAAAGGTTTAACCAGATCAGAAGGAAGGGGAGTGAGGCCGGACTTTACAAACTCATCTACTCCTTTATCGTACTCCGTACTGGAGAGTGAACATTGTTGTACTAAATCATAATTCACCATGTTAATCACCACCTCGGGTACTTCGTATACATTTTCGAGTGTGTGCTTAATGGTATTATCTCTTACCCTGCGTGCCGGTGAAAAAATAAACACTGGCGGATTGGTGCTGAACATATTGAAAAAACTAAACGGACTGAGGTTGGGTGTACCGTTTTTGTCAATAGTACTGGCAAAACAAATGGGGCGTGGGGCAATGGCGCTTTGCAGCAACACTTGCAGCTCAGCAGTACTTACATCAGCAGGGTTAATGGTATACATAAGGTGTACTTTTAAACAGCTTTTATGAGGTAGTAATTCTTTTTGCCTTTTTGTACCAGCACGTATGTATTGTTGAGTAACATATCGGCTGATGTGTTGCCTTCGGGGTCTTCAAGTTTTATTTTGTTGATGCTTACTCCACCGCCCTGAATCATTTTACGGGCTTCACCACGTGAAGGGAAAATGCCTGTTTTATCTGAAAGCAGTTCTACCAGATTAAACGGTTGCTCAAATAAATTTTTATCTGTTTCGTGTTGCGGCACTCCGTCAAATACATCGAGCAGTGTGGCTTCATCCAATTTTTTCAACGCATCGGTAGTGGATTTACCGAACAATATTTCAGAGGCTTCTACCGCTTTTTCAAAATCAGTTGAAGAATGTACGCGGGTGGTAATGTCTTTTGCTAAGGCTTTTTGTAAGGCGCGCATGTGGGGGGCCGCGTTGTGTTCTGCTTCCAGTGCTTCAATCTCTTCCCGGTTCATCAACGTAAAAATACGGATGTAGTTTTTTACATCGTCATCACTGGCATTGAGCCAGAACTGATAGAATTTGTAAGGTGAAGTACGCTTGGGGTCGAGCCACACATTGCCACCTTCGGTTTTACCAAATTTGGTGCCGTCAGCTTTTTTAATGAGCGGAGTAGTTAATGCAAAAGCTTCTCCTGATGCTTTTCTGCGAATGAGTTCAGTGCCGGTAACAATGTTTCCCCACTGATCGCTGCCACCCATTTGTAATTTAATGCCCTGGTGTTTCCACAGGTAGTAGAAATCATATCCCTGCACCAACTGGTAAGAAAATTCAGTGAAAGACATACCTGTTTCACCTTCCAATCTGCGTTTTACACTGTCTTTGCTCATCATGTAGTTTACCGTAATGTGTTTGCCCACATCGCGTATAAATTCCAAAAAGCCTATTTGTTTAAACCAGTCGTAGTTGTTAACCAATTTGGCCGAACGTTCACCGCAGTTAAAATCCAGAAATTTTTCGAGTTGTTTTTGCTGGCACTCCTGGTTGTAACGCAGGGCTTCTTCATCCAGCAGGTTGCGCTCGGCACTTTTGCCCGAGGGGTCGCCCACCATGCCGGTTGCTCCGCCAATCAGGGCAATGGGCTGGTGTCCGCAGTGCTGAAAATGCAACAGGGTCATTACCTGCACCAAGTTGCCCACTCCCAGTGAATCGGCTGTGGGGTCAAAGCCTATATATCCTTTGGTTAAACCTTTATTGAGTTCTTCCTCCGTACCCGGCATTACATCGTGCAACATGCCGCGCCATTTCAGTTCTGCTATAAAATTTTTCGTGCTCATTACGTGACAAAGATAGTAAGTTTAAGAAGTTCAACTCAACACCGGCTTATACAAAAGCGCTATATTTGACCCGTTGAATTTTATTGCACATTTTTTCTTTACCCATCAGCCTGAGCAACACTATTATAATCTGGGAACGGTGTTGCCTGATTTGGCCCGCAATTTTGTGAAAGGCTCGCGCATTGCACCGCACAAAACAGTGCCTTTGCAGCCGGAGCACATACAACTCAACGAGGGTTCAGCCATGCACTATGCGCTGGATAAAGTGTTTCACAATTCTCAGTTTTTTAACAGCTCGTATGCCCATATCAGAGAGCTTACGCGGCAAGCGGGTTTTGACAGCAGTTTCCCCAGGTACTTCTTTTTTAACCATATTTTTCTGGAGCTTATGCTCGACCGTTACCTCATAAGGCAGCATCCGCAAAGCGCTACGGAGTTTTATCGTTCACTCCATGTGATTGAACCACAGCCCCTCAAGGATTTTCTGCAATTGCATGATATTGTACAAGGAGAAGAGTTTTTTACTAAATTTGAACGGTTCAGGGACGTGAGATATTTATTCCATTACCCTGATAATGAAAAAATGATTTATTCGTTAAACCGTATTATGATGCAGGTAGGGCTGTTTGGCCTGAGCGCGCATAACCAGAAATTGTTGCTGCCCGTAATGGAACAAACCGATGAGTGGATGCAACAACAGTTTCAGGTACTGGAAAACGAAATGAACCAATTCAGAACACAAAGCATATGAAATTAATACAGCGTTGGCTGTTTTCTTTAGCTCTACTAACAGGCTTGTCGGCTTCGGCTCAAAAGTACAGTAATGAGTTTATGATGATAGGAGTGGGCGGTCGTTCATTTGGCATGAGCAACTCAGTAGTGGCCTCAGTAAATGATGTAACTGCAGGATATTGGAATCCCAGCGGATTGCTGAACCTTAAGGATAACCTGCAGGTGTCGCTTATGCACTCGGAATATTTTGCCGGTATTGCCAACTACGACTATGGAGCCATTGCCTTTAAAATGGGCGATAAAAGTGCCGGAGGTGTTTCCATCATCCGTTTCGGGGTGGATGACATTGCCAATACCATTGATCTTTTTAAAGGCGGGCAACTAAATTACAACAACATTAAATCTTTCTCCGTGGTGGATTACGGTTTTTTATTTTCCTATGCCCGCAAAACCAAAATCAACGGATTAAATCTGGGAGGTAACGCCAAAATTATTCGCAGAAGAGCAGGTGATTTTGCCAATGCCTGGGGATTCGGGCTCGATTTCGGGGCGCAGTATGACTACAAGAAATGGAAGTTCGGGGCCATGTTCAGGGACGTTACCTCTACATTTAACGCCTGGTCATACAACCTTACACCAGAGGAGAAACAAGTGTTTCAGCAAACAGGTAATACCATCCCGGTGAATACGCTGGAGATAACTACTCCGCGTTTTATACTGGGTGCGGCCCGCCAGTTTACACTGTACAAAAAAATAACCTGCATGCCTGAGGTGAACATGACACTTACTACAGACGGGCAACGCAATGTGCTTGTCAGTAGCAAAACGATTAACATAGACCCTACACTGGGCGTGGAGTTTGGCTACAGCGACTTTATTTTCTTACGTACAGGTGTGGGCAATTTTCAGAAAGAAAAAGATGAAATCAACGGCAAACAGCGCACAACTTTTCAACCCAATATAGGTGTGGGATTGCGCATGAAGTCATTTACCATTGATTATGCTCTGAGTGATATTGGCGACCAATCAGCGGCCTTATACTCCAATGTATTTTCGCTCAAACTGGCCATCAACAAACGAAAAGCAGCCGAGGTTCCCGCAGCCCAATAAACTGCTTATATTTGCAGCCTTACTAGCCTGAGACCAACATGAAGATTACAGAATACATCAACAACAGTAAAGAAACACAGTTCTCTTTTGAAATTTTGCCACCGCTTAAGGGCAAGGGCATTCAAGGTATATTTAACGCAATTGAACCTTTGATGGAGTTTAACCCCAGGTTTATTGATGTTACGTATCACCGGGAAGAGTACATTTTGAAGAAACGCAGTGACGGAAGTTTTGATAAAATCTCCACACGCAAACGCCCCGGTACCGTAGCTATTTGCGCGGCCATCATGAACAAGTTTAAGGTAGAAGCAGTGCCCCATTTGATATGCGGTGGATTTACTAAAGAAGAAACAGAAAACGCCCTCATTGACTTAAACTTTTTAGGCATAGAGAACGTATTGCTGCTGCGCGGTGACGGTATTAAAAACGAGCCTAACTTTATTCCTGAGCCCGATGGTAATCAAAATTCTCTGGAGCTTATTCATCAGGTTACCGATATGAACAACGGCAAATACCTGGATGAAGAACTGATAGGTGCTTCGGCAACCAATTTCTGTATTGGTGTGGCCGGTTATCCCGAGAAACATTTTGAGGCCCCCAACATGCAGGCAGATATGAACTTTCTGAAAAAGAAAACAGATGCGGGAGCCAATTACATAGTAACGCAAATGTTCTTTAACAACGCCAAGTTTTTTGAGTTTACAGAACAGTGTAAGCAAATGGGCATCAACATTCCCATTATTCCGGGATTGAAGCCCATTACCAAAAAGAACCAACTCACCATTTTGCCCAAAATATTTCATATCGATATCCCGTTTGAATTGTCGGATGCCATTGAAAAATGCAAAGACGATAAAGCCGTTCGTCAGGTGGGTATTGAGTGGGCCATTCAACAATCGAAAGAATTGAAAAAAGCCGGAGTGCCTGTGTTGCATTATTACACCATGGGCATTTCTGATACCACCAAACAAATTGCTTCGTCTGTTTTTTAATGCCGAACGCCCGTAACAGTAACCGCATGAAAAATAAAATCGTTTTACTGTTTTCCTTTTTTGTACTCCTGTTGCCCCTGCGCTCCTGGAGCAGCTACATTTATATTCCCATGAATGAGTCGCAGAAGGATCACCTCAAGTCATACGGTGTCGCCTATTGGGTATTGAGTAAAGATATTGAAGTGGAGTGGTTGCTCAATTACGAGGGCGGTAGTTTTGCCTTTGTACACAACGGTGTTTTGGAAAAAGAATGTCTGGTACGCGGAGTAACGTATCAGGTAATTTCAGATGCCAAGATGCAGGGCATTCGCAACGAGATTGCTTTGCCCGAGGTGAACATGGAAGTAGTGAAGCTGCAAAAATCTCCCAAAATTGCGGTGTACTCACCCAAAACCAAACAACCCTGGGATGATGCGGTAACACTGGTGCTCACCTATGCTGAGATACCTTACGATGTAGTGTTTGACGATGAAGTGCTGCAAGGGAAATTGCCCTTATACGATTGGCTGCATTTGCACCACGAAGATTTTACCGGACAGTACGGCAAGTTTTGGATGAGTTTTCAAAATGCAGCCTGGTACAAAGCTGAGGTAAGGGAAAACGAAGCCATGGCGGCCAAATACGGATTTACCCGTGTGGCTGATTTGAAGTTGGCCGTGGCCAAAAAGATTCGTGACTTTACTTCGGGTGGCGGATTTTTATTTGCCATGTGCTCCGCTACCGATACCTACGATATTGCCCTCGCAGCCGATGGTACCGATATTATTGATTTTCCGTTTGACGGCACACCTGCCGACCCGAATGCATTACGCAAACTGGACTACAACAACACGTTTGCATTTAAGAATTTTGCTATCACCACCAATCCCTACGAGTATGAACACTCGGATATTGACATGACGCACTTCCGCGGATTTCAGCAGGAGGAAAACGATATGTTTACCCTGTTCGATTTCTCAGCCAAGTGGGATGTGGTGCCTTCCATGTTGTGCCAGAACCACACTAAGGTGGTGAAGGGTTTTATGGGACAAACCACTTCGTTTAACAAAACAAAAATTAAAAGCGATGTGCTGGTCATGGGCGAAAACAAAGCCGTGGGAGAGGCCCGTTACATTCACGGCAGTGCAGGCAAAGGCACATGGACTTTTTACAGTGGCCACGACCCGGAAGATTACCAGCACCAGGTAGGTGAACCCCCAACAGATTTAGCCCTGCACCCCAACTCACCCGGCTACCGTTTAATTCTGAACAACATTTTGTTCCCCTCAGCCAAAAAGAAAAAACTGAAAACGTAGTTTTTTAAACATTAGGACAGATAGTGAAGTATTTGATTTTTTTATCGTATGTCTTGGTATTAACATCTTGTTATAATCCTTCTAAGATACAAAAAGGAGAGGTGGTAAAAAATGTTTTTATTGAAATTGACCCTAAGTGGTCCAATGAAATAGATTCATGTATTAGAAGTTACATTCACGATAAAAAAGGTCATGGTCTTCATGGAGTATATTTCATGAACTATCAATTAAATGATACTGGAGAGGCGATAATACTTAGCTATGTTGCGAATGAGATTGATTTGATTAGACGGCCTTCTTTATTTTATTTTCTGAAAGATAGCAATTACATTTTTCTACAAACGGGTTTTGAACAATACTGCCTTAATGGTTTGGATTCTTCTATATCGGAATTAATTCCGATAAATGCTCGTAAACGAGTGGTACCTAAATCATCTGACTTTGCATTATATGACCCTTATTGCACTCAGTTTATCATATGTAAAGGTCAAATCACAACAAATCACATAAAAAAATGTAATTATGAGCAAAATCAATCACTAACAAATATTGAGTACACTAAGCATACATTAATAATAGATACCTCTTTATTAGGTGAATGAGTTACAGTTAGTTTTGTCCAAGGTTTTTACGCACTCTAATTCAAATTTTAAATTTCGATAGTAGCAACTCAAAAAATAGAATTAATGAAGTTACTGATTATTTTTCTATCATTTGCATCATTACATGGATATGCACAATCTAATATTGGAGATACGTGTGTAGGAAGTAAGATTAGCCGGCATTCTTTTATGCAGAAAATTAATAGGTTAAATAAGGTTCTTGAAAAAAAGGATACAGCCAGTCTTTCCGATGAAGACTGTATTGAAATAATAAAGATATCTAATACCCTCACAATTTATAAACCTGATTACGTTAACTGGTATAACAAAAAAGATAAGAACAAAGCAGAAGTTGCAAAATTCCTTCAGTTAATCAATGTTCAATCAGACTTTGGACGAAAGTTATTTTATTACTTGCAATTGAGGGGGAGAGGAACTATGTCTGGTGGTATGGGGACATACTACAAGAAGTATGATATATATTCTGCAGGAAGAGTTATAAGTAATAAATCATTCTATGATATTCGGTAGGTTGTCCAAGGTTGGCGTCCTCGGCACCCTTCCGAAATTATGTTATCAAACTAAAATGTGTATCGTGTGGTTGGCGTGGACGCCAAACCACGTACAAAGAGGCAAAAAATCAGACGTCAGTCTGCTAGAAATTCAACATTAAGAATTAAGCATTCAACATTAAAAATTCCCCTAGTCGTACATTCTCCAGGTTAACCCGAAACGAAAACTGCGGTGACCCATGGGTTGGTGCGGTGAGCTGTAGTAGGCATTTCCGGAGAGGTCGGCATTAACGTGTTCCATTTTAAAGAAGATAGCGGCCTTTTTAATTTGTGCATTGGCAAACACATCCACCACGGGGTAGTTGCCTATTTTTACACTGTCTTGTAATTGAAACTGCCGCGTAACGGGATTAAACGTATTGGCGTAAAAGCTGCTGTTGTAGAATATGTCAAAACCGATTTGGGTAAGCATAACTTTGAACAAACGTTTTTGGTAATAGAAGCGTTGGAAGGCGGCTAATTCAGGCAGCCGCATTACTTTTTTGTCGCTTACATGTTGTGTATACAGTTGGTTAGTGAAAAAGAAATTTCCCCATTGAAATGTTTTGTTTAGTTCGGCTACCAGTAGCTCAACAGGTTGGTTGTGTTGTACGGGTGTGCTGTTGCTGCTGTAGTAAACCAGTTTGTCTATGCTGTAATATTTAATACTGAGTGTGCCGTTGTTGCGCCAGTTACGACTGCTGATGGAGAAGCGCCCGTAGGTGGTAGTGGTTTTATCAAAAGTATTGTACCACAGGTAATGGTTAGAGACAAAATGTTGCGACACAAAGCTTTGCTCGCGGGCATTTACTGAACCTTGTACGGTAACCACCACAGGTTTCAGGGTAAGCACACCAATAGCCGAGGCTAAGTAATCGCCTGCGTTGTAGCCGCTGGTTCCGTAAGATACATCCGTAAACAAACGGAAACTGTTGAGTGGGGCAAAGGCTATTCGCCCTGAAGCAAAAGTGTTTTGATATACACTGTTGTTGCTGCGTTGGGCTACTTCAAAATACTGGTGGGTAAAGTTGGCGGTGAACTCCAACCGTTTCTGCGCTACACCGCGGTTGGAAAAAGTAAAGGTGTTCTCGGTATTGAAAAAATGCAGAGAGTCGTATGTAGCCAGTGTGTCAAAGTTAAAGGTAGGGTAATAATCTTTGTTGGGTAGTTTGCTGTCTTTGTAGAGGTACGAGAATCTTTCTGCTTTAAAAGTATGTCCCACCCAAGCTTTTGATTCCAGTTGTTGCAAGGTATCTTTTCCGTTGATGACTTCTTTTCGTTCACCAAAGTAATAAAAGCTTTTGTGTTGCAGGGTAGTGTTGCGGAAATAGTTACGTGGTCCGCCACCTCCGGTAGCACTGGTTCCCTGCAGGTTCACTTCCACTTGTTTGTTTACACCGCTCAAAGCTTCAAAGGCTGAATCACTGGTGATACCTCCGTTCATTTCCAGAAAACCCTTGTTCCAGTTAATGCTGGTAAGCCCAACGTATTTTTGATTTTTGGAACGGTAGCTGCTAAAAAGTTGGGTGCTCCACAAACTGTTGTATTGGTTGGTGTAATAGCCTGCTGAAGCTATGCGTCTGAAGTTCACTCCGGCATTCCAGCGTGGCGTAATGTTTTGAGTGTGCAGTGCTTTTAAAAACAATAATTCTTTAGCTCCCTGCACATAGTCAAACGAGGTAAACGGACGTTTTACCTGATAGTACCGCACTTCTTCTGAAGTAAGGTAATAGTGGTTCATGTTTTCGTTACCCAAACGAAAAGAAGTGGAATTGACTGAACTAAAAATCAAGGGCAAAACCGGACTCCCGATATTGCCTAAATCCTGATAAAGACGGTATTTCTGCACCACCGGGTTATACATTTCCATGCGGTCAATGCCGGTATCTATCACATTTTTATACTCGTTTCCGCTTACTTCAAACTGGTATTCGTTACGGAAACGCGGGGCCACGCGGGCATTGTAGCTGGTGTCCTGAGCCCATGAAGAAAGGCTGCAGAGAAGGAACAGAAGAAAGTAGGTAAACCGTGCACTCACTCCTGCAAATATGCTATTTATTGTATGAATTGAGAAATGAATGATGTGCTCATTGTGTTCAAACCTTTTTGGTGATTGGCTAAGAAGCGGATTTCGGAGCATATAATTGTCAAATCTGCACAAAAGTTAATGCAAAGTGAAAAAATCAATTAACCTCTCACTTCATGCTTTTGTAAACACCACTCATAGTCAGCGTTTCTGGTGGCATCTAACATCATTTTCTTTTGTTTTGCCATTTTTATGCAAAAATTTCCTCTTTCGTAAGTGTGAATATATTAGAACTGTCAGTATAGCATATGTAAATGCGCTTATCAATACAGCGATTATGAAAAACTGAATATTACTTAATCCGCTTTTCGCCAAGGTAGAAATTAATATAAATGTGGGTGTAGCTATAAGGAATAAATAATCCGCTATAAAATTCAATATGACATTATTTCCTAATGTGCCTTCGTCTTTCGCCAAATAAGAAATAACAATAAGCCCGATTACTAAAGAATAGAAAATAGTAAGAACAGTAGTTAAAAATATTTTATTATTTCCAATTTGCATTTCAAGCTTGCCTAGAACTATTTTACAACGTTAAAAGAAGTAGATTTACGGAATCTGTTTCCTTCAATAACCAGAAAGTAAACGTCAGTTTTAAAATTACTTAAATCAATCTCATTCTTCTTCTGGAACGGTCCGGAGGATTGATAAATTTCCTGTCCCCAGCGGTTGTACATAACGATGGTAGAAACATACGGTGCCAAAATGCCCAGCTCTATGTTTAAGATATCCTTTGCGGGATTGGGATAAACCCGTATAGACTTTTTGATGATGATGTCTTTAATGCCTGTAGTGGTATCGGGTTTTAATACGAACAAACCATTCGTCATGTCGCTGGCCAGTATATTTCCTGAGGGCAAATATGGATAGACACCCCAGCATCCCAGTATACCGTTGTAACTGCTCTCTTGAAATGTATCGTACCAGGCTAATGGAACCACGTTATCCGGGTTACGTATATCAAAAGCACGCACACCATCATGGTAATACGCTACCCACAAAGTATTTTCTTTAAAGTAACTACGGTGGGCCAGTGCGCCTGTGTTGGAACGAAAAAGGCTGCGTTGTTGCAAGTTGCTGAAATTGGTGGTGCTGTATAATTTTACAGCGGTGCCGGCACTTTCATCGGTAAACGAAATGAGTTTACGTTGCGGGTCATATACTGGAGAGTGGCAAAATCCTTTTTCCGGGTATTCAGTTAGTGCGCGAATCAGTTTGGGCTGGCTGGCATTCCGGAAATCGTAGATAAATAATCCGTTGGCACCTGTGCTGCAAAAAATGGTATCGTTCCAGGCAAAAGCATCGTGTACAAAATCAAACAAAGGCGTACCGTCAATTATCGGGGGCTGAAGTGCTCCGAGGTATACAGGAAACTCAGGAATTTGTAACGATAAAACGGTCATGGCCTCGGTAATGGTTTGTCCGTTTTGCGGATGAGGTCGTTTGTTGTGGTTAAGATACAGGCGGGCATTGAGTGTGTCAACGGTAAGGGTATGTGCCCGTATGCAGAGCGAGTCATTATCGTACACTTTTTGAACGGAGTCGGGCAGGAAGCGCAAGTCGAAAATCTGTAAAGAAGAGTTACCCTGATCAGCTACGGCATACGCACGGCTGTTGTATGTAACAATGGAACGGTTGCGGCAATTGCTGCTTCGGCCTGCTTCTACATCGCACAAAACAGGCTGTTGCGGATTGGTTACATCAAAGAAATAGATGGAGTCGATACTGCACAACAGGGCGTATTCCTTTTGCTTTACGGCATCATACCAGCCGTGTACTTCGCTGTATTGCTGCGTGCCCAGGGAGGGGAGAGAATCGTTGTCCCAGCGGGAGAGCATGGAAATGCGGTAGCTGCTTTGTGCTGTAACAAAAAGAGGTAGCAACCACAGCAGAATAAAAGCGACAGGTAAACGCATGCAGCAAGATACTACAAATTCGTGAATTGAGTATGGTAACCATGTGTAAATACGCGGTAAAAAATCTTCTTTTTTTATTCAATTGATTTCGCACTTTTGCACCCACTTATGTTGTACGTTAAAAAATCAAAATTACCTAAGGCAGGCAAAGGTCTGTTTACCGATTCAGCTATTAAACGCGGAGAAATTGTTTGTGAATACGAGGGTGAAAAACTTACCTGGAAAGAATGTGAGGCCCGTAATGCTCAACTACCGGGCAAACAAAAAGGAGCTTATTTCTTTTTCATCAACAACAAAAATTGTGTGGATGCAACGTATACACTCGATACATTTGGTCGTTACGCCAATGATGCAAAGGGCCCGGGTAAGGCAGATGGTTTAAAAAACAACAGTCACTACCAGGTGATAAAAGGAGTGCCTTACATTGTAGCCAAACGCAGCATTAAAGCCGGAGAAGAAATTCTGGTGGGTTACGGTAAAGAGTACTGGGAAGCTATGATGGAAGACTAATTGCGCTCTCTTAGCGCAATACTATTTTTCTGCTTACTGTTCCCGAATCAAAACGGTTAACCAGAACATACACTCCCGCAGGCAACGCATCTAATTCAAGCAGGTGCGCTGTTGCTGTTTTTCGGTTAAGCAATTGTTCTCCCCGCATGTTCATCAGCATTAGTGTTGATGGTTGCTCGCTCTTCACTACTACCGTACGCATCTTTTGAGTAAGTACATATTTGCCTGATTCATTTAAACCGGAAATTCCAACGGCCCAAGGATCGCAAACGATGTGGTAAGTGAAAGTATCAGCAGTGTTTCTGTTGCCTTCAGTATATATCAAATATTTAATCAGGGAAGTGCCGGCAATTCGGTTAGTAGAAGTATGGATTTTAAGAAAACCCTGTTCGTTGGGTTGCAATCCGCTGTAGGTTCCGGTATCGGGCAGCTCACTAATGCACTGGCCGTTGTTGCAAAAACCAAATGCCCAGCCGGTTTCTTTTTGCTCACTCAGCTTTTCCCACTTTACATTTACAGTAGTGGAGCCTGAATTTTTATACAGTAAAAGTACATCAGCATATTCATTGTGAATAATAAAGGTGGAATCTTTACCGGCAGGGTAAATAAGTTGAGCTTTACTTATACTTGCTGTAAACAAAATCATGGATAAAAGTATCAGGTACCTCATGGTGCAACTATTTATGCAAAAATACCGTTTTAGTCTTAGATTGATAACAATCCTATAGATTTGTGGATATGCTAAAATATTTGTTGGTATGCTGCTTAATTCTGATGACTGCGAATTGCTTTGCCCAGTTGGGGCATGTGGAAGAAGTGGCACAGGGGGAGCAGACAGCTTTTGCATCAAAAGCGCAGTTTAAAACGAATGCTGCTCCATACCATTACGATGTAAAGTATTACCGGTTGGCAGTTTACCTTGATCCCCGGGTATACTACATCAAAGGTTCAGTAACCATGTACTTTTCGGCTACTCAAACCCTGTCTCAATTAACGCTTGATTTGGTCAATAGCATGAACGTGGATTCCATCATCTACCATGAGGATACCATTTCATTTATTCGTACAGGTAATGATGAAGTACAAGCCATCTTGCCTCAAAGTATTGCTTCAGGCAGTTTTGATTCACTCACCGTCTATTACAAAGGCATTCCCCGCACCACAGGTTTAGGCTCTTTTGCCTCCAACGAACACGAAACAGATTTTGCCATCTGGAGTTTATCACAACCCTACGGTTCACGTGAATGGTGGCCCAACAAAATGACACTGGACGATAAATCGGATTCACTGGACGTATACATTACCACTCCGCAACAATACCGTGGAGCATCCAATGGCCTGCTGATAACAGATGTGGTGAACGATACCTTGCGAACAGTTTACTGGAAACACCGTTACCCCATTGCGGCTTACCTCATAGCTGTTGCTGCCAGTAATTACGTGGTATATGCTGATTATTATGTGAAACAAAACGATAGTCTGGAGGTACTCAATTACGTGTATCCGCAATATGAAACTACTGCCCGTGTTCTTTCCCCTTTCACAGTAAAATGTCTGGCTCTGTTTGATAGTTTATTTGTGCCATATCCATTTAGCAAAGAAAAATACGGACATGCTCAGTTTGGCCGGGGCGGTGGCATGGAGCACCAGACCATGAGTTTTATGTACAACTTTAGTCCTGATTTGGTGGCGCATGAACTCGCTCACCAGTGGTTTGGCGACAAGGTAACCTGCGGGAGCTGGCGCGACATATGGCTCAACGAAGGATTTGCTACTTACCTCACCGGACTGACATACGAAAACTTGCGTCACGATTCGTTGTGGATGAAATGGAAGCGCTCGCAAATCAATAACATTGTTTTACAGCCTTACGGTTCGGTTTACCCCGTTGATACAGTAAATGTATTTGCTCTGTTTGATTCCCGTTTAACTTACGTCAAGGCCTCTTATGTGTTGCACATGCTGCGCTGGGTAATGGGTGATGCGAAGTTTTTTCAGGGGGTAAAAAACCATCTTAATGACACGGCACAGGTATACGGGTTTGCTACCACACCTGCATTTATACGCCACATGGAACAGGCTTACGGTGCTCAGCTCGACTGGTTTTTTGAACAATGGTATTACAAAGAAGGGTATCCTACTTACAGCACCGAGTGGCAGCAAAAAGAGGATCAGGTGTTCCTGAAAGTTTCGCAAACTACCTCTCATCCTTCAGTGAATTTTTTTAAGATGCCGCTCGAGTATCTGGTTATCGGTAAAGCAGGAGATAGTGCCTATGTGAGTTTTACGCACACAGACAACGGACAGGTGTTCACAGCAAATGTGAACTTCGAAATAGATACCCTAGTTTTTGACCCGAAATTGCGTTTGGTGTCAAAAGATAATCGCCTTATCAATAAAACAGATTTGATTAACCAGGCGAAAGGATTACATGTTTATCCCAACCCTTTTGAAGGCAATATAAAAATCAGCTTTGCTAACACTAAATGGAATAACCCTGTGGTGGAATTGTACAATGTGCTGGGGCAGAAAATGAAGGAACAATCTTTTACAGGAACTCCCTATATTATTGACTGGAATGTGGGGGCATTACCTGTGGGTTGCTATTTTATACGAATCAGTAGCGGAGACGATGTAGTACAACTGAAACTTATTGCGAGATAGGGTAGGGTTACGTTAAAAAGGACTGAGCAGAATATCTATAGTAGATGCCTCGAAGTCGACCTCTTTTTGCAAGTATCCTTCAGCACGTACAACATAATTGACATAGTAATAACCGCCACGATCCATGTAGCTATCGTCAAACTTCATTACAATTGTAAAACGTCCCTTTTTGTCAGTTTTACAAATGGATGTTCCGGCAGGCCATTCACACACCACAGATGAGGCAACAACTAATGTTGCTTCTACTTCGGCATTGTATACGGGTTGTAAAGTTTCGGCATTTAGCACTTTACCGGATATAACTACGTTCGCATCATACAGACTCGAATCTTCGTACAAACAACCTGAAAAAAGGAGTAGCAGTACAACCGGAATAAGTGCAACTATTTTTCGCATAGGTTAAATCAAATGCTTAAGTTTGATGTAAAGTTATGTCATCTGTTTGAAATTATGAAGTCATTCTTATGTATAGTTTTGTTTTTTAGTTTTCAGCAGGCAATGGCAAACCCTGTTGATAGCCCTGCAGTTGTAAAAGAACTTTCCGGTAAAACTGTTTATCATAGTTTTTATGCAGACCTGCTAGGACAGAGTCTGTACCCATCTGTTAACTACGACTTTTCTGTTGCAGGTAAGAAAAATTTTGCAAAAGGTTTTAATGCCGGCATCATTGTTCCATCGCCTGTATTGCCTCGAAACTATGGTGTAAATGCTGCTTTTCACGTGCAGTTAGGAAACGAGAATCGCTCACTTGAGTTGGGCTTGGGTTCAGGTTTCATCTATTCCATTGATAAAGAAAAAACTTTTTATCAAAGCGTGCCCAGTAGCGGCTTCGGTTATGATGAATATACAACAAAAGCGAAGTTACAGAAGTCGCACTGGTATGGGTTTATGACAATTGGCTTAAGGCAATACAGACCGAATGATAAGATTGTTATTCGTTTATATGCCATGCCATTTTTCGGTATCAGAAATCAGGTTTATCCCATTAAAGGATTGCCTGTGCAAAGCAATTATGTCAGATTTTTTGATAAGGCCGCTATGTTTGAGCCACGAGTTGCTATTTGGGGTGGTTTTTCTCTTGGTTACATGTTAAAGCCGCGCAGAAAGTAAACTAAAAACTGAGTTCTACTTTTGTGATTCCCTGTTTTACCACCTGAGGATTATTAACGGTAATATTTTTTGTTTCTCTTAGAACTTGTCTTCCGCTTACAATTTCAAAGATATTCAGCTCAATGTTGCTCTTTCCGTATGCTTTTGCATTAACCCAAAAGAGTTCGCCCGATTTTACAGTGACTTCAGGTGTTCGCAATTCAACAGGTTCATTCCTTCCGGGAAGTATACCATGTGTAGGCTCCACAAACGGGATTTCAAATGCAGCATTTATTTTGCAAACTATTTTGTTGGAAGTTGTCGTGTCTTGTTTAATCAGCCGGAAAGGAAGCTTACCCATTGGGTTAAGGTAAATTTTTGCTTTTTTGTTTTCACCATAAAATCTATAATTCCACATGCTTGTTCCATGGCAGATGTAGTCGGGGTGTGATGGACCGCTTATGCCAAATGTATAAGATTCGTCTCCCGGTTTTCTGAATTCAAACTTGAATTTTCCATCTCGTGTTGTGGTCTCGTATTGCTCATCAAGATAATTGCGTGTTGACCATGGAATAAATTCAATCAAGTGGCATGTTAGATCAACACCCTGAATTGGTTTTCCTGTAGTATAGTCATACACATGTCCTTCAAGAGTTAACAGGTATTGGTCATTGTACTTTTTGCATGATATGAGCAATATGGCAATTGCTGTCAACGAAACATACAGTAGTTTATTCATTTGAAATTTCATAACGATGCAATCAATTGTTTCATCACATAGGTCATGTTGGGTTCAGCAATTTTAGCAGCAGAAATTACATCTTCAATACTTACTTCTTTTACCTGTGCGGGTATACCCATATCGGTTATTACAGATATCGCAAAACAGGGCAAACCCATGTGTCGTGCCACAATTACCTCAGGTACGGTTGACATCCCCACCACATCGGCACCAATGGTGTGCAGGTAGCGGTACTCAGCACGGGTCTCTAAAGTAGGGCCTTGCACAGCGGCATATACTCCCTTGTGACAACGGATATTTTTCTCCTGAGCAATTTTGAGTGCACGGTCAATCAAATTAAAATCATAAGGTGCGCTCATGTCAGGAAAACGCGGACCAAGGGAATCTTCATTTCGTCCGCGCAACGGATGTTCAGGTAATAAATTAATGTGGTCCTCCAACACCATCAAATCGGTTACTTTATAGTCCTGATTTAAACCGCCACACGCATTGGATACAAACAATTTTTCAATACCCAGTTGTTTCATTACACGCACGGGAAATGTTACTTCTTTCATCGAGTAGCCTTCGTAATAATGAAAACGGCCCTGCATGGCCATTACCTTTTTACCGCCCAGTTCTCCGAAAATCAATTTGCCGGCATGGCTCTCTACAGTTGAGACAGGGAAGTTGGGTATGCCCCGGTAATTGAGTGTAGTGTGTACAGTTATTTCATCCACCAATCCGCCCAAGCCTGTGCCCAGTATAATGCCGAATTGCGGTTGGAAATCAGCTATGCGGGTGCGAATAAATTCGGTGGTTTCACGTATTTGTGTTAACATAATTCAAAATGGTTTTGCGGAAGGTGTCTTCCTGTGCTAAAAATTCAGTTTTAATAGGTAAAAAATAGACAGGCAAATTTTGCAGCGCTGTTTTTTCTTTCAAACGCATGGCGTCTTTTTCTGTGGTGAGTAAAATACTGCCTTGAGGTAGTGTGTCCATTTCAGTAACAATGCGCGCTATGTCATTATCCGTGAAGGCATGATGGTCAGCGAAACGCATATGCTTTACAGAAGTAAATCTGGTTTTGCAATACTCCAGCAAAGGCTGTGGGTTGGCAATACCCGTAACCAGCAAGATGTTTTCAGCGTTGGTATCGTGTGATGAAGCAAACAGCGGCCTCATGCGGTCGTACCCGATGGAAGTGAAAAATACCTGTTGATGAGACAATGGATTCAGTTCACGAATAATTTCCTGCTGTTCTGTTACACTTAACTTGTGAGGACACTTACTTACAATTATTACCTGAGCCCTCTCTGCGCCTTTTTTTCTTTCGCGTAAATTTCCGGCAGGCAACACGGCATCACGGGTATATAGTCTTCCGTAAGAAGTAAGCAAAATGTACAGACCCGCCCTCACTGAACGGTGTTGAAAAGCATCGTCCAGCAAGATCACCTCCGTATCTTCAGCATCCATCAGAATGTGTGCAATACCCAAGGCTCGTTGTTCATCAACAGCTACAAAGGTCTCCGGAAATTTATTTTTGAATTGTACCGGTTCATCTCCGCATTGTTCCGGGGTGGAGCTGAGTTTTACTTCGGCATACCCTCTTGTTTTGCGTTGGTAACCGCGGCTCAGAATGGCTACTTTTTTAGCGGGTTGCAGCAATTGAACCAGGTATTCGATGTGCGGTGTTTTACCTTCACCACCAACCCGCAAGTTGCCTACTGCTATAACAGGAATATCGAAAGAAGCGCTTTTGAAAATGCTTTTGTCGTACAACACATTGCGTATATCCGTCACTAAAATATACAGCCAGCTGAAAGGGAAGAGTAACCTGCGGAAATTCATCATTATATTGCGGCTAAATTACGGCTATCATTATGAAAATAAAAGACATTACACAGCTTCTTGAATCGTGGGCCCCGTTGGCCTTGCAGGAGCCGTATGATAATGCGGGGCTTATTACCGGTAATCAGGAAACTGAATTGAAAGGCACCTTACTTTGTCTTGACAGCACCGAAGCTGTGGTGGAGGAGGCATTAAGTAAAGGATGTAATCTCATTATAGCACATCATCCCATTGTGTTTGGCGGATTGAAAAAAATTACCGGAGCCAATTATGTTGAGCGTACCATTATTAAAGCCATCAAAAACGATATAGCCATATACGCCATTCATACCAACCTGGACAATATTTATACAGGAGTCAATAAAAAAATAGCTGATTTGCTGGGGTTGCAAAATCAACGTATACTCTCACCTAAAAAAGGCGGGTTAAAAAAGCTGGTAACGTTTTGTCCTACCGCACATGCCACGGCTGTTCGCGAGGCCATTTGTTCAGCAGGGGCGGGGCATATAGGCAACTATGATTCATGCACCTTTAATGTGGAGGGTAACGGAACTTTTCGTGCCGGAGCAGCAACTAATCCATTTGTGGGAGAGAAGGGACAACTGCATACCGAGCCTGAAGTTCGGATAGAAACAGTATTTCCTGCTTTTGCACAGGGGAAAGTGTTACAGACTTTGTTGCAGGCGCATCCGTATGAAGAGCCTGCCTACGATTTGTATACGCTCGACAACGTATCGCAGCATGTAGGTGCGGGTATGGTAGGCGAGTTGAACGAGGCCCTGGCACCGCAGGATTTTCTGGCTTTACTGAAAAAGAACATGGAATTGAACGTGATTAAGCATACTGCTTTTACCTCAGCAAAAGTAAAAACCATTGCCGTGTGTGGCGGGGCGGGTAGCTTTTTGCTTCCCGATGCTATACGTGCCCGGGCAGATGTTTTTGTAACCAGTGATTACAAGTACCATCAATTCTTTGATGCTGATAATAAGATTGTTATAGCCGATGTGGGGCATTACGAAAGTGAAATATTCACTACCAGACTTTTAGCTGAACAAATTTTGGAAAAAATGCCTACTTTTGTACCCATTTTTTCAGAAACCGTTACCAACCCAGTTAATTATTATTACTGATATATGGAAGTTACCGTAGAACAAAAATTAAGAGCCCTGTTCAGCCTTCAAAAAATTGACACAGAGATTAACAAGATTAAAGCCATTCGTGGAGAATTACCAATGGAAGTGTCTGACCTTGAAGACGAGTTGGCAGGTTTGGAAACCCGTTTATCCAACCTCAATGAAGAGGTAAAAGAAATGCAAACCGAGATTGCGGACAACAAAATCCGTATCAAAGAAGCACAGGCGGCCATTAAGAAATACGATGGTCAGTTGAGCAATGTAAAAAACAACCGGGAGTATGATGCGCTGAACAAAGAGATGGAATTGCAGAATCTCGAAATTCAGGCTGCTGAAAAGCGTATCAAAGAATACACTTGGGAAATCGAACAAAAAGGAAAGTTGATTGAAACCAATACAACTGAACTGGAAGGTCGTAAGATTGACCTGCAGAATAAAAAAGCAGAATTGGGAACCATAGTTGCCGAAACTGAACGCGATGAGGCTGAGTTGATGAAGGAGCGTGAGAAAGCAGCAAAAGTAATCGAGGATCGTTTGCTTAACTCGTACAACAAAATTCGCAACAGTGTGAAAAACGGTATTGCCGTGGCCAGCATTATGCGCGACTCTTGCAGTGGATGTTTTGCTAAAATCCCACCACAACGTCAGGCTGATATTCGTCAGCATAAAAAAATTCTGGTATGCGAACATTGCGGTCGTGTATTGGTTGACGGAGCTTTGGTAGGAGAAGAAACTGTAGCTACTGCCTAAGTTTAACCGAATAAACGTATTTTAGTGCCCGTGAAATTCAAATTTTCATGGGCATTTTTATTTTTACTGCTACCGTTTTTTACGGTGGCCCACTACACCTTTACCCCGCAGTTGTTAAAAGCCCAGAATGCTGTATTCGAATTGCGCCTGCACGAGGCGAAAAGGATTATTGAGCAGGAACTGAAGAGCGACCCCGAAAACCGCATGATTGATTTGGTACAAACCTATGCGGAATGTTCAGCCCTTAATATTGATGAAGACCGTAAGCGTTACCAGCAGATGTTGCTTTCCTTCAAAACGCGTGAGCAAAATACCAAAGGTGCAGATGAAAATTCACCTTACTACTTATTCAATCAGGCAGAAAAGGCGCTTCAACTGGCGGTGCTCAAACTCAAGTTTCAGGATTATGTGAGTGCCGTGTTTGACGTACGTAATGCCTACCATGCACTGGAGGAGAACATTCATGCCCATCCGCATTTTATGCTCAATTATAAAACGTTGGGAGTAATGAAAACGCTTATCGGAACGGTACCCGATAGTTACAAATGGGCCTTGCGCATTGTGGGTCTTGAAGGTGATATTGTTAAAGGCACAGCCATGTTGCAACGGTTTATAAATTACCCTACCAAAGATGAAGCAGTGCTGTTGTTTCAGAAAAATGCGCGTATGCAAATGGCTTATCTTACGCTGCATGTAATGAAAGACAAAAAGCTGGCCTGGCAACAAGTTGATGTATTAACAAAAGATTATACCACTAACCTGTTCAGTAATTGGAACAGGGCCTCATTTGCCATGAAATGCGGCTATACCGATGAGGCCATCAGTACATTGCAACAGGTACCACCGGCAGCAGAAACCTATCGTTTTGATTACCTTCATTACTTACTGGGGTTGGCAAAACTTCACCGCCTGGATGAAGATGCGGATGTGTACCTTAAAAAATATGCAGATGAATTTAAGGGTGAAAATTACCTTAAAGATGCTTGCCTCAAGCTTTCGTGGTTTTATAAAATAAAGGGAGATTATAAACAAAGTGATAAGTACCTGGAGAAAGTAAAGACCATTGGTGTGGCGCATTTGGATGAAGACAAACACGCACAAAAACTGGCTGAACAAAATGAAGTACAGCAGGTAGATTTACTAAAAGCGCGTCTGTTGTGTGACGGCAGTTATTTTCATCAGGCAGCGGCTATACTTAAGCCAAAACAACTTTCTGATTTTGCCGTTGATAAATTAAAAGCGGAATTCTTGTACCGTAACGGCCGTATTTATCATGAGCTGAATAATACAGGTAAGGCCATAGAGTACTATAAGCAATGCATTGATTTTGCAGGTAAAATGCCTTACTACTTTGCAGCCAACAGCTGTTTGCAGTTAGGGTACATTTATGAGCAGTTGGGTTATTATCAATTAGCAGAGGTCTACTTCAAGCAGTGTATGCACTACACCAACCACGAGTACAAAAACAGCCTGCAACAAAAAGCCAAAACGGGTTTAAAAAGAATTGAGGGGAGGAAGTAATTAAAACTTATTCTTCCACATCATGCTCTCCACCGGTTTGATGGTGCGTTTGTTGTACTTCGCATTCTTCTTGTTGTTGTACATGGTGGCTACTTCACCTTCTACTTCAAAATAAATCAACTGGCCAATAGGCATACCGTAATAAATACGTACCGGTTGTGTAACAGAAATCTCCAGGGTCCACGTGTTGCAAAAGCCCACGTCACCTTTACCCGCAGTAGCATGGATGTCGATACCCAAACGGCCGGTGCTGCTTTTACCTTCTAAGAAGGGGACGTGTTTGTGTGTTTCGGTGTATTCTTCTGTTACACCTAAATACAACGTGCCGGGATGCAGCACAATTCCTTCAGGTGGTATTTCAAAACTATCAATTTTGTTGTGCGCTTTGGCATCAAGTATACGGTCGCGGTATGTAGCCAGGTAACGACCTAAATGCACATCATACGAGTTGGAGCCTAAACAATCTTTGCGGAAAGGTTCAATCAGGATGGTGCCCAATTCAATTTCTTCGAGTATGCGTTTATCAGAAAGAAGCATGTGGTAAGTATTTAATAAAAAGCATGGGCAAGGTAATTAAACAACTGAAACAAAACCAAATTTTCATCCGGCTTCTGTCTGCTTCTGTTTGCTACTGTCTGTTTATTCCGTTTCAATTTCCCATACCATCGCAGTACGGTCATCGCTGCAGGTTACCAATCGGTTGTTATCTATCCAGAATACTTTATTCACGCTGCTCACGTGTCCCTGGTGCCTGGCCTTATCAATTACTTTGAGCAGTTGCAGGGTTTCTCCATCCCATATTTTCATCGTCTTATCCATGCTTACCGAAGCGAGTAAATTGCCTGCCGGATTGTATTGCAGGTAATTGATGTGCAGGTTATGCGCATTAATTACCTGTAGCTGTTCGGGTATTGGAGAGAGTGCCCACTCTTTTAAACGTACATCGCGGCCGCCCGATATTATTTTTTTTCCGTCAGGAGTATACGTTAAAGAGAAGATGGAGTTTTCGTGGGCATCCCAATCAGCAATCAATTGCAAATCGGGCAGGCTCCATTGCCTTATGTGGCAATCGCTGTAACCTACGGCAAAGCTGGTTTCATCAGGCGATACAGCAATTACGCGCGCACTTTTATCGCTCAGGTGAAGTGTGTGTACTAGTTCCAGTGTATAACGTTCCCACAAACGCACTACTCCATCACCACCGGCAGTAATTATCCAGGGGTGTTTTTGCAGTATGTGGATGTGATACAATCCTTGCGTGTGGGCTTCAATGTTGCGCAATTCTTTTTTGGAGGTAATGTCAATTACGTGCAGGTTGCCGCGTGCAGTACCGGCTAACAACCACAGTTGTTGTGCATACGCTGCCAAGCTGTATACGGGAGCAGGCACCTGAGCGAGCAACTCTCCGTCTCCTTTTTTTTCGTAGTTCCACTCCACAATATATCCTTCTGCTGCACCCGTGTAAAAGCAATCAGGTTTAAGGGCGGGGGCAAGGGCATAGATGCAATCTTTATGTCCGGTAAAATGTGCCAGGCGTTTTATGCGCATGTATTGGTTCTTTTTTATGAACTTTGGCGAAATTACCACAATGCCCTTATTCCTCCGACAGGATATTTTGAACAATGGCCAAATGGCTGTATGGCACATTACCGAAAGTGCCGAAGAGCTGTTGAGCTTATTACCTGAATCGCTTCAGGAAGAAGGTTTGCGCACACACATTAAAAACGAGCAGTTATTCAAACAACGCTTGGCCAGCAGGTTGTTGATTGCACAACTTTTGCCTCACACAAGTATACTTTTAGGCAAACAGGGAGACAAGCGCACACATTTAATATCGCCCCGTTTTCAGCTCAGCATCAGCCATGCAGGAGATTATGCAGCGGTTATTATTTCTTCGGTTCCTGTTGGTGTTGACATTGAAGCAATACATCCGCGAATTCAAAAAATCGCCTCCCGTTTTATGCACCCTACGGAGTGGGAGTATTTGCAAAACCCTGAAGATTTCAAAACACTGATGTTTATCTGGTCGGTAAAAGAAGCGGTATTCAAAATGGCCAACATAAGCGGATTGGATTTCCAGACACAGATACTTTGTAAGCCGTTTAACTTGAAAGACGAAGGTAAGCTCGAGGTGGAGCTTCACACATTAGCTGAAGTGAGACTACTTCAATTAACTTACAGCATCTGGGGAGATATGATTCTCGTTTTTGTGTAAAGTTTATTCGCGGCTGTAAACACTCCCGCAATGTTTTCCCCGAGCCGGAATTATCTGACTAAAATAATCCTTGCATTTTTTTAACTTTTTCATCTCCTTTGCACCCTGAATTTTTTAACCCTTCATTCTCGAACAAAAGAAATGAAAAAAAACAAGTTGACTCTTATGCATAGCGCCACCGGCATTTTCAAAGTTGCGCTGTCCTTGTTTTCTATTCCCAGAGGAATAGTTTTCTTCACCCCTGCAATCGCTTTTTGCAATAGACGCTGATAGCGTACAGATAACATTTCTTTCTTACGCAGAGAGAATCCTTAGCCCCATTATTTTTTATTATTAACCGTTGTGTGGTTGACATAACTGCATGACAAAAGTGTATTTAGCTTATGCAACACAGTTTTGTGGTGTGTGTGGCAACAGAGCAACACGTACCATTGGCAGAACAGATATGCGATGAGATGGCAGCTTCTGCCAAAGCAAGAGGGACAGGTATCGCCAAAAGATCACCTGATTACATCGCACAAAAAATGACGGAAGGTAAAGCGGTTATCGCACTCACTAAAAGTGGTGTGTGGGCTGGCTTCTGTTATATTGAAACCTGGGGACATGGAGAGTATGTGGCCAACTCGGGTTTAATTGTAGCACCTGAGTTTCGCAAGAGCGGATTGGCAAAAAGGATTAAAGAGAAAATATTTGATCTTTCCCGCAGTAAATATCCCGAAGCTAAAATTTTCGGACTTACCACAGGTTTGGCAGTGATGAAAATTAACTCAGAGTTGGGTTATGAACCGGTAACGTATTCAGAACTTACTACTGATGATGCTTTCTGGAAAGGCTGTACCAGCTGCATTAACTATGAAATTCTGATAAGCAAAGAACGCAAAAATTGTCTTTGTACGGCTATGCTGTATGAACCGTCTGCTGAAAAAGTTAAGCCGAAAAAGACCTGGGAGTTTGCCCGAAAATCAAAGCTCTACGAGCGTTTCATGCACATCAAACAACTCAGTTTTATTACTTCCTTCAGAGAGATAAAGAAACATACATATGAACGAAAAGAAAAAAATAGTACTGGCCTTTAGTGGTGGGTTAGATACCACTTATTGCGCTATATACCTTCGTGAAGAGCTGAATTATGAGGTGCACGCAGTACTGGTGAATACCGGTGGATTTGACGAAGATGAAATTGCAGCAGTAAAAGTTCATGCAGAAAAATTAGGTGTAAGTTCTTTTACCTGCATTG
This sequence comes from Bacteroidia bacterium, assembly GCA_041675505.1. Classification (GTDB taxonomy): domain Bacteria; phylum Bacteroidota; class Bacteroidia; order UKL13-3; family UKL13-3; genus JAGPCK01. The sequence goes on along the minus strand of JBAYTR010000006.1, from coordinate 80,019 downwards.
ATGCCAAGGAAGAGTTTTATGAGAAAATAATTCGCTTCCTCTTATTCGGGAATATATTAAAGAACGCAACTTATCCGCTTTCAGTAAGTGCCGAGCGCAGTTTACAAGCCATGTGCATTGCCCGATATGCAAAGGCGATTGAGGCAACAGCTATTGCACACGGCAGCACAGGTGCAGGAAATGATCAGGTGCGTTTTGATATGGTATTTCAGATTATCACCCCCGAATCGGAAATTATCACACCTATTCGCGATAATAAAATTTCACGGGAAGAAGAGATTCAATACCTGAAACAACATGGAGTGGAAATGAATTTTGAGAAGGCTGCATACAGCATTAATAAAGGTATTTGGGGCACTTCAATAGGGGGAAGGGAAACGCTTACATCGCACCTCAGTTTGCCGGAATTGGCTTACCCGTCTAAGTTAGAAAATAAGGATGCTACTTCCATAGAACTTTATTTTGAGAGCGGAGAGTTGACGCGTATCAACAACAAACAATTTGATTCGCGGGTTGATGCGATAGTATACCTGAATAAGTTGGCAGGCGCTTATGCAATTGGTCGGGATATTCACATGGGAGATACCATTATTGGTATAAAAGGACGTGTAGGATTTGAAGCGCCTGCTGCACTGGTTATGATTAAGGCTCATCATGCACTCGAAAAGCATGTGCTTACCAAATGGCAATTGTATTGGAAAGACCAGCTCTCTTATTGGTACGGCAATTGGCTGCATGAAGGGCAATTTCTCGATCCTGTGATGCGTAACATGGAAAAGTTTATGGAAGATACGCAGCAACATGTTACAGGTAAAGTAATGCTGCAACTACATCCGTATCGCTTTACGGTATCAGGTATTGAATCGGCATTTGACCTGATGTCACCTGAGTTCGGGAGTTATGGTGAAATGAATGCCGGTTGGAGCGGAGAAGATGTAAAAGGTTTTACCAAAATATTTGGTAACCAGACTTCCATTTATTTTAAAGTTCAACAACAACAGGAAACAGATGAAAAACATTAAGGCGGGAATACTAGGTGCGGCAGGCTATACAGGTGGTGAATTAATACGCTTGCTGATTCACCATCCCCACACAGTACTGGCCTCTTTGCACAGCAAAAGTAATGCTGGTAATCGGGTGGATGAAGTGCACACAGATTTATTGGGAGACACAGATTTGCGATTCAGCAATGAGTTGGCCGATGATTTGGACGTGTTGTTTATGTGTTTAGGCCACGGTGATTCAAAAAAGTTTTTGGCTGAACATAAACTTACTGCATCAACTCGCATCATAGACCTCAGTCAGGATTTCCGTTGGGATACAAACTGGGTTTACGGTTTACCTGAGTTAAACAGAGAGGTTATTCAGAAAAGCGGTAATCACCTGGCTAATCCGGGTTGTTTTGCCACCTGCATTCAGTTGGCTTTACTGCCTTTGGCTGATTTGGCCTTCCTTCAGTCCGATATACATATCAATGCCACTACCGGTTCAACAGGAGCAGGACTAACGCTTTCTGATACCTCACATTTCAGTTGGCGTAATAACAATCTTTCTGCATACAAGACTTTTGATCACCAGCACCTCACTGAAATTAACCAAAGCCTGTTGCAACTTCAACCAACATTTGAGAAGGAAATATTCTTTGTTCCGCAACGGGGTAATTTTACCCGGGGTATTCATGCTGTGCTATATCTGGATACGTTTTTATCTGAAGAGGAAGCCGTGCAGGTATTTGAAAAATATTATGCCAGTCATCCTTTCACACACATCAGCAAAAAAGAAATCAGCCTCAAGCAAGTGGTGAATACCAACAAATGTTTTTTGCATGTGGCTAAGAAGAAAAACAAATTAGTACTCACTTCCATTATTGATAATCTTTTGAAAGGTGCATCGGGACAGGCGGTTCAGAATATGAATATAGTATTCGGACTGGAAGAAACTACAGGACTGCAACTTAAATCTACCGCATTTTAATTCGTATAATATGAAACCATTTGACGTATATCCGCTTTTTGACATTGTACTTGAGAAAGCTCAGGGTTCTTATGTGTGGGATACAAAAGGCACCCGCTACCTTGATTTGTATGGTGGTCACGCAGTAATTTCTGTGGGGCATAGTCACCCGCTTTATGTAGAACGCATGAAAGCACAATTGGAACGTATCGCTTTTTATTCCAACTCAGTAAAAATACCGCAACAGGATATACTTGCCGAAAAACTCGGACGATTATCCGGCTATGAAGATTACAACCTCTTTTTGTGTAACTCCGGTGCCGAGGCCAACGAAAATGCGTTGAAACTGGCCTCTTTTCACAACCAGCGCAAGAAGATAATAGCCTTTAACAGGTCCTTTCACGGAAGAACATCCCTGGCTGTTGCTGCTACTGATGATCATAAAATTGTATCACCTGTTAATGAAACTGAGCACATTGTTTTTTTGCCGCTGAATGATGCCGCTGCTTTGCAACAACACATGAATGATGGTGTGTGTGCGGTAATAATAGAAGGCATTCAGGGAGTGGGCGGTATTCATGTTCCAACAACTGAATTTTTGGCATCAATCCGTACGTTGTGTAATCAATACGGTGCAGTGATGATTCTGGACGAGGTACAATCAGGTTATGGCAGATCGGGGAAATTCTTTGCACATCAATATGCCAATGTGCAGCCCGATTTAGTCACCGTGGCGAAAGGTATGGGTAACGGCTTTCCTGTGGGTGGAGTTTTAATCTCTCCTAAGTTCGAAGCGAAACACGGGATGTTGGGAACTACGTTTGGAGGCAACTACCTCGCCTGTGCAGCAGCCATTGCGGTGCTGGATATCATAGAGCAGGAAGCCTTAATAGACAAGGCAACTGAAACAGGGAATTACCTGATGCAAGAGTTAAGGAATATTCCGCAGGTGAAAGAAGTACGCGGTCTTGGGCTGATGATAGGTATTGAGTTGTATGAGCCATGCTCGCAACTAAGGAACAAACTACTTTCTGTTCATCACATTTTTACCGGCTCCTCATCTGATAAAAACACACTCCGACTACTGCCCGCACTCAATTTGAGTAAAGAAGATGCAACTCTTTTCTTTGAAGCTTTTAACGCGGAGGTTCAGAAATAAACATGAAACACTTTACTTCAGTAAACGATGTTACAGATGTAAATGCTTTAGTCTTGAAAGCATTGCAGCACAAACAAGATCCGTTTCGGTTTCATGAAGCAGGAAAGCAGAAAACCCTCGGATTGATTTTTATGAACCCGAGTTTGCGCACGCGTTTAAGTACTCAAAAAGCAGCTATGAATCTCGGTTTGTCGGTGATGGTAATGAACATGGACAAGGAAGGGTGGGCGCTGGAGTTAGAGGATGGAGCAGTGATGAATGTTGATACAGTGGAGCACATCAAAGATGCAGCAGGTGTTATGGGGCAATATTGCGACATCATTGGTGTGCGGTGTTTTGCCTCACTTAAAAACAAAGGAACCGATTATGCGGAATTGCTCTTGAATCAATTGAAAAAATATGCTCATGTTCCAGTGGTGAGTTTGGAGTCGGCTACGCTGCATCCTTTACAAAGTCTGGCTGATATGATTACCATACAGGAAAACAATAAGAAAAATGCCTCACCCAAAGTGGTTCTTACCTGGGCCCCGCATGTGAAACCACTTCCACAGGCTGTTGCCAACTCTTTCGCGCAATGGGCACTAGCTTCAGGTAAGAATCTCACCATCACTCATCCGGAGGGTATGGAATTGGATGAGCAATTTACTAAAGGGGCAGTGATAGAACACAACCAGCAAAAGGCTTTAGCAGATGCAGATTTTGTTTACGTAAAGAACTGGTCATCTTATCTGGATTATGGAAAAGCAGTCACTCCTGCAAAAGATTGGTTGCTTTCACCTGAGTCCATGGCAGTAACCAACAACGCGTACATCATGCATTGTCTTCCGGTAAGGCGAAACCTGGAGTTAAGCGATATCTTGATTGATAGTGAATGCTCACTTGTGCAACAGCAGGCTGCCAATCGTGTGGTAGCCGCGCAAACTATTTTATATGAACTTCTTAATTCAACAGCACGTGGATAAACCAACACTTCACATTGTAAAAATTGGCGGGAATATTCTTGATAACCCCGAAGCATTAGCAAAATTCACAACAGATTTTGTTGCACTGGAAGGAAAAAAACTTCTGGTGCATGGCGGTGGTAAAGTAGTCACCGAACTTGCTTCGCAACTGGGCATTGTTACCAAAATGGTTGACGGGCGAAGAATAACTGATGCAGCATCTTTAAAGTTGGTGATTATGGTTTATGCCGGCCTCATCAATAAAAAACTGGTGGCTGCTTTGCAGTCAAAAAAATGCAATGCCATTGGTTTGTGCGGTGCAGATGGCAACCTGATGCAATCAACACTGCGAAAACATCTGAACATTGATTTTGGGTTTGTAGGAGACCTTATTGTACAAGGTGTAAATGCTGAAGCTTTGGATACACTTCTGCAAGGTCAGTTGATTCCTGTTGTTGCACCACTTACACATGATGGTGCCGGGCAGTTGCTCAATACCAATGCTGATACAATTGCTGCTTGTTTGGCCGGGGCCATGTCGCACAGGTATAAGGTAAAACTTTCCTATTGCTTTGAGAAGAAGGGGGTGTTACGAGAGGTAGAGGATGAGAGGTCGGTTATTTCCTTACTCACGGAGAGGGACTATATTAATCTGAAAGCAGAGACAATCATTTCCAAAGGCATGCTGCCCAAGCTTGACAATGCCTTCCGGGCACTACATAGCGGAGTGGAGGAAGTTTGGATTGGCCACGCTGAGGATATTACTCACAATGTACATGCTGATTCGTATGCAGGGACAAGTATCCACATTTGACGAGCAGTATGCGAAAGCAGTGCAATTGCTGAAGCAATTGATTGCAACTCCATCTTTCAGTGGGAGTGAAAACTTAGCCGCACAGCATATTGAACAGTATTTGCAAAACGAAGGCATTTCGTTTTTTCGCAAAGGGAACAATGTATGGGCAAAAAACAGGCACTTTGATTCAACTAAACCTACCATACTTTTAAACTCCCACCTCGATACAGTGAGACCAAATAAATCCTACACGCTTGATCCTTTTGAGGCGATAGTAAAAGAGGATAAATTATACGGATTGGGAAGCAATGATGCGGGCGGTGCTTTGGTGAGTTTAATGGCGGTGTTTACACACTATTTTAACAGGCAGAATCTTTCACACAATGTAATTTTTGCTGCCAGTGCTGAAGAAGAAAATTCCGGCAGCAACGGTATTGAATCAGTTTTACTGGAGTTAGGTGAAATCAGTTTTGCTTTGGTGGGAGAGCCCACGCACATGCACTTAGCCATTGCTGAAAAAGGACTGTTGGTGCTAGATTGCATAGCCTATGGTAAATCAGGTCACGCAGCTCGCGAAGAGGGACAGAATGCGCTGTACAAAGCCTTGCCTGATATAGAATGGTTTCTTGCCTATAATTTTCCAAGAATATCGGAAATGCTGGGTACAGTTAAAATGAGTGTGACCCAGATTCAATGCGGCACCCAACATAACATAGTGCCGGATGTTTGTCATTTTACAGTGGACGTACGTTGTACGGATGCCTATACTTTGGAAGAGATCCTCGATGTTATTCGAGCGCATGTTTCGTGCGAAGTAACACCAAGGTCAATGCGTATTCGCCCTTCTTCTATCAGCGAGATGCATCCAGTTGTTCAGGCAGGAATTGGTTTGGGTAGAAAAGTGTATGGTTCTCCTACCACCTCTGATCAGGCATTGATGCCGTTCCCGTCATTGAAAATTGGTCCAGGCGATTCCGCCCGTTCACATACAGCTGATGAATTTATTTTTCTGCATGAAATTAAAGAGGGTATAACACTCTATATCCGTTTACTCGATTCAATTATTTATACATGAAAATCTGGCAAAAAGAAGGTAACATTATCTCTTCAACTACAGCGTTGATTAACGATTTTACGGTAGGAAAAGACCGCGAGTTTGACTTACAACTTGCGGAGTTTGATGTGCTCGGTTCTTTGGCACATACACAAATGTTGCAACAGGCAGGCTTGTTGAGTGAGACAGAACTCTCGCTCATTCATCAGGAACTCAATAGTATTCTGACAGAAATAAAAAGCGGGGCATTTGAGATCAATGAAGAAGCAGAAGACATTCATTCGCAGATGGAATGGATGCTAACTCAACGCATTGGCGAAGCAGGTAAAAAAATTCACAGCGGTCGTTCGCGAAATGATCAGGTATTACTTGATGTGAAACTCTATTTGCGCAGCGAACTCAAAAGTATCAGCAGGTTGGTGATGGAGTTGTTTAATGTGCTTCAACACTTGAGTGAAACGCATCGGGATAAATTGTTCCCTGGCTACACACACATGCAAGTGGCCATGCCTTCTTCCTTTGGTTTGTGGTTTGGTGCTTATGCTGAAAGTCTTACAGATGATATGGAAATGGTGGAGGCTGCCTACCGTATTTGTAATAAAAATCCCTTAGGGTCGGGAGCTGGTTACGGCTCTTCTTTTCCCCTTAATCGGGAGCTTACAACTGACTTGTTGGGATTTGAACAAATGAACTATAATGTGGTGTACGCACAAATGACCAGAGGCAAGTCAGAGAAATCTGTTGCCGTTGCCTTGAGTACTGTTGCTGCTACATTATCAAAACTGGCGTATGACATGTGTTTGTACATGAGCCAGAATTTCGGATTTATTTCTTTTCCTGAAGAATTGACCACCGGCTCCAGTATTATGCCACACAAAAAAAATCCCGATGTGTTGGAGTTGGTTCGTGCTAAATGTAACCGCATTCAATCGGTTCCCAACGAAGTTACGTTGCTCATTAATAATTTACCTTCCGGTTACCACCGTGATTTGCAACTTACGAAAGAGATACTGTTTCCGGCAATAGAAGAGTTAAAGTCATGCCTGCGCATAACTGCTTTTGCGTTGAGCAATATCCATGTAGAAAGCGACTTGCTGAAGGATGAACGTTACCGGCATATCTTCAGCGTTGAACGGGTAAATGAGTTGGTGTTAAAAGGAACCTCTTTCCGTGATGCCTATAAACAGGTGGGTGCAGAAATTGCTTCGGGAACTTTTATTGCTTCCAAGGAGCTGCTTCACACGCACGAGGGAAGCATGGGGAATTTATGTACTGAAGAGATTAAGCGAAGTATGTTGAAGTTTTCATTTCTGATGGAGACGGATTAATACGGGTCAACATCTGCAATAATCTCCACGACTTTAAACTTCTTATCTGAAGCCAACTCTTCAAAACTTTTGCGTAATAAGTCCTTTATCTTGTTGGGCGAAATGCTATCACGTTCAAATTTGATGAGCAATTGTTGCAGGTATTTATTGCGCACACGGCTAATGTAGGGGCTTTCCGGACCTATTACCCTTTTACCAATAGTTTGTTTCAGGGAAGCTGCCAGGTGTTTAGCCGCTTCTTTCACAACAGCCTCGTCTTTACAACGCAGGGTTAACTGAATCAAGCGGTAATAGGGTGGATAGTGAAATTGTTCGCGTTCGAGCATTTCACTCAGGTAAAGTTTATGGTAGTCATGTTGCGTTACCAGTTGTAAAACTTTATGCGCAGGATTACCTGTTTGAATTATTACGCGCCCTTTGGTTTCTCTTCTTCCCGCTCTTCCTGCTACTTGTTCAATTAATTGAAAGGCTTTTTCATTGGCTCTGAAATCAGGAAAAGTAAGGAGCTGATCAGCATTTACAATACCTACCAGATTTACTTTTCCAAAGTCGAGCCCTTTACTGATCATTTGTGTGCCTACAAGTATATCTGCCTTATGTTGTTCAAAGTCGTGTATAATATCATGATGACTGTTTTTGCCCCGTGTGGTTTCTAAATCCAGTCGTAGTATTCGTACCTCAGGTATCAGTGCGTTTAAATCATCTTCAATACGTTCTGTTCCAAAACCCATCATACCCAGCTCAACTGAGCCGCATTGTTTGCACTTATTGGAAGGTGCTTCGGCATAACCACACAAGTGGCACTTGAGTTTGTGCGCATACTTGTGGTAGGTAAGGTGAATATCACAATTTACACATTTGGGTACCCAGCTGCACACGTTGCACTCCAGCATGGGAGCGTAGCCTCTGCGATTTTGAAAAAGAATAGACTGCTCGTGTTTGGCAAATGATTGCTCCAACTCACTCATGAGCATGGTGCCAAACATGGCGCGCATACGCTTGGATTTTTTATCCTCGCTGATGTCGGCCAGAATAATTTCAGGCATATCGGTTTCGCCAAAACGTTTGAGTAATTCAACTAAACCGAATTTTCCCGTAACAGCATTGTGATAGGTTTCATAGGATGGGGTGGCTGAACCTAACAGGATTTTTGACTTCCATAAATTACCCAGATAAATGGCTGTATCACGTGCATGGTAACGCGGGGCAGGGTCTTGTTGTTTGAAAGAACCCTCGTGTTCTTCGTCTACAATGATTAAGCCCAGATTAGTGTAGGGCAAGAACAAAGACGAACGCGGGCCCAGCACCAAACGGGCTTTCCCACTCGCTATGCGTTGCCAGTTTTCAATACGCTCACGGTCGTTCAGGCGGGAGTGAAACGTTACGATGTGGTTGCCAAAATACCTGCGCAGGCGCATAATTACCTGAGAGGTGAGTGCTATTTCAGGCAGGAGGTAAAGCACTTGTTGCCCTTTGCGTAAATGTTCTTCAATCAGTTTTACATACACGTGTGTTTTTCCGCTTCCGGTTACTCCATGTAGTAATACAGTTTGTTTTTCTTTGTACAGTTCGTTGAGTTGTTCGTATACTTTTTGCTGTTCTTCGTTCAGGTCAAAATGAATGGTGATTTCAGGAGGCAGCATAAATTCATCCTGATGAACAGTAAACAATTCGAATATATTTTTATCGGCCAATGCTTTGAATACTGCTTCAGTTGATTTGGCCTGTTCAATCAATTCCTTTTTGGTAATGGTGCCTTTTTGGTAACTCAAGCCCAGATAGGCCATTAATAAATCTACCTGCTTAGGTGCTTTGCGTTCCAAACTGTCGAATAACCCGCGTTGTTGTTCCTCGCTCCTGTAATCTTTGTGTAACCTTACGCAGATAATCGTTTTGGGCTTAAAAGTATTTTTTAATTCTTCGTGGATATAAATGAGGTTGGCTGCAAGTAAATCTTTGAGCAGCTTGTGTGCATGCTTTTGCTGAATGATGTCACATACCTGCGAAATGGTGAGTTCATGGTTTTTCTCCAGCGCTTCTATTACCAAATATTCTTTTTCGTTTAGTCCTCCGTAGTCAATTTCTGAATCACGGTTAAGGTAAATTTTCGATTCACTTTCTAATTTCATTCCTGCCGGAAGTGCTGCATTCATTACTTCTCCCAATGAACACATGTAGTAATCAGCTATCCATTCCCAAAACTTGATTTGTGTGGCATTCACTACGGGTTCATCATCAATTACCGCATGAATGTATTTAGCCTGATAACCCTGAGGTACCTGTTTGTGTACATGATGCACCAGTGCCGAGTATATTTTTTTCTTACCGAACTGCACACTCACACGCTTACCCGTACACACCAGTTCGTTCATGTCATAGGGAATGCGGTAGGTAAATGTTTTAGGCAGGGCAATGGGCAAAATCACTTCTGCAAAAAGTGTCTCGCGTTCCGAATGAGCTGAGGTATCAGTGAACTCTAATTCCATCAGTCGGTATCAAACGGGTCACGTTTAGGAAAATCAAATTCGACAAGTTTGCCGCAGCCGGGTTTAAGTTCTTTCCATGTTTTAATATCGAGGTGCATATAAATCATACCGGCAGTGGGCAGGTTTATATGGCCACAGTTGGCCAAATAATCTGCAAAATAGCTCATACCCGGGTTGTGGCCTATAAGCAGTAATGATGAAGCCGTATCTTCAATACTTTGCAACACGTGCTTTAAGTCATTTATCTGCGCTTCGTAAATATCTATGCGGTAGTCAATTTCTTTTTCAGGATAACCGTATGCCGCACATACCAATTGTGCCGTGTGTTTGGCGCGTGTGGCCAGACTGCTCACCACCAGTTGAACGGGCCAGTTTTTTTCTTTGAGTCGTAAACCCATTTCAGGCGCATTGCGAATTCCGCGTTTATTCAGTTCGCGGTTAAAATCTTTCTGATCAGGATTGTCCCATCCTGATTTGGCATGGCGCATCAAAATTAGTTTTTTCATGTGGCGGAGTTTTTATTTTTTTGATACAATTGAATGGCTGTGATGAGCCAGGCACTAATCATACATACTCCTCCAATAGGAGTAATAGCGCCCAACCAACGCATATCAGAAGTACTCCAAATCGGTGAGGTGCCTAACAAGTACAATGTTCCGCAGAAGATAAGTATACCGGCATACAGCAACCGTGTTATCCATTTAATGCCGGGTAATGAAACCTGGTGATGAATCAGTCCGATTAAAATTAATCCTAAGGCATTGTACATATGAAAGCGTGAAGCTGTTTGATATACCTTAAAAAAATAAGGTTCAACACGGTCTTCTACTCCGTGTGCACCAAATGCTCCCAGAACTATTCCGAGGCAGGTAAGTAAGCAGCCCGTGGCTAAAAGTAATCGTGTGTTTTTGTGCATTCTATTTTATTGTACAGCTTGTTGACAAATTACAGCATTTTATCAGGGATTTACCAGCAAATTTGAAAGAGCAGCTAACGCATGAACAAATCTCTTTTTTTCGGGGTCACTATCACAGCTTTAATCATAGGCTCACTCATCTGGTATTTTTACAAATCTCAGGTAAGTGTACGTGAAACACCCGCTTTAGAAGCTGTTCCCGATGATGCAGCCATCATATTTGAACTGAATGACATAACACAAGGTTGGGCAAATCTCTACAGTTCGCCTTTTTGGAATGAATTAAAACAAACACCTGATTTTCGGGAGTTCAGCGATAAACTGGTGGTGTATGACTCTTTGGTTTTCAACAATTCCGACTTCAGAAAGGTATTAAAGAACTTTAAACTGTTCTTTTCCATTCATCCCACCAGCACCGGTAAACTGAATTATCTCTTTGTAGTGGAGCTGGGAAAAGAGGTTGATTTTAAATACATGGATCAATGGTTGGTGAAACAAAATGCCGGTTATTCCATCAGCAACCGATCTTTCAACAAAGTAAAAATTCATGAGTTGCTGAATAAAAATCGTAAAGCAGTGCTCAATTACACCGTAAACGATGGTTTGTTACTGTTCTCTGAAACCGGAGTGTTAGTGGATGATGCCTTACGAAAAATGATTTCGGGGACGGCAGCACAAAAGAAAAAATTTGAGCAGGTACGCTCCTTGGCTACTCCGAATGTGGAGGCTAATGTGTACATCAACTATGCGGCTTTGCCCTCCTTGTTTTATTGCTTCAGCAACAAACAGAATCCCCAACTCTTTGCTTTCCTTAAGGATTTTGCTCACAGCTCAGCCTTGGATGTTCGGTTACAACCCAATGGTGCATTGCTTACCGGGGTAACCAATACAGGCGACTCTTCTGTAGGGTACCTTGATTTGTTCAAATCGCAGTTGCCTCAACCCAATACGATTAATTCTGTAATTCCATCCTCATCAGCTTTGATGCTTCACCTGGGCATAAGTGATTACACAGTATTCAGTAAAGAGTTGCAGGAATACCTGAGGGTGAAAAAACTGGCAGGGGAGTATAAATATTTTTCGGATAGTCTGTTCTCTATTTACAACATCAGACTGGAGGAAAGTCTGGTGCCTGTGGCCGGCAATGAAGCTGCTTTAGTAATGAATGAACCTGCTTCACCGGATTATAAACAAGAGTGTTATGCAGTAATCAAAACGCCAAATATTCAGGTAGCGCTACAAAACATCGGCAACCTTAAAAGAGCTGCTTCTCAGAAAGGAGAAACGGATAGCTTAACGCTGATGTACAACGGTTATACAATAAGTAAACTACCTTTTGGGAATTACCTGAGGCTGCTTTACGGAGGCGTCTTTAATTCGATTTATTCTCCGTTTATTACCTCATTAAACGATTACCTCATTTTTGCCAACAGCTATGCTACACTTAAGCAGGTAATTGATAAGTACGAGCAAAAAGCGGTGTTGAGTGAAGACATACGTTACAAACAATACAGCGAAAATATTTCTACCACACACAATGTACTGTTGTACATCAATGTGCCGCGTTCACTTATGCTGCCGGGCGTGTATGGCTCAGAAGGAATTATTAGTAGTTTAAACCGTAACGTGGATACCTACCGCAAGCTGGAGTTTTTTACGCTGCAATTCAGCAGCACTAACAATAAGATGTTTTACTCTAACCTGAATTTTAAATTCAATGTGAGTACCACACAACAAAAACAAGTAGCTGAATCAGCAGGGGAAACACGTGCTTTGTGGACTACCGCAATTGATTCTACTCCATCTGTTGCGCCAACTGCCGTATATGATCCGGTAAGGAAACAATATGTAGTGCTTGTACAGGATGCATTGAACACACTGTATTTGCTCGACAACAGCGGTAAGATGGTGTGGGATAAAAAACTGAGTAGTAGAATACTGGGCGAAATACATGAGGTGGATGCCATGAACAACGGCCAACGTCAATACCTGTTCAATACAGAAGACCAGATATACCTGATTGATGCAGCCGGAAATAATATGTTCAGCTACCCGGTAAAACTGGGAGGAAAAGCATCTGGCGGACTCACCTTAACAAAGTTTGATACCAGCGAACATAAATACTACGTGCCTTGCGAGAATCAGAATATATACGGCTACAGTATTCGCGGTAAATTATTGGAAGGATGGAACCCGCGTACGCTGGAGTACAATGTAAAATATGCGCTGCGCACATTTAAGTTAGGCTCACGTAACTTCCTGTATTCGTCAACTGAACGCGGAACGTTATACATATGGCAGAAAAAAGGACTACGTGCTCCCTACAATAAAAAGAAAAATACTTTGTTTACTTCACCATATGCCGTGCAACCTGTTGACACTACCCGCGCAAGAGTGTTCGCACTGGATACAGCGGGATACATTGTGTGCTACAACTTCGGGCAATCGGGAGATACTTTACCTTCTTTTTATGCAGGTAAAGGAAACTACCTCGAAATACTGGATGCCGATAAAGACGGCTCTCCTGAGTTGCTGTGCGGTGGAAACGGTTCGTACAAGCTGCTTTCACTCAACGGAAAAGTTATCAGCACCTTCAACACCGGAGATACCGCAGCTAATGCTCCGTTTTTAATTGAACTCGATGGAAAAGTGAAAATAGGAATACCATCCCCCGGTAGTAATAAAGTGTACCTGTTCCATGCAAATGGTTCAGCATACGCAACGTTCCCTGTTCCCGGCTTTACCTCATTTAAGGTGGTTGATTTCTACCAGAATGGTGGTCGTTATTTCCTTACCGGTGGCAGAGGTGGAGCCATTCAACTGATGCAGTTAAAGTAAGTTTTAGTTTTTCACTAACCGCTGAACTTCTCTTCCCGTAATATATCCCGTACCTCCTCTGGTAAGCTCGTACCACAAAATTTTACTTCCGTTTGCTGTTACAAACATGAGGTGGGTGTCCAGTTCAAAGGCCGGAGCGGCAAAATAAATGACATCTTTATCCTGAGCTAAGATGGCCTTGGCAATCTCCTGCGCATCGGTAAATACAACTTCACCCGGATAGTTTTTTTCTATCAGCATCTTTTGCTTTTCATCGGGTACCAGCTTTTTGTCAATCAATAATTTTTTACCCTCAGCCAAAGATTTATCACCGGGATACCTTTTTTGCATGTTTTCAAAATCCAGTTCTTTGTCATTTGCTGCGTCAGGCACCATAGCAAAAAAGTTATTCAGAAACTGCACTGCTCGTAAACATTGCGCATCATAATCAGCCGCTGTGGGGCCGAATTTGCTGTCGAACAAAGCAGATGCAAGAATATCGGGCAACATGATTTTGCCTTTTTTGAATTTGGAAGTCATGAGCAGGCCGGTTGTTTCTACTTCTGAACTCATGGCTTTGCTTTTTAAGCGCGCACCGGCACATTTAACCAGTACGAGGTACGTAAAACCATCTCCTTTTTTGGAATACTCTGCAGCTTGTTGGGTGTTCATGTATTTAACTGCGGTGTGTTTCCAGTGCTGGTTCACCATGTTCCGGATACTTTTATTGTACTGGTCGGCAGTATCATCAGTGAGCACCACAATCAGTTCTGTGTTTTTTACAGCTTCCAGTTCTTTTTTACTTTTGTAGCCAAATTGAGCCAACGCTGAAAGCGTAAACAGCATCAACAGTGTGAACATTGTACTTTTCATAGGCGTAATTATTAGTTGCTTACAAATATAATGTGGCTTTTTTCAATAGAGAATAAAAATAATCATCAGAAATTCAGTGCTTTGTAGCATTTTTGTCAACCCGTTGTAACAAAGCTGTAACTCAATCCGTCCTACGACAAACGATGACTGAAAAAGAATTTAATAACTGTGTGGATTCCTGTTCAGATGGCCTTTACCGTTTTCTGGTAAAGAACCTGAAGGATAGGGACACAGCGAAAAATATAGTTCAGTCAGCCTTTGAAAAAATGTGGATGAAACGCACCGAAGTACAATCAGAAAAAGCCCGTTCCTACCTGTTCACTACAGGATACCGCTTAATGGTGGATGAGTGGCGCTACCAGCAAAGATTCTCCGGACTGGATGCCGCTGCTGACCATTACGCTGAAGAAGTGTATGCAGAAAGGAACGATGTAAAACGTTTGGTTGACAGGGCAGCAGAAGCTTTGGCTCCTGAGCAGAAGGCCGTTTTGACCCTGCGTGATTTTGAAGGATACACCTACGAAGAGATTGCCGAGATAACCGGTTTGAATATGGCTCAGGTAAAGGTGTATTTGTTCAGAGCGCGCACACACATTAAAAAATTTATCGGAAGCCGGGAGGAAGTATTATGAGCATCAACAAAGAAAATTACGAGATGTATTTCTTCGACCTGATGGAAGGCAACCTTTCAGCAGATGAAGAAAAACAGGTGAGGGCTTTTGCGGCTCAACATCCGGAACTCGAGGCTGAGTTAGCAGCCTACACTCAGAGTGTGCTGGTGGCGGATGAGACTGTAGTATTTGAAAATAAGGAAAGCCTTAAACGTAAAAAAGGCGGATTCATTTACCTCTTTCATCCTTACCTCTCTGTAGCAGCTATCGGTATTCTTTTAATCGGAGCCTTATGGATATTGAATCAACCTGAAAGTAGTTCAACGGGTCTACTGGCAAATTCAAAAGACACTACTTCTGCAGTTCAACCTTCATCAACTGAACAAGCTGTTGTTCCTGAAGTAACCGCGGAGAATAAAGCAGATGAGACTCCCGTTGTACCTCATGTAACGTATGCAACAACTGTAAAAAAGTCTGACAGAAACAGTACTCCGAAGAGAGCGGTACAAAAAGAGAAATTGACTACTCCGGTAAAATTCACTCCGGTACAGGAGCCCATTCAAATGGCCAAGGTGGATACTTCCATTATTAAAAAAGACATACCACAAATTCATCTGGAACAACAAGTGGAAAAAAGAGTTGCCTCAGTATTGCCTGATATAAATGCAGATTCGGCTCAGGTGGTAGTGGTGCAAAACAATCAACCTGAACCGGCTGAGCGAATGGGAGTGAAAGAGACTATTGTCAATAAGGTGGGTAACTGGCTCAGTTACCTCAGCAAGCCCACACTTAAAATTGACCGGGTAAAAGAAGATGATAAAACACGTTTAAAAATTCAATTGGAAAACGAGCGGCTCAAAATGATGAGCACTATGAAAGCCGGATTGTAAAAAAATAAATCATAAAAGAATATGAAAAAGTCAATCAAATTAATGGCAGCACTGCTGCTTGCAGGAGGAGCTTTGTTTGCTCAAACTCCCGAACAAAAGGAACTGGATTCACTTCGCGCTGTGGTTAAAAACCAGCAGGAGGAGCTGAACCGCAAAAAAACTATCACTATCACTGATTCTACCAGTGGTGAATCAGTAGTAGTGGATATTGCGGGAATTAAGGTGTACAGCAAAGGTGGTAAGCAGGGGAAAGACAGTGTATCCGTAAAAATAGGTAAGGGAAACAAGAAACCTAATAGTGAAAAAAAGGTGCTTACCAATTACCTGCGTCTGGATTTAGGTCTGAACAATTATCTTCACAAAGGCTCCTTCAGTTTACCTAAGTCAATGTCGGCTTTGGATTTGAACCCGGGTAAATCAGTGAATGTAAACCTGCATTTGTTTGATCAGGCGGTGAAATTAAGCGCCAACGGTAAGTTTCGTTTTTACTACGGAACCACTATACAGTACAACAATTACCGCTTTACCGAGAACGTAACCTTCAGCAGTTTCAATGACTCATTGCAGGCTCTGCCTACCGGTTATAACCTGAAAAAGAACAAACTGCTTACTACTTATGTAACTGTTCCGGTTGGGTTTCAATTTGAATCAAGGCCCGACAAACTCAAGCATTCCTTTCGCTTGGCTGCAGGCCCTACGGTTGGTTACCTAATCGGTTCGCACACCAAACAGGTGAGTAGCAAAGAAGGCAAAGAGAAAAATTACAATGATTTGAATGTGGAGCGTTTGAGCTACGGTATCAATGCTAAAATAGGTTACGGTTGGTTTAATCTGTACATGAACTACTCATTGTCACCGTTGTTTCAAAAGGACAGAGGACCTGAATTGTATCCTGTGGCTTTTGGTATAGTAATTAACGATCTCGATTTTTAAATAACAAAAGAAACTTTTCTTCATCATCGTTTGCAATTAGCTCCCGGGTTTTCACCAACTTTGGGAGCTTTTGCTTTATGAAAGAATTTGATCTCATTGTAATAGGTGGCGGGGCCGCAGGATTTTTTTGCGCGGTGAATGTGGCTACTCAACATCCTGCTGCACGAATTGCGATTGTTGACCGTGCGTCTAAGTTTTTATCTAAGGTGAAAATTTCAGGTGGCGGACGGTGCAATGTTACCCATCATTGTTTCGATGTGCAGGAACTGATTAAGTTTTATCCGCGCGGCAGCAAACAACTGCAACAGGGGTTTAACCGCTTTCAGCCTAAAGACACGGTAGAGTGGTTCAATAAGCATGGGGTAAAACTGGTGACAGAAAGTGACGGACGAATGTTTCCGTCCACTAACAGTTCTCAAACCATTGTGGATTGCCTGATGGATGAAGCCGAAAAGTACGGTGTACGTTTGATGCCGGGTTGTGGAATAAGAACTGTTACAAAAGAAGGAACAAGGTTCTTGTTGCATACAGACAAAGAAGAAACACTGAGTAGTAAAAATGTGCTGCTGGCTTGCGGTGGATTTCCTAAAAAATCGCAATATGATTTTTTCGCTTCATTGAACATTTCCATCGTTGACCCTGTCCCTTCTTTGTTTACCTTTATTGTAAAAGATAAATCATTAACTGAACTGGCGGGAATAGCCGTACCCAAAGCCACGGTAAAACAAGCAGGAAGTAAAAAGATATACGAAGGTCCGTTGCTTATTACGCATCAGGGGCTAAGCGGACCTGCTATTTTGAAAACATCTGCTTTTGCTGCCCGTGAATTGTTTGAACGCAACTATGCGTTTACTTTAATTGTAAACTGGATACCGCAGAACAATCAGGAACAAACACTGCAGGAGTTGCAACAACTCAAACAACAACAAAGCAAAAAGATTATTCCCAATGCCAGATTATTCAGCCTGCCCGAGCGGTTATGGTTGTACTTTATAGAAAAGGCTGCTATTGCATTTGATACCCGCTGGGCAGATGTAAGCAATAAGCAATTGAATCAGCTAACTAACCTTATCTCCGCTTTTGAAGTGCAGGTAACCGGTAAAAATACGTTTAAAGATGAGTTTGTAACAGCCGGTGGAGTTGATTTAAACGAAGTAGATTTTACCTGTATGCAAAGCAAAAAAGTAAGCGGTTTGTACTTTGCCGGTGAGGTGCTTGACATTGATGGTGTAACGGGAGGTTTCAACTTTCAGGCGGCCTGGACAACCGGTTGGATTGCTGCGCAGCATATAGTTGCTAGTGTTTCAAAGTAAAAATTCTTATGAATTTTTTGTTATGATGTATGCTTTGCCACTTGTTTTACGCAAGGCTATTCTTCCACTTCCACACCAAACTGAGCAAAGTGGTGGCGCACATGCTTAATGTTCATCACCAGCCATTCCGGATAGTTCAGTTCTCCGTAAATGTTGTGCAGGGCTGTAGCATGAGGGTTCTTTTTATAGTAATCCAAAAAGAAGGCTACACTTTCTTTTAATGCTTTTTTACTTTCTTCCAAATTGGCACCAGCGGCAGGCAATGGTGTTTCAGGTAAAATGGGGTTGTGAAATAATTTTGGCAGCGGTTTATCGCTCATTAAAATACGTTTGAGTACAGGTGTTTTATCTTCGGGTGAGGTAAGTTGTACACTCATCTTTCCGGTAGCAATCAAAAAGGGAAGGCACAGGTGTTCGAGCATTTGCTGTACATCCATTTTGCCCCACAAAGGTGCCGATGTTGTTTTCAGTTCATTCAGATACAGCGGTAATTTTTCGCTGAGAAATTTTTCGTGCTTTTCGATTGTTTCCATAAACAAAAGTAAACAAAAGCAGACAGATGTAAACAAAAACAGCGGTTGAATTACTCAACCGCTGTTCAAGAATATCGTGTAATTTTTTGTATTAATTCTCCACTTTCACAATTTGTTCTACATTGTATTTTCCGGCAGCCAGCTTTTCTTTTACTTCCTTAAACGCCTCTATGGTTCTGTTCACGTCTTCAATGGTGTGAATGGCTGTAGGAATTAAACGCAGAATAATCATGCCTTTAGGAATAACCGGATATACCACAATAGAGCAGAAGATATTGTAGTTCTCTCTAAGGTCGTGCGTAAGTGCGGTTGCCTCAGGTATAGTGCCGTTTAATATTACCGGGGTTACAGGCGAAGAGGTAATGCCTATGTTAAATCCGGCTTCTTTTAAGCCGTTTTGCAAAGCATTTACAATTTTCCATAAGTTGTTTTTCAACTCAGGATTTGTGCGAATAAGTTCCAGTCGTTTTAATGCACCTATTACCATAGGCATTGGCAATGATTTGGCAAAAATTTGTGAGCGGGTGTTGTAACGCAGGTGGTTCACAATGGCTTTGTTGCTGCCTATAAAACCTCCGATACCGGCAAATGATTTGGCAAAGGTGCCGAAGTAAATATCAATCTGATCCATTACGCCTTGTTCCTCACCCGTACCGGCTCCTGTTTTACCCATAGTGCCTATACCGTGTGCATCATCTACAAACAAACGAAAATCGAATTTCTTTTTCAGTTCTACAATACCTTTAAGGTTACCCTGTACACCCGACATACCAAATACACCTTCAGTAATTACGAGTATGGCACCTCCGGTTTCAGCAACCCAGCGTGTGGCACGCTCCAGTTGTTTCTCCAAACTTTCCATGTTGTTGTGGTTGTACACAAAACGTTTGCCTTGGTGAAGACGAACTCCGTCAATTATACAGGCATGAGATTCGGCATCGTATACAATTACATCATGGCGGTCAACTAAAGAGTCAATGGCACTTACCATACCCTGGTAACCGTAGTTCATCAATATAACATCTTCTTTGCCTATAAATTCAGCAAGACCTTTTTCTAATTGTTCGTGATAGTCGCTGTTGCCGCTCATCATGCGTGCACCCATAGGGTAGGCCATACCAAATTTTGCCGCACCTTCTGCATCTGCTTTCATCACTTCCGGGTGATTGGCTAAGCCTAAATAGTTGTTCAGACTCCACACCAATTTTTCTTTACCCATAAAATTCATGTGTGCACCAATTGGTCCTTCCAGCTTAGGGAACATGTAATAGCCATGACTTCTGTCGGCATGTTGGCCCAGTGGTCCGGGTCTGCTTGCAAGTTTTTCGAATAAATCCATCTTATGTATTTAAAAGTTGCGCAAAAATAAGGCTTCGCTGCTAATATTAAGGATTTGTGAAAAAAATGCAGCTATTGTGCAAAGTTAGAAGCTGTAACGCACCTGTATTTTCAGGTCAGTACGGGCATTCCCGTTAATCTCATCTAATCCTGAACCTACAGTGTTTTTATTAGTGTACACCGTGCTGCCCAACTTTAGCCAAACATCAACGGAACGAATTGGTTTGTATCTGATTAACAAAAAATAGCGCATGCCTTTGTCTTGTAAAGCAGGTACCGAAAACTGGTACAGCAAATCATTTTCAAAGGCATAAAGGCGGCTGTTGTACCCGTCAGTACTGAAATAAGCAGCGCGACCAATAAATGTAAATGCTCCCCTGAGTGGCTTATACTGAACATCCTGAATGAACACCGTGCCTTTTTCAGTGGCTGTTACAGGTGTCTGGTATTCGCTGAATTCTACGCGGTTTTTTAAAGTAAAGGAAGGTGATACCTTGTAACTGATTTGATAGCGGTAAGTATACCTGCGGTGCACTACCAGAAAGTCGCTTACGGTTTCATTGCCGGTAGCATTTTTCTCTTTGTTATCATTGCGGAAACGCCAATACATCTGAACTGTTCTGGAAGGTGCATAATTCAACTCAGCCATGTAGTCATACCCACGTGAAGGTGCATCTACCAAGTACTTAAGCCAGGGGGAGGAATACACATCGGTATACGCGTTGATGGTCCATTTCGGAACAGGACGTACTGAGATACCCATGTAAAAACCCTGTTCATTGATGTTGCGGGAGTTTTCGCCAAAAGCACTGCTATAAGTAGTGTGGTAATCTTTTGCAAAATTACGGTACACCATGCTCACATCAACTTTTGGATGCAGGGAGGCCAGCAAACCATGTGAGGTAGCCATAGCACTGTTGCTGCTGCGACTTACTTCTCCAAAGAAGGTAACGTTGCGGTAATACCACGTGTAGTCTACGCCCGTATTCAGCAAACTCTTTCCTGAAAATTCGAAGCGGTTGTATGGTTTATCATCGCGTTGAAAAGCCTGGTCATAAGCAGTGTGTACAGCGGTTAAGCCAAGTTGAAAGTTGGAAAGTTTGTAGCGTAAATGCCCGCCTGCTATGGTTTGTGTAACGGTTTGTTTGTCTTTTATTTCATTGGGCGTCCGGTGAAATCCGGAAGAGATAATGGAAGTAAAAGCACTTTCATCTGAGAAAAGCGTGTCGGTATTGGAAGCGATGTTGCCGTCAATTTTTTTGTGCGAGAGAAAGGTGGTGAGTTCAATTTTTTGGTGAAGGGCATAGGTGAAAGCAGCTCCCCGTAAAAACTCGTTCTCGTTTACTGAGCGGTAAGGCCGCAGTGACTGGTAATTGCGTTTTACATTAAGCACAAACGGACTTTTGCCAAAAGCCAAACCTGAACCAAACGTTAATCCCTGTCCGAAAGCAGCCTGAAAATCGCCCAGTGCAATGGACTTAAATTTTCCCACATCACGCACAAATAAATGAAAGGAGTAAAAGTCGAATCCGTTTTTATTGTTGCCTTCAAGAAACTGTTCACCGGCATCTTTTTCGCCAATCAAACCCGCGCTGAAACGTGTGCCATAAGCCATGTTGTATCTGAACAAGTGACGGTAAGGCGAACCCAGGTAGTAGTTGGTGGCATCAGGGTCTTCGGCATTCGGCAGGGTATAGCCTTTTTGTGTTTGCAAGGTTTGCTGGTGCATCAAATAAACTTCTTGCCGTGATTGGGTGAGTAGTTTTTTGAACGTGAGTTTTTCTGTCATCCAATCGCCATTTACCGTGGCAAAAAGCAACAAATCCTGAATAACCTGTGGCGTAAATCCTTCAATGACCTGCAACTCATACACAGATAATAAATCGCCATAAGTTAACCGATGTAACAACAGGTTATTGATTTGCAATTCGGTTAAAAAGCCCAGTTGTTGTAATTGTTCTTTCCCGGCTTTATTCAGGTTAATAGGGTTGCGGTAGAAATAAAGTAGCTGATCCTGTAAGTCGGTGTAATCAATATTGGACTCTTCATTCTCAATCAACCGCTCCAGAAAATCCTGAACCACCCGTTCGTCTTCCTCACGTGCAGGTTTATTTTGCGCCCAAACAGAAGTGAGTGATGTAGCTGACAGCAGCAGACTTAAAAGAAGAAATTTTTTCAATCGAAACATCTGTCTCATTTTTTCTTCTTTGCCCACCTGTAGCTAATACCGGCATGAGGTGAAACACCTAAAAGGGGTTGTATACTGGCAGCAATATCAACTTCTAATGGTCCGCTGTTGTAGCCCACACCCATGGTTACGGTATTGGGGTTACTGTAGTATCCGGCCCTGATATGCAGTTTGGAGTGTGCCTTGTATTCGGCCCCCAGTTTAATGCTGGCATCAGTCTCCATTTCTTTTTGCGTTTCTACGCACAGGGTTATTTTGTCGGAGGGAAAATAGGCTAATCCTATTTTGCCTACAGTAGGCAGCGATTGATTATAAGGCTCACCTAATTTTTGCAGGGTAGGGTTGCTCAGGTGAAAACCGGTGTGCAGTTGTTTACTTACCTTATATATAACACCCGCTTCAATGGCTGCTGCTCCGGCTGAGCTATATTCTGATATGCGCACAAGCTGGTAGTTCATTTGAAAGCCGAAGGAGAACTTTTCGGTAAATGCCCTGCCAAAACTCAACCCGAATTTTTGCTCATGGTAAGCTGTATAGCCAAACTGATTGACGTTGATACCGAATGTGCCGAACTTAGTAGGCAATGCTGCTGCAACGCTCCCAAAGTTGAGGTTACTGAGCCGGAAACGGTTTTCGAGGTAAGTTCCCGCGGTGGTTTGTTTGATGAAGCCCAAGCCGGCCTGGTTGTTTTGCACGCTCCATAAATCGCTGAAGGTGACAGTAGTATTGCCCATTCCCCAGCCTTTGGCACCTACAGGGCGGTAAAAGTCAAAAGCCAAAGCCTTTGGCCCAATCAGTACGGATGTACTTGTTATACACAGGGTGAACAGAATCCTTGTCAGTAGCTTCATGGCTGTAAATTAAGCGAATACATATGAATATTGTATGAATTATTTGCTTTTCAATTATGGTTCAACCCATTGAAAAATCAAAATCCTTTAAAAATTAAGAGTAAATCGTATTTTTGCCGTCCTTAAAACGGAACCTAAACATTAAAATAGATTATATGGAAAATGTTCTTTACCTGATTCCCGCACTGGGAGTAGTTGGATTACTTGTCATGGCAATTAAATCGGCCTGGGTATCAAAGCAAGATGCAGGCGATGCAAAAATGACAGAACTGGCCGGGTATATAGCCGATGGTGCTATGGCCTTTTTGAAAGCTGAGTGGAAAGTGCTCAGCATTTTCGTGGCTATTGCGGCTGCTTTATTAGCCTACTCGGGCACAATACATGAAGTTAACGGAAAGCCTATTCACTCCAGTTGGATAATTTCCATCTCCTTTATTATAGGTGCAGTATTTTCTGCCACCGCAGGATACATCGGGATGAAAGTGGCCACTAAAGCCAACGTTCGTACCACGCAAGCTGCCCGCACCAGTTTAAAACAAGCCTTAAAAGTGTCGTTTACCGGTGGTACAGTAATGGGATTGGGTGTAGCCGGATTGGCAGTATTGGGTTTAGGAGGTTTATTCATTGCCTTCTTGTCCATCTTTGCTGATTTAGGTCCTGATACGGTTAAAACAGCTATCGAAGTGTTGACGGGTTTCTCTCTGGGAGCTGAGTCAATCGCTTTGTTTGCCCGTGTAGGTGGCGGTATTTATACCAAAGCTGCTGACGTAGGTGCTGACTTAGTAGGAAAAGTTGAAGCCGGTATTCCGGAAGATGACGTGCGTAATCCCGCTACTATTGCCGATAACGTAGGTGATAACGTGGGTGACGTAGCCGGTATGGGTGCCGACTTATTCGGTTCGTATGTGGCTACCATTTTGGCTACCATGGTACTCGGTCAGGAAATTTCTGTTGAAGATAACTTCGGTGGAATGTCTCCTATCTTGTTGCCTATGCTCATCTGCGGTTTGGGAATTATCTTCTCTATTGTAGGTACCTGGTTTGTGACCATTAAAGATGATAAATCAAATGTACAAAATGCCTTAAATCTGGGTAACTGGGCTTCTATGGGATTAACCGTTGTAGCTTCTTATTTTGTTGTAATGTGGATGTTACCTGAAACATTGAACCTTCGCGGATATGAATTTTCTAAATTGAATGTATTCTGGGCTATCTTAGTTGGTACTGTGGTTGGTGCAATCATGAGTATTGTTACTGAATACTACACAGCTATGGGTAAAGCTCCCGTGTTGTCTATCATTCAACAATCATCTACAGGGCATGCTACCAACATCATCGGTGGTTTATCTGTGGGTATGAAATCTACTGTAATTCCTATTTTAACACTGGCAGCAGGTATCATGTTATCGTACCACTTTGCCGGTTTATACGGTGTGGCTATTGCTGCTGCCGGAATGATGGCTACTACAGCCATGCAATTAGCGATTGATGCATTTGGTCCTATTGCTGATAATGCCGGTGGTATTGCTGAAATGAGCCAGTTACCTCCTGAAGTACGTGAACGTACCGATAACCTGGATGCTGTGGGTAATACTACTGCAGCTACCGGAAAAGGTTTTGCCATCGCTTCTGCGGCCTTAACTTCTTTGGCTTTGTTTGCAGCTTTCGTAGGTATTGCCGGTATTGATGCCATCAACATTTATAAAGCAAATGTATTGGCCGGTTTATTCGTAGGCGGAATGATTCCGTTTATTTTCTCTGCCCTGTGCATTCAGGCGGTAGGTAAAGCGGCTATGGACATGGTGCAGGAAGTACGCAGACAGTTCCGCGAAATTCCGGGTATTATGGAATACAAAGCCAAGCCTGAGTATGAAAAATGCGTAGCTATCTCTACCAAAGCGTCTATACGTGAAATGATGTTACCGGGCGGTATCGCCTTGATTACTCCGGTAATTGTTGGTTTCGTATTCGGTCCTGAAGTACTGGGTGGTTTACTGGCCGGTGTTACCGTATCGGGTGTGTTGATGGGGATTTTCCAATCGAATGCCGGTGGTGCGTGGGACAATGCTAAAAAATCATTCGAAAAAGGAGTGATGATTAACGGAGAAATGTTCTACAAAAAATCCGAGCCGCACAAAGCATCGGTTACAGGTGATACCGTTGGAGATCCTTTCAAAGATACCTCAGGTCCATCCATGAATATCTTAATCAAATTGATGTCCATCGTGTCATTGGTTATTGCTCCTTACATTGCTGTTGATGGCGGTACCGCTGAGGACATGCTGATGAACGGAACTAAAACAGAATGTTGCGCTGCTAAAAAAGAAATGAAATGTGATATGAGCATGTGTGCGGATATGAGTGAAGAAGAATGTGCTGCTTATTGCGATAGTGTAGGATGCTCACCTGAAGAAAAAGCCATGTGTGTAAAGCATGCAGGTAAAGGAGCAGGCTCTTGTATGGAAGGTTGCGACCACGGTTGCAAATCAGAAGAAGAGTGTGAAAAATCATGCGGTGAAAAATGTGCTTCACACCACGAAGGTGAAGCAGCTGCCGAAGAAGGCCACGAACACGCGCACTAATTATTTTCGAGTATATAAATAGAAACAGCTATCAGGTTTTCCTGATAGCTGTTTCTATTTTACGGGCATACTATAAACGTCACTGCCAACGCTCGGCAGGCAGGCGAGGAACGAAGCAGTCTACTAAAGTTGAGCAGGATTTCTCATTGGGAGATTGCCACACCATGAGTACATGGTTCGCAATGACGGTATGTTTGAAGTCTTTCTTCCTTCTCAAAAGCAACGTCACTGCGAGGAACGAAGCAGTCTCCCAAAGTTGAGCAGAAGTTCTCATTGGGGCATTAGTAAATGACGTGCAATGACGTACGTATAAAAAATCGTTTCTTAAATCAGTGAAATCAGTGGCAGTATGAAAAGCAATGAAAGATGTGGTTAAAGTTGAGCACATCGTTCTAACAGGAGATTGCTTCTTCACGCCCTTACACCGGCCAAAAGTTCATCGCAATGACGGTATGTTTGAAGTTTTTCTTCCTTCTCAAAAGCAACGTCACTGCGAGGAACGAAGCAGTCTACCAAAGTTGAGCAGAATTTCTCATTGGGGGCATTAGTAAATGACGTGCAATGACGTACGTATAAAAAATCGTTTCTTAAATCAGTGAAATCAGTGGCAGTATGAAAAGCAATGAAAGAGTGTGGTTAAAGTTGAGCACATCGTTCTAATAGGAGATTGCTTCTTCACGCCCTTACACCGGCCAAAAGTTCATCGCAATGACGGTATGTTTGAAGTTTTTTCTCCTCAAAAGAAAACGTCACTGCGAGGAACGAAGCAGTCTCCCAAAGTTGAGCAGGATTTCTCATTGGGGGCATTAGTAAATGACGTACGTATAAAAATCGGTTCTTAAATCAGTGAAATCAGTGGCATTCAACCCGAAAGTATTCGCCTGTACTTACAACACAATATTCACTATTCTACCTTTCACAAAAATTACTTTCTTGGGGGCTTTGCCTTCCAGCCATTTTTGAACAGTGGCATCTGCCAGTACAATCTGTTCGGCTGCTGCGGCATCAAGGGAAAGTTCCATATCAATATTGGTGCGCACTTTTCCGTTGATGGAAATAGGATAACTAAAACTGTTCTCTACTAAGTAAGCCGCATTGAATGTAGGATAAATCGTTTTTGTAATGCTTTCGGTATGCCCCAGTTTCGACCACAACTCTTCGCAAATGTGCGGGGCAAAAGAAGAAAGTGTAACCAGCAGTTGCTCCAGTACTTCACGCTTGTTGCATTTTAAATCGGTGAGTTCATTTACGCATACCATAAACGCACTTACCGAAGTATTGAAGGATAAGTTGTCAATGTCTTCTTCTACTTTCTTAATGGTTTTGTGCAATGATTTTAACTCCTTTGCTTCAGGTGTGGCATCGCTCACGTTCAGGTTGCCTTGCTCATCAAAAAACAAACGCCACAGTTTGCGCAAGAAACGGGAAACGCCTTCAATACCTTGTGTGCTCCAGGGTTTGCTTTGCTCCAGCGGACCTAAAAACATTTCGTACAAGCGAAGGGTATCTGCTCCGTATAGGTTGATTATTTCATCAGGATTTACTACGTTCCATTTCGACTTGGACATTTTTTCGACTTCACGATGGCAAAAAATCCTTTTATTTTCTTCAATTCTATCAGAGTTTTTTATGTGATTATAGAATGTGAAGTTCCCGTTTTTCCAGAATCCATATCTATTAGCAAAGATGAGTTTATGTCCTGAAGAGAAGATGTTTTTTATGTGTTCAGACTTTTCAAATTCAACAATATTTAAACTATTGTCATTAGATATAAAGCTAATTGGAATGTGGCGTTTTATAGCGGGATTTATATTAGTTATACTTGAAAGTGAATCGGAAATATTATTGAAGTAATCTGTGCTGTAAATGACATGAGCCATTTCTTCCCCTAAAAATAATACTTGTCCACCAAAACGGATAATATTACTTCCTTCGATAGTCTCAATTTCACTTTCACTAAATTTGAAGCCACTTACTAAAATTGCTGGGTTGTCTATAGATGTGGAAAATGCACTCATCCCCTGTATCATCCCCTGATTCACCAATTTTTTGGCAGGTTCAGTAAAAGGTAAGTAACCCAAATCAAACAAAAACTTGGTCCAGAAACGTACGTACAACAGGTGGCCGGTGGCGTGTTCACTTCCGCCCAAATAGAGGTCAACCTGCTGCCAGTAATCAATGGCTTCTTTGCTACAAAAAGCTTTGTTATTTTTCGGGTCCATATACCGAAGGTAATACCAACTGCTCGCGGCCCACCCTGGCATTGTCGTTTTTTCATACTCGAAAGTATTGTTATACTTTCTGAGTCTAATTTTTGATAGTAATTTTTGCCAGTATTTTAGTTTCTGAGAATACTTCCAATCTTTTCTTCTCGCCAAAGGTGGCTCACCATCTTCAGTGGGTAAAAATTTATCTACCTCAGGTAACTCCAGCGGCAAAGCACTTTCCGGCATTACATAAGGTATTTCATCTTTGTAATAAACGGGTATGGGTTCGCCCCAGTAACGCTGGCGGCCAAACACGGCATCGCGCAAACGGTAGTTGGTTTTGCCTTGTCCCAAACCTTTGGCTTCAACGGCCTCAATAGCTTTTTTAATAGCGGCTTTTACATCAAGTCCGTTTAAAAAATCGGAGTTGATGAGGGTGCCTTCTTTGGCATCATAAGATGCTTCTTCAAAATTCCATTCACCTGCAGGTTGTATTACCTGTTGTTTGGGAATACCAAAATGTGTGGCAAAACCAAAATCACGACTATCGTGCGCGGGTACGCCCATCACACAACCGGTACCGTAACCTGCCAACACATATTCTCCAATCCAAATAGGAATTTGTTTTCCTGTAAACGGATGAAGGGCATAAGCACCCGTAAACTGTCCGGTAATCTTTTTTACATCCGTTTGTCGCTCGCGCTCACTGCGGTTTTTGGCATAGTGAACGTAAGCATCTACCTGCGCTTTGTACTCAGGTGTGGCCAGTTCATTCACCAGTTCCAGCTCGGGTGCCAGCGTTACAAAACTCACCCCGAAAATAGTATCGGGTCGTGTGGTAAATACTTCTATTTCGCGGGTAGAATTTTCTACTTTAAATTTCAAGGAACAACCTTCGCTTTTGCCAATCCAGTTGCGTTGTGCTTCTTTAATGCTGTCGCTCCACTCAATGGTGTCGAGGTCGCGCAACAAACGGTCGGCATATGCGGTAATGCGCAGGCTCCATTGTTTCATCAGTTTGCGCTCCACTGGATAACCACCGCGTTCACTCACTCCGTCTTTTACTTCATCGTTGGCCAGCACCGTTCCCATAGCGGGGCACCAGTTCACATAAGCCTCACTTAAATAAGCCAGGCGAAAATGTTGCAACATACTTTCGCGCGTGGCTTCGCTAAAATCAGCCCATTGTGCAGGAGTAAATCCATCCCGTTCTATTTCGATGTCACCGGTAAGAATGCTGTCGTTGCTGCCTTTAAAGCCGCGGGTTTCAAAAATATGAATGAGTGTGCTGATGTTTTCAGCCTTATCGGTTGCAGGATTGTACCAGCTGTTGAACAACTGAATAAAAATCCACTGCGTCCATTTATAGTAATCTTTTTCGCAGGTGCGTATTTCGCGGTCCCAGTCATAGCCCAAGCCAATTTTATCCAACTGCTCGCGGTAGCGTTCAATGTTGTTTTTGGTAGTAATGGCCGGGTGCTGTCCGGTTTGAATAGCGTATTGTTCAGCAGGCAATCCAAAGGCATCGTAACCCATGGGGTGCAACACATTAAAACCTTTCAGTTTTTTGAAACGGGCCACAATATCAGAAGCAATGTACCCCAGCGGGTGGCCTACGTGCAGGCCGGCACCCGAAGGGTAGGGGAACATGTCTAGTACATAGTACTTGGGTTTTGGTCCGCCATTCTCCGTACGGTAAGTTTTTTGTTCAGCCCAGCGCTGTTGCCACTTTTGCTCTATTTCTCTGAAATGGTATTCTGACATGTGTATGCTATTCTGCTATGAAAAATGAGTCGCAAAATAACAAAAAAATACCAGCAATGCCCCTGTGTATAACTATGTGCAGCCTTAGTTTTTCGAATAATTGCATACTACTCAAATACTGTTTACTTTCGCAAGTATAAGTTATGGCAATACAGGAAGGTAAAAGCACATACAAACGCAGGCCATCGTACCTGCCGTCTATCATCAGCATCTCTTTGGTGCTGTTTATGGTGGGCGTGTTCGGCATCATCATTATTTCAGGAAAAAAACTCTCCGACCACATTAAGGAGCACATTCAGCTCAATGTGTTTCTGAAAGATGAGGCCAGCGAAAGCGATATGCTGGGCTTGCAGAAGAAGCTGGAGATGGAAGAGTTTACCAAAGAGGTAAGGTTCATCAGCAAGAAGGATGCAGCCAAAGAATTTCAGCAGGAACTGGGGCATGATTTTGTAGAGTTTATCGGGTATAACCCTTTGCTTTCATCCATCGAACTCAGCTTAAAAGCAGAGTTTGCCGATGTGAGCAAAATGAAGGAAGTAGAAAAGAAATTGCTCAGCAACCCCATAGTAGAAGAGGTAACCTACCAGCAAAATCTGATTGAGCAGGTAAATGCCAACCTCAAAACCATAGGCTGGATAGTATTGGCTGTAAGCGGTTTGTTTTTTATGATTGCCTTAACACTCATCAACAGCACCATTCGCCTTAACCTGTATGCCCGCAGATTTTTAATCAAGAGTATGCAATTGGTGGGTGCCACGCAGTGGTTCATCATTCGCCCGTTTATGCTGCGCTCTGTTTTACACGGAATTTACAGTGCCTTTATTGCAGGAGCTTTGCTGGCCGGGGTGCTCTCATTTCTGCCACAAAAACTGGCAGGCGTACAGCAATTATACGATTATAACCAGTTTGCCGTTTTATTTGCGGGCATTCTGCTGGCCGGGATAATTATATCTATGGTAAGCAGTTGGATAGCGACCAAACGTTATCTTCGCCTCAAGTTAGACGATTTATATTAATTTGATACCTTTGCACCATGTCAAAAAACACAGCACCAGTTAAAAGTAAACCTGCACAAGCTTCAGGTTCGGAAAAATCATTTGCGTTTGACAAGCAAAATTACCTGCTTATGATAGTGGGTCTTGTTGTGATTATACTCGGTTTTATTCTGATGTACGGCAAAGAAGATATTTTTGGGTTCACCAAAATTACACTGGCTCCTTTGGTAGTTTTGGCCGGTTTCTCGTTAGAGATTTACGCCATCATGAAAAAGCCTAAGTACTAATGGAAATAGTTCAGGCAATTATTATTGCCATTATTGAAGGAATCACTGAATTCTTACCCGTTTCGTCCACCGGCCACATGATTTTGGCCTCATCGCTCATGGGCATCAGTGAGGATGAGTTTGTAAAAACATTTGAAATCGTCATTCAACTGGGAGCTATACTGGCTGTTCTCGCAATTTATTACAAACGTTTTTTGGTAAGTATTGACATCTACTTAAAGTTGGCTGTTGCCTTTTTACCTACGGGTATCATGGGTTTGCTGGCCTACAAAATGATTAAAGCCTATTTGTTTAACCCTATAACAGTGAGCGTTTCTTTAATTATTGGCGGGGTAGTGCTCATATTCCTCGACAAATGGTCGGGCGAAAAAAAATCACGGTACATAAACATCGAAGACATTACTTACAAAGATGCTATTAAGATTGGCTGCATACAGTGCCTCTCCATGATTCCCGGAGTATCGCGTGCGGCAGCAACTATTTTTGGCGGAGTGTTTTCAGGATTTAACCGTACACAAGCAGCAGAGTTTTCTTTTCTGTTGGCTATACCCACCATGTTTGCCGCCTCAGGTTTAGATTTGCTGGAAAGTTATGAGTACATCAACTCCGGCAATATTTCCATATTACTTATCGGGGCTGCGGTAGCATTTGTAGTGGCCCTTTTAGCAGTTAAAGCCTTTGTTACTTTTTTAACCCGCTACGGTTTTAAACATTTCGGTTATTACCGCATTGTACTCGGTATTTTATTTTTGGTCTACGCCTGGTACACGGGTTTAGAGTTACACGTTTAAGATGCAGTTTCCTCCTGATATAGTCAACGGTACCGTTTGGGTAGTGAATAAACCTTTAGAATGGACCTCGTTTGATGTGGTCAATAAAATCAGGTTTGGTGTAAATGGTTTTGTGCGCAGGCACCCGGAGTTATACCCGCAGCACAAAGACAATCACGGAAAGTTAGGTATTAAAGTAGGGCATGCTGGCACATTGGATCCATTGGCCACCGGAGTGTTGGTTATTTGTGTAGGCAAAGCAGCCACAAAAAACATTGACAGTATACAGGCTCAGGAAAAAGAGTATACCGGTACTATAAAATTAGGAGCCACCACACCTACTTATGACAGCGAGATGGAGCCTGATGCACTTTTCCCGTGGGAACACATAACCAAAGAAATGGCATTGGATGCGGCACAACAGTTAACGGGGGAGTTGCAACAGCGTCCTCCCATATACTCAGCTGTTAAAATTGACGGCAAACGTTCCTACCAAATGGCACGCTCGGGCAAGGATTTTGAAATATCCCCGAAAACAGTGACGGTAAAAGCGTTTGAAATAGTTGATTTTCGTATGCCTGAAGTTGATTTCAGAATTGTGTGCAGCAAAGGAACATATATCCGAAGTTTAGCACATGATTTTGGCAAATACCTTAACTCAGGAGGTTATCTTACAGCGCTTTGCAGAACAAAAGTGGGAGAATATGCAATTAAAGATGCCGTTGAATTAAAAAATATTATAGATTTGTTAGCTAAACAAAAAGAAGAGAATGAAACTTTATCGTAGCCTGAATGATTTTTCCCGCATAAACAATGCTGTGGTTTCGCAGGGTACGTTTGATGGTGTACACATAGGTCACCAGGAAATAATAAGACGCATGCTCGAAGTAAAAGAGCGCACTGGTGGCGAAACGGTATTGCTTTCTTTTTTCCCTCATCCGCGCATGGTACTTTATCCCGATAACGAGGATTTTAAAATACTGCAGATTTTTGAAGAGAAGGTAGAGCGCTTTGATAAATACGGAATAGATCATTTGATTGTAGAGCCTTTTACCACCCATTTTTCCCGCCAAACCACAGAGGAATTTGTACGCGATATTCTGGTTGATAAAATAGGAGTGAAAAACCTAATTGTTGGCCACGACCATCGTTTTGGTAAAAACAGAGAAGGCGGCTTTAAAGATTTAAAAGAACTTTCGCAGAAGTACGCATTTGATGTAGAAGAAGCACCGGCACTTTTGCTTGACGGAGTAACCGTAAGTTCTACCAAGATACGGGAAGCACTTTTAACAGGTAACATCAGTAAAGCAACAGAATTGCTGGGTTATAATTTCACATTAAAAGGTGTGGTAAAGCAGGGCAATAAAATTGGCCGCACCATAGATTTCCCCACGGCTAATATTTACATTCTGGAGAAATACAAACTCATTCCCGGTGAAGGAGTGTATGCTGTGGAAGTGGATGTATTGGGTGAAAAATTCAAAGGCATGCTCAACATTGGCAAACGACCAACCGTAGGCGGAAGCGGAGATGTAACCATTGAGGTACATTTGATTAACTCTGCCAAAGACTTGTACGGAAGAGTTATCAAGATAAACTTTGTTGAAAAAATACGGAACGAAATTAAGTTTCCGAGCCTTGATGACCTCAAAAAACAACTCGAAAAAGATAAATTTGAAGCGCTCAGAATTTTAGGTTGAGTGTATCAGAGGTATCGTATTGAAAAGAGTTAAATTATTTTTATTCGCATTTAGTTTATTGGCTGTATCATTTTCGGCTTTCGCACAAACCGAAGAAGATGATTTGGTGCTGCCCGATAGTGCAGACGTGGAAGAAATTGATTCCGTAGAATTTATTTCTGAAGAATCTATTGACATGATTGATGCCGAGCTGGATGAAAAGCTTGCGGTATACATTGATTCACTCTACAATGCTGAAGGGAAACGCTACGGATTTATGTTTGATTCAGCGATTATCCCGGCCAAGCAATATTACGCCATTTGGGATACCATCGTAATTAACCCCTACAATGAAGATCTGGCCAACATGGAGGAAATTATTCCTATCCCGTTGCAGGATGATGATGATTGTTTTTTCTTTCCGCCATGCAAAGGAGACATTACCTCCGGCTTTGGTTTCAGACGATGGGGACGCAGACTCAAATTCCACTACGGGGTAGATGTGCGCTTGTTTACCGGAGATCCGGTGTATGCGGCATTTGACGGAGTGGTGCGCGTGGCCAAGCTTAGTGTGGATTATGGTTATGTGGTACTCATCAGGCATTACAACGGTTTTGAAACACTGTATGCTCACTTTTCGAAACTTTTAGTTGCTAACGGGCAAACAGTGCGTGCTGGAGATGTTATTGGATTGGGCGGCAGCACCGGACGTTCAACAGGTAGTCACCTGCATTTTGAGGTACGTTTTAAGGGCGAAAAAGTAGACCCCACCCGTTTGATTTGTTTTCCTGAAAGCAGACTTTACTCCGATACGGTTTACATTGACAAAACGTACTTTACACACAAGGTGGCGGTTAAAAAAGCCAAATCATCTGCATCGCACTCCCGTTACCACGTGGTTAGAAGGGGTGATACTTTAGCACACATTGCTTACCGGTATGGTACCACGATAAACCGGCTTTGCCAGATAAACCGCATTAAACGCAACGCAATTCTCAGAACAGGACGTAAAATTAAGGTGAGGTAAATTCACCTGATTGTCAAATTTTTGCACAACGGCTTAAACCTGTTGCTTTTTCGTTAAACCACCACTATATTCGTTTTGAAATTAAACCATACGATATAGAAATGAGAGTTTTACGAATTTTTATTGTTCTCCTTTTCTTTTCCGCTTACTATAATTCAAATGCTCAGGAATACAAATGGGCTCGAAAGGCGATTGATTCTATGAGTGGTTACAACTACTGGTGGGCCAACAGTTGCAACTCTTGCAATGGGATAGTTCAAAGCGGTACTTATGCTTGGTATGGTAACGCAGGTAAACGAAATTCTACTGTTGACGCTGATGGAAATACTTACGTAATTGGTAGTTTTAACGGGACAGTTAAAATAGGTAATAATGTACTCACCTCAAATAACGTAAACAACTGCAACTTGTGCGGTTATGCCAGTACAGGTTATTATTGCTTTGATTTTTTTGTAGCTAAATACGACTCCACCGGACAAGCTATATGGGCAGTTTCAGCAGGAGGGTCACAAATGGATTTAGCTAATGCCATAGCTGTTGATGAAGAAGGATATGTTTATGTTGGTGGAACCATTAACGGTACCAATGCGATTGATGTAAATTTTGGACCTGGGTTAAAACTAAATCCACAAGGTCAGGATGGTTTTGTAGCTAAGATAAGCCCCTCCGGACAATGGGTGTGGGCACATAAATTAACCGGTGCTTCTGAAGAGTGTGTATCGGCCGTTGAGGTTGATCGTTATGGTAACTGCTACGTGGCAGGTAGCGGAAGTGGTTTTATAAAAGTAACCAGTTCTTTAACGGCCAGTACCCCGGCCTTTAATGGTAAACGGGATGTTTTTTTGGCAAAAATCTCTCCTACCGGCTTACCTCTTTGGATGCGTTCAGGTGGAGGCTCGGAGGATGAGTATCCGTCTGACATCACCATAGACAACTCAGGAAATATCTACCTTACCGCTAATTTTTATGCAGACGCTACCTTTAGTCAGGGGGCTGTATACGTGCCTTTAACCGGCACTCAAAGCTACGGAGCCATAATTAAATATTCAGTTACAGGCGTACCTATTTGGGCTAAAAAGCTTGGCACACATGCTATCGCTGCCACTACTGATATTTACGGAGATGTTTTGATAACCGGTGTTTACAATACCACCACCACATTTGGTACTACCACATTTGTGCCTTTTGCTCCAGGTAAACATGATGTATATATAGCTAAGATGTCTTCAGCAGGAGATTTTGAATGGACAAAACGCATAGGTAGTGATGAAAATAAAACAGTAGGAAATTATTGCGGTGATAATACCGGTGATTGGTCATCAGATATTGAAGTGGACCCTGCCGGCAACATCTATGTGTCGGGAACTTTGGTTGATGATACAGAACCAGGTTCTGTATGTCAGGTTACCAGAGTAAGGTATTACCCCTATGTTGGGAATAATTGGAAGAGGGCGGGGTTTGTAATAAAAATAAATTCAGATGGTACAGCGGGTTGGAATGTAAGAACCCGCGGATGGTACGGTTGCAATGAAAATGTAAACGGCATAGGCTTGGACTATTTTGGCAATGTTTATTTTTCAGGTACCTCGTACATGTACACCAATTATAACAACAGTATCTATTATCCCTTGGCACTGTTCAAGAATAACGACTCAATTCCCGTTGGTACATTAGGTAGTGGCTTTAATTACGGTTGGTACGGTTGGTATTGGGGCGAGTACCTTTCCCGTTTTAGAAATACAGAGGTAATTACCACCAACAGTATTAATAAAACAGCTTACTGTGTGGGTGATAGTATGGTGGTGAGTTATACAAAATACGGAACATTTCAGAATGGCAATATCTTTACATTACAATTATCAGATTCCAGCGGAGATTTTGATAATCCATTGGTTTTAGGTACACTTAACAGCATCAATTCAGGAGAGTTCAGGGTTAAACTTCCGTCTAACCTGCTTATGGGTGTGGGCTACCGAGTAAGGGTAGTAGGTTCATTACCTAATATTGTAGGGTATCCGGTTAATAAAACATTTATTATATCAACATACGCGGTAGCTAATGCCGGTGCAGATAAAACCATTTGCTTAAGCGACAGTGTGCAAATTACAGGTAACAACGGATGGTACAATCAATGGAGCCCATCGGTAGGTGTTTCTAATGTTAACGGAAAGAGTCCGTATTTTAAACCGGTAAATAACCAGGAGTATATTTTGCATACCTGGAATCCGGGCAATTGCGGTAGTTACGATACTGTGAATGTTACAATTGTTGCCCGGCCCAAGGCTACAGTATCCGGTACGCTAACCATTTGTGATAAGGACACTTCCACACTTACCTCCACATCCGCTAACGGCACCTCCTTCAGTTGGAGTCCGTTGTACAACATCATTAATCCGGGCAGCAGTGTAGCCCGTGTTTATCCTAATCAGGATACCACGTATACCCTTACCGTTTCCAACGGTATATGCAGTGATACCACTAACGTGCGTTTAAAAATTAATCGCCTGCCTGAGGTATCATCATTACCTGATACCTCCATGTGTTTAAACGATACGCTAAGGTTATATTTCTCCTCTGATGCTGCTTCGTTCACTTGGTCACCGCCACAAACGGTTATAGATGATCAAACAGGCAGTCCGAAATTATTTCCCACCACTGCAACGCAGTACACCCTTACCGCTACTTCCGATAAAGGATGTATTTTACTACGCAGTTTGCATGTAGATGTGCTTGCTTTACCTCAGATTCAGATTACACGTGATACATTTACCTGTTACCGGGAGGCTGTAACCATACAACCTTTATCACCCCTCACTTACACCTGGGACACACATACGTTCATTGAAAGTTGGGATTCCACAGGTAAAGCTATTGTGCGTCCGTTGGCCACAGGTCGTTTTACAGTAAAAGGATTTAACGGAGTTTGTTCTGATACGGCCTCA
Source organism: Bacteroidia bacterium (assembly GCA_041675505.1). Lineage (GTDB taxonomy): Bacteria > Bacteroidota > Bacteroidia > UKL13-3 > UKL13-3 > JAGPCK01. The sequence continues at coordinate 42,786 of JBAYTR010000006.1, read as the reverse complement.
GTTTATGTGTCGGTAAATCCGCTTCCGGGTGTTGATGCAGGTAAAGACACCTCGCTTTGCATAGGTAACAATGTTTATCTCAATGCCAAAGGTGCTGTATCCTATCAATGGAATGCTTCAGCATACATTGCTGATACCACCATTGCATCACCTGCCGTAAATCCGGTAAGCACCTCCTTCTTTAAAGTAAAAGGAACCGACATAAATGGCTGTGTGAATACTGATTCAGTAAAAGTTATTGTGCACGCGTTGCCCCCCGTTTCAGCCTCAGTAGATACGGTTGTTTGTCCGGGTCAGCGCATCATGATTTTTGCCGGAGGTGCACTAAGTTATAAATGGACCCCCGATGTAAATATTAACAGCACGAATATTTCCAACCCGGAAGTTTTCCCTTATGCAGAGCGTTTTTACAAAGTAAAAGGAACTGACGCCAACGGTTGTATTGCGTATGACAGCGTTAAAATTTCTATGAAACCTCTTCCTCCGGCCAGTGCAGGACTTGATACCTCTATTTGTCGGGGTGACAAAGCATCATTGACAGGCACTGGAGGAGTAGAGTATTTATGGAATCCTATTTCAAACCTGAGTGATGCTTCTTCATCCAATACCCTTGCTCAACCGCTTATTTCAACTACGTATACTTTGATGGTTAAAGGCGTGAACGGATGCTACGGGTTTGATAGTGTTACAGTGTATGTACGACAGCTGCCGCAAATCAATGCCAGTGTCGATCAAACTATATGCGAAAAAGACAGTGTACTGTTAAGTGCAAATTCTCCTTCAGGGTCTACATTTGAATGGAGAAATAAAGCGGGTCAGGTTGTATCAAGCTCAGCCTCATTTTGGGCAATACCACCTACAACTGACGAATACACTGTAAAAACCTCAGACGGAACATGCACCAGTTTGGGTGAATCTGTTAACGTGAAAGTAGAGCCTATTCCGAGTTCATCATTTAAAACAGATGTAGCAGAAGGAAAATATCCTTTGGGAGTAAAGTTCACCAACCAATCAACAGGCGATATTGTAAGCTACTTGTGGGATTTTGGAGACTCCATCGGGGTGTCTACAGACCGCGACCCTTCGTATACCTATAACAAACCAGGCACCTACAAAGTGAAACTGAAAGCCTTTACCTCAAAAGGATGTTGGCAGGAGTACGAGTTCGATGGAATTCGGGTGTATGATTATTCAGATATTCATATTCCAACGGCATTCTCACCAAACGAAGACGGTTTGAATGATGTGTTTCAGGTAACTACAGGCGAAATGAAATGGATGCGCATGATTATACTGAACAAGTGGGGACAAATTATCTACGAAGGCAGTTGGTCAAGAGGACAAATACCACTCACCTGGGATGGTAAATTCAACAATGCCCCTGTTCAGGACGGAGTGTATGTGTACACCATAGAAGCCAAAGGTTTTGATGACAAGTACCGCTACCTGAAAGGGGAGATTACTCTGCTCAGATAATCTAAAACTTTAACATTTTTAATAGAATTTCGGATGTTCAGGAGTTGGTGGTAATTTTTAAAAGCCATGATTCAAAAATCTTTCATTTGGATAGCATTAGTTTGGCTGACAATTACGTTGACCTTATCTTCCTTTTATAAGCAAACGAATAACTGCGTTCTCGAAAAGTTATATGGTGACTGGGGATTTATAAAAATGTATTCGGGCAGACTGTCCAAACTTGACAGTTTGCAAAAGGATCCTTCCAAATACAGATTTGGAATACCTACTTGTACATATACTGAATCAGGAACATATATTGACAATCAGGGCGATTATAAGACAATCGGGAAATATATGATTGACTCAAAAAAATGCTTGTTGAAAACCTTTGATGAGAATGGAAAGAAGAGCGATACCTTAATTTTCGAAATTATACACATAGATAACAACTACTTGTTGTTCACAGACTATGCTGGGCACAGGACATGGTTTTACAAAAAGAAACTATAATCAGTCTCAGCAGAAAACTGTTGCTAATAGCGCAGTCGCTCAAATGCCGTTAAATGCTATGTTCATGCTTTATTTTACGCTTTTATCTTTATATTAGCTTTATATCCGCATCGGTAACTAAGCAAGAGCGTGGAATGTTGGCGGTATTTTTAAAAAGACCTTGTTTGTCATCAACCTGTTTAACCTTGATAATTTGGATTTTAAATATTTTTGTAATTACTTTGTAATAACAATTTGTAATTATGGAACTATCAGTAATAAACATAGGAAACTCAAAAGGGATAAGGCTTTCTAAGACAATTCTTGAGAAATATAACATTAGCGACAAAATAGAGTTAATTTTTGAAAAGGGATATATCATTCTAAAGCCGAAGGTTGAATCGAGGAAGGGTTGGGAGAAATCATTTATGAAAATGCATGAAAATGGTGACGACCAACTTTTGATGAATGACGTTTTTGATGATGAAACATTTGAAGAATGGAGCAAATAAATCAGTACGACATCGTATTGGTTAATCTCGACCCTACGATTGGAAGCGAAATGAAAAAGACAAGACCTTGTGTTGTTTTATCTCCAAACGAAATGAACAAGTACTTGCAGACAATTGTAGTTGCTCCAATGACAAGCAGCTCTAAGCCATATCCTACAAGAGTTGAAGTAAAGCACAATACAAGAAAAGGCTGGATTGCAATTGATCAAATACGAACAATTGACAGGATAAGAATTGTCAAGAGCTTTGATACCCTTACTGACAAAGAAATTGGAAAAGTAAAGGATGTAATTCAAGAGACGTTTGTAGACTAAAACTATTGCCAATATACGTGAGGTGGCAAGTGGCATAACTCGCTAAAGTGTATTTATCTGTTGTGTCTTCTTTATATTAGCTTATCCTTCGCAATAGCCACCAGCAGTTGTGCAGGGAACGTTCTCAAAACTCTCCGAATCGGAAAGCGAGATAAAAACCCGGAGAAGAGAGTTGGTCATCCGAAATTTTACTGTACTGATTGGTTTGGAAGAAAGTATGTGAATACGTAACCCCCAGCGAGGTTCTGAAATGTTTCGATATATTTAGTTCAGCCTCTGCATAAGGTTCAATAAATGCATAATAGGAATTGGAGGCATTGTAAAACTGGTAGGTTGCATCATCAACAATGCGGGCTTTAATCTCACCGCCACCAAATCCAACTCCAAAAACAGGGTGAATCAGTTTGTAGGTTTTGGGAATGTAGGCCAGGTGTGTAATCCCCATTCGGTTCTCCCAATGTTGCTCTACAATGGCCAAGTCAAAGTAATTGTAAGGCAGCTTTATTTTTGAAATGGTTTGGCCTATGGTTGAAGCAATCAGAAACTTATCACTCAGGTACCAACCCAACTGTACGCCTGCGGTAAAAGCATTTTTCCCGGCTATGGTATGTAATCTGGGGGCTACACCCACAAACCCAATGCTGCCGCTTACTCCGTCTTTTACTAAGGTGAGTTTTTGGTATACGTAGCGTTGAGCATGCGCCTCAGTACTGCAAAGCAGCGAGGCCCAAAGGAGTGAAATCAACAGTAACCTTGATTTTAACATTGGTTCGAAAATAAGCAATTTGTTATTTTTATTTTGAAATAAATGCAGTCACGGCTTCAAAGAACAATGCGGGTTGTTCAGCATGCAGCCAATGCCCGGCTTGCGGTATGGTAATCAGTTCAGCTACCGGAAACAAGCGGTGTATGTCATCTATATCCTTATCCCGTATGTAGTTGGAATTTCCACCCCGTGCAAAAAGTGCAGGTTTAGTGTAAGGTCGGGTATGGTCTATCTGAACAATAATTTCTTCGTACTTGGTATGCAATATAGAAAGGTTCATTTTCCAGTAAAAAGAGCCGTCTTCATTACGGGCCAGATTTTTCAGCAAAAACTGGCGTACACCAAAATCAGGTACAAAGGGCAGCATAGCTTCTTCGGCCTCTTTGCGGGTTTTAAGGTTAGGCAGGTCAACTGCAAAAAGAGCATCAAAAACATCGTCATGCCCCCTGTGGTAAGCGCGGGGGGCAATATCTGCCACCAATAAACGATTAACCTTTTCAGGAAAGTGTAATGCCAGAAACATGGCAATTTTGCCACCCATGGAATGCCCCAACAGATGGCAGTTCGGTATGTTCAGCTCCTGCATTACCTGCAAAACGTCATCAGCCATTAACGGTATACTAAACTCTTCGCTGTGAGGAGAGCGTCCGTGGTTACGCAGGTCAATGGTAACTACCTGCCTGTGAGCTGAAAATTTTTGAGCCAGGGTGTGCCAGTTATCGGCTGTACCCATAAAACCGTGTAAAATTACCAAAGGAGTTTGGCCTGTTCCGTATACATTGTAATGCAATTGCATGGCAGCAAAGATAAGGCAAGGTGTTGATGTGTTTAAGTTTTGATGTGATTGCGTACCATCAAATCCGGCTAAGCCCTGAAAGGGCGCTATACAATCGCGAGGGGTCCAGCCCCTCGGGGTGGGAGACAATTGCCGTGCCGTCAGTTGCTACAACTGACGTTATTCACCCGAAGCCCGAATTACGGCTCGAATAACCTGTCTAAAACCCTGATTCGCTTTGTTTTTTAAGTATTTTTTTAAGTAACCGCTTGTTTATTACTCGAAATTATAGATATTTGCACCTCATTTTTGCAAAATAGTTATGTCAAGAGTTTGTGATTTAACCGGTAAGAAAGCCATAGTGGGTAACCACGTGTCTCACTCCAACCACAGAGTAAAACGTAAGTTTTACCCTAATTTACAGGTAAAAAAGTTCTGGTTGCCAGAAGAAAACCGCTGGATTACTTTAAAAGTATCTACATCGGCCATGCGCACCATCAACAAAAAAGGCATCGCTGCCTGCCTGAACGATTTAATTAAAAAAGGTTCTATTTAAGCTAAAATATACGCATCATGGCTAAAAGAGGAAGCAGAATTCAGGTAATACTTGAGTGCACAGAGCACAAAGAGAGCGGTATGCATGGCACATCGCGTTACATTACCACCAAGAACAAAAAGACAACAACACAGCGTTTAGAGTTGAAGAAGTACAACCCTATATTGAAGCGTGTAACTGTTCACAAAGAAATTAAATAATCCATTTAAGTAAGAAAATACAATGGCTAAGAAAGTAGTTGCAACACTGAAAACCGGAGCCGGTAAAGAGTTTGCTAAAATTATACGTGCGGTGAAGTCCCCCAAAACTGGAGCTTATACCTTCAAAGAAGAGATGGTTCCCAATGACAATATTAAACAACATTTTAAAGCGTAATTTTACGTTTTGAGTAAGAAAGAGCTTTCCGTTCAAAGGTATCGGGAAGCTCTTTTTTTTTAATTAAATATTTCAATCAGTATGGCATTTTTCGGTCTGTTTGGTAAAGACAAAAAAGAAAAGCTGGATCAGGGATTGGAAAAAACCAAAACCAGTCTTTTTGATAAAATCAGCAAAGCACTGGTTGGAAAAACCTCTGTTGATGACGAGTTTTTAGATGAGTTGGAAGAAATATTAATTTCTTCTGATGTGGGAGTGGAGACTACCTTAAAAATTATAGCCCGTTTGCAGGATAGAGTGGCTAAAGATAAATATGTAGGTAGCAATGAACTGAATGCACTTTTGCGCGATGAAATTGTGCAAATGCTTTCTGAAAACAGCCATCAGCCTGCCGCTCAACATGATTTCACTAAAATTGCCAAACCCTACGTTATTATGGTGGTAGGTGTAAACGGTGTTGGAAAAACCACTACCATTGGCAAACTGGCCAATCTTTTCACCAATGAAGGTAAAAAAGTAATACTAGGTGCCGGAGACACTTTCCGTGCAGCCGCTGTGGAGCAATTGCGCATTTGGTCAGAGCGCTCAGGAGTTGGTTTTATAGCCCACGGGATGAATACCGACCCGGCTGCAGTTGCCTTTGATGCGGTTAAAAAAGCAGTAGAAGAAAATGCCGATGTGGTGATTATTGACACAGCAGGTCGCTTGCACAACAAGGTGAACCTGATGAATGAGCTCACCAAAATAAAAAGGGTGATGGCTAAGATTATTCCCGAGGCCCCGCATGAGGTGTTGCTTATACTTGATGCGTCTACCGGACAAAATGCTTTTGAGCAAGCCAAACAATTTACCGCTGCAACGGATGTAAATGCATTGGCCCTTACCAAACTTGACGGTACAGCTAAAGGAGGTGTGGTAATTGGTATTGCCGATCAATTCAATATTCCGGTAAAATATATTGGAGTGGGTGAGGGAATTAACGATTTACAACTGTTTAATAAAGCCGAATTCGTAGATTCATTGTTTAAAGGAATAAGCCGGTAATACAAATGAAAACCAAAACACGTAAAAAGAAAATAAATATTGTAACCCTGGGTTGTTCCAAAAATATTGTTGATTCAGAGGTGTTGTACTCGCAGTTAAAAGCGAACAATATTGAAGTTGAACATGAATCAGCTAAGGACGATGCAAATATTGTAGTGATTAATACCTGCGGCTTTATTGATAATGCCAAGCAGGAATCGGTGGATACCATTTTACGTTACGTAGAGGCCAAACAGCAGGGGCAGGTGGAGCAGGTTTTTGTTACCGGATGCCTGTCTCAGCGTTACAAGCCCGATTTAGAAAAAGAAATTCCTGAGGTGGACCAATACTTTGGTTCCATGCATTTGCCTCAGTTGCTCAATGCGCTGGGTGCAGATTATAAACATGAATTAATAGGTGAACGTTCGCTCACTACCCCTCAGCACTATGCTTACCTTAAAATTGCTGAAGGTTGCGACAGGCCTTGTTCTTTTTGTGCCATTCCAATTATGCGAGGCAAACACGTTTCCAAACCTATAGACCAATTGGTAAAAGAAGCGCAGCACCTGGTTAAAAACGGTACGAAAGAATTGTTGATTATTGCACAAGACAGTACTTATTACGGACTTGATTTATATAACGACCGTAAGCTGCCTGATTTATTGCGAGCACTCTCTGATGTGAACGGTGTGGAGTGGATTCGTTTACATTATGCTTATCCTTCACAGTTTCCGTTGGAGGTGCTGGATGTAATGCGCGAGCGGGAAAATATTTGCAAATACATTGATATGCCATTGCAGCACATCAGCGACAATATGCTCAAAACCATGCGCAGAGGGATTACCCGTAAACGTACCGAGGAACTGGTAGATATGGTTAGACAAAAAGTTCCGGGAATAGCTTTCCGCACTACGTTGATTGCCGGACACCCGGGAGAAACAGAAGACGATTTTGAACAACTGGCAGATTTTGTAAAACAAAGCCGCTTTGAGCGTTTGGGAATATTCACTTACTCTCATGAGGAAGGTACACATTCACATACTTTGGAAGACGATGTTCCTCAGGAAGTAAAAGAAGAGCGGGCGGCAACCATTATGGAGATACAGCAGGATATTTCTGCTCAAGTTAATAAGAGTCGTGTAGGGCAAACACTCAAGGTGCTTATTGACCGTAAAGAGGGTAATCACTTTATCGGTAGAACTGAGTTTGACTCACCTGAGGTGGACAACGAAGTGCTTATTCCTGCTGAAAATTACGTGCGCATAGGCGACTTTGTTCAGGTTAAAATTACTTCTGCTGAAGAGTTTGATTTATATGGTACGCCTGTAATATGAGTGAGTTAATTGGCCATGTGAGCTTAGCCCAATCCGGACAATTTCCTCCGTTGGTAGTTGATTATATCAACAAGGAAGAAAAATTAAAACCATTCGTTACCGCTTTTTGTACTCCGCAAGGGTATGCTGAAGCCATTTCTCATAGACAATACAATGAAGCTAACCGCCCGGTGCTGGTGGCAGAGATGGAAAAATACTACCGTAGTCTCAACTTATGGGAAGCTGATTCGGCACAAAAAGTACGGGATAATCTCCGTGCGTTGGCCCAACCCCATACCTATACAGTTACCACGGGCCATCAGCTCAATATTTTTACAGGTCCGTTGTATTGCATCTATAAAATACTTACTACCATTCGTCTGGCTGAAGAGCTTCAAGAGTTGCACCCGGATAAAAAGTTTGTTCCTGTATTTTGGTTGGCAACAGAGGATCACGATTTTGATGAAATTAATCACATTCATCTTTTCTCAAAAAAGCTGGAGTGGGCCTACCCGGCTGAGGTGAAAGGACAGCCAGTGGGGCGCTTGCCATTAAACGGAATAGACGAAGTAATCAAACAACTGGAAGATTTGCGTTTGCCAGCGAGTTTACTTGAGCCGTTTAAAGAAGCCTACCTGCAAAGTTCCAAACTGGCTGATGCAACATTTAAAATATACCACCATCTTTTTGCTTCTTACGGGTTGTTAATTCTTCAACCTGATAATGCGGTGCTCAAACAACTTTTCAGTTCATTTGCCGCTGAAGATATCTTTGGAAAAAAAGCGCAGCATGAGGTTGCAGAATCAATCAGATTGCTCGAGAGTGAAGGGTATAAAATTCAGGTTAACCCCAGAGAAATCAACCATTTTTACATCACAGAAAAAGGCAATAGAGAAAGAATTTCAGGTGATAATAATTATCAAATCAACAATACTGACATTGTTTTTTCATCAGAAGAGTTGAAGCAGGAATTAAAACTTCACCCTGAACGTTTTAGTCCGAACGTGATTATGCGCCCCCTTTACCAGGAAGTCATTCTTCCTAATCTGGGCTATGTTGGTGGTCCCGGTGAGATAGCCTATTGGCTGGAGTTAAAAAAGAGCTTTGAAAAATTTGATGTAAGCTTCCCAGTTTTGCACTTGAGAAACAGTTTTGTTACTCTGGGTGAAAAGGCGCAAAAGCAAATAATTTCAAATGGTTTGAGTGTAGCAGATTTCTTTCAGGATGAGCACATATTAGTAGATTTATTTCTGCAAAAAAGCGGGGAACAGTTTTCCGTATCAGAGGAGATTAAGCAGATAAATGCGTTTTTGGATGTATTCACATCTAAGATGGAGCTTGTTGATAAGTCCAAAGTAGGTGCATGGGTGAAGCGAATCAATGAACAAAAGGCACTTATCAAGAAAATGGGAAAAGATTTTGTGGATATAGTAAAGGAAGGCAATGATAATCAAATAGATAAATTACTCAAAGTAAGACAACATTTACTTCCTGAAAATGCATTGGCTGAGCGAAGTGAAAACATACTTAGTAAGGCAAAAAATGAGGCTTCCACATACATTGAAACCATGTACAATCTCACACACCCCTTCGAGCAAAATGTGGCTTGTGTGAAAATTTAGACAACAGTCCAAACCTGTTCAAAGTATAGGTTTGGTAGGCATCACCGCGCAAGAGAAATTTGTGTAAGCCTAAAATTAAAAGCGCGATGAAAAAAATCACCCTCTTACTCATTTGCACTTTGGTGTCCCTTTCTCTGGCATTTGCACAGACGGACCCCAAAACCAAAACTGATCCGAAAAAGAAAACGGCAACCAAACCAGCTCCGAAAAAGAAGCCGGCTGCCAAGCCTGCTCCAAAGAAAAAACCGGAGCCTAAAAAGAAACCGGTTGCAAAAGGTAAAACCAATTCAAAGGATCCCAAGGCTAAAACAGCTAAAGCAGCCAAAGCACCTAAGGTGCCCGTAGTCAATAATTTTCCAAAGCGCGATTTCAAACGTGTTTCGATAACCGGTATGGTGGGTGTTCCGGTTACCTTCTTTGATTTGGAAAATTATAAGATGAGTCCTGTTTATGGCGGTACTTTAAATTTAAAATTGACACATTCATTGGGCCTGCGCTTTGGCTTTATGGGAGGACAGTTTTCAAGAGGACATCTCAGCACAGACACACTCAGGCAAAGAACAAGTTTTGCTGAAATTTCAGGCTCATTGGTGTTTAATATAGGCAACATCAATTTCATCAAACCTCATCGCCCGATACAGATGTACTCTTACGTTGGTTTCGCCATGTTAATGCCGGAAGCGGTTAGCTTCTCAGAATGGAACGCTCCGTTAAAACCTTACACTAAAACAATATACTCCGTACCTGTCGGACTGGGATTGAAGTACCAACTGAGTAACTCAATAGACATTTTAGCAGAATTCGGATTACGCATGACTCAAAGTGATTCTGTTGATTTATGGAACCCTGCCGGAGGCGCAGGTGTAAACAATAAGTCATATGACTGGTATGCATTCCCTGCTATTGGTATTACCTATCACTTTGGTAAAAAAGTGGCTACACCAATTGAATGGTCAAATCCTGTTAAATACATGTACGATGATTTGACCATGATGAAGAAAACTGTTGAAGCGCTGAAAATTGACAACGACAACGATGGTGTTTCTGATTTCTTCGACAGAGAAGTAAATACACCGGATAGTGTAAATGTATACGGAAGTGGTAAGGCTGTTGATACTGACCGTGACGGAATTCCTGATCATCTGGACGTAGAACCGTTTACCGATCCCGGTGCACAAGTGGATGCTAACGGTAAGTCTCAGGATACAGACGGAGATGGTGTTCCCGATCACAAAGATTTAGAGCCCGGAACAGATACCAGTATGATTGTAAACCACCAGGGTATTGCCATCATTTCTAAAACTGTAGCTAAAGAATTGCAAGCCGTTCCTACAGATAAAGCTGAGCAAATGTTTAAACAAGTAGGTAAAATAGGTTACCTGCCTGCTATATTCTTTGAAACAGATGAGTTTGATGTACCTTCAAGATACTATGCCGATTTATACGGTGTAGCTCATGCACTGAGAAACTTCCCTGAAACTAAAATATACATTATAGGTGGTGCAGATATGCGCAAAGATGAAGCCTATAACCTGGAACTTGCACGCAAACGTGCTCAGTCAGTAGCCGATATTCTATCTAAGAAATTCGGGATAGACCGCAGCCGTTTAATAGTACAAACCATTGGTAAGAAAGATCCGTTGGTAGATGGTAAACGCAGAGATGCGTTGGCTGCCAACAGACGCGTAACTTTCAAGATAGTTGAGTAAAGCTGTTATAGTTTGTTTTGTGAAATCCTCCGCTGGTCGGGGGATTTTTCATTTATACAGGTGTTGGAAAAAATGCCAGGTTACTATTCCGGCACTTACTGCCACATTGAGGGAATGTTTACTTCCTGCTTGCGGTATTTCAAGATACTTTTCGCACAAGGGTATGCAATCTTCACTTACTCCGTGTACTTCGTTTCCCAGAATAAGGGCATATTTTACGCCTGCCTCAGGTGTAAAATTATTTATTATCAGGCTGGAGCTGGTTTGTTCTACGGCCATAATGCTGTAACCTTCATCTTTTAAAGCAGTAATGGCCTCTATGGTAGAGGGAAAATGTTTCCAGTCTACACTTTCTTCGGCTCCCAAGGCGGTTTTTCGTAACTCATTATTGGGTGGAGAAGCTGTTATTCCGCACAAATACAGCGATTTGACGGTGAATGCATCGGCTGTTCTGAACATAGAACCCACATTGAGCGCACTGCGAATATTATCCAGTACAAGTACCACGTTCATCTTATCAGTTGTTCTGAATTCTTCCACACTTAAGCGGTTTAGTTCAATATTCTTTAATTTGCGCACCATAGCATGCAATTTTGCATCTTTCTGCTGAAAAGAACAACATATTTTGAAAACAACAGAAACCGCTGAAACGCCTTTGATGAGGCAATACAACCAGATTAAGCAGAAGTATCCGGATGCGATACTCCTGTTCAGGGTGGGTGATTTTTATGAAACATTCGGAGACGATGCCATAAAAGCTTCGCAGATACTGGGTATTGTACTTACCAAAAGGGCCAACGGCAGCGCATCTCATATTGAACTGGCCGGTTTCCCGCACCACTCGCTTGACTCTTATCTGCCTAAACTGGTAAGAGCCGGTCAACGTGTGGCCATTTGCGATCAGTTGGAAGACCCCAAGCTCACTAAAAAAATTGTGAAGCGCGGAGTTACTGAACTGGTTTCCCCCGGAGTTTCTTACAACGACAAAATTTTAGAAGTAAAACAAAACAACTACCTCGCTTCAATATACCTGCAAGAGAAGGACGGTGGAATTTCTTTTTTGGATATTTCTACCGGAGAATTTTTTGTTGCGCAGGGCAAGCACGATTACCTCGATAAATTGTTGCAGGGGTTAAAACCTTCTGAAATATTAGTGAGTAAACCTCAGTTCAGACAATTTACTTCATTGTTCGGAGATAAGTTCTTTACTTTTCAGTTAGACGATTGGATTTATACCACTGATTATGCTACTGAAAAACTACAACGTCATTTTGAAACCCAGTCACTCAAAGGTTTTGGTATTGACAGATTGAATCTGGGTATTATTGCGGCCGGTGCCTCTTTGCATTACCTGCATGAAAATCAGCACCACCAGCTTGGACACATTGGCTCCATATCGCGTTTGGAAGAAGATCGTTTTGTGTGGTTGGATGCTTTTACTGTGCGTAATCTGGAACTGGTCAACAGCCCGAATGAAAACGGAGTACCGCTTATTCAAATTTTGGATACTACGTTAACTCCTATGGGTGGCCGCTTGATGCGCAGGTGGATGGTAATGCCCTTAAAGGAACAGAAGCTGATTGAGGAGCGGCTCGAAATTGTAGAGCAATTTACCAAGCAACAAAAACTGGCGGAAGAAATAGCCGTTTACCTGAGGCAGGTGGGTGATTTGGAACGACTGGTTTCTAAGGTAGCAATGAAACGCATCAACCCACGGGAATTGATGCAGTTGTGTCGTTCATTAAAAGTAGTAGAGCCTGTTCAGTTATTGTTTCGCACTACTGATTCATTGCAATTAAAGAAGCTGGCTGATCAATTGATTCCTTGTCATACCGCTATTCTTCGTATGGAGCAAACACTCAGTGCTGAACCTCCGGCATTAATTAACAAAGGGGGATTAATTGCAGAAGGTGTAAATGCTGATTTGGATGAGTTGCGCAAAATTGCTTTTTCCGGAAAAGATTACCTCTTGCAAATTCAGCAACGTGAAGTGCAACGTACAGGAATTACCTCGCTCAAAATATCTTATAACAATGTTTTTGGTTACTACCTCGAGGTTACAAATGCCCACAAAGATAAAGTACCGGTGGAGTGGATACGTAAGCAAACGCTGGTAAATGCTGAGCGTTACATTACTCAGGAGCTCAAAGAATACGAAGATAAAATTTTGGGTGCCGAAGAAAAAATTGCGGCCATTGAAGAACGACTCTTTACCGAGTTGGTGGTAGAACTTACCGAATACGTTACTCCGATTCAGCAGAATGCCTTGCAACTGGCTAAAATTGACTGTTTGCTCTCTTTTGCCCATGTTGCTTTAAAGAATAAGTATTGCCGCCCTGAGGTGAATGATACATTTGAGTTAATGCTCAAAGATTGCCGCCATCCGGTTATCGAGCACCAGTTGCCGGTTGGGGAACAATACATACCTAATGATATCTGGCTTGATAATGAAAAGCAGCAGGTGATTATTTTAACCGGTCCCAACATGTCGGGTAAGTCGGCAGTACTCAGGCAAACAGCATTAGCCGTATTAATGGCTCAGGTGGGTAGTTTTGTGCCTGCCACCTATGCACGTATGGGTATTGTTGATAAGGTTTTCACCCGTGTTGGGGCGTCAGATAATATTTCCAGCGGTGAGTCAACCTTTATGGTAGAGATGATGGAAACTGCCAGCATTCTAAACAATCTGTCTGACCGCAGTCTTATTCTGCTGGATGAAATAGGACGCGGAACCAGCACGTATGACGGGGTTTCGCTGGCCTGGTCCATTGCAGAATACCTTACACAGGTGAAACAAAAACCTAAAACACTTTTTGCTACCCACTATCACGAACTCAATGAGCTGGAGGGTAAATTTGATGGGATAAAAAACTTTCATGTGGCGGTTAAAGAATCAGGCAACAAAGTAATTTTTCTACGAAAATTAAAAGAGGGTGGGAGTGAGCATAGCTTTGGTATTCACGTGGCCCGTATGGCCGGCATACCCAAAGAGGTACTGCGCAGGTCGGAGGAGATTCTGCACTACCTGGAAGAGAACCGCTCTTCACTTAGCGGTAAAGAGGTAGTGAAGAAACTCACAAATCCTGATTTTCAACTCAACATGTTTCAGATTGATGACCCCTTGGTGCAGCGGGTAAAAGAAGAGTTGCACAAGGTGGAAGTAGATGCAATTACTCCGCTGGAGGCTCTGATGAAACTGCATTATTTGAAGAAAATAGTGGAAGGAAAATAATGCCGCTTGTTAGCCTGCTGAAAAACAAGTAGATAAAATCTCTTAAATATTTACGGCTACTATTGCAAAAGTTGGCTGTAGCCTTATATTTGCAGTCCGTTTACATAACGTGCGAGAGTAGCTCAGTTGGTAGAGCGCAACCTTGCCAAGGTTGAGGTCGCGAGTTCGAGACTCGTCTCTCGCTCCATCTAAAAAATGGTCATTAGGCACTAGTCATTTGTTTGAAACAACTCTTTCGGTGGCTAATTCTAATGACCTTTTTTGTTTAGCTCGGGTGGTGGAACTGGTAGACACGCAGGACTTAAAATCCTGTGGCCTCAACAGCCGTGCGGGTTCGATTCCCGCCCCGAGCACCCATCCTAAAGCCGCTTTCAAAGCGGCTTTTTTATTTTACTCCGTTAAGAATGTGTTACCTCGTGCACTTCATCTTTCTGTTTACAACATTTTTCCTAACTTGCCAGAGTGATTACCATTTACTATAGGGAAAACGACCGATTGGTTAAAGGTACCGGTACTCAAAGCCTTGCCGGTATTGATTACAATAAATTGGTGTGGGTTGATTTGAATAACCTTACAGCTGAAGAAGAAGTGTTTATTGAAACGCGTTTTCACATCAATATCCCTGATGATAAACAGATGATGGAAATCGAATCCAGTTCAAGGTATTTTGAAAGCGAGCGACTCATTATTGCCAATTCCAATTTTCTTGTACCCGTAAGTGGTACTTACCGGCCTGAACCTGCTTCCTTTATTCTGAAAAATAATTACCTGATTACTTACCGCAATTATGATTTGCGTTCATTTAACGAGATGTTTAAACGCTTGGAAACACAAGCTAAAAACTACTCGAATGGTTATCAGGTACTGGTTACTATTTTTGAAATACGCATTGATTTGGATGCAGATTTAATTGAGAGCATTGCGAACGATATCACGCAAACCGGCAAACTAGTGAGTGATGAGAAGTTGGTAAGCAAGGATATCATCTTTAAGATTTCCTATTTTCAGGAAATGAATATGTTGTTACGGCAAAACATAATTGATAAGCAACGGGTAATACAATCGTTGTTACGTAGTGAGTTTTTCCCTGAAGAATATAGTCCTCGTGTACGTAGTATTTTAAAAGATATCAGTTCACTTATAGATCATACGGATTTTGGTTTCGAACGCCTGGAGTATCTTCAGGAAACTTTTTTGGGATTAATTAATCTGGAGCAGAACAAGATTATCAAAATCTTTACAGTGGTATCGGTAATCTTTATGCCCCCCACATTGATAGCCAGTATTTACGGCATGAACTTTACCCATATGCCCGAAATCGGATGGAACTATGGCTACCTCTTCGCGGTTGCCTTAATGGTGTTTTCTTCCATAATTACCTTATTGGTATTTAAAAAGAACAAGTGGCTGTAGCCTATTTTAGTTCTTCAAAAAAACGTATTCCGTTTTGCTCCAACTCAGCTAATGCTGGCTCATAAATTTCAGGTATAACCGGCATTTGAACCCCACGTGATTTTATTTTTCCCTGCAACAAAAGTTTAGCGGCAATGGCCATAGGTAGCCCCACCGTTTTTGACATGGCGGTGTAGGTTTCGTCTTCACCTTTTACCACCAATGAACTTTTTACCTGATGAGATGTACCATTGAGTGTATAATTTATTTGGTGTTGCATCACAATCATGTCGAGCTCACCTGCATTCAGTTTCCATTTTTCCTGAAGTAATTTTTGCAGTGCAGTGGCAGGTGTTGCTTGCTGTATCCCCAATGCTTTGGTTTCAAAAATGCCCAACCATTGCAGCTTCTTAAACTCCTTTCCGTTAAAGGGAATTTGCAATGTGCTGCATAATTTTTTTTCTGTGGTTTGTGAACCAGAAGGTAACAAAGCGTCAATCAACTCCCGCCAGGTGAGTGTTGCGGGCAATTGCAGTGTGTCATCTGTTAGACCTAATTTAATGAGGTGATTCCATGACGAGCAAAACCCTTTTCTACGCAAAGTGCCTCTTAATACGGTCTCAGCCTTTTGAAGTCCATAAGGAATAATATAGCCATTTGAATCACGGTTGGCATAAGCCTCAAAGCTTCCGTATCCTTTTATTTTTACTTCTTCTGTTTGTTCAAAAATGCGGTTGTACGGAATAAATTTTATCCGCTTGTTCTCTGTATAGGTTGCTGTGGCATTACCTGCCATAATTACATTGCGCGGGTTCCAGGTGAATTTATAATTCCAGGGGTTGGTGTCGAATTCAGGTGCTACCAAGCCTCCGCAAAAGGATTTGAAGGAAGTAATTTGTCCGCCTTTTTTGCGTATTTTCTGCATCAACTGCATGGCCGACATGTGGTCAATGCCTGGGTCAAGCCCCATTTCATTCAATAAAAGTACACCTGCTTTTTTAGCAGCCTTGTTCAGCTCCTGCATGGCAGGTGAAATGTAAGAGGCCGTAAGTAAATGTTTGCCGAATTTGATGCAGTCTTTTGCAGCGGTTATGTGTAGGGAAGGCGGCAACAATGAAATAACTAAATCATGTTCCTTTATTAGCTGTTCGCGTTGCAGTTTATTTTCAATGGAGAAAGCAACAGCCACAGCATTTTTGGAGCGTTTTATTTTCTTTTTTGCCAACTCGGGTGATTGGTCAGCAACGGTTACCTGCCATTTTTCTGATGCAGCATGTTGCAACAGGTAACGTATAAGCGAGGAGGAAGAGAGCCCCGCACCTATAACCAGAATTTTTTTCATACGCATTCTTTTGGGCAAAGCTAAAGGATTAGATAGAAATTCTTTGAACACAGTTTGCCTCTTTCGTTGTTTAACCGTAAGTTTGAGAAAGCACATTTGATATGAAAAAATCTGTTAGGAAAGAAGTTACCGCAGAAGCGATGTTGCCTGAAGAGCTGAACAAGGAACAACAACAGGCGCTTACTATTGCTAAAGCCCTGCTGCCTAATGCTTACGCGCCATATAGTCATTTTAAGGTAGCGGCAGTTGCTATTCTGGAAGACGGTACTGTCATCAGCGGAACCAATCAGGAAAATGCTGCTTACCCCTCAGGATTATGTGCTGAACGGGTGGCTTTGTTTCATGCCGGCTCTATTTATCCGCACAAAAAAGTTACACGTCTGGTAGTTACGGCACTAGGTCAACACAATTCTCCTGATGGTCCGGTTTCTCCTTGCGGTGCCTGCTTGCAGGTGATGTCGGAAACAGAATACCGGCAGGGAGAAACATTTGAAATTATCCTCTCAGGTGCAACAGGAGATGTATTGGTCACCAAAGGGGTGAGTAATTTTCTTCCTTTCCGTTTTACGCCTGAACAACTGAAGAAATGATTATTGAAGCCAATTTAGTTGATGTTCATGCTCGGAAGGTTTACCCCGCATCCATTACTATCAAAGACAGATATATTCATAGTATCACTCCAACAGATAGAATATATAACACGTTTATACTTCCGGGTTTTATTGATGCACATGTACACATTGAAAGCTCCATGTTGGTGCCTTCAGAGTTTGCCCGTTTAGCTGTAACACACGGAACAGTAGCAACAGTTTCTGACCCTCACGAAATAGCCAATGTACTTGGTACGGCAGGTGTGGAATACATGCTAAACAATGCAGCTAAAGTTCCTTTTCACTTTTTCTTTGGTTGCCCGTCCTGTGTTCCCGCTACATTTTTTGAAACTGCCGGTGCGGTGATGGATGAAGAACAGGTGAAGCAGTTAATGCAACGTCCGGATATCTGGTATTTGTCGGAGATGATGAATTACCCCGGAGTGATTCATGGGGATGCTACAGTACTGGCTAAAATTGCTGCAGCTCAACATGCAGGTAAGCCGGTGGACGGACATGCTCCGGGCCTGACTGGAACTGATTTAAAAACATATCAATCTGCAGGCATAACTACCGATCATGAATGTTTCACTTTGGAAGAGGCACTGGAAAAAATTGCTTTGGGTATGAAAATACTGATTCGTGAAGGAAGTGCGGCTAAAAATTTCGAAGCGTTAAAATCGCTGATATCTTCTCATCCGAAGAGTGTTATGTTATGCTCTGATGATAAGCATCCGGATGATTTATTATTGGGACACATTAATCAGTTAGTAGAGCGGTCAGTTAAAGATGGTTTTGATGTTTTTGATGTGTTGCAGGCTGCTTGTGTGAATCCTGTGGAACATTATAAGTTACCGGTGGGTTTGCTGCGCGAAGGAGATAGTGCAGATTTCATTGAGGTGGACGACCTTAGTGAGTTTACCATTTTGAGAACGGTGATAAAAGGAGAGGAAATTTTTGCTCAAGGCCAGGTTCGTATGCATCCGGTAAATGTTACTATTGTTAACCAGTTTAATTGCAGCACCAAATACACAGATGATTTTAAATCGGTGGCTACTGGAAACACGGTTCATGTTATTGAAGCGCTCAACGGACAATTAATTACCCGTCATACTACTCATGCTGTAAAACAGGGCGAATGTTTTGAAAGCGATGTTGCAGCTGATATCTTAAAAATAGCTGTAGTTAACAGGTATACTGATGCTCCGGTAGCTATTGGTTTCATCAAAAACTTCGGTTTGCAGCGCGGAGCCATTGCTTCATGTGTGGCACATGATTGCCACAATATAGTTGCAGTAGGAACAAATGATGCTGATTTGTGCCGTGCAGTGAACATGATTATCATGAATAAAGGTGGTATCAGTTTGGCTGATGGCATGGAAGAATATGAATTGCCATTACCTGTGGCGGGTATTATGAGTGACAAAAGCGGAGTAGAAGTGGCAGACGGGTACAAGCTTATTCATAATCAGGCAAAGGCCTTAGGAAGCAAGCTGGATGCACCTTTTATGTCGTTGTCTTTTATGGCCCTGTTAGTTATTCCAAGTTTAAAATTAAGTGATAAAGGTTTGTTTGATGGCAATACGTTCAGCTTTACGCCTGTATATTCTTAGTATTAGCGTAATCTGTAGTTTACAGGTTATGGCACAGCAAGACACTGTTTTTGCTGAGAAGCGGGACAGTTTTTTTCTTGACGGAGGTTTTGAACCTGCCATCAAACGCTGGCGTTTTGGCATTGAAGGAGGCTATGAACGTAACTACAGAAATTTTACTACCTCCGATACGGTTTCTAACTCACCTACCAATTTTAAAAATGTAGGTAACAGAATTCCTTACAATAATTTTCATTTTGGCGTTACTGTTATGTATACCGCAAGCAGCAAGTTGTTTTTCGAAACCGGGGTGTTGTATGTGCCTTCATTTTTTGCTATTCAGAAATACGATGTGCCCATGAAAGCAACCGCAGTGAGTGGCTTTGATACTATTGTCTTTGGGAATCTGCGGCAGGAGTTCAAACAAAACTACCTCTACGTTCCGTTGCATTTAAAGTATGTTTTACGTGCCGGGCCCAAAGTAGATTGGTATGCAAGTGCGGGTAGTGGTATTTGGTTTTTGTTTTTTGAAGACGAAGAGTACAATGTAGGTTTACCGCAGAATAACTACAAAATGGAATACAACCCGATGATTATAGGCTGGTATGCGGGTGCCGGCTGTTTTGTAAAAGTTAATCAGGAGCTTTCTTTAAAAGTTGAACCGGGTGTAAGAGGTACACTCAC
Organism: Bacteroidia bacterium; assembly: GCA_041675505.1. Lineage (GTDB taxonomy): Bacteria > Bacteroidota > Bacteroidia > UKL13-3 > UKL13-3 > JAGPCK01. The sequence continues at coordinate 23,042 of JBAYTR010000006.1, read as the reverse complement.
TTCTGTTACCAAGTCTCCTGATGCGGGAAGCTACCTGCATCCCACATTTTCTATCGGTATAATTTATAACCATTAAAAAAGCCCTTTGCTTTTGCAAAGGGCTTTGAGGAGTATTTTGTTAATTTAGTCGTAAAGATTTCTGTATGGATGCTCTTCCATCGCTTATTCTCAACAGGTAAACTCCAGATGCAAATTCTTTAGTGTCAATTACCTTAATCACTTCTCCTTGCTTATATCTGTTTTTATCTCTCCAAATTATCTTCCCCCTCATATCGTATATTTCAATTACTATGGTTTTGGTTTCAGGGGTATTGAAGCGAATATTGAAATAATCTTTTGCTGGATTTGGGTAAAGGGTAAAGTTTTCAAAGAATTCTTCTGCTATAGATGATGTGTATGCTGCAAAAATACTGTTCGATGTTGACTTGCAATTGCTCGCATTTGTAATTTCAACAGAATAATTTCCTGATGCTGTGATGACAATACTTTGCGAGGTTGAGCCGGGGATTTCTATATTTTCTTTAAACCACTTGTATGACATGCCGGATACACTACAAGCCAGTGTATTGTTATTTTGTGTAATAGATGGAACCTGAGGCAGGGCATTTACATTCATAATATCCGTAACACTGTCTGAACAACCAAATCCGTTTGTATACTTATACTTTATGCTGTATTGCCCTGTGCCTACTAATGACGGATTGAAGCTGTTCGAACTTACCCCTTGGCCGCTATATAAACCACCTAATGGATTTCCACCACTAAGATTGAATGCAGCGTCATTTACACAGGCTTGGTCTTTTGTTAGAGAAAGGTTTACGTTGGGATTATTGTTAATCGTTAGTACAATAGAGTTGGAGTTTACGTCATTTGGAGAGGCGCAAGTGGCGTTACTTGTTAGTGTACAAATTACGGTATCACCATTTGAGAATAGCGCGTCTGAGTAAGTTGTTCCAGTTCCTTTTATAACACCTTTAACTTTCCAAGCATACGATGGGTTGTTACCACCATTGTTAATAGATGAAGTGAAATTGATTGTAGTTCCTTCACAAACATTGGTATTACTGGCAGAAATAGTAATTGAGGGGTTCACACTTGCACTAACATTTATGAGACTCGTTTTTATTTTTGTGTCATTTCCTCCTTGATTAGTAGCTGTTAGTTGAACCGTGTAAGTTCCTGAATTTTGGAAACTCACAATCGGATTCTGAGAGTTGGAGTTTGTGCCACCCATATAGGTAATGGTTGTAGGAGTAAACGCCCAACTCCAAGAGGTTGGATTGTTGGTAGATGAGTCTGAAAAGGATATTGAAGCTCCCTGACAAATAGCAGTAGTTGATGCGCTGAAGTCAGCGACCGGTTTATTAGGTGTGCCTGTAACGGAGATATTATCTATGAAAAGATTATTTCCATATCCGCTAATGTTTTCAAATTTTACTTGTATGACATTGCCCACATAAGCATTTAGATTAATCGATTTGCAATTGGCGTAACCGTTATTGCCACACCAGTCAGCGGATGAAGTAGGAGAAAAGGCTGCGCTTGTATAATTGCTGTTAGTTATAAAATTATAGGGTTGGCTTGATTGTGTCTCAGAGTAGCTTCCAATTCTTGTCCATGTACTACCGCAGTTGAGCGAAATGTAAATTGCCAATGAGTCTTGTGATACAGAGGAGTATCTTCTATAGGCATGCTGAAAAGAAAGGTTTGCATTTTGGTAGCCAACAAGACGGATTGGTGGGGAGATAAGGCCATCTCTGATAACTGAAGAACCGGCACTTGTATAATTCCAATTGTCTATTCCGACAGATTTGTTTCCCGGACTATTACCCGATATTTGGTAGATATTCCAAGTTATATTATTATCTGTGTTTTCAACAAGCCAGTTTTGATAAGTAGATGTGTTTTCCCAATCTTCTGTAAATGGCAATGGTAAACCTCCAACTGTAATTATATTGGTTCTTGTAACACTGTTATTCCCGAAGGAATTTCCGGCAGTAAGCGTAATAGAGTAATTGCCTGCTGCTGTAAATTGTATTTCCGGATTTTGGGAGGTTGCATTTGTGCTGCCCATAAATGTAAATGTAGCTGGGCTAATACTCCAATTCCAAGATGTAGGAGTTCCTAGTGTAGTATCTGTGAGCGTTATTGTTTGATTGACACAAGGCAAACGATTATTAACTGTAAAACCCGGTGTAGGTCCACTTGCAAAAGCATTACAAGAGAATAAACCCCTTCCGTGGGTTGCTGCGATTACCTGTTTATCAGAATCCCGTATTTGCAACATATCTACCCGTACATTAGCTAATCCGCTATTTGATGATATCCATGTCGGGTTGGTGGAACTGAGATTTGTTGTTCCCCAAATTCCCAATTCTGTAGCAAGAATTGCCTCATTTCTGTTTAGGGGATTAAAAAGAGCCCATCTAACGGGCATGTCGGGTAAATTACCTTCTTTACTTACCCATGATGTACCACCATTGGATGTGTACCAAACGGAGCTAACCCCATAGTTAAAAAATGTAACCAACAATTCATTTTCATTAGCACCTATTTCAACACAGGAAATAGACCCGGCAGGAAATGTTGGTCCAGTAATATTGGTTGTGGTTGGTGTATTGTCGGCATTGGTCACTTTGTATAAATCACCTGCTTCAGTTCCAACAAATAGAGTACTTGAGGATGTAGTGTAAGGTGAAACTCTGATGTGACTGGCAAAGTCACTCATACCTGAGATATTAACTGTTTGGGCAGATGTAGGTGAAGTAGTAATATTTTTAATACGCATTAATGACGATGCATTTCTACAGGAATAAAGTACATTCATGTTGTCATCATAGTCAGCGGGATTAATAAATCTACCTGTAGTTTGGTCTGCAACCAACACATCAGTAAAATAGCTTGTGCCTCCACTAGTAGAGCGGTAGAAAGAGTTATGAACATAAGAAGCAATCTGGTAATTAGGGTTATTCTGATCAATAAAGCAATATGCACCGTCACCTCCTCGAACTTCTGAAGTTGCGTTGACACCTGAAGTTGAATACCGTTGAGTGCCGTTGTCTTGCGCACCAGCTAAAAACACATTGCTGTTAGCCGTAGGATGAATAGCACATGCATAAAACTGGGTCACGTTGTAGTTTTTATTACGTACAACAATAACATCGTTATTAGCTGCAGTTGCTATTGATGTAGTATAAAATACACCTCCATCATTACCCAGAATAACTGTAGAAGACGAACCTGGTTTATATACTATTGCATGATGGTCTGCGTGGACATAGGAACAATTTAAATTGGCCAGATTATTATTGTCAGACCACTTGGATATTTGGCTCCATGATGTTCCGCCATTTGCCGTTCTGAACAAATCAATACCACCCACCAATACCACATTTTCATTGTTCGGGTCAACGGCCATAATCAAGTCATACCAAGCTTGTCCTCGTGTGAAGTCAGTACTAGGTATCCCAGTGTCTGCATCTACAGGCTTATTAATTGTAGACCAAGAGCTGCCTCCCGATGTGGTTTTTTTCATTACACTGGCAGTATTATTGTCTTCAATAACAGCATAAACAACATCAGCATTTGAGGGGGAGCAGGCTATTTCAACTCTTCCTCTTGACGAACTTACGCTTGTAACATCAGCAGTGGTAAATGTTGTTCCATTGTCCGTGTAAAGTATTCTACCGCCACCAAACCCATAAGGATTTGATTTGCTGCCAACCCAAATACGGTTATTGGCACCTAATTCAAGATCTGCAGCAACAACCTTATTTGATTGGCTGGGTACGTTTGGCGATACATTGGACCAACTACTCCCTCCATTGGTTGACCGTTGAATACCAGACTGAGTCTCACCATGCCATTGACCATTATAAAAACCACCATCTACAGCTGCATAAATCACACTGGTGCCGCTTTCATTTCTTACTACCAAATCATTGATGTAGTAAAAAGATGTGGTTGAACTGATTTGCGACCATGTATTGCCTCCGTTGGTTGATTTCCAAATGCCTGCGCCTCTTGAAGCTCTAGCTCCAAATCCTTCTCCCGTTCCTACATAAATAATTTGAGTATTGTTGGGGTCAAAAGCGATACAGGTAACGGCAATGTTATCCCAAAAATCATTTACTGCTATCCAAGAGGAGTTGGTATTGGTGATGTCATCATTGTGCCACAATCCACCTGTAACTCCACCTGCCCACACTTTTTTTCCTGTGGCATCATTTGGGTCCCAAACCAAGGCCCTTGTTCTTCCGCCTACATTATTTGGTCCTCTCTCTACCCAAGGTGTGGTAGAGTTACCTGGCAACCCATAAGCCGAACTCCTGGAGTTTTTCATTTGTTGCATAATTCCGGGTAACACTTCGGGCGTGGGTCTGCCCAATGTGGGGTTCAATGTTCGCATATAGTCCTGTTCCCAAGCTAAATCAGGTCGGTCGGGTCTGTTTTCTTTCAATAGCTCTGCTGTAACTTTTCGGTTATTGAAAGGGTGTTCTTTTAAGAATTGGCTGAATTTCTCCCGCTCATTTAAAGTACTGTGTTGTGTAAAATAAACAGATAGAGAAATAGCAATAAATGCCAAAGCAGATAAGATGAAGGTTAATTTCTTTTTATGATGTGACATAAGATTAGGGTTTTTGTTCTGTATAATTTTCAATAGTAATTGTTTTCGTCTTATTGTGTTGTTTTATAATTAACCAGGAAGGGTAAAACTCATTCTTGGTAATAATGGGGTCGGTTATTGTGTGTGAAGGAGCATCATTTCCTATGGATGGCTCAGGTATATTGACTAAGTAATTAGCCTCAATAAATGCAGCGTTTTGTTTGTAGGATACTACAAATGGAATGGATTTTCCGCGCACAAAAAAGGAGTCTATGGCTGTAGTATCATTCGTTTCAATGGAAACTCTGAAAATAATTCCTTTCCCTTTTCCTAAAGCAGTTGAATAGGGCAGATAGGTAGATGAAATATTTAATCCTTTTTTGCTTGTTACTGACTTTGCTTTCTTTGAACTACAGCTAATATGTAAAGTGCTTAGGCAAGTAAAAATAGCGATTAGAGCAATTGATTTTGAAGTATGCAGCATAGGGCAAATGTATTCTATTCCTTTACTAATCTGCTCACGTAGTTGGTTTCAGAGGTGGTAATACGGAGGATGTAAATTCCTTTGGCCATATCGGCTATTGAAATCACTTCTTTGTCTTGACCGTTTCCTTTACGAACAGATTTACCGTTGATGTCAATCAATTCGTATGCGAAATTACCCTTTATGTCAATGGTGAATGAGCTGTTTACCGGGTTAGGGTAGATATTGAACGCTGGCCGGTAAATTGTTCCCACGCCAGTGTTTTTACTTACAGTAACGGTATAATTTTTAGTAGTACCATCTTCCGCTTTTATGGTGTATATAACCGGGTTGGTGAAGTTATTGGCAGTTACACTACTTATTTGTTTTGTGGAACCAATACTGGCTTGTGCAAGTGGCGACAAGGAGAAAGAGGCAATCAATGCACTGATGTTGGTGGAGGAGGGAACAGTTACACTTACGCTGGTTCCGGTTATTGTGGCATTAGCTGCAGGTGTGAGTGATGGAAAGCTGAAAGAGGTAAGGTCCTTGCCACTGCTTTTGAGTGAGCGCGTGCCCTGTGAATACCATATTCCCCATTTGGCATCAGGGATAAGCAAAGAAGAACTACCCGATCCTTTTATTTTAGATGTTGTTAAACCAATTTGGGCAACTATTGGATTACTGTTTACATCCTCAGCATTAAACAGTATTTTGTTATCCAACTTGGAGTAATCAGGGAAACCTAAAACAGTGTTGGTATAGATTAAGTCATCATCACCTGTAATAATGTTTTTGGCAAGTATAGCATTCACATTATTGTAAGAGTCAATGTAATCGAAAGCAATAATGTAAGGGGAGTTTTTGGCAAAAGTCGGGTTGCCTATACTCACATCTTCAGGTAGCTGGGTGTATAGTTTCTGAACAGAACCATCTCCCCAGGTGTTGGTTGCATTATCCCATACCTTTATCATACCGATGTCCCAATATTCAATGTCATCACCAAATGGATTGGAGATAACATTTTTTGCATCGTAAATAATGTATTGTCCGCTGTAGTCCCATTCCAATGCATCAGCATACAGCACACCACCGGCATCAACGCCTTCTGAATAAGTGGGGTTATACAAAACAAATTGTTTCCATTGTTGCAAATTATAATCGTAGATATAAATTGATGTATCAACATCGGTGGTAATAGCAGCAAGTTTTGAGGCATCTTTTGCAATGGCCACATTGTCCCAAATTGTTTGAGAGGAGATTACTGATTCACTTGCTGTTCCGGTGAGGTTGAGCGAATATATTTTGCTATCTGTGCCTACAAACACACAGTTAGATCCGTTATCAACCACACTTGGTTTACGTTTCATGTTACGTTGTGATTTACTCACATAGTTGGTGCCTGTTGTGCTCGATGAATAAAGCGTTACAGGGTCAGATGTATTTTCATCGTAACTCAGAATATAATCTTGTCCCGGATTCACAGGTAGGTCAACAGCTGTGTTTGTTCCGCCACCACCACTTCCACCGCCTCCGGGGTCAGTAGCATAAATTCCTACTGCATTGAACGCATTTTTAGCTTCGTTTACTTCGGTGGTGTTGTTGCCATATAAATCAATGGCGGATTGTACAACTGCTATTCTGAGGTCAACAAATTGCGAAGTTTTAGTGAGGTAAGTATTTAATGCCCGGTAATAAACCTTCTCTGCTTTTTCTTTGGTTATCGCTGTGGCATATTTGTAGAAAGCCCAGTTCGGAATTCCGCTGTTGATGTGTACTCCACCATTGTCTTGTGTACCGGTGTAATATTCACTCATTACACGTGGTTGATACCCGTCATCATTTAAGCTGTTACCTCCGTTGTGAGGGTCTTGCATGCTGCGCAATGCACCTGATGGGTAATATTGAGTTTTAACTACTTCTTCACCTATCAGCCAATCGTTTCTATCCATCATGCAGCCAAAGATGTCGGCCATGGATTCATTGATTGCTCCTGATTGTCCTTGGTACTCAAGGTTGGCAGTGTTCTGAACTACACCATGGGTCATTTCGTGTCCGGCTACATCCAAACTACCAGCCAAAGGTTTGAAGGCAAATTTTCCGTTTCCGTAGCACATCATTTCGCCCGTCCAGTAAGCATTATCCAATCCTGAGCCATCGTCATCTGAAACATTAATTACTGAAGTAATGGTTCCTCCCTGAGCATTTATAGAATTACGGCTATGCGTATTTTTATAATAGTCGAAAGCTATGCCGGCATTGTAGTGTGCGGAAATGGCTTTGTTGTTCCAGCCTGAATTTGTGCTTGTGGTGATGTTGTAAATGCTGTTACCGGGAGTATTTTGTGCATCGATAGTCCAGATGGCACCTACAGGGTCATTCGGCAAACTTGATTGAGCGGAATTGTACATGCTGCGTGAAGCATCAATCAGATAAAAACTCCCGTTGTACTCGTAGGTGTTTATGGTTCTGTTTACCCCGTTCAGGTCATTACCGCTGGCAGTTTTTGGGCCGTTAATGGTACAAGCATTATTGAAAGAATGTATAACTTCTCCGGTATTGGCGTCTATAAAAACATTCCAGCTTTCGAGCCAATTGGGTTTGATTTTAATGTGCCATGTAATTTTTTCTTTAGCGGCATCCTGATTCACATGGTAAACTACCAGTTTTGCTTCCGGACCTTTGTACTTGCACAACTGTGATTGCACCTCGTTTAATTCTTTCCACTTTGTTTTTGATTGTAACTCTTTTATAGCAGAACGAATAGCATCTGCAGAATTGATTCCGGCAGATGCAGAAGGCAATTCAGGAGTCGGAAAGTATCTTCCGTTCATTACTTCATTAACTCCGTTTTTAGCATGTAGTATAATTTCTGCGCCATAAACCGGAATCCCTTGATACACCTGTTCTAAACGTGTATGCTGATTGTTCAGTTCATCCTGTGAAATGCTGCTCACTTTCCACTCATCGGCAGGATGTTTAATCTGCATCATATCCTTTACTTCCGCAAGAAACTGATGAGCGAGTTCCTGTGCTTCGAATACAGAGTAGGTTTTGAATTTAGCACTTTCAGGTGACGCTTCTTTTTTAATGAACAAAGGAAGTGTGTGTGCTTGCTCACGGATTATCTGCGGAGCATGGGTTGTTCCGTTTTTTTGTACGCGGGTTAAGGCGGAGGGAGCAATGGAGCTTTTGGGAAATCTTTTGCCTTGAATGGTGCCGTGTATAATGGGCTTCTCAACAGAGTGGTTGTTTTTCTGTTTGCTTCGGGCATCAAAAGGATTTACCTTTTTTTGTGCCATTGCAGGGGCTGTTACCAGCAGCAATGCTATCCCGGTGATAAAAAGTTTTTTCATATTATTTATTGTGGAATTTTAGACATGAATAAGCGGTGGTAATTTTTTAAGGGTTCAGGAACATCTTTTTGTTCAATGCCCCAGCTTACCTCATAAGTGCTGTCACCCTTTGTTTCACGGATGAAATAAGTAATGTTGCCTGTGGTTTTAACAGCATACTCCGATAGTTTAAGGGTTCGTAGTGATTTGTACAGCATGGAACAATCAGCCGGAGAGATTTTGCCAATGGGTTTACCAATTTGGTTTCCTTCCAGGCCGGAGAAAAACATTACATCTCCTGTAGAGTTCAATGAGTAGATTTGTGTAACACCTGTAAAGCCGCCTGATTTTCCTACGCGGATAACATGATCAGGAGCAATAGTTTCTTCAGTTAAGGTGTTGCTTTTTTTCTTTCCTGAACGGCAATCAGTAAAGAGGGCTGATGTAATCAGCATAAGCAGCATGAAGGTTATGGTTTTGGAGACTGGATACATATTGCAAATATATATTCTTCTATTTGGAGGATGGAATTGAATCCTGAATTTCTTTCAAGTTGAGAATAGTTTCTACTTTTACTTTCACTATGCCGGCCTGTATCATATCCAGCTTACGTGCTGCTGCTACAGAGAGGTCAATTACCCTGCTTTTACTACGCGGGCCGCGGTCATTGATTCGTACTATTACCCACTTGTTGTTTTTGAGGTTGGTTACTTTTACCCTGGTACCGAAAGCGTAGGTGCGGTGTGCAGCAGTCATGCTGTCGCGGTGCATCAGTTCTCCGCTGGCTGTTTTGCGCATATGAAATTTTTTCACTCCGTAATAGCTGGCATTGCCCACCTGAACTCTTGGCGGAAATGTGCTTATGGTAAATGAACAACAAAGCAACAATAGCATGAAGGAGATTATTTTCATCATGTATGTTTAAGCATGAGGGCTTAAAAGTAAAAGTAATGCATTTACCTGCAGGGGCAAAATAATGTGGATAAATCAGCGCAAGTAAATTGAAGTATGGAAGGTTACTCTACCTGTAAAACAAGCCCTTTCAGGTATTCTCCTTCCGGATGGAAAATGTTCACCGGATGATCGGCCGGTTGGGTGAGTTGGTGAATAATGCGCACATTTCTGCGGGCATCTGCTGCGGCACCAAATATAATTTTGCGGAATAAATCGCGGTCAATATTTTGTGAGCAGGAGAAAGTGAAAATAATGCCTCCGGGTTTTATTTTCTTGATAGCCGCCATGTTCAGTTCCTTGTATCCGCGTGCTGCATTATCTACTGAACGGGCATTTTTAGCAAAAGCAGGCGGGTCAAGTACAATTACATCATATTGCTCTGCCTGTTGTTTGATGAAATCAAAACAATCGGCACTAAAAGATTCGTGTATTTTGCAATCTGGGAAGTTCAGTGTTACATTTTCATCGCACATGCTGCAAGCATCTTTTGAAATGTCAACGGAATGCACCAGTGAGGCTCCTCCGGCCAGTGCATACAAACTGAATCCACCTGTGTAGCTGAATGTGTTTAATACTTTTTTATCCTTAGCGAAATGTTTTAAGAGTTGACGATTATCGCGCTGGTCAATGAAAAAACCTGTTTTTTGACCGTGTTCCACATCCACCAAAAAGCGGATATTGTTTTCTATTACCTCTGTTTTAGATGCCGGAGGAGTGGTGGTCCATCTGGTTCCGCTTTCCACGCCCTCCATCATTTGTGAGCTTTTTTTAGTTTTCAGAAACACATGCTCTACTCCGGTTATTTGCTCAATGGCTCGGATTAGTTGTTCTTGTATTAACTCCGTTCCCTTAATCAGCAGTTGAACGGAAGCAACGTTATTGTAAATGTCACAGATAATTCCTGGGGTAAAGTCACCTTCTGCATGAAGCAGGCGGTAGCAATTGGTATCTGCATTCAATACATGCGCACTTCGAAGTGCATAGGCCATCTTTACTTTATTGAGCCAGTAGGTTTCGTCAATAACCAATTGTTCATCCTGAGTAAATTCAAACAGGCGGCAAACAATCTGGCTGTGCGTAGAGTAAAAACCATATCCCAGTAAATCACCGTGGTTAGAACATACCTGAATGATTTCTCCTTCTGATGACTGCGGGGCTTGTTTAACACCACCGGAGAAGAGCCAAGGATGGCGATTGTACAATGAACGTTCTCTGCCTGATTTAAGGAATAGCTTTTTATACATGGTGCAAAAATAAAAAGTCCTGCGGTATAGCAGGACTTTTAAATAATTATTTCAATGAATTGTTTATTTTGATTCTAAGAATTCATTCAGTTCATCAACAGATGCTGAATAGGTGAAGGCATCATTCAGCAGATAATAGTTGTTTTTTTCCACACACTTGTCATAAGCTGCTTTGGCAAAATCAAGTTTGCTGGCCTCATAAGTGAAAAGTCCGATGATGGTTTTTATCTGGGCGCAATTCATGTAATTGTTTTTTAATACTTGTTTTGCCACCGTCATTTTGGAGTCATCGAAGGTTTGTTTTTTGATTTGTTCCACCGCTTTTTGGAAATCCATGCTGTTCATGGCACGAACTACTGTAGTGGTGCGAGCAGGAGTGGAATTTGCCGGTTGATTTGTTGTTGAACGTTGTGTAGTAGTTGTACGCTGCGTGGTTGTTGTATTGGTTGAGTTCTGATCTGTTTGTACATTCACACCTGTGCCATTCATGTTCATATTCATGTTGCCGTTGTTTGGGTCAACATTCAGGTTAAAGTTTACTCCGCCATTGTTTGTGGTAGTGTTGGGCGTGCTTGTTTTTTTCTTTTGCGTAGTGGTAGTTGTGATAACAGTGGTTGATGTATTAATGGGGTGTACCACTTCTTCAGTATTCAGTTCTTCTCCTTGTCCGTATACAATTACATCCTGATTTGATGTGGGTGCCTGTTGGCCTCCGAATTCAGACGTAGAGAACGGACGTATTACATATTTATCAATGTTAATCTCATCGGTAATTTTAGTCTTTTTGAAAACCTTTGGAGTAGTTCTCTTTTTAATCATGTAAACATCTTCACTGCCCGGCTGAATGCCTATGTTCTGAGTGATTTCTCCTAATGTGTCAATTTGAAAAACGACTTTTACCCGATAAAAACTTGGTGCCAGGTTACTTATTTTAACATTTGATTGAGGTTTGGCATTTTGTGCCACACCGTTTAACAGCACCCAGAATTTTTCACCTTTATCAGAGAAAAAGGAGAGGCTGCTGTTTTGAGCAAAAGATGTTGCGGCAAGGGAAAGCGCAACAAGTAGGGTGTAAATTTTTTTCATTTGGTATAGAGGTTAAAGTATAAAGCCTCCCTTGTGAGGAGGCTTTATTAGATTTAGTTTCCTTGTTCCAGTTTTTTCATCTCTTCGTTGAAAATCTGCTCAAACTTCATCTTGTCGTAATCAAGTTTCAACTTGGCATCATTGGATATAGCTTTATCAAAACCTTTCAGAACGGTTTCTTTATTGACTTCAATAGCTACCCAGTAGGAGTAAGAGTTATCAGGATTCATAAATGTTTTTTCGCCAATGATACGTACATCGGTTAAAGACATGTTTACCACTTCGCGGCTCATTTCTTCAAACTTGTTTTCGTATTCCTGTTTGTTTGCCACGCTGCGTTGGTTGGTGTATTGGTCGGTAACACGTTTCATGGTTGATTGAATATTACCGGCTAATTCAGCTTTGGCATTTTGCATGGCAATCTTTTTTGCTGTGGCTAAATCAGGACTTTTACCTACGTTTTTAGATCTGAAAAATTCTTTATCTGTTCTGTATTCTTTGCTTTCGAAAGGCAGACTGATTTCTACAGCTTTATCTATTTTTTCTACGGCTACAGGTTCTGCTTTCTTCTTTTTCTTTCCGCAGGAAGAAAGTGTTGCAGTTGAAGTTAAAGCGATGAAGGCAATAAAACCCAGTTTTAAACCTTGTTGAGTGTAGTTAATTTTCATATTCAAATATATTTACAACTTCTGAAATTCAAAATATCTGCCAAAGATTAATCGGAGTAGAAGAGAAAACCTTTATCTGTTCGTAAAACATTGAAAGGCAGATATAAAAATATTTGCTGTTTACCAATGGCCAAGGTGGATTTTGCCACCTAACTTGGGCAAAGGAGGTTTAGGAAACATTCGCTGGGTTTGAAAACGATAAGCTTGTCCGAGTAAATCGAACAAATAAGCGTGCGCTCCTCCGGTAGTTATTCCAACAAACATATAGCTGTGGTGTTCCGGTAAATAATAACAGGCACTGGTGTAACCATGCAATGAGCCAATGTGGCCAATGGGGTTAAATCCGTTGCCGAAGTTAAATTTCATAATACCTAAGCCATATTGATACCCGTATTCTTCTTCACTGTCACTCGAAAAGTTGAGCATCAATTGAAGTGTAGACGTTTTTTTGAAAAATTTACCTTCCAACAAATAAGACAGGAAACGTGTCATATCAAAACTGTGCGATGCAAGTCCGCCTGTGGCCCATACCCAACTCAGATTATCGTCAGCAATATTGTTTGTGCCATAATATCCGTTGGAAAGAGGGGGAATAACGGCTTCGTAACTATGTAAAAAACTATTTTTCATGTTTGCAGGATTGAGTATCCTGTTGCGAAGAACATTCTCATACTTATCTCCGGTGACACGTTCAATAATTAACCCCAACAAGGTATAGTTGGTACTGGAGTAGTTATACTTTCCAGGTGTTCCCGGAATGAAATGTGATTCCCCGTTGTAAATTGCATAGCGCATCAGCTGTTCAAAAGTGTATGCTTTGTTGGGTGAAAATTCTGTATTGATAATAAAGTTTTCGTCTACATAATCACTTATGCCACTATTGTGTTTAAGCAAATCAATAATGCGCACGAAGCCACCCAGTAAAATTCCGTTTTGTATGTTCAGGCTGTCTACCCAAGGTTCTTGCAGGTAATCCGATATTTTATCGTTCAAGGATAACTTACCCTCTTCCATCAGTTGAAGGATAATGACTGCTGTGAGCATTTTTGTGTTGCTGGCCACCCCAATTTTATGAAATGAGGTGAGTGGTGTTTTGAGTTGTACATCAGAGTAGCCCGCAGCAGCCGTGTTGGCAATATTGTTAGCGGTAACAATGGTTACTGTAATACCGGGCAACTCAGGGTGCTTTTTGTGGTATTTGTAAACAAGGTCTTGTAAAGTAAGTGAGGGGGCAGTTTGATCAATGAGTGGTATTGATTCTTTTTTGCAAGCCAAGGTGCCTGTAAAAACGAGCAAAATAGTAAACAATATGCGAGTTTGTATAAGCATAAACAAAGATAGATACAAAAAAGGTGATATTTATACAAGCAGATATGTTTCCCCTTTGTCAGGTATATGACACTTATCAAAGTGTAATTGCTGCATGGTGGAAGAAAATAGTTCCATTGACCTTTCGTCACCGTGAACCAGAAAGGCTTTTTTTAGCCTTTTGCTGTTGTAGGCCAGTGTATTCTGAATAAGTTGTTCCTGATCGGCATGTGAGCTGAATACATCGGTTGATTTGATTTGAGCATACACCCGCATCTCGCGGTGTTTGATGTTGATGCTGGGTTGTCCCTGCAACAACCGGTGCCCCAGTGTTCCTTCAGCACAAAAGCCGGCAATAAGTATGGTGCTGAACGGATTGCCTATATGGTTTTTAACGTGTTCCTGAATGCGTCCACCTTCCACCATTCCGGCAGCTGAAACAATAATGCAGGGCTCCTGTGTATAGTTGAGGTCATGCTCGTCATGAATGCCCTGAACAAAGGTGAGCTGTTCAAATGAAAATAAATCGCCATGGATATCAAAAAACGATTTCGCTTCTTCATTAAGTAAATTCTCGTAGTGTTCGTAATAGGGTGTAGTACGCAAGGCCAGCGGACTATCTACAAACACTTTTATTTTGGGCAGCAACCCTTTTTTGTGTAAGCGGTTCAGTGTATAAATGATGGCTTGTGTGCGTCCCACACTAAAGGCGGGGATAATCAGTTTGCCGTTTATATCCTCGCAGGTTTGTTTTACGTGTGCGAGCAGTTCATCTTCAGCGCTGTTTTTTACCTTGTGTGAGCGACCTCCGTAGGTGGTTTCTGTTACCAGGTAATCTACTTCAGGCATTTGTTCCGGGTCGCGCACCAGTTTGGAACCATTACGACCCAAATCTCCGGTAAAGCCTATGCTGCCTTTTTTGCCCTCCTCTTCATAATGCATATGTATGCAGGCTGCACCTAATAAATGACCGGCTTCATAAAAGGTAAACTCCAGCTCATCGTTTAAACGGAATGACTTATGAAAGTTTAAAGTAAGCACTTTCTCCATACACCTCACCACATCTTGATGGCCGTAAAGTGGCTTTGGTGTAGGCTTTTTTAGCTTTCCCTTTCCTTTGCTTTTGGATTTTTTGTAATCGAATGCCTGAATATTGGCACTGTCAAACAGCAGGTGTTTAATTAAATCTGCTGTTGGCGGGGTGCAGATGATGTTTCCTTTAAAGCCTTGCCTTACCAGATTGGGCAAATTGCCAGAGTGGTCAATATGGGCATGGGTAAGCAATACCACGTCAATTGCTGCGGGGTCAAAAGGGAAGGAGTTGGGCGGATTATCATGGAAAAAACGTTGTTGTTCGTAATCCAGGCCGCAATCCACCAGCACCTTGTAACCGTTTTGGGTTTCCAAAAGATGCATACTGCCGGTAACTTGTCGGGCTGCGCCCCAAAAGGTAAGCTTCATCGGGCGGCAAAGGTATATTTTATCAGATATTTACCTAAAGTGTAATTTCATTTCGTTTACTGCCAATGAACTGTGTATTTTTGCGGCAAGCATGGAAGAAAAAATTATTATCCTCGACTTTGGTTCGCAATATACTCAGCTTATTGCCAGGCGTCTGCGTGAATTGCAGGTGTACAGTGAAATTTACCCGTTCAATCATTTTCCTGAGTTTGACGCTTCTGTAAAAGGTGTTATCCTTTCCGGTAGTCCGTATTCAGTTAACGAGCCCGATTCACCGCGTTTGGACCTTGATAAGTTTAAAAAGAAAATTCCTGTACTGGGAGTTTGTTACGGGGCACAACTTTTATCTCATGTTTACGGAGGCAAGGTGCAGGCTTCGAACACCAGAGAATACGGGCGGGCCAATCTTACTACCATTAAAGACGATGTGTTGTTCAAAAACATATCAGCGGGCACACAAGTATGGATGAGCCATGGAGATACGATTAAAGAAGTTCCTGAAGGGTATGAAATTATTGCCAGTACGGAGAGTGTGGCGTGTGCGGCATATAAAATTGCAGGCGAACCCACTTACGCTATTCAGTTTCATCCGGAAGTAACGCACTCCACTGACGGTAAAACATTGTTGCACAATTTTATTGTTGACGTTTGCGGTTGCACTCAAAGCTGGACCCCGGTTCATTTTATTGACTCCACGGTGGCTGAGCTGAAGCAAAAGTTAGGCGATGATAAAGTGGTTATCGGTCTTTCAGGCGGTGTAGATTCATCTGTAGCCGCAGTATTGCTTCAACAAGCCATTGGTAAAAATCTCTATTGCATTTTTATTGATAACGGACTTTTACGCAAAGACGAATACGTACAGGTACTGCACGGGTATCAAAACATGGGGCTCAATGTAATTGGTGTGGATTCCAAACGTAAGTTCTTGGATGAACTGAAAGGAGTAACTGAACCGGAAACCAAGCGTAAAACCATTGGCCGTGTGTTTATTGAAGTGTTTGATGAGGAAGCACACAAAATTCAAAACGTAAGCTGGCTGGCTCAAGGCACTATTTATCCTGATGTGATTGAATCGGTTTCAGTAAAGGGACCTTCAGCTACTATTAAATCACATCACAATGTGGGTGGTTTGCCTGAGACTATGAAGCTGAAAATAGTTGAACCTTTACGTATGTTGTTCAAAGATGAGGTGCGTGCGGTAGGCACAGCTTTAGGTATTGATAACATCATTCTGCAACGTCATCCTTTTCCGGGCCCTGGTTTGTCCATCAGAATACTGGGCGATATTACCGATGAGAAGGTGAGAATTTTGCAAGAAGCCGATGCAATTTTTATCAATGAGTTAAAGGCACAAAACTTGTATAACAGCGTGTGGCAGGCCGGAGCAATTTTCCTTCCTGTACAATCTGTAGGTGTTATGGGAGATGAGCGTACTTACCAGCATGTAATTTGTTTAAGGGCCGTAACATCTGTTGATGGTATGACTGCTGATTGGTGTCATTTGCCTTACGATTTCCTGAGTACGGTTTCCAATAAAATTATTAATCAGGTTAAAGGCATTAACCGCGTTGTTTACGATATCAGTTCAAAACCACCGGCAACCATTGAGTGGGAATAAACTTTATATCGTCTTGTTGTTTGTTTGCCTGAGCTGTTTCACCTCTCAGGCGCAAATGAATGAACCTGTAGCCAGAAAGTTTAAGGTTCAGCTTCTTTTGCCATTATTCTTGGATGAAGAAACGGAGCTGAAAGGAGCAGATTTGCAATGGCGAAAAATTGCGGTAAGTTATTATCAGGGTGTTTTGTTAGCACTGGATTCTTTGGAACGTTCCGGCTTTAGTGTTCAACTTTTTGTTGACGATTACAAACGTGATACGAGTGTTATCAAATATATTCTTTCTCAACCATCACGACAGGATTTAGATTTAATCATAGGTCCGTTATACCGCAATGGGTTTGCTGCGGCTGAAAGATTTTCAGCAAAAAATAAAATTCCGTTACTGTCTCCCTTGCTTACTTTTCAGGCGGCTTCCTCAAATCCGTATTCCATTGCAGCTAACCCCACCATAGAATCTTACGGACACCAATTGGCTAATTTCATTAACACTAAGTATGACAGTTGTAATGTGGTGTTGGTGCACGATAACAGTAAAACGGATAAAAGTTTTTCGAAAGGATTTAAAGAAGTGTACGCTAACAACCGCATGAATATTCTTCAGGAATATACGCACTCCAAAGCAGCTCATGCAGGTAAATACATGAGTTTTGGTATGAAGAACCTGGTGATTGTTCCTTCCAATGATGAGCGTACGGTGAATGCAGTACTTTATCAGGTAAATGACACTATTGCTGATAAAGCGGCTTCCGTTTTTGGTATACAATCGTGGCTTGATTTGGGTAACGTAAATTATAAAGTGTGGGATACTGTGGATGTACACTTACTCACACCTTACTACCTGGATTACGATGATTCCTTAGTAAAACAATTTGTACTGATGTTCAGGCAACGGTTCGCTATAGAGCCTGACGAATATGCCACCCGCGGGTATGACCAATTTATGGTGATGATGAGTTTGCTTCGCGATTACGGAAAAGAATTTGTGAATAGTTACGGATTACCTCCGGTAAACTCTATGCATACTTCTTTTGAATTACAGAAGAAAAACCCAAAATCAGCTTTGGAAAACGGACATCTCAATCTGCTGCGCTTTCATGAATTCCGTTTTCACAAACTTCAATGAGTCGTATCGCCTTTCATCGTTTCAGGGCAGTAGAACAACTGATAAGTACTTACTCAGGTGAGCAGCCTTTTCACCTGTATCTTTCTGAACATTTTAAACGCAACAAACAAATTGGTTCTAAAGACCGAAAGGCACTTCGCAACCTATGTTATGCCTATCTTCGTTTAGGCAAAGCAAAAGCCGACTGGTCTTTTCAGCTACGCTTTTACATTGCTTTGTTTCTTGTAAACGAAACGCCAGATGAAATCACAGATTACCTGTCGCTGGAAACGGGCTACCAATACACGGCAGAAGATTTTTTACTTCCCATACAATCAAAACTGAATAAGCTCAACATAGAAGAGACAGAGCTTTTTCCGTGGATGGAGCAACTGAGCAACCTGCCGGATAAAAGTGCTTACGTGCAAAGTCTATTGCATCAGCCTTTGGTTTGGCTCAGACTGAGCAGTAGCAGTTTTGAGAAAGCAAAACAACTTTTGCAAGAGCATGCGGCACCGTATGAGGTTGCTGATGATAACCCGCGATGTGTAGGAGTGCCTTCAGCTACTCCATTAGATAAATTAACCACTGAAACATGGTGGGAGATTCAGGACTATTCATCTCAACGTGTGTTGGATAAAGTTGATTTAGCAAATGCACATAAAGTATGGGATTGCTGTGCGGCATCAGGCGGAAAAAGTCTTTTACTAAAGGAAAAATTGAATGAAGCTGATCTTTATGTGTCAGACGTGCGGGAGAATATATTGCTCAATTTACATCATCGTTTTCAGCGTAATCATATTGTCCGTTATCATTATTCCAGTATTGATTTAATGCAAGAGAGTTCCCACTGGTTATTTACTCAAAAGGGTACGGGCAAACAAACTCAGGTGAATCCGGGATATTTTGATACCATTTTGGCTGATGTGCCTTGTACCGGCTCAGGTACCTGGGCCAGAACACCCGAACAATGGGCCTTTTTTGATGCAGCAAAAATAGATACCTACGCAACTAAGCAACGCACTATCCTCAAACAAATCCTTCCTTTTTTGTCTTCAGGCGGACAGTTGATATACATTACCTGTTCAGTATTTGCGGCTGAAAATGAGCTTCAGGTAGCTTACATGGAGAAAGAATTGGGATTAAAAGTGGAAAGCAGCTCAGTGCTGCAAGGCAGCAGTCTTAAAGCAGATACGATGTTTGTGGCTGTGCTTAAGAAAATATAAAAGCCAACCCTACAAACTCATTTCATATCCTTTGTCTGACAGCCAAGGCCCGTTATCAGCACAACGGGTGGCCAACACATCGCAGCGTTCATTTTCTTTGTGGCCGGCATGTCCCTTTACCCAATGAAATTTGATGTGATGTTTGCGGTACAGCACTAAAAACCTTTGCCACAAATCGGGATTTTTTTTGTCTTTGAACTGCTTTTGTTCCCACCCGAATACCCAACGTTTTTCTACAGCTTCACACACGTATTTGCTGTCGGTATAAATGTCAATGGTTAATCCGTCTTGTTTAAGAATATCCAGCGCAGCAATAACAGCCATCAGCTCCATGCGGTTATTGGTGGTGAGTTGGTAGCCTTGTGAAATTTCTTTTCGGTGAACTCCATACATCAATACTGCCCCAAAACCACCTTTTCCCGGGTTGCCGCGCGAAGAACCGTCAGTGTAAATTTTTACGGTTTTCATTTGGCGGGTTTGTATTTTCTAAAGGAGGCAGTAGTAGTTTTCTCCAGATTATAGATGGATTCGGTCTCTTGGTTGGTTTTAAATCGGAGTGTGTACTTTACTCTGTAATCGCCAATTATATTCTTTTTGCCACTTATTGTTCCATCAGGTAGAGCCTTGTGGTAACCTCTATCAGTACAGTAGCAACCTTTCATAAAATAAGCAACGCTTTGGTCGGTAGTGGTGCTGAATTTTCGCCCGTCCTTTTTAACTTCTATGTATACCTTTTCTTTGTATTCATCATCGGCAATATTCGGATTATCGAATGCTTTAAACTCGCACACCAGTATCAGATTTTCGCCCGGCACAATTTCGATGTGATTAACCCGACCGTTACTTTCCGTAATTTTTAAAGCAGACTTAGCATGGTAGGTATATGTAGAAACTCCTTCCCGTTGCGCTATTGCAGCTAAGGGGATAAGGAGGGTTAGGTATATCAATAATGTTTTCATATTTCAATAATTTCAGCTACCACAAATGTACTTCCTCCAATAAATATCAGGTCGTCATTTGCAGCATCTCTGCGGGCTTGTTGCAAAGCCTGTTCCACAGTCGCGAAATGGTTTCCTTTCAGTCCGAATGTTGCTGCTTGCTCTGCCAGTAATTCACTTTCCAATGCACGTGGAAGGTTGGCTTTGCAGAAATAATACTCTGCATCTTTTGGTAATAGTTGCAGTATTTTAGCAATGTCTTTGTCCTTTACCATTCCCCACACCATGCGCAATTTTTTATGCGGATAGTGTTTTAGTTGTTCCACTACGTATTGCACTCCGTTCAGGTTATGACCTGTATCTGCAATGGTGAGCGGCTGCTCGTTTAACTTTTGCCAACGTCCCATTAAGCCGGTGAGTTGAACTACCCGAGTCATTCCCTCCCGTATGTTTTTTTCTGAAATGTTCCAACCCTGTTGTTGAAGTTGTTCTGTGGCCGCTAAAACAGTCACTATGTTTTTGAACTGGTAAGTTCCACCCAAACCACAATGCAGGCTGCTATAAAGTGGTTGGTTATATAGCAGGGTATCGCAGCGTATTCCGTCTTGCAGTAATTGATTGTTTTCGGTACTTACATCATCTTCAGCAAACACTGCAAAGGCTTTTTCAGCTTTAGCTTTCTGTTCAAAAACTTCGCGTGTTTCAGGGGTAGCCTCACCTATCACCACAGGCACATTGTATTTGATTATACCGGCTTTTTCAGCAGCTATTTTGGCTAAGCTATCACCCAATAAATCCATATGGTCCCAACCAATGTTGGTGATAACACTTAATTCAGGGCGGATAACGTTAGTGGAATCCAAACGCCCGCCCAGTCCGGTTTCTATTATGGCAATGTCTACCTTTTCTTTAGCAAAATAATCAAAACACAAAGCAACGGTCATCTCAAAAAATGAGGGTTGTACCTCTTCAAACAGAGGCTTGTATTGGTTCACAAAATCTACAACTCTATTCTCTCCAATCATTTCCCCGTTAATACGAATACGTTCTCTAAAATCTTTAAGGTGAGGGGAGGTGTACAATCCTGTTTTATAACCGGCACTTTGCAGTATAGCAGCCAGCATATGCGATACGGAACCTTTACCGTTGGTGCCCGCAATGTGTATGGTTTTAAACTTTCGTTCCGGATTGTCTAAAGCCTTACACAACTTTATAGTGTTGGTTAAATCAGGTTTTAACGCGGCAGCCCCCAAGCGTGTGAACATGGGCAATTGGCTGTATAAATAATCTAATGTTTGTTGATAGTTCAAAAGTGAAATTGAAAGAGGCAAAATACAGACTTTGCGCTCAGAAAACCATGTGTGGTGTGATTTTAATCCCACACGTACCGCTCGTCAAAATCTACTTCAAAGCTTTTTAGTATGGTTCTGTATTCTTCCTGAAAGGTATTTTTATCGTGGTGTTCCCTTTGATTGGCAATGTATTGGATAACATTGTCCAATTGTTTGGGATTCACTGAAAATGCACCATAGCCATCTTGCCAATAAAAATTGACAAATTCTTCTCCCTTGGTTTTTATCCATTTTGACGAATGAGATTTTACCTCTTCCAGCAGTTTCATCATAGGTATTTTTTTAGATAAGTTACAAAGTACGTGAATGTGGTCATCGTATCCACCTATTTTGATGGGCTTGCATTCTAACCTGCTGCATATGCCTCCCATATAGGCATGAAGTTCAGTTTCTATTTCTTTGGTAATTAGTGGCTCGCGATGTTTTGTGCTGAATATGATGTGCACGTAGTTATTGACTAATGATTGTCCCATTTTTGCTTGCGATAGTTTAATAACAAATATATGGAAATTTAAAAGCTGCTAGCCCTGCTCTTGGGAAGACTGTGCTTTGTTGTAGACATTGCTGAAGGGCTTCACCCTTCGCATTAGTATGTCGCCCTTTCAGGGCTTTGCTTAGCCCCGAAGGGGTGTTCTATTTTTCGAGTAGGGTGTTAGCCCTGCTCATTTTTGGAAGACTGTGCTGAGTTGTAGACTTTGCCGAAGGGCTCCACCCTTCGCAATAGTATGTCGCCCTTTCAGGGCTTTTTGCTTAGCCCCGAAGGGGTGTTCTATTTTTCGAGTAGGGAGCTAGCCCTGCTCATTTTGGAAGACTTTGCTTAGTTGTAGACTCTGCCGAAGGGCTCCACCCTTCGCATTGGTAGTTCGCCCTTTCAGGGCTTTTGCTTAGCCCCGAAGGGGTGTACTAATTTTCGAGTAGGGTGCTAGCCCTACTCTTTTGGGAA
Organism: Bacteroidia bacterium; assembly: GCA_041675505.1. GTDB lineage: Bacteria > Bacteroidota > Bacteroidia > UKL13-3 > UKL13-3 > JAGPCK01. The sequence continues at coordinate 738 of JBAYTR010000006.1, read as the reverse complement.
GACTGAGCTTAGTTGTATACTTTGCGTAAGGGCTCCACCCTTCGCATTGGTAGTTCGCCCTTTTAGGGCTTTTGCTTAGCCCCGAAGGGGTGTTCTGTTTTTTGAGTAGGGTGCTAGCCCTGCTCTTTTGGGAAGACAGTGCTTTGCTATAGACATTGCTGAAGGGCTCCACCCTTCGCATTGGTAGTTCGCCCTTTCAGGGCTTTTGCTTAGCCCCGAAGGGGGGGCTCTATTTTTCGAGTAGGGTGCTAGCCCTGCTCTTTTGGGGAGACAGAGCTTAGCTATAGACTTTGTCGAAGGGCTCCACCCTTCGCATTGGTAGTTCGCCCTTTCAGGGCTTTGCTTAGCCCCGAAGGGGTGTACTGCTTTTCGAGTAGTGTGCTAGCCCTGCTCATTTGGAAGACTGAGCTTAGTTGAATACTTTGCGTAAGGGCTCCACCCTTCGCACTGGTAGTTCGCCCTTTCAGGGCTTTGCTTAGCCCCGAAGGGGTGTTCTATTTTTTCGAGTAGGGTGATAGCCCTGCTCATTTGGAAGACTGAGCTTAGTTGAATACTTTGCGTAAGGGCTCCACCCTTCGCATTGGTAGTTCGCCCTTTCAGGGCTTTTGCTTAGCCCCGAAGGGGTGTTCTATTTTTTGAGTAGGGTATTAGCCTTCTCATTTTGGAAGACTGTGTTTTGATATAGACTTTGTCGAAGGGCTCCACCCTTCGCATTAGTAGTTCTCCCTTTCAGGGCTT
>JBAYTR010000005.1:0-251988 GCA_041675505.1 Bacteroidia bacterium | reverse complement strand
TTGGATGTATGATTACAACAATAATAGGCCACATAAAGCTTTAAAAGGTAAAAGTCCTGCTATGGTAAAATAATAAAAAATGTCTACTTTAGCTTTGTACTAAAATGGGGATGCTTACACAACCAATCCGTACTAAATTGCATCTTTGACAATAATACCCTTTAAAATCAACCACATGTATATCCGCTTTTGTTGTTTAATCATTTTTACCGCATTGATTATCGGAACCACTATTGATGCTTTTACCAGCAGTAACGGGGCTCCGGCAGGTTATACCAATGCACCCGGTGAATCCAATTGCACCAGTTGCCATTCCGGCTCAGTAATTACAAGCGGCACCAACTGGAGCAACATTACCCTTACCACCAATATTCCAGCTACGGGCTACATTCCTGATTCAACTTACAACATTACTCTCTCACATACGCAAAATGGTATAGTGAAATTCGGATTTTCGATAACGGCACTGAATAGCAGTAATAACAAGGCAGGAGTACTTATTTTAACCAACAGTACCACCATGACTTTAACCAATGGTACACGAAGTTATATCGGACAATTATCCAGTGGTACCTCAGGTTCAGGCAGCATCAGTTGGTCGTTTCAGTGGAAAGCTCCATCAACACCCTCAGGAAACATCACGTTTTATACTACTGTAAACGCGTCAAACAATAGCAACGGCACAAATGGCGATCAGATTTATGCCAAAACATTCAGCTTTAGCCAATCAAGCTTATTGCCTGTGGCGGGAATTAGTCCTTCATCCATTACAGTTTGCTCCGGAGATACTGCATCTTTTCAGGGCAGTGGTACCAACAACACAACAATTTATAACTGGACAGCAAGCGGTGCTACCCCCACCACCTCTACTCAACAAAACCCCAAGTTTGTTTATGCTAATCCGGGCACTTACACTGTAAACCTTACTGTTAAAAACAATAAAGGAACCTCTCTTCCCGTATCAGCAACAGTAACGGTTACATCCAAACCGGTAAATACTTTAAGTGTAACAGGGCCTTCAAAACTTTGTGCGGGAGACTCCGTGCTTTTATCTTCCAATGCAGGTGGAAACAATATTACGTATGCCTGGAGCCATGGTCCGTCAACAAAATCAGTATATATAAAAAACACAGGTAACTATCAGGTAACTGTAACCAATACCACCAATGCGTGTGTCAATACAAGTACTGTCCGAAATTTTACTTTTAATGCGCTCCCGATAGTGAACCTAATTTCATCAGATCCAAATGATACTATTTGCTTTAAAGATTCAGTATTATTTACAGCTTCTCCGGCAGGATTAACCAGTTATCAATTCAAGGATGATTTTGTTCAATTGCAAAATTCAGGCAGCAATACCTACCACACAAATGCCTTATCCCCTAATAATAATATACTTGTGATTGCAACAGATAGCAATGGCTGCAAAAGTGTGCCCAATGATACAATTCGATTAAAGATCATTTTACCGTTAACTGAACCTGTTATCAGTTGCGGAACCACTACCACCAGTTCTGTTAATTTTGTGTGGGCTGCACTAACCGGAGCATTGGGTTATGAAGTAAGTGTTGACACAGGAAAAACATGGCAGAATCCCAGCTCAGGAAACATGGGTTTGAGTCATTTGATTACAGGGTTGCCTGCCAGCAAACAGATAAGCATAAAAGTACGAGCCATTGGTGTTTCTCCTTGTTTTAAAGGCGCCATAGGCGACTTTCAATGCAGCACTAACTCATGCTCAGGTATTACTTACAACCTGTTGTCAGATTCTGCTGTGTGTAAGGGCGATTCAGCTACTATTGTTATCAGCAATATCAGTAAACCTCAATATGCCTTGAGTTTTGAAAACGGTGCATTTGGAAAAAACAAAAGCTTTACGTTTTTGCCCACAGCTACCAAAACATATCAGATAACCTTGATAGACTCAACTGCACTAAATTGTACACCTATCCAAATTGGAGTGCCCGTTATTGTAAACTCATTGCCTATAGTTACAGTATCTGCCCAACCTCTTTTACGTTGTTTGGATATTGGAGAATCTGCCAATTTTGATGTTTCAGCCAACTCAACAAATACCATCTCACTGTACACTTTCATTCGCAACAATAGGGATACCCTCCAATCATCAGGTTCCTCTATTTTCAATACATCCATCAAAGGCACTGCACAAGATAGCTTGTACGATGGGGACAGCGTTTATGTAAAAGTAAAGGATGTAAACGGGTGTGAATCCGTATCGAACAATAAAGTATTGAACATTAAAATAAGCCCCAAACCGATTGTAAAATTCGATGAGCAATCGTACGTACTTCCTATTGGAATGTCTGTTAAATTTAAGGATTCTACTGTAAACGCCATCAGTTGGCTATGGAAATTTGGCGATGGCGCCACATCTACCCTGCAAAACCCAACGCACACCTACATTCTATTAGGCACTTACTTGCTAAAGAAAATTGTGACCACACCTGCAGGGTGTGTTGATTCAGCACAGGCTAATGTTTTTATAACTTTTGGTAGCGATACTACAACAGGAAAAGGAAAAGAACCGGATAATAAAGCAATCAACGTATATCCCAACCCTACCTCATCAGGCTTGGTATTCATCAACTTCCAACCACAATCAGGAATGGAGTCTATTGCTCTGTATGATTTAACCGGGCGCATGCTACTAACACAACCTGTTTTACAAGAAACAGAAAAGATGGATGTAAGCAGGCTCCCTGAAGGAATTTACCTGATACGTGCAACCGGAACTTCAGGAATATACGATAAACGTTTGGCCATAGTACACAGCCATTAAAAGTACTTAACACACACCCATTTTGCTATGCTCTATATTTCGAATAAGAGGTCTGGCAAATTGATTTGTGCTGTCAGTTGCTACAACTGACAGTCCCACTGAACTCAGCGCATGAGCGTAACCGTTCCTGAATAGTTAAGCTTTTTACCTGATACACCAGTAGCTTTAATGGCATAGGAATAAACTCCTTCAGGGGCTTGTACTCCGTTGAATGTGCCGTCCCAGCCTATGTTTTGCGATGAGGTGGAGAATACTCTTTGTCCCCAGCGGTTGTATATACTGAACTCATACTGCAATTCATCCTGTTCCATTTCATTGTAAACAGCCACTGAAACCGGTATAAAAATATCATTGAGTCCGTCACCGTTAGGTGAAAATGCCGAAGGTATAAACATACGTGGTTCCAAAACCAAACGTACTCTGTTGGAATAAGCAGTATCTTTCAAATTACCTGATACAGCCATGATGCGGTAGACCAGAGCCGTGTCAATATCCATGTGTAAATTTTCATCACTGAAAGTGAGTGAGTCCTTTAATAACGGTTTAATGTTCACAAATCCTTTGTCCGGGTCAAACAGTTGTACCCAATACAATTGAACAGTTGGCCAGCCTAAGTATGGAGTCCATTTGAGTTGAGGATAATCGTCCACTACTTTTCCTTTAAGTAAAATGGTACGACTGGGTGAACCCAGCGGTGTTTCTACCTTGCATGAATCAGTAAACTTAATGCGGTAGGTGTAATGGTATTTATTTACTTCGGTACGGTCGTCCACGTAACGGTTCACCTTTTCCAGTTCATCAAAATCATACCACCAACTGCTGATGGTATCATAGCGTACAATGTTGATTACCCCATTTCGTTTGTAAGGGTTGTCCCATTCGGCCAATACATGATCTGCATCTGTTACCGTTACCCGGTTAATGGTTAATTCACCCGGCATTGAGTCATAGGACACCAGGTGTTCTGAAGGATTACTTCCACTAAATACGTTGGTATCTGAGGCTTGTTGTGCTATTACTCTATACGTTTGTTTCTGGGGACAAAGGTTGCTGTCTAACCAATACAAACGTGAACCCGGCAAAACAGCCACTTGCTTGTAGAGCGTTGCAATATTATCATCGGCCTTGTACACATAATAGTTTTGAGGCGCCCAACCTTTGTAAGGTGTCCATTTAACTTCATTAATACCTGAGGCAGGAGAAGTGACTGTTTCAAAAACAGTGGTGTGCGGGTTAAGTCCTTTCGACTCCGTAAGGCATTGGTTAACGGAAGTAATTTTATACGTAACCGGAGATGTGGATGCCGTGCGACTGTAATCTACCCACAAGCTATCGTAGGGGTAAATAAAAGTACCAACTAATTCAAATGGGTCCGTATCTTTTTGTCGGTATAAACGGTACTCTTTAAACTTGCTGATAAAGCCCGCAGGTTGCCATTTTACAGGTACAGCCAAATCAATACCTACGCTTACGTTTTTAATCAAAGGTTCAGTTGTAAGTACAGTATCGAGCACTTTGATAACTGCATTTTTCCGTATGGTATCAGAACAATTGTTGGTATCGGACACAAATAACTCAATGGTTTTTATTCCGGGAGTTTTAAAGGGATAAAATGTACTGTACTCAGCAGTGCTATCCTCCCATACAATCCCATTACCAAAACGCCACACGGTTTTACCAATGGGATAAACACTTTGCGTTTTATTGAAAAGACTCACTGGTGTATTAAAACAATATACCGTATCACCTGTGGTAAAATCAGCAACAGGTGCTTTGATAAATTCGACAAAATCCTGCGAGTAGGCGGTATCCTTACAACCATACGAGGAACTTACATACATGCGCAAACTCACCTTACCAGTCGGGAAAAATCTCTGTACAACAGCTAACGAATCGTCTATTGAACCGTCAGCATAAAAATCCCACCACCGTTTGGTGTTACCAAAAGAGGTGTCCGTAAAAGTTATATTTTCCTTTTCACAGGCTGTAGGTTGTGATGCTTTAAATCCTGCATCGGGTTTACGGTATACCTTTATGGTATCATTTGATTCATATACACTAAAGCATAATTCCTTATCATAAGCCAGCATACGCGGTCGTATGTACTCTGTTTCATTAGCTCTGTTACGTATGGTGTAGATGTGATTATTCACCCCCGCAGAATCAATGGGCGAGCCGTCACCGTAATCAAAATATACCCCTTGAAGATTAACTGATTCATTGATGAACGTTACCTGCAAAGGCTCGCAACCCACCGTTTGCAAAACACTGAATTTAGGCACAGGTCCCTGCACCTTTATCATATCGGGTTTAGAGAAAAAGCTTTCGCAACCGGAGGTATTGATACCTCTTACGGTTACATCAAACCCGTCAGTGGCAGAGCCTGAGTTGTTTTTATACAAATGAAAAATATCTGTGCCTTCTGTTTGCAAGGTATCCCCATCTCCGAAATTCCAATAGTAGACTGTTCCCGGGGAGCCAAAAACTTTAAAGTTTACCAATGCAGGAGCACATTTTTTGAATGTGTCAACAGAGGTAACGTTCAGGTACAAACTGTTTACATACACATACCCTGTATCGTACTCAAAGCATCCTGTAGGGTGTTTGGCTTCCAAAACAATGCGTGTATATCCGGTATCAACAAAATTGAGTTGAGGTGATTTAATGGTATCTGACGGGGAAAAGTCAACAGTGGGTTTATCTGTCATCCAACGGTAACTGACATATGAACCGTATGAACTGTTGGAAGCAATTTGCGATATACCACGGCAAACAGTATCTTGTATTGAAAAGATTGTTTGTTGTTCTAAATCCAGCACCTTGCTGAAGAAATAGGCCTTGTTGCAATTATCAGAATTGGTTATCACCAGCCCTATATCATATTTACCCGGCACAAAAACGGAAATGGTAATCACAGAATCTTTGGATGTACATTTGGCAATAGTGGTATCAGTTATAGCACTATCATTCTGGTATATTGTCCAATTATAGCGGATAGTAGAGTCGTTAGGTTTAAAGTAGTGGAAATTGGCAAGTGTTCTGGCTCTGGCCTTGGTTACAAAAGGAAGGCAACCGGTCACCTGATCAAACTTTACATCCACTTCTGCCGACCCTATCTTCACTGCATTGGGCAGGTTTAACGTATCACCGCATTGTCCGTTATTGGTAGCTATATATTTGAGATTGTAAACACCCGGCTGATAAAAGGCTAAGGTTGTACACCCCGAACATTGTACTTTCACATTGGTATCGGTACTCAATTTAAAAATCCACTCATTGCCGTTAAACAACCCTGCGGGATACGTCTTTTGCCTGAGCGTAACAGGTATACCCGGACAATAAGGCGCGTTAAATGGAAACACATCTGCTTTAATTTTATATACCCGTATTGCAGAATCTCTTCTTAGCGTGTCAGAACATGTTTTAGTATAAATAATAAAAGACAAATCATAGTATCCGGTATCAGTGTACTTGTATTGTATGGAACTGTTGGTATCGGTTTTCAATAAAGCAGTGCTGTCTCTGTTCCACAAAAACCATTTGTATTTAAGTGTATCTGATGTAAAAGGATCTGTACCATCATTTATCGTTACTTCTTCGCCCAAACAAACTCCTTTATTGTAATTGAGTTTGGCTTTGGGTTTTTTAATTTTCACAAAGTCGAACTGTTTGTAGGAGTGCTTGCATTTACCCAGTACATCAGTAATCAGCTCTACATTAAAATTCCCTTCTTTGGTATACGTAAATTGCGGATTAAGTTGCGTTGACGAGTCTAAAACCGTAGTACCGTTTACATCATAAAACTTCCATTTTATCACCTTACCCACTGTAGAAAAGGAGGTATTTTCAAATTTCACTGTGTGAGGAACCAGACAGGACAGGTTATTTTTAGAGGAGAAGTTATTTCCTGTTTCAATGGCTCTGTAAACATTCACTTTTTTCATTATAGTAAGGCAGCCCTGATAGAGATGCCTGAGTTCAATAGTGTAAAGTCCCGGAATAGTTGATATAATTCCCAATGAATCTTTTTGCTTGGTGGTATCGGTTGCCAAATCGCCCTGTGAAAAGAACCAAAAGAAATCACCGGGAAACTGGCTTTTAACTGAAGTGTTTTTAAAGTAGATAAGTTCACTGGCACAAGAAACCGTATCAGAGGAGGTAAATTCAGGAATAAGACTATCTACAGCAAAAAAGTTAAACTGTTGAGAACGGATATAGGTACAACCATCGGCAGTAGTAATAGTGAGCGAAACATTATAGTTGCCGCTGTTGGCATATACAATTCCGCTGGGGTTGGGTACCGTTGAACTTGTTGGCGAAGCACCGGGAAACTGCCACTGGTAGCTGGTAATGGTGCGTCCCGTAGCCTGAATATTGGAGCTGAAGTTTACACGTAATGGTCTGCAACCTCCCATCTTGTTAGGAAGGATGGTGATGTTGGGCGGGTAATAAACCTTTACCGCTGAATCAAATTGATGCAACATGCTGCAACCAAATTGATCATACACCCTCATGCCAATATTTTTTATTCCGGGTAAGCGAAAGAGGTAAGCAATGGAATCTCCCTTATCCAAAAGATTATTGCCTTCAACAATCCAATCCACTCTGGAATAGCCTGTGCGGGTATTTCTTAACTTTACCGTATCCGGAGCGTTACATACCAGGGGCTTGTTCACCACCAAAGCGGGAGTGTCGGGCATGTTGATGGTGATGTAGTTGGATTTACTTACCGTACAAGTGCCTACAGCGGGAATAATTATATCTACTGATACGAGGAATACACCTCTTTTAGTGAAAAAATAATCTATGGTATCTGTTCCTGAAACGGTAGATGTACCAAACTTCCATTCAAAAGTAGCATTAGGGGGGGCTCCTGTAGTAACAAAGGTGATAAGGGCCGGAGCGCAGGCTGTAGTAACGTTTGCGGTAAAGTCAATACCTGAACACTGCGCCTTAGCAACCTTTGGAACAAGCCACAGGCACAACAGGCACATCGTTAGTGTAAATATCCTGACCGAAAATCTCATGAATTAACGGGTGAATATACAGAAAAAACTGATTCCCACAAGGCTAATTGTCTGAAATAATGTTCAAAACTCCCCCTCAAAACAAAGTTATTCTGATAAATTTGCCCGATGGCCAGAGTACAACTTCAGTTACCACAAAAAAGTATATTCAAATTCACCTTGCCTGTTGCTATAACCGATATCAATTACGGTAAGCATTTAGGCAATGATAAAGTACTGGGATTTATGCACGAAACCCGTGTGCGTTTTTTTGAATGGCTGGGCTTTAGCGAAAGTGATATTGAAGGTGTAAGTGTTATTCAGGCTGATACGGCCGTGATATATCAATCAGAAGCATTTCATAAGGACTTGATTGAAGTGCACATTAGTGTAGGAGAATTTACACGTGCAGGTTTTGAAATTTACTACCGCTTGTTCAACCTTACACAGCAGAAAGAATGTGCCCTTGCCAAAACGGGTATGGTATGTTTTGATTACACTGAGCGTAAAGTAAAAAGCGTCCCCATTTCCTTTCGTGAAAAATGTGAACAGTTAATGAACAACGCATGAATCAGGCTACCCTTATTCCCTTGGCAGAACGTATGCGCCCCCGCACGCTGTCTGACTTTATAGGCCAGAAACATTTGCTGGACGAGAAGGCCTTGTTGCGGCAATCTATTGAACAAAAAAATACCGGCTCCATTATTTTTTGGGGGCCACCGGGTGTTGGAAAAACTACCCTCTCCTACCTTATTGCACAATCACAGGGGTTGCCCATTCACATGCTCAGTGCCATCAGTTCAGGAGTACAGGAACTGCGTCAGGTAATTGAAAAATCAAAAAATGAAGGCAAGTCGGTTTTGTTCATTGATGAAATTCACCGCTTTAATAAGAACCAGCAGGATGCCTTATTGGGTGCCGTTGAAAAAGGAGTCATTCAACTTATTGGTGCCACTACAGAAAATCCTTCTTTTGAGGTGAACTCAGCGCTCCTCTCCCGCTCTCACGTGTACATTCTGAAAGAATTATCGAAAGAAGAACTCGATCATATTTTACAGCAAGCCATTGAAAAAGACGAGTTGCTGGCTAAGCGAAAAATAAGCATACAACAAACAGATGCCCTCATTTATTTCTCCGGTGGTGATGCACGTAAACTGCTCAATCTGCTCGAACTTTTGGTGGGAACTTTCGGAGCTGATGAAGATGTGATTATCTCCAATGAAAATGTAACCGGGCGACTGCAAAAGAAAATGGCCCTGTATGATAAAAAAGGGGAACAACATTACGACATCATCTCTGCATTTATCAAATCTATGCGGGGCAGTGACCCCAACGCAGCAGTATATTGGCTGGCCCGTATGTTAGATGGTGGTGAAGATATAAAATTTATTGCCCGCAGAATGCTCATACTTGCTTCAGAAGACATTGGCAATGCCAATCCCAATGCCTTACTGCTGGCTAATAATTGTTTTCAGGCCATCAACATTATCGGTATGCCTGAGGCACGAATTCTACTTTCTCAAACGGCTGTTTATCTGGCATGCAGTGCCAAAAGCAATGCTTCCTACCTGGCAATTGACGAGGCTTTGAGCACAGTAAGAAAAACAGGTGATTTGCAGGTTCCGCTGCACTTGCGCAATGCTCCTACTAAATTGATGAAAGAGCTTGACTACGGCAAAAACTACCAGTATGCTCATTCCTTTGAAAACAATTTTGTGGATTTGGAGTTTTTACCTGAACGTATAGTCGGAACAAAGTTTTTTGAGCCCAACAACAATCTGCGGGAGAATGGAATGAGGCAGTACCTTAAAAAATTATGGAAAGAAAAATATAAATATTAGCCGAAAGATTCTATTTTTACACCGTTGGGTAGACACATTGCCATAGAAGAACACGAATTAATCAGCCTGCTTAAAGAGAAATCTGAAGCCGGCTTTAATGTTTTGTACAATAACTACTCGGCTGCTATCTATGGTGTGGTAATGAAAGTGGTTGAAAATACTGAGTTAGCCGAAGACATTACCCAAGAAGCATTTGTGAAAATCTGGAACAATATTTCCCAATACGATGCCTCCAAAGGCCGCTTATTTACCTGGATGATAAATCTTACGCGTAACCTGTGCATTGATAAATTACGCTCTAAGGATTATTCCAATACCCTTAAAAACCAAAACATAGAAGATTCCGTAAATATCGTTGACCAAGAAGTTAGTTCCTCTTTTAATCCTGAACTGATAGGTGTAAAAAAACTGGTAGAAAAACTTCCCGATGATATACGACACATAATAGAACTGATGTACTTTAAAGGCTATACCCAATCAGAAATTGCTGATGAATACAATATACCGCTAGGTACAGTTAAAACACGTGCACGGTCAGGAATAAACGCACTAAGAAATATATTTGCAACCTCCGCAGCAGGGAACAGATGAACATAGAAGAATACATATCGAGTGGAATTATTGAGCTTTACGCCATGGGCGTTTTGCCACCGGCCGAGCAGGCGGAGGTGGAAGCTATGCTCAGGAAACACCCCGTTCTTCAGCAGGAGTATGAGCAAATACAAGTAAGTTTAGAAACTTTTGCTCAGGCAAACGCTATCACCCCTCCTGCGCATTTAAAAGAAAAGATAAAGTCTCAGATTGAATTTACTCCCGGCCAAAAACAAACATCTGCCAATACAAATCAGCAATTGATGCGCATTATAAGAAATTATCAATATGCGGTTGCTGCTTCTTTTACTTTATTACTGGTAAGTTCAGCACTTACGTATTATTATAAAACACAATACACCAATTCCAGAAACGAGATAGCACAACTCACTTCACAACAAAATTTGCTGAGTGACCAACTGGAAAAAGCCAGCTTAAACAGTAACAAGTTGTCAGAGGAGATGAGTATCCTCAAAAATCCTGACATCAAAATGGTGGCTATGAAAGGCATGCCCGCATCACCAGATGCTATGGCCATTGTGTACTGGAACCCTCTAACCAAGGAAGCTTTTGTAAACGTTAAAAATCTCCCTGCTCCTGCTGAAGGTGAGCAGTATCAATTGTGGGCACTGGTTGATGGCAAACCTGTAGATGCCGGAGTTTTTGAATTAAATAGCGATACGTTACAAAAAGTTAAAAATGTAGATGCTGCTCAAACCTTTGCTGTAACGCTGGAGAAGCGCGGTGGAAGCCCCACTCCTACGCTGGAAAAACTCACCGTAATCGGAAATATTTAATTTCTTTCAATCCGCTCCGGAAATTCACCCGTATATACTCGTACAATCAAAAAAATAAATTGTATGAGAAAATTAATTACAACTATGTTAGGTGTATGTGCGCTGGTAAGTGCACAAGCCGATCACTTAAGCAACCGTTTAACATTTGCTGCTAAATTATCAGGAGCCAATGAAGTTCCCGCTGTTAGCACAACTGCATCAGGTGTGGGTGCGATGATGCTCAACAGTACCCGCGATACCCTTTGGGTAAACATTGCCGTAACCGGTTTAGGCAACAACATTACCGGTATTCACATTCATAAAGGAGCGAAAGGTACCAACGGAAACGTAGTACTTGATTTAGGTCCTAAACTGAATAAAAATGTAGTACGTACATTTATTACAGGCACCGGTTTAACAAACATCTGGAATGATTTGATGATTGATATGCTTTACCTGAATGTACACACCACGGCTAACCCTAACGGAGAAATCCGCGGTCAAATCATGCTGGAGCGCGACTACGGAATGGGTGCTTCACTGGATGGTTTGCAGGCCGGCAATGTATTGGTAACTGCCAGAGGAGTGCTTAACATGGGCATCAATCAGAAAATGGATTCGATGTGGCTTAACCTGCAAACAGCCGGGTTATCCGGAAAAATTACTGCAGTGCATTTACACAAAGGAGCCTTGTTGCAATCAGGTGGAGTGTTGCTAGGGCTGGATGAATTTATCCGTACCGATAGCATGAGTCTCTCCGGAGGCAGAATGATTACTGCCGCTGAGCGCGACACCCTGATGAAATACATGAGCCTGAATCAGGTGTATGTAAACGTGCATACTGCGGCTAATCCGAATGGCGAAATCAGAGGTCAGGTGGCCGGTAACGACATACGCTTTGATGCTGTAGCCAACACAGCACAAATCATCTCAGGCGGAGGTTCAATCGGTACACCATCCAATGGCTGGGCAGTGGGTAACCTCTCCCTCAGTAACGATTTCACTCAACTGACTTTCGATTTTGTTTTTGACAACCTTAGCTCTGCTGCCACTGCTGCACATTTTCACAATGCTGCACCAACTGCCAGCGGTCCTGTTGTAAAAGGTTTAACCATTAACGGTAACAGAATAAGCGGCACATGGTCGTCAACAGACGGTACTGAACCACTTACATCTGCTTTACTGAGTCAATTATTGGAAGGCAATATTTACCTCGTAATTCACACCAGCGCCAATGGCAACGGAGAGTTAAGAGGCAACGTAACACGTTTGGCCCGCGAAGGATTTATTCTTGAACTGGACGGACAGCAGGCTTCTACCAATGCTATGGGCATGGGTGCAGGTGTGGCTACGTATGACCGTGCACGCAACAACCTGCACTACATGATTGCCATTGATAATTTAACCGGAGCCATCACAGCCGCTCATTTTCACAAGGCGGTAAAAGGACAATCAGGTGGCGTGGTGTATGATATCGGAAGTAACTTTATGAATAATGGAGCATATGCGTATTGGGCTCCTTTCGGTAATGCCAACTCTATTCCGCTGCGCACAAATGACAGCTTGTATGTAAACATACACACTGCTGCATTCCCCAACGGAGAAGTACGTGGTCAGTGGATGAGAAATTACCGCATCTCTTCTGAAACAAGCATGCCAAGCGGTATCAATGAAGCAAAAGAAAATGCATTTATCAGAAGTTTTCCTAATCCGTTCAACGAGTTTATTACCGTTGAAAATACAACCGGAAACCCTGTAACAGCAACGCTTCTCAATATCAATGGCTCTGAAGTAGCTAAACAGGAAATCACTTCTGTAGCTTCTACTCTTTCACTCTCTTCACTGGCAAAAGGTTTTTATATTCTTATCATCCAAGATGCCAACGGAACAATATTGGAAAGCAACAAAATGCTGAAGTAAAAATTTTTGTTCCCCATTCATTTGAAAACCCTTCGTAACTGAAGGGTTTTCTTTTTTATATAGGTTTCGCTTCTCGGGATTAAATACGATATTTGACTACAAATTCTCCCGCATGGCCAAGCCCAGTGTTGCACATGTAAACATTACCAAAGTCAACGGCACCAACACCGACAAAACTGTCGACTTACTTGCTGCCGAAGAACCTTTAGAAATTCGCTTAGGATTTGGTCCGCACGATGAACGTTTGCAAAAAAGCATTTCAGTTACCATGCGCACTCCGGGCAACGACTTTGAACTCGCCTTAGGTTTTTTATTTACGGAAGGCATTATCAAATCAGCCGATCAGGTACTCAAAATTCAGTATTGTACAGAGGTAAACACCATCGAAAATCTGGAGAATATTGTGCGGGTGGAGTTACATCCTGATGTAGAAATTGATTTCAACCAACTGCAGCGCAACTTTTACACCAGCAGCAGTTGCGGAGTATGTGGCAAGGAAAGTATTGAATCGGTTAAAACCGTTTGCCGCTTTACCGCTCCCCGAAATTCATTTACAGTAGCTTCTTCGCTCATTTTACAACTTCCCCAACTTTTACGTGAACAACAGAGCGTGTTTGAACACACCGGAGGCATACATGCCGCAGCACTTTTTGACCATACCGGCCAACTGATCAACTTACGTGAAGATGTTGGCCGGCACAACGCGTTAGATAAACTCATCGGAGCCTGCGTGGGCAATAAAACAGTGCCCCTGCACCAACACGTTTTGCTTCTGAGCGGCAGGGCCAGTTTTGAGCTGATACAAAAGGCAGCTATGGCCGGCATTCAGGTGGTGTGTGCCGTAGGTGCTCCCAGCAGCCTGGCCGTTGCACTTTCTCAGGAATTTGATATAACTTTGGTTGGCTTTTTAAGAGACAACAGATTTAACATCTACAACCGCCCCGACAGAATAGAAGTATGAAAATACGCATCAAAGGAAACAGCGTTCGATTACGCTTAACCAAATCAGAAATTGACCTGTTTAAAAATACAGGGACAGTGAAAGAAGAAACCAACTTCGGCACACATACATTGACGTACAAATTACAACGTGGTGGTGATGGCAAAGATCTTTCCTCAACATTTGACGGAACTACCGTAACGGTTTTTATGCCGGAAAAAATGAGTGATGAATGGACGTCTACAGAGTGGGTGGGTTATGATAACCACATGCCCCTGCCCGATGGACAATCACTGTTTCTGATGGTAGAAAAAGATTTTAAATGCCTTGACGGAACCACCGAAGACCAAAGCGATATGTTTGATAACCCATTAGCCGACTCTCATAAATAAACACCCATGTCAAAAAACATCAGCGACCTGAGCGGTAAAAAAGGACTTGAAAACAACCTGTTTGAACAAATAGGCCGTTTAGCTAAATCAACCGGCACACCCTCCGTAGAAGAAATGGAAAA
Source organism: Bacteroidia bacterium (assembly GCA_041675505.1). GTDB lineage: Bacteria > Bacteroidota > Bacteroidia > UKL13-3 > UKL13-3 > JAGPCK01. The sequence continues at coordinate 237,600 of JBAYTR010000005.1, read as the reverse complement.
ACTGGCCGATGAATTTTTGGTTGGTAAAGCCAATGTTTACGGAAGCGCATCGTTCTATGATTTTACCCGCGAAGAAAACCTCGGCAAAAAAGTATATGTATGCAACGGCAGTTCTTGCCTTACAGCAGGTACACAAGATGCAGTAACCGAAAAACTGGGCCAACATTTTAAGGCCGAAGAAATAGGCCACATGTGTTGCTTGGGCCGCTGCCATGAGAACAGCTCTTTTCATTACAACGGAAAAAACTACTCCGGCACAGCCATAGATGCCATAAGTGAAATAAAATCAGAAAAGAAAAAACCGGTTGACCACTACCACGTAGGTGCCATAGGTAACCCCGTGCTTACTGAAACATTTCCGGGTATTGCTGAATTTTACAAAATATGGGAACAGGCACTCAAAAAATCACCCGATGAACTTTTGGGCGAACTGAAAATATCAGGAGTACGCGGTCGTGGTGGTGCAGGTTTTCCCATGTCATTTAAACTGGAAAGTTGTAAGAATACTCCGGGTAACAGAAAGTTTGTAGTATGCAATGCCGATGAAGGCGACCCGGGTGCTTACAGCGATAGATACCTTTTAGAACAACGTCCGCACAGTGTGTTGCTGGGCATGATGATTACAGGTTACATCATAGGTGCACAATGGGGAGTGCTCTACATTCGCGGAGAGTATCCCGAGAGTATAGAAATAGTAGAAGAAGAAATCAAAAAGCTACATGCTGCTAACCTGTTGGGTGAAAATATCCTGAACAGTAATTTCTCTTTTCATTTCAAGGTCATCAGAGCACAGGGAGCATATATCTGTGGTGAAGAAACGGCTTTACTTTCTTCCATTGAAGGGCAACGTCCCGAAGTGCGGGTGCGGCCACCCTACCCTGCGCAACAAGGTTTGTTTAACAAGCCTACTGTAGTGAACAATGTAGAAACACTGGCCTGTGTGCCCTGGATAATGCGCGAAGGCGGAGCTAAGTTTGCCGCCATTGGCAGAGGTAAATCTACCGGCACAAAACTGATTTCACTGGATGGTTTCTTCAACCGCCCGGGTATTTATGAAGCCGATATGGGCACGCCTATGTCGGTGGTGGTAAATGAACTGGGACAAGGTTTTAAATCAAAAGTAAAAGCACTGCACATTGGCGGTCCATTAGGAGGTCTAGTTCCGGTTGACCGCATCAACGACCTCACACTCGACTTCGAAAGTTTTAACCAAAACGGATTTTTGCTGGGGCATGCCTCGGTGGTTTGTTTGCCTGAAAATTATCCTGTAATAGATTACCTCGAACATTTATTTGAATTTACAGCACACGAAAGTTGCGGCAAATGTTTCCCCTGCCGCCTGGGTTCAACACGGGGTGCTGAAATGATTCACAAGGCCCGTACCAGCGATTACAAAATGGATAAAACCTTACTTACTGATTTGATTGAGACCATGGAGATAGGCTCGCTTTGCGCGTTGGGAGGCGGAGTTCCCCTGCCGGTGAAAAACGCCATGAAGTATTTTGAACAGGAATTGAAACCTTATTTTGAGAGTTGAAAGAGAATGCCACAGATTACACTGATTAAAATTATTTTCAGCGTTAATCAGTGGCAAATAAAATTCGAATATGACACACGTAAAAGAAAAAGACCCTACCGCCAAAAAAACACCCGCTAATGATTCAGCAGCGATGAACGGTGCACTATCAGGCAAGAATACTGATGTGAAGGTGGCGTATATTGATGGCAAAGCCTACGAAATACGCGATGGGGAAACCATTCTCTCTTTTGTACGTAGAAATATGGGACATGATTTGGTGCCCACGCTGTGCGATGCTCCTAATCTTGATCCGTTCGGTTCCTGCCGTGTGTGTAGTGTAGATGTAGCCCTGGCAGAAAACGGTCCGGCAAAAGCACAGGCCAGTTGCCACACTCCCGTAATGGCCAATTCATATATCTACCCCAGCAGCGACAGGGTTCAAAAACTGCGCAGAAACATTATTGAACTAGTGCTTACCGACCATCCGCTGGATTGCCTTACCTGTGAAGTAAACAACAATTGCGAACTACAAACGGTAGCTGCCAAAGTGGGCATACGTGATGTGCGTTATCCTGAAGGTAAAAATCACCTCGACCGCAAAAAAGACCTCAGTCACCCTTACATGACCTCCGACTTTAGCAAGTGCATCAACTGTTTTCGTTGTGTGCGTGCCTGTGATGAGGTGCAGGGACAATTTGTACTGAGCATGGCCGGCAGAGGTTTTGAAAGTCATATTGTAAAAAGTTCTGAAGTCACATTTAATGAAAGCGACTGCGTAAGCTGCGGAGCCTGCGCTCAGGCCTGCCCTACTTCGGCCATCAGTGATGTGTTTGAATCCAAATCCATTGCCAATGTGCAAAAAACACGCACCATTTGTACTTACTGCGGTGTGGGTTGTAACTTAGAAGTAGCCACCTCGGGCGGTAAAGTAAAATCCATACAGGCACCTTATGATGCTGAAGTAAACTCGGGCCACACCTGTTTAAAAGGACGTTATGCGTTTTCGTTCTACAACCACCCCGACCGCCTGCGTACTCCCCTTATCCGCAAGAACGGAGAACTTGTGCCAGCTACATGGGACGAAGCATATGATTACCTGGCCAAAGAACTTACCCGAATCAAAACTGATTTCGGCCCTGATTATATAGCCGGTATTTCTTCGGCACGTTGTACCAACGAAGAAAATTACCTGATGCAAAAATTCATTCGCACCGTTATTGGTACCAATAACATTGACAGTTGTGCCCGCGTGTGCCACTCGCCCACAGCATTGGGCATGCAACGTACCTTTGGAACAGGTGCCGCCACCAACTCTGTTGTAGATTTGAAATACACCGATTGCATCATGGTGATAGGTGCCAACCCCACTGACGGGCATCCCGTAACAGGAGCCAAACTCAAGCAGTTTGCCATGAAAGACAAACCCAGCATTGTGATTGACCCGCGCAGAACAGAGATGGCGAGATACGCTACCGTGCATTTGCAATTGCGCCCCGGTACCAACGTTGCCCTGCTCAACATGATGTTGTATTACATCATTACAGAAGGGCTCGAAGACAAAGCATTTATTGAATCGCGCACGGAAGGTTACGAAGAGTTCAGAGCACACATTATGCAGCTCAATATTGATGAGATGGAACGCGTAACCGGAGTGGACAGAGCACTGGTTAAAAAAGCAGCAATAATTTATGCCTCGGCCAAAAATGCCATGAGCTTCCACGGATTAGGCGTAACCGAACACTCACTGGGCACCTATACGGTAATGCAAATTGCCGACCTGGCCATGATTACCGGTAACATAGGCAGGCGCGGTGTGGGCGTGAATCCCTTACGCGGACAAAACAACGTGCAAGGTGCAGCCGACATGGGTTGCCAGCCGCACCAGGGCGCAGGTTACTATGATCTCACCTTGCCCGAGTATCACCAGAAATATGAAGCGTTTTACAACGTGAAGTTGCCCATGCACATCGGGTATAAAATACCGCAGATGTATGATGCAGCCATTGACAATAAACTGAAAGCGCTTTGGTTAATGGGTGAAGACAATGTGCAAACCGACCCCAATACCAACCACGTAAAAGCAGCATTAAGTAAACTGGATTTGCTGGTGGTGCAGGAAATTTTTATGACAGAAACCGCTAAGATGGCGCACGTAGTTTTACCTGCTTCATCGTTTTTGGAAAAGAGCGGTACGTTTACCAACGGTGAGCGCAGAATACAACGTGTACAAGCCGTGGTTGAACCCATAGAAGGCACCAAGCCTGACGGACAAATTGTGATTGACATTATGAACCGCATGGGCGCCAAAGAACCCGATTACAACCCGGAATACTTGCTGAATGAAATTTCCCAGATAGTACCCTTCTTTGCCGGTGTAAAATGGAATGAGTTGGGCGAAAACGGCAAACAATGGCCGGTAGCGCCTGATGGTTCGGATACGGAAATATTGCACATTGATACCTTTAAACGCGGCAAGGGCAAGTTTATGAGTGCCGATTGGCGCGAGTCGCAGGAGTTGGTAACCAATGCCAAAGAGTTCCCGTACATACTTACCACCAACCGCGAGCTGGAGCATTACAATGCCGGAACCATGACCCGCAGAACCCGCAACGAACAAATTTTAAAAGAAGACGTGTTGCTCATTAACCCGGCTGATGCGGAGAAACATTTTATCCAGGATGGCGACATGGTATGTATTGAAAGTGCCCGTGGTAAAATTGATGTAAAGGCCCGTATTACCGATGAGGTAAAATCGGGTGTGGTCTCTTCTACCTTCCACTTCCCTGATATAAAAATGAACGACATTACCAGCAGCGTAGCCGATAGCGATGCCCTTTGCCCCGAGTACAAAGTGGTTGCGGTCAATATCAGAAAGAGTAAAGGGAAATATAAAGTGGAGAAGGTCTCCTGAGTTGCAAACTCAGGAGAGCAAAGGGTAAGTAATAAACATAATTAAATTTCAATGAATGATTTTGGATTAATTTTCGATCTATTTATTTTGATAGGACTCGGTGTTATTTATTTAACAGCAAAAAACTTACTCCCAAGTTATTTTTCAGAAAAAGGCAAAAACATTGCTACAAAGGAAGATATTGAAGAAATAACATCGTTAGTAGAATCCGTTAAACATTCGTTTACCATTGAAACAGAAAAAATAAAATCTAATCTTCAAATTTTAGCGGGTTTGAAAGGGAGTTTTATTACAGAGGAAATAAACTCAATAATTTCATTTAATGAAACATACTTTGATTGGCTTAATAAATTAATGGATACCGGATTAGGCAGTGCAGATACAAAGAAAGAGTCTGAATTGGATTTGTATAGAAAAAAAATAAGCGATGCAGAAATGCGATGTTCGAACTCTGAAGCTAAATTACTATTATTTGTTGAAAATGAGAATCTCCTGAAAGCCCTAAATGAACTTAGAATCGCCACAATAAAACACATAGCTTCCTTACCTCAAAAGTACATCATTCAAATTATTTTTAATAATTTTCAAATACAACAAGCCGTAAATGGCAGTTCAGCAGAAAATATTCAAAGCCTATACGATAAGCAAAAAGGATTTTTTAAAGAGTTTAATGATAAAACTATAGAAGGTTATGCTATTATCATTCCTTTAGCTAAAGATTTTCGAAAAATATGCAGAAACCACATTCAAGAATTAATGAAAAACAGAAGCTGACCTCTTACTATCCTAAGACTATAACTAAATATATTCATTCGCTATCATGAGCTTATTACTTGGAGCGCAAGAATGAAAAAGACAATTCTTAGCATATCTATTTTTTTTGTACTAATCATTGGAGCATATTTTCTTTGGTGGAATTTACCGTTAACGATTAACAGAAGTTCGGACATAAAACTTGGAGAACAGATTATAGAAAAGATTGAAAACTATCAAAAACAAAATGGCTTACCAGACAACAACGATTGGGAAACATTGCGAAAGTTTGGATTCAGAGATAAAGTTGATTTTCTGCAACCGGAATACAGAAAATTAGATGACGAGAACTTTGAACTAATTTATTTAGACGGCTTTGACGGTCCATATTTAATGTGGACTTCAACAGAAAGAAAATGGAAAAAAGGATATCCGACATTTAACAAACATTAACTCATCTCCTGAGTTGGGAATTTGGGAGAGCGTAGGCTTTAAATTAAAGCAATAAACTATGAAAAAAGTATTGATTATTTCAGGGGTAACTATTTGTGTCTTTTGTATTATGTGGATAGGTTTTCTCTGGAAAGTACCTAAATCTCGATTTAGTGGAAGTTATCCAAATGCAGAAACATGGAGTCTTAAAATAAATCAAGATGATTTGGTAAGAGTAATTAATGAAATTAAAAAGGAGCATCCTGAATTAGAACCTCCCAATGCAGGTTATCCAACCTCCGGACAAAACGGATATTGGTATAATTTTATTTTTTATTACGATGATACTAAAGAAAACGTCTATACCTGGATACGAGAGAATGAAGATAGTAACTACACAACACTAGCTTTTGTTGGAATTGCTTCTCACATTGACTCATTGACTGCCATTAATGAATTTAAAATGTATCAAAAAGATATCAATAAAGATTTTGGATATTTTAAAAACAGAGCTCAAATAGAGAAATTTCAGGATCGAATTCTAAAGCTCATAGAATTAAAAATTGGAGAAAGAGAAAATTAGATGCAGGAACTCGGTAGTGTACCCATACTGGGGCGCGTTTGCAACGCGTGACCTATGCACCAGTTCTTTCAAGCGTCCACGCTTGAAGCATTTAAAACTCATCACAAACCAACGGAGAATGCGGTGAGGCACTACTGAATACATAATGTTCCGGTTCGGCCACAAAAACCTGCTCTTACCGGGTTTTGTAAAATGTAATTTATCTTTTGCTCAGTCATTTCTTTACTATACAATAACACCGGATAATTTCCATTTTGCCACACCTGAAAATTTTTGTTTACCGGATTTTCCGTACCTGCTTTTTTAAATAATTCGGTCATCCAGTCCCTTCTGCTTTCCTGTGTATTTTGACATATGGCTTCAAAAAGTTGTTTGGATGTATACGTTTTAAAATCACGCAAAATATCGCTCAGCGGTTTCTCATCAGCCGTTACCATTAAGTGTATATGATTTGGCATAATGACATAGTGAAAAACGCGCAGTGCTTTGTGTTTCCGGCAATAATTAAGGTTATCAATAATCAGCTGCCTGTAGTCATTTCGGGTAAAAATGTCTATCCAGCCAACAATGGTTAAAGTAACAAAGAAAAGATCATTTGACTTGGCAGATCTAGGCATAAAATACATGTTTAAGCGTGGACGCTTAAACGAACTTCTGTAATTTTTAATTCAATTGCAAGCAGTTAGTTACAATGCTTCACATACTGGCGCGCGTTTGCAACTCGTGACCTAACCATACTCAACTCGTCCTCGTTTGTAACGAGGATGTCCTCAAAATATTGAATAGAATACGAGTCTTTACCTGCGTTTGCAACGCATGAACTAACCCTTCTGTTACCCTTAGTCTTTCTACGCTCAGGATTACAACGCCCCATTGCTTTCCCCGCTATAAATACCTTACTTTGATACATGGTAAGAGCATATGACATCAATTGTGAAAAAGGCTGGAAAGCCACGGTGGTGATAACCTACGACTCACCGGGAACAGGTGAAGCACGTGTTACCATTGAAAAAATTACAGAAACAGATGGAGGTTTTCCGATTGTGACACCGGAAAAAATGGTGATGCTTCCTTTACAACACCAACTCTTTACCAAGATGGAGGAGATAAGGCAGTGGGATAATGACTACGTACAAAGCTCCATCCTCCCCCTTTTTCCTGATGAGGGCTGCACCGGCTTTACCTTGAACTACGACCATGATGGCATTCATTCCCGGTATGCGGCTGTGCTTGACGGACAGGTCATCGGCATTGCGCAGTTTATGGACGAATTTTCAGAGAACACATCCATGGTGCAGTATATATCTGCACAACAAAGCACTTACGATGATATAGTTGAAAGCGACCGTTTCAGTTACCACCACGACATACTGTGGAACATTGCAGCAAAACTTGCCCCCAACCCCATTCAGGTGGAGTGGCGGGTGGTGAAATAAATTCAGCGAACTAGTAACAGGACAATCGCTAAGGAAATAACCCCGATCATAATATTGGGCCATAGCACCTTTTTACGGGTTTTCTTATCCAACACCGGCCAACAGGCTACTCCTGCTATATCTTGTCGGGCAAGCTTCACTTCCGAGGTTAACATATCGTATTTTTTGTCAGCATGAGTGGAATGGGCACTGTCTGTGTATTGCACCGAAAATGTGAAAGAATCTTTTCCTGCCGCTATGAGTTGCCATTTGTATACGATATATACTTGAGTTGAGTCAACTAGTTTGAACATGTTTTCCGGGCACCTATAAACTACTTTTTGTATGCTCCAGATATTCGCTTTATGTCCGTGTATGTAGAAATGCTGAAAGGGATTTTCTTTAAAAGTAACACACCGTAAATTAAAGGGTGTTTTAACTTCTGATAACGTATCGGGGCGGGTAATTTTACAGACAGGGAAAACATGCAACTGTGCATATCCGAAACGTGAAAACGCAAATAATAAACAGAAAAACAAAACAGGTTTTAATGAGTACATGGCGGCTTTTTACAAAACAAATATAAGATTTATGCGGATTCCTTGGTCTGCTATCCTTGCTCTGTGGTTAAGGATATTCATCTCCCCACCTTTTCGTATGCTGTAAAATCAAATTTGGGTGTATTGGCAGAAGTTTATATCTTAGTTGCACTTATTTAGTCACAAAAAGATAGAAAACGAAAACACATTGACAATGAAAAAATTAATTACAAACGGACAAAAATTGAAAACCACAATCGTAATTTTCACTACTGCTTTGGTTTTAATCACTACAACAACATTTGCTCAAACTGAATTAAAACAATACAGGGCCGGCCATTCATTTGATATTAGCTTGCCTGACTACATGAGTAAAACCATCGGATTGAATAGCTCATCCGCAATACAATACAAAAGCGCTGTAAAAGACGTTTATGGCTTTGTAATTTTCGACACCAAAGAAGAGTTAGGTTTGGCAGAAATGAAATATTCTTCAGTTAATGAGTTTTATGACGAATTCATAAAAGACTTTTTAAAAGATGAAGAAAAAAGGAAGGTTTCAAAACCTCAATATCAAAAAAAGGGAGAGATTAGTTTTGTTGAGAGTGATGTAACTTACTATGACAAGGATGCTAAGATTGAAATATATTATTTAGTGGGAATTGTAGAGACAAAAACTGCATACTACAAGGTTCTATCATGGGCGGCAGCTGAAAATAAAGATAAATTCAAAGCTGACTTTCAGAAAATACTTTACAGTATTAAAGACTAATTGTTGTTACCTGGGCAAGTATAAATAAACCATGAGCAACGAAGATATCAGATGGCAACAGCGATACAGAAACTTTCTGAAGGCATTTACTTTGTTTGAAGAAGCCGTAGAATTAGCCCGCACAAAAAAACTCAGCAAATTGGAAGAACAAGGTTTAATTCAACGGTTTGAGTTTACACATGAATTAGCCTGGAACGTTTTAAAGGATTACTTTGAATACCAAGGCAACACAAGTATTACCGGTTCAAGAGATGCTACACGAGAAGCGTTTAACAAAGGATTGGTTTCAGATGGAGCCGGTTGGATGGAAATGATTAAAAGCAGAAACCAATCATCCCATACCTATAATGATGAAATTGCCACTGAACTTGTTAACAAAGCCACATCTGTCTATTATCAATTGTTTGTTGAGTTTATTGCCAAAATGAACTCGCTATTACCAAAACAGTAATGTTCGGACTACAGGAAAAAGATATTAATGCCATACAGCAGTGCTTTACCAATTATCCCAGCATTGAACAAGTGATTATTTATGGCTCAAGAGCCAAGGGAAATTTCAGAAATGGTTCTGATATTGATTTAACCATAACAGGTAACACGAATTTTTCTGAGTTATTAAAACTGGAAAACGAGTTAGACGATTTGCTTCTGCCCTACAAAATTGACTTATCACTCAAAACAACCATAAACAACCCTGAACTTTTAGAACACATTGAACGGGTAGGCAGCATTTTTTACAACCGAATAAATAATGCTGTATTAAATGAACCACCTACACCTTACGACAAAAAATAGAATTCGGGTGCAGAACCAGTTCCTTCAAGCGTCCACGCTTGAAGCGTTTAAAACTCATCACAAACCCATACTGGCGAGCGTTTGCAACGCGTGACATAACCATGCTATACCATTCAGTACATGGATTCAAAAAAACAGCAAGTGAATTCACATAAGAAAATACTACCGGTAAAGGGCAGTTTTGTATTAAATTAATAATAATATGAAACAGATATTCGCAGTATGCATGATGTTCCTTATAGCCAGCACCGGGTTGATGGCACAGAACACCGAAACAAAATTTGTTAAGACTGAAAAAGAAAAATGCAAGGCCAACTACAAACTGGATGCCGTTAACGCCACAGCCAAAGAAGCTGAAGGTTTTTTACTCCTGCAATTTGATTTTGATTTTGAGAAAAACAGCGACATACCTGAAAACGGTGAATTGTTAGTGAAACTGATTAACTGTAAGGGTCAGGAGGTGTATGTAAAAGTGGCCGTAAAATTTGATTCGTCAACCGGCAAAGCCTTCGGTTATCAGGCAATACCACAGCCAAAAGATTGCCCACTCAGTGTTTCATCCATTAGCTTGCAGGTAAAGGACAGTTGCGGACAAGGTTACGGATGGTGTGGTAAAGTAGAAAGCACCAGCAAAGGCAGCCTTAATCTGCTATGGAGTGGCAAGCACATTGATAAGGGTACATTAACCTGTTAATTTATAAACGAACTAGTCACCCGGGCGCAGGTAAAAAGCCTGCGCCTGTTTTTTTTGTATCATTCTCAGTATGCTCTATCGCTGTATACAGGGATATTGCATTTACCCTGTAATCTGTTATACGATTGAATAGTTTAAGCGTAATCTTTGTTTTGTCGCTAAACAGTATTTATTCAACCATTAATTTTCAACAAAAATGAGCAACCCAAATTTAACACCTGCACAACAAAACCTGCTTCTCAATATGCTGATTGATTTGTGCGTTTATTCGTATTCAAAACCAAGTGAACTGGTAACCAAAGTGCAAGACATGCGCCTTAAAGTGGTATGGGGCCCTGCTGAACTGACTACTCCGTTTGTTCCTTATTGCCTTGCTTTTATTGCGCAATCACCCGGAACAGGTGACTATTATGTAGTGATAAGAGGCACCGACCCTGAAAGCTTAACCTCTTGGTTAAAAGAAGACTTTGATATCAGCACAACAAAACCTTTCACTGATTTTGTGAGTTCGGCTCCGCAAAACGCCAACATTTCCACCGGAACATGGAACGGTATGAATTCTCTACTGCAGCTCACAGACCCCAACAGCAAACTGAATATGCTTGATTTTTTAAAGACTCAGGCCATTACTTCTTTGTATATCACAGGGCACAGTTTGGGTGGCACCCTCACTCCTCCTTTATTTGCTTACCTGAGCAGTAACTTATCAGGTGTAAGCTGCACTCCGGTTTCGTTTGCGGGTCTCACCTCAGGCGACAACAACTTTGCCGCCTACATCAACGGATTAGTTGGCAACCAGCTTTGGAGAGTATACAATTCATTGGACATTGCTCCTTTGATGTTTGGCTCAACCAACGAGGTGGAGAGTATTTATGCTTCAGAAAAAAAATACCCCGTGTTGCTAACCAAAGATTTATTGTACCATTTGTTTAAAGATGCAGCGGGTAAAAATTACACTCAGCCAGCCACTACCGGTGCAATACCTGTAAGCGGCACATTCAACAAAGGCAATTGGTTTTGGGATACCGAGGCCCTGTACCAGCACCATGCCACCACGTATCAAAGCATGATTAAACAACAGTTTCCTGTTACTGAAACTGCCTGAAGAAGGTATAATTGTTATAAGTTATCCTGAAATGCAAAGCAGTTGCACCCAATTAAGCGTAGGTTATACCTACGCTTAATTTTTAATTCGCATTTTGTTGTCCTGAAGTCTGTATTCTGTTCTACAACCCTGAACAGACCCAAAAACCTGTGATTTATGTAAGTAATTGCCCGTAGAGTATAACGCCTGCCTTTTGTAATGACCTACATTTACGCGTTCTCTTAAAAGAACCTCATTGAAATTATACATCAAGTTCATGGTAAGCAACCGCTGCATACTGGCGGTAAAAGAAGAATTAAAGAAACTGGGGCTGCACTACGTTATTGTTGATTTGGGTGAGGTAGAAATAATGGAGAACCTGGGCCCTGAAAAACTACAGCAGCTTAAGTCGGGATTAAACAGCACAGGGCTCGATTTGATGGACGATAAAAAATCCATCCTTATCGAAAAGGTAAAAAACATTATTACCGAAATGATTCACCACAGTGAAATTGTTCCTAAAACCAACTATTCCGACTACATCAGTGAAAAAATGAATTACGATTACACCTACCTCTCCAATATATTCTCAGAGGTTAAGGGTATTACCATACAACAATTCATCATTAACCATAAAATCGAAAAAGTAAAAGAGCTGCTGTTGTATGGCGAACTGAGCCTTACCGAGATTTCCTACAGGCTGCATTACAGCAGTGTGGCACATTTATCAAACCAGTTTAAAAAGATGACCGGCTTGTCGCCCTCTCAGTTTAAGCAGCTCAAAAACAACAGACGTATACCTATTGAAGAAATAGGGAATAAGACTGAGTTAATTTAACCAACATAGCACTTCAAAATAAAATGAACAACACACTTACCGATGAATCATTTTTTGCGGCCGGCCTGATGGAAGCCAGCCTTGACCCTGCGGTAAACATTGGTGTTGACGGTAAAATAATTGATGCCAATCAGGCTATGGTCAATATTACTGGAACTACGCACAAGCAACTCATAGGCTCTTATTTTACCGGCTATTTTACCGAACTGCAAAAAGCCGAAGAGTTATATTCAAACATATTTGCCAACGGGCGCCTTACCAACTGCCCACTCACCTTCCTGCACAAAAAAGGGGAATTGACCAACGTGGTATTTAATGGTTCAGTTTATAAAGATAGTCAGGGCAACGTATCGGGAGCCATTGTAATAGCACGAGATGTATCGGAACAAAAACGGGACGTTGACTTACGTATGGCCAATAAAGAACTGGCCTTTCAAAATGAAGAAAAAGGGAAAAGGGCTGCTGAGCTAAAAATTGCCAACAAAGAATTAGCCTTTCAGAACAACGAGAAACAAAAACGGAAGAATGAATTGGACCTGGCTAACATTGAGCTGGTTTTTCAAAATGAAGAAAAACAAAAGCGGGCTGCTGAATTGCGCATTGCCAATTATGCCCGCAGCATTATTGAAGCCAGCAGAGACCCTTTATTTACCATAAGCCCCGCTGGTAAAATTACCGACATGAACAATGCTTCTATTAAAATAACCGGGATTCCCAGAGAAACACTTATTAACAGTAACTTCTTCGATTATTTTACCGACCCGCAGAAAGCCCGCGAAGTGTATCAGGAGGTTTTTGCCAGAGGTTTTGTAGCAGATTACCCGCTTACTATAAGAGACCATAAACTTACTGATGTTCTGTTTAACGGTTCGGTATACAAAGACGACATTGGCAATGTGTTGGGTGCTGTGGTAGTGGCACGTGACATTACCGAACAAAAAAGAATTGAAAAGGAATTTGTTGAAGCAAAAGTTTTTGCTGAACTGGCCACTGAAATTGCAGAAGATGCCAAATCAAAAGCAGAGAATTCCACACGGATTGCCATTGATGCTGTAAAAGCCAAGCAGCAGTTTCTCTCCAACATGAGTCATGAAATACGCACCCCTATGAATGCCATTATAGGGTTTACCAAAGTAGTGCTTAAAACTGTGCTCACGGCCAAACAACGCGAGTACCTGGTGGCCATTAAGCTAAGCGGAGATGCCCTGATTGTATTGATAAATGACATTCTTGATCTGGCCAAAGTTGATGCAGGTAAAATGATCTTCGAAGAAACTCCTTTTAAAATGGCCTCGTCTGTTTCAGCTATGCTGCATTTGTTTGAAGCCAAAATTCAGGAGAGGAATTTAATACTGGTTAAAGAGTACGATAAAAGAATACCCGAAGTACTGGTGGGTGACCCGGTAAGGTTAAACCAGATTGTGCTGAACCTGGTAAGCAATGCCGTAAAATTCACCTCAGAAGGTGTAATTAGCGTTAAGGTACTTTTACTGAAAGAAGATGAACATACCGTTACTATCGAATTTTCTGTTGCTGATACCGGCATTGGTATACCTGAGGATAAAATCACCAAGATATTTGAAAACTTTCAGCAAGCCTCCAGCGGAACATCCAGATTATACGGAGGAACAGGTTTGGGTTTAGCCATAGTAAAACAACTGGTAGAGTCTCAAAACGGCAGTATTCATGTAACCAGCGAGGTAGGCAAAGGTTCTACGTTCAGCTTTACCCTGAATTTTCAGAAGACAAACGAAAAAGCAGAATTTGATTCAGGATTAGTGGAGTTGGACAATGAAATAAGAGACATTAAAGTACTGGTTGTAGAAGACATTGCGCTCAACCAACTGCTGATGAAAACGCTGTTAGATGATTATGGATTTGAGTGTGACATAGCAGCCAACGGAAAAATTGCTATTGAAAAGCTGGGAACCCAAACGTATGATATTATACTGATGGACTTACAGATGCCCGAAATGAATGGCTTTGAAGCTACTAATTATATCCGCAAAACACTGAACTCCCAAATACCAATACTGGCGTTAACAGCTGATGTAACCACGGTAGATTTAGCCAAATGCAAATCAGTGGGGATGAATGATTACATTGCAAAGCCTGTTGATGAAAGATTATTGTACACTAAAATAGTAGGGCTGGTGAAAAAACCGAAACCAACAGAACAGATGGAAACTCCTGATACCAAAAGGGCACCTTTAAAAATAAAGTGCATTGATTTGGGTTATTTAACAAAACGCACCAAGTCTAACCCTGCACTGATGATGGAAATGATTGCCTTATACCTGGAACAAACCCCTCCGCTGATTGAGGCAATGAAACAAAGTTTAAAAGACAAAGATTGGAATTTATTACAGTCGGCAGTACATAAAATGATTCCTTCGTTTTCCATTATGGGCATTGGCACTGATTATGAAAACAAAGCCAAAAAAATAAAAGAATATGCTGACATGCAGCAGGAGGCCAATGAAATTCAAAATCTGGTACTGGAACTGGAAAACATCTGCACACAGGCTTGTCTGGAGTTACAAGAAGAATACAACTCAATTAAAAGCACACAAAAATGAACAACAAAAAGAAAATCAGTCTTTTTTTAGTAGATGACGACAGTGTATTTTTAAAATCACTGGAAATTGATTTTCTCGAACATGCTGATTTTAGTATCAGAACATTCCCCACGGGCGAACAATGTGTAGAGGAACTTGCTCAATGCCCTGATATTATTATACTGGACTATCATTTAGACGGGATAGACAAAAATGCCATGAACGGTGTCGAAACGTTAGATAAAATAAAAGAGTTTAACCCCGATATACCTGTTGTGATGTTATCTTCACAAGATAAAATTGAAGTGGCCGTGAATTGCATGCACCACAAAGCTTTTGATTATGTGGTAAAAAGCGAAACTGCTTTCATGCGCCTGCAGCAAATAATCTCCAATATTTTCCGGTTTAAAAAAATGGAAAGGGAGTTAAACTGGTACATGGAAAAAATGTAGGCAGGCTAATCCAAAAGTTCAATGGCTGATTCACCGGAATTCACCTTACTTTTACCGCAGCAATTCACCTGGTAATTGCGCCACCCAAAAGATGCAGGAACTTTTATTTATGCTGGGCTTAATGGGCCTGTTTGCCCTTACCGTGTTGTTTATGCTCAAGAAAAAACGAGGTTATCTGGTGTATACCTCCGGCAAGGCAAAAAGGTTCCGGCTCCAATTTGAACAATACCCTACCAAACATTTCAAACAACAAACCCTTCAGTTAAAGAGCGGTGAAGAGTTGGCTGAATTCACCGCAGACCTCTCTGTTAATTCCACCGGTATTTTTATTGCACCAACACCTAAGCATTACCCTTACGGATTACTGATATTCTTTAACGCTGATGCTGTGGATACCTTACAACCGGCAGCATTTGCCCTGCTGGAACACCTGTATATTGAAAAAGCCTCCACCGTGGTGATACAAGCACACTATGAAAAAGAAGTAATGAACCGTGAGTTTACCCTAACTCTGCCAAATACTTCGGAGGAATGTGCAAATCATTTAAGTCGCTTTACGACTAGCTGAAAGCAGCTACTGCTGTGCATATTTCACAAAATTGCACTAAGAAATTTGGCTACTTTCGTAATGTATGCTGCTATCCTGATTTTCACCCCACATCAGAAAACAAATAGAATTTACTATTTTCGGGCACCTTACTGAAGAATCCATTTCATGAAAATAAAAATAACCCCGACAAGGATTGCACTTCTACTTATTGTATTGCTGGCTGCAACACTTCGCCTATATGCACTCACCCTGCACAGCATGTGGTGGGATGAAATGTTGTGTATGTTTATTGCTAACCCCAAAAATGCAGGTAGTGAGATAAGCGGGTTATGTAAAAGTCTTTACCATACTGCACCACCCGCCTTTTATGTTGTACTGAATTTATGGATGAAAGTATTTGGTTACACCGATGCGAGTGCCCGCGCATTAGTTGCACTGTTCGGTATAGCAGGCACCGGTGCTATGTACTTGCTGGGCAAGGAACTTTTTAATAAAACCACCGCTCTTATTGCTGCACTCATCACGGCAATCAACTACTGGCACCTCTATTACTCATTGGATGTACATTACTATTCGTTGCTTTTTCTGATGAGTACATTGTCTTTCACGTATTTTACCCGGCTTCTTAAAGGTTACCACCTGTTGAATTTAATACTGTATGTAGTATGTACCTGGATATTGATAATTATACATCATTTCAGTTTATTGCTACCTGTTACGCAGGGCTTAATATGGTTTGCATTAACTTACAAAAGTCTATTTACTGCAGCCTGGAAAAAAAGCATAACCGTTCCTGTGGCTTTTGTAATGGTAGCGCTTCTTTATCTTCCGTTTCTACCTAACTTTCTGCATACGTTAACTTTGGTGAATATAGATTTGCCTCAGCCGGGTAGCTTATTTTTCTTAAATTATTTTCACGGATACTTTGGTTACTCTGGTGTTGGAGGCTATGTCGCAGCTCTGGCCTTGCTACTTTTTGTAGTATCTTCTTACCTCACCCCTGATGCATCAGCTCACAAATATTACCACAACGAAGCTGCATTTATCATTGGTGCCTGGTTGCTGCTTCCTTTGGTAATCGGTTATCTGCGTTCCATCATGGCCAGCACGGCTATTATTGACCGATACACCATTGTTATTTTACCGGCCCTTCTTATGGCTGTTGCTGCGGGTATAAATGCCGTTAAAAGGCCATTACACAGATATTCTTTTTTGTTCCTTTTTCTGGCCTCAGGAGCAGCCACGCTATCTGAGCAAAAGTTTTTTACCCCGTCCATCAAAGACGACTTCAAAGGTGCAGCAGAGTTTGTTCGCAACCACAACAAACAAAGCAATTTTCATGTAGTGTCAGATAAAAACTGGTGTTTCAAATACTATTTTGATCAGTACCATATCAACCCTGTATACATTGAAAAAGCAGGTGAGGCTGACGAGAGGTTTTACCTAAGCAACCGTTTATATGAAAACCAATTAGTAGTAATTGACACCACGTTGAAAGATGTGTGGGTGGTTTCAGCCCATTTCAAAAATCTGAATGCTATGCATCAGTTGTGCAACGCCATGATGCAATCGGACAGATTTATTTTAAAGGATAGTTTTGAAGGACGGGATGCTTTTGCCAGACATTTTATACGCAAATATTAATTAGGGCAACGCGCATATAAAAACACTCCTAATCTGTAAACACCTCTCCGGTAGACGTAATTATTGACCGTTCTTGATAGTTGTCATAATCAGTATTGACTTCCCACAAATTATGGGTTGTGCTGTCTGCTATATTTTCGGCAGCTAACAATCCCATCAAAATACTATGATCCTGATTATTATATTTAAAAGACCCGAAGCGGCCTATTACACTTAAACCATTTATTTCCGAAAGGTAGGCCTCAATTTGTTTTAGCGGAGTTTTATACCCTCGCTTGTAAACCGGGTAACAACGGTGAATGCGATGCACATGTCCGGCAAGAATTGCTTTCCCTTTGTTTAAGCCTGTTTTTTTCAGTTCATCTGTTGCCAGGGCAATTAAACTTTCATCTGAATCTGTCCAGATTAAATCATCATCATAACACCAATATTCCAGTACAACAGGTGTGGTAGCTGTGCCACCGGTAATTTCAGAAACCCAATTATTGAAATTAGTTATACGCCCCATGCGCAAATCATCTGAGTGAACGTACAACCAATTATCAGGAAAAAGATTAGAGCCATCAATAAGCAGGTAAACAAGAATGGTATTTCTGAATTTAAGGTTCTTTGCCAGCTCAACTATGTGTAAAGGCACTCCCGGCAATTGCTTTACCATGCTGGTAAAAGGCATTGATGAAACCACATGCTGATATTCCAACACATCACCGTTCATCAGCTCAATTCCGTGTACCAGATTACCATCCTTCAGTACCCGCTTTACGGGTGTATCCAGTAACACTTTTCCGCCCTGAGCCTGAATCATTTTTTCCATTCGTTCATACACCATCCCTGACCCCTGTAGAGGGTAAGCAAATTCATCTACCAACGTTTTATGTTTAGCACGCCAACCGAATCCGTGTTTTATGGCTTCTCCTAAAGAAAATTTCTTAATGCGTTGTGCGGCAAAATCTGCATCCAGTTCTTTGCAGTTGATACCCCACAATTTTTCTGAATAGGTTTTAAAAAAAATAGTAAACAACCTCTTCCCGAATCTGGAAATCACCCAATCTTCAAAACTACCATCCTGCTTTACGGGTGAGGTTTTTTCAGCTATGTAACTTAGAAAACATTGTATTGAGGTAATAAGACCAAGTTTACTCAACACATCAAATGGCTTGATAGGATAGTAATAGAACTTGTTTTTATAATATACCCGAGTGAGCCTGTTCACCATGCGATAATCTTTACCCACAACCTCCAGCCACAATTTATTAACTCTGGCATCGTCACTAAAAAACCGGTGAGGTCCCAAATCGAGTTTGTTCCCCCACAAGTCTATGGTCTTTGCCAATCCACCAACCTTTGATGCTGCCTCATATAAATGCACCTCAACGCCTTTTTTAGCCAGTTGATATGCACAAGTAATGCCCGCTGGTCCGGCACCTATTACTGCTACTTTAAGTGATTTTTTTCCTGTCATAAAAACGGCACAAGAATAATGCAAACATCTGACACTTCAATTAGTGCTGCATAACCGTTGAAAAAAACACTACTTCCGAATATTAGATTAACAGTGTGTGTTACTAAACACTTCTATCAAACTAATCGAATTTGAACTACCTCTTTATTCAGTTTCCACAGCAACTCACCCCTTCTCTTCTACCCTGCCATCGGCATGTTTCGCAAAACGACCTTTGTTGCGCGGATGCACCTGATCGTATCTCGTCCAGGGCCAGCCACCAAATTTGGTGCGGTGGTAATCTTCAAAAGCCTGATTGATTTCTTCTTTGGTATTCATCACAAACGGGCCGTATTGTATAACGTGCTCATTAATGGGGCGGCCTTGCAACAACAAGATACTGGCCTCCTGATTCCCGTTTTGTAATGCCACATCCATATCAGGTTTTAATTCTACTGCATGGTACGGTGCAATTTTTTTATCTCCTATCTGTAGGTTTTCGCCCTGATAAAAATAGATAGTACGGTTAATACCCGGAACTGCTTTAGGCAATACCCAATCTGCTCCTGCGGCCATTTTAATGTTCCATACCGCCACCTGATTATTCGGGTCGGATGCCCAGGAATCAGGCGGAGGAGCAGGTGCTTTTTTATTGCCCAATGTTCCTGCAATTACTTCCACCACCGTTTTTTGATTCTGTTTATCGGAGTAACTGTATTTCGGAATATCTTCTCCCCACAGCATTTTAAAGTGCGGCTCTACCATTTTGTTTTTCTTTGGCAGGTTGAGCCATATCTGAAACAGCTCCATGGTATTGTCCTTATCCTGATGAATAAGCGGAAACATCTCCGAATGCTGCACACCTTTGCCGGCTGTCATCCATTGCACATCACCGTTACCATAACGACCAGCGGCTCCTAAAGAATCAGCATGGTCCACAATACCCTTGCGTACCACCGTAATTGTTTCAAAGCCGCGGTGCGGGTGCCCCGGAAAACCGGGAACTGTTTTGCCGTGGTACATTCTAAAGCCGTCTTTGATTATAAAGTCATCACCCATGTGGCGGCCTTTAAACATAGTAGCCGGTGGGCCCATTTGCTCATTACCTGCGGGGAAATGGTCTTCGTGGTGCACACAAAATAAAAAGGGATCAAGGGTTTCCCACTGAAAACCCATGGGCTTTACGCGTAATACAGGATTATCTTTTTCCATAGCGGTTTGGTAATTTTCTTTGATTGCCTTGGCTGTACCGGTTAATGGTGCCGTTAATGCAGCTGATACGGCCAAAGACAGGCGGGAAATAAAACTTCTGCGGTGCAATTTATCTTCCATAACTTTTGGGATAGCTGATACGAATGTAACAGACAAATTCAATAGTTGTTTATAGAATTGCTATCTTTTTACAGCAGCAATACACTGCAGATTTGTTTAAGACACCGGCTGTCTTTTCACTGATTTCAGGTAATTGTTGACATAGTTGGAGATTGTTTTCAACGAAATTAATCCGATAATTTCAAACACTTCGGTTTCTGTAATTTGTTCCATTTCAAAATAATCCAGCACCAATTCAGGATACGTATCACTACCGGAATAGTAGATATATTCTGTGGCTGTCAACAGTTTATTCAAACGTTCATCAGAGGTGGCTCTGTTGCTGATAAGTGCCTGAATATCCTCTTCTGATATGCCGGCCTGTTTTGACAAAAAAGTATGTCCCTTGATGCACGACTCACATTTGTTGAGCAGCGACACTTTTAACTCGATGGCATTTATTTCACGGTTGGATAAAGATGATTCTTCCATCGTGAGTACACCATCTGTATAGAGTTTAGCCAAAGGCAAACTGCGTTCAGCCATTTCTTTGATTACTCCTGGCACTATTCCAAAACTCTTTTTGGCCAGTTCATAAATTGTTTCTTTTTCCATGTCTCTTATACCCGCATGTGGTCGGGAATGCCATTTATAATTTGTTGTTTAATCTGTTCAGGGGTCCACTTGTTTACAGCCGATTGTCGGGAAAGTTCAAGCAGTTGCTCGTCACTACAAAACCGCAGAGTTATTAACTGCGCAAGGGAAAGTTGTTGCTCTATGCTTTTTAAATCATTTCCACCTGAAACAAAATACCGCAGCCGCCACTCCAATCTGATGATACGATCCTGGTTGCGTTTTGCATACTCGCGCGTGAGGTAAACCACCAGATGAAGAATAAGCGCAAAGCCGGATAACATAAAGCCTGTCGTTGTGTTCAGGTGGCCCGTAAGCAATAATCCTATCGGGGCCGGAATAAATAACAGGCTAACCGGCACCAAAAAATAATGGTAGATGGGGTGAATTCTTACCGTGAAAACAGTTTCCTTATTTTGCATCCTGCACCTCCTTCACGGTTAGTTTGGGCATGTCAGAAATAATTAACCAATCAGTTCCTTTCTTTACCAATTGGTAGTGGGTATGAAATACTTTTGTTGCCGATTCCATAGTAACCACGGCTGAGGCAATATCACCTGATACATGGATGTGATCAATGCAAAGGGTACGTTGCTCTCCGCCTGCTTTCCCCTGCGCCAACATGGCCAGGTAACCGGTCTTGTCAATAAGCGTGGTGTTACCGCTTACCGGAAAGTGATGAAAAATAATGCGGAACTCTTCCGCCAGCAGTTGAGCTACCTTTTCGGTATCTCGTCCATCGGCAGCCATAACCAGGTTGCGGATGGTGTGTTCAATTGTTGTTTGCTTCATTTTGTTTTATCAGCAAATACCGTTAGGGTAAAATGCGCTGCAAAGGTGAAGCCGTACGAAGAATTGATTTTTGACTTAAATCACAAATTAACTAGTGATTCTGTTTCTGATGCGGCTGAGCGTTTCCCTGCGCATACCCAGAAACGAGGCGATGAATTGCAAGGGGAACACTTGTATTAGTTTGGGATTTTTCTCCAGCAGAAAAGCATACTTTTTTTCAGGGGTATAAAGGGTGTGCATATCCTTCCATTCATTTTCCTGAATGAGCATATGTTCCAACATCTTTCTGCCCACACTTTCCATTTCGGGCACCTGTTGGTACAAACCAATCATTTCCTGTTTTTGAATACGAACCACAATACCCGGAGATAAAGCATGAATGGTTAACTGAGAAGGTGTTTGAGTTGATAAACTTTTCATGTTGGTAAAACAGGTGCCTGGCAGGTACAAACCAACGGTCACCTCTTCTCCGTCATTGTTGTAGAACGCACGAAATGCTCCGGAAAAAATAAAATCAATGTAGGTGCAAACTTTACCTTCTTCCAACACTACCTGTTGCCTTTCCACCTGTTTTACTTCCGCTATGTTGCGCAGACTCTCCCATGCAGCATCGGTGATACCCGTGAGTTGTGTTAAATGCTGGTGGTAAGCAAAAAGTGGATCCTGTTCCATTGATGCCGGCAATTTAACACTTATTAAAAAATCTTTGCTACTGAATGAGCAGCTTGCGCGAGATTATTCCTTCCTGTGTTTGAATCTGCAATGCATATACTCCTTGAGCTACATCGGCTACAGAGAGGTAATATTCCTCACCACTTAATACAACCGGATGTTTACTTACTGCACCCGTAATGCTCACTAAGAGTACCTGATTGATTTGCAGGTTATCGTTGATACGGATATTAACGCTTTCTTTTGCCGGATTAGGGTACAGGGTTACATTAACAGCATCGTTCAACTCTTTTACAGAGGTTGTTCTGAGGGCTGAAGTATCGGTATAGAATAATTGCTCATCTCCTATTTGTGTGGCGTAAATACGGCCGGTGTTGTCTTCAGCAAAAACGGTTTTTACGTAACCCGACCCAACCGTTAGCATACCGCTGGGTATACGTTTCCATTCTCCTGTGCCATCTGTTTGAAGATAGGGTCCGCCTTTGGCAGCCGATAAGGGTGAATGCAAACTGCTGTACCGGTGTCCGTAATTTTTCGCGAAATGGTAACTGTAACAGGGTTCATTGTCCCAGTCAAAACCACCTTTGTGTATTCTTTCCGTGGTCCATACTTTACTCATCATCATATCAAAAACATAGGTCTTAATGTTTCCGGAAATTGCAAAATTTCCGCCTGAACCTTCAAAGGATATGTGAATGGTATCATGTACATCGGTTTCAATACTGTGAATCTGGTGTATGGCAACCACATCAAATGTATCTGAAGCGGTAGCGAACCTGATGTTATTTACTCTGTCCCAGGTTTCAGCTCCATCTGTACTGTAAAGCACTCCTCCGCCTAATCCGTCATAACTGGCCATGGTGGCAAAAAATACTCCATAATCATTTACTTCTAAATGGGTTACTGCTTTTCTGTAGTGAATACCAATATTGCGCTGACTCCAGGTTTGCGCAAAATCATCTGACACAAACACGCCATCGCCTTTAAAATCGTATACACCGGGAGAAACTTCGGTAATAGCTGCTGTAGAAATCACTAACCTGCCGGAATCAAATTCTATATCGGTTATGGGATACAGGGTATTCACCGGATGACGTGTCCACGTGTTGCCCATATCGGTAGAACGGAAAACGAGGTTGGCTGCTATGGCATACAAATCAGCACGCGGGCCCACCAGTATTTTATTCACAGCTGTATCGCGCAAAGCCAATACTCTGGTCCATGTGGCACCTTTATTTTCCGATTTAAAAATACCTTCTTTTATGGTACCCAAAAACAAGTGCTGAGTAGCAGGATGAATAACAAGGGAGGCGTTACCTCCGCTATCATGAGGCGTAGGGAACACGGGTACAGGTTTCCAAAATGGAGGTGGTAACTGGGCTGAGCTGCTCATGGAAAGTGCCAGCAGGCAAATGAAGGTAAGTAAGAATTTCATAAAATTTTAAAGTTATACAAGAGGAACAACAGTGGCTGCCGAAGTGCTGCATCACTACTTAAAAAAAATGCTGAGTAATCATAAAACACGACTACTCAGCACGTATAAATTGGCAAACGTATTATTTGTTTACCGCTCCGTTCTTAATTTCTTCCACTACACCCGGGTCGAGCAAAGTCGAGGTATCACCCAGATTTGACGTTTCGCCCTCGGCAATTTTGCGCAGTATACGCCTCATAATTTTGCCGCTGCGTGTTTTGGGTAAGCCTTTAACAAACTGAATTTTGTCGGGCTTGGCAATGGGGCCGATGATACGGGCAACGGTTTGCACAATGTTCTGTCGGGTGCTTTCTTCATCCTGGTGGTAACTTTCCACCACCACATACGCATAAATACCCTGTCCTTTAATATCGTGCGGATAACCCACCACAGCACTCTCCACCACACCGCTGTGCATGTTGATGGCATTCTCCACTTCAGCTGTTCCTATGCGGTGACCGCTTACATTCAATACATCATCTACCCTTCCGGTAATGCGGTAGTTACCTTCTTCATCACGCAAACACCCGTCACCGGTAAAGTACATGTTTTCGTAAGTAGCAAAATAATTGGTTCGGCAACGTTCGTGGTCTCCATAGGTGGTACGTATAATGCCGGGCCAGGGTTGTTTAATGCACAGGTTTCCGCTTACTCCGTTACCTGTTATCTCGTTTCCGTTTTCATCTACCAGCACCGGCAAAATTCCGGGCATGGGCAAGGTAGCATGAGCCGGTTTATGCGGAGTAACTCCTGCCATATTGGAAATCATCACTCCTCCCGTTTCGGTTTGCCACCAGGTATCCACTATGGGGCATTTTTCTTTGCCTATGTTTTTAAAGTACCACTGCCAAGCTTCTTCATTAATGGGCTCTCCTACTGAACCCAATACTTTTAATGAACTCAAATCTTTGTTGTTGACATAATCCAACCCGAAGGCCATCAGACTTCGGATAGCAGTGGGCGCTGTGTACAAAATATCTACTTTGTATTTATCTACAATCTCCCAAAAACGTCCGGCATCGGGCCAGGTAGGAACTCCCTCAAACATCACTGAAGTTGCTCCTGCACTCAACGGTCCGTAAACAATGTAGCTGTGTCCTGTTATCCAACCTATATCAGCGGTACAGAAATGTATTTGCCCGGGTTGATATTGAAAGGTATTGACAAAAGTATAGTTGGTCCACACCATGTAACCTGCCGTGGAATGCACCACTCCCTTGGGTTTACCCGTAGAGCCGGAAGTATACAAAATGAATAAGGTATCTTCAGCATCCATTTGCACCGCGGGGAAAGTAACCTTGCCCTCTTTTTCCACCTGCGTTTCGGCATGATCCATTTCATCTTCCCACCACAAGTCACGTCCTTTAATCATGGATACGGGTGTTCTGGTGCGGGTATACACAATTACCTTTTTCACTACTTTATTGCCCACCAAGGCATCATCAATCACACTTTTTAAGGGTATCACTTTATCTCCGCGAAATGCACCGTCACAGGTAATGATGTATTCTGCCTGTGCATCTTCCAACCTGTCGGCAATGCTTTGTGCGGAAAAGCCTCCGAAAATAACGCTGTGAATCGCACCAATGCGTGCACACCCCAACACCGCATAAGCCAGTTCAGGTACCATGCCCATGTAAATACATACACGGTCGCCTTTTTTCACTCCTAGGTTGGTGAGCATTTGTGCCACCTGACAAACTCTTTTATGTAAGCGGTTGTACGTTACTATGCGGGTGCGCTCTTCGGGATTATTGGGCTCCCAAATGATCGCAGGTTTTTCTCCTGATGTGGCTAAGTGGCGGTCAATGCAGTTCTCGGTAATGTTCAGCTTGGCTCCTTCGAACCATTTGATATCAGGCTCCTTAAAATTCCACGACAGTACCTTGTCCCATTTTTTGCTCCAGGTAAAATTTTCTGCTACCTCTCCCCAAAATTCTTCGGGAGACTCTATGCTTTTTTTGTAAGCGGAACGGTATTCTTCTAAGGATCTAATCTGATACGGATATGCCATAAGTTGCTGCTGTTATCATTTAATTCCACGAATGTAAAACATACGGCAAGAGAATCAAATGATATTTCTCACCACTCAAAGCTACCAACTTACTTGCTCAGGTTACGGGCAGCCTGTTGCAAATGACGCTCATCGTGTGCCACAATAAACTGAAACACATCACCCAACCGCAAACGCACCAGTTGCGAAATGGATATAGGAATTTTCACCCTGTTCATATCAGTGTGTGTGGCCTGCTTAAGCAAGCGCAACATAGTTTCCTGCTGCCGTATAAACTCTGCTACTTCTGCATATCCGTTTACCTGTGCCGGTGGTACATGGTCTTTGAATGCTTTGTACTTTTTACCGCTTTCGGGTAACATTATTTTTATAAAATACCTGCCCAGCCAAGTGGATACAAAGGTTGACTTGGGCTGCCGCGCTGTTCTCATCTTATCCTCTATCAGCGGCAAATAATAATGTCCGTAGCTGTTGAGGTGCCACAGGCATTGCGCTATGCTCCAGCCGCCATTTGCAGCCGGTTGCACCAACATATCTTCCTCTGTGTTTTGCAAATGTTGTATACAAAAGTGCAGGTGTTTTTCTACCTGCTCTTCTAACTTACCCAACAGGGCAACTGAATCAATGGCTGTTGACATACGCGTTGTTTCTTTTAAGCAGCACATACAGGGTAAGCGCTAAGATACAAAATACGGATTCTGTATACAGCCATTGCGTACCGAAGGCGCCCAGCTT
Organism: Bacteroidia bacterium; assembly: GCA_041675505.1. Classification (GTDB taxonomy): domain Bacteria; phylum Bacteroidota; class Bacteroidia; order UKL13-3; family UKL13-3; genus JAGPCK01. The sequence continues at coordinate 210,989 of JBAYTR010000005.1, read as the reverse complement.
ACCTTCTACAAAAATGGTGGTAATACGGGATACGGCATACAAGCCCCAGAAAATAGTGAGAAATCCTATGGCCTGTTGTTTATCCTTGCGCAACAGATAGATCAGATGAATAAATAAGGTGAGCCCCACGCCACCGTACACCCCTCTGATGGAACTGAAGGCATCGGTATTGGGCAGGTTCACTGCTACCAAATCCATTACTGCCTGCGGACTGAAAAAAGCCATTAAACTAACCGAGAGTAAACTTAAGGCCGACAACAGTACGAAACCTGATGAGGCCAGGGAAACAATTCTTTGTGTTTTCATATCTGATTTTTTTTGATGGCACAAAGGTGTGACAAGCGGCTGAACTGATTCTTGGTATTTACCAAGATTTACGATGGGGTTCAAATTCGCACCTTATTCATCAACTTGCTGAAGTTGGTTGCATCCATGCCCAAGTAATTGGCCAGATAGCGGTGCGGCACCAGTTGCAGTATGTGCGGACTACGTTGCAACAAACTCCTGAACCTTTCCTCGGCTGAGTAACACTGTAACTCGGCCAAACGTTTTAATACTCCTGAAGTAGCTGCTGTAATGCCCTTGCGAATCATCACTTCCACAGCCGGGATTTCTTCCATTAACTTATGTAAAGCAGTATGGTGTGCCTTAAGTAATACGGATGGCGTTAAGGTTTCATAATAATAAGCCGAAGGAGTTTGCAGCATCAATGAATCAAGTACCCCGCCAAAGGAAGGGTTGTATGTAAATACCAACGTAGCCTCTCGGTTTTCATCGTCAAGGTAAAATACACGTTGCACACCAGCTACCACAAAATAAAGGTACTGCTCAGGCTCTCCGGCTGCGGTAAGCAGCTCTTTTCTTTTCACCTCCGTCTTTTGCCAGATAGCTGCAAAACGCTCCCACTCCCCTTCACTTAAGGGGTGAATAGCGTTCACCAGTTGGCGCATACTGTGTAGTGTATCGTCCATGCGTGACGAAAATAGGAAATAAAAATCATAAAAATAATTTTTAGTATATGAACACATGTTCATACCTTTGTACCATGTCGCTAAGCAAAAAGAAACTCGAAAAGGCCGCTTTTATCCTGCGCACCATTGCCCACCCTACCCGGCTGGCAGTGATAGAATGGCTGCAGCAGCATGACCAACTGACAGTAAACCAACTGGTGGAACTTACGGGTTGCGAACAATCATTGCTGTCGCACCACCTATCGAACATGAAGCTGAAAGGTTTGCTAACTGCAAAAAAATCAGGCACCAACGTGTTGTATAAGTTGAAAGAAAAACAACTTACCCAGGTAGTTCGCTGCATTGAAAAATGCGACTGCAACATGTCGTAGTTTTTTTGGCATTAAATATGAATGAATGTTCATGTATCAATTTAAAGAAAATGAAAATAACTAAAAATATCATCCTCACCGCCTCGGGCATTATCATCGGAGCCATTGCCGGTTACCTGTACTGGCAACAGGTGGGTTGTGCCAGCGGCACCTGCGCCATTACTTCCAAACCTGTAAACAGTACACTGTACGGCAGCATGATGGGCGGATTATTATTCAGTATGTTACACAAAAAAGAAAGCAAATAAATTATGGCAACGTTTAATGAACTTATTAATGACAGCACCCCGCTGTTGGTCGACTTCTCTGCTGAGTGGTGCGGCCCCTGTAAAATGATGGCCCCTATTCTGAAAGAAACAGCCGATAAGCTGGGAGATGCCGTGCGGGTAATTAAAGTAGATGTAGACAAAAACCCGCAGGCAGCAGCCTTTTACCAGATACAGGGTGTGCCCACGCTCATGTTGTTTAAAGCAGGTGAAACCTTGTGGAGGCAATCAGGTGTGGTGCCTGCCAACCAACTGGTTTCTATTATTCAATCTAAAATCAATTAAGCATGTTCGACTTTATAAAAAAGCTTTTCGGTGGCAACAAAACCGAACTTATTCAAACGGCCCTGAAAAACGGAGCCATTATTATTGACGTGCGCTCCACAGGTGAGTTTGCCGGTGGGCACATTAAAGGCGCTAAAAACATTCCTTTGCCCAATATAGCCAAGGAAGCCGTTACCATTAAAAAAGCCAACAAACCCGTAATTGTATGTTGTGCCAGTGGTATGCGCAGTGCCCAGGCTAAAAGTTTCTTAACCTCTAAAGGTGTGGAAGCCTACAATGGCGGAAGCTGGCAAAGTTTACAAAACATCATCAATTACGCATAACATGGCTACCCATCAAACTACCACCGCGTGGACCGGAGGCATGGCCTTTTCCACTGAAATTAACGGACATACTATACCTCTTGACCTGGCACCTGAAGACGGTGGCGAAAACAGCGGGCCACGACCAAAGCCGCTCCTGCTCTCGGCCCTGGCAGGTTGCACAGGCGTGGATGTGGTTTCTATACTCAATAAAATGCGGGTGGAATACAGCGATTTTAGTATTGACACCTCAGCCGATTTGAGCGAAGAACACCCCAAAGTGTACACCGCCATTCGCCTGCACTACAAAATAAAGATGAAGCCCGAGGACCACGATAAAATGGCCAAAGCAGTTACCCTGTCAAAAGAAAAATATTGCGGAGTAAGTGCCATGCTGGAAAAGGTGTGCCCCATTAGCTGGGAAGTAGAATACCTGTAAGTAAACGTTTACGGTTGACTAAGGGGCACAAAACACACATTAATTAATATGAAAGCCAGCGATTGTGAGAGAACTATCACCATATAAAACTAAAGCATCTCTGCTTTTCCTTAATGCTGAAGCTAAAAGAGGTTCACCTTTGTTTTCAAGGTAATCAACCGCAGCTGTAAAATTTGTTTTCATTGAGTTAAACGACTCAACAATTGTATAACCGTCAATGAATTTTTTTATCGCAAAATTGTCACAGTCAATTGATAGCTTCATATACTTACCAAGTAGAGCAGGTGCAAAATCATTATAACCAATAAACGTATGAGAATTATTTTCAGCTAATTTTTTGCCTAAATCAATTCCAGTTAGGCACGACATTGAGTAGAAAAAGCAATTTGTAAATAAATTGGAGTTTATATCAGATTCAATGTATGAACCACCATTTGCAGTAAGTTTGTTTTCAAGCCCATGAGAATATGCGACAAAAATAAAATTGCTCAAATTGATTGTAGGAATGAATATATCAATGTATGCTTGGTTGCATCTGTCGGAATTTATTTCATTCACTACAGACAAAGGAATTGCATGATTGATGTGGTTAATCAAATCAGCTTTACTTTTCTCAAAATAAAGCCCCAAAGTAACATTGTTATGGTCAAAAGCGATATGAAAGTTAGCCATCAATTTTCTTTTTTCCTCTTGATAACATGTCTATTGCTAAAAGCAATATGTCTTTTTCAGTTTCCATTCCAAAAGGCGTTTTTAATCTTATTTCTTGAAGTATTTCATTTAACGAGTAGGACTTACCATCTCTTGATAAAATATAGGGTGATTGCTTTTCACTTTCAGGATGTAAACTAATCCATTGTTCTAATGCACTATCAATTCTGATGTCAAGTTGGTGAGAAGCAGAATTTACTTTACTCACTATTTTTTCAATATCATCAGTGCTACTCATAAATGCAAGTGCATCATTGTTTATCATGCTTTTCAAATCTTCTCTATTAATATCTTCTAATGCACTTGCTGTCCAAATTATCACATACACTAATGAAGTTTGCTTCCGTATTCCTTCAAACACTTGCACTCCAGACGGTTCACCTGCTTTAAAATTCAAGTCAAGAATGACTACCATTTTTTGAGACAAATTATCTAAAACATAATTCAATCCTTCTTTAGATTTCTTCTTTAGGATTACATTATCAGCCCCATATTCTTCTCTCAAAACAACTAACAAAGGGTCTTTTTCTAGAATGTCATCGTGTATGACAACAATTTTAGTAGTTTTCATTATTCATTTTTTTTAAATGGTAAAGTTATTTTGAATGATGCTCCTTTCGGTTTGAATTCGCTTTCTTTAACTTCAACTGTTCCTTTCAATGCTTCAATTCTTGTTTTCACTATAAATAAACCTAAGCCAGCTCCACCATGTTCCGCTGTAGTTGTATAATAAAGCCCGAATATTTTTTCTTCATCGCCTTCATTAATTCCATTTCCATTGTCAGAGAAAATGAAAATAAAATAATCATCTTCAATATAGCCAGTGCATTTGATTATTTTATTTTTTTCATTGCTCAACGCCTTAATAGAATTTGCAACAAGGTTTTGTATTATGTCTTGAAAAAATTTCTTATTAGCGTTAATTATAAAATCGTCTTTTATTTCAACAGTAACTTTTATGCCTTCATCTTGAAATGTTTGTTTGTAACCGCTATACAGCAATTCTTCAATTAACTTCTTTACACTGAAATCTTCAAAGTCAACATTGGAAGCAGCATAGCTCAACATGAAATCAATAACCTTATTCAAAGTATTCATTTCGTCATAAATCATCAAAGCATAATCCTTGAATAATTCTTCATACTTAGCGTTTGGAAAATTATTTTTAAAAAATTCTGCCATTCGCTTAATCTTTCCTAATGAAGTTCTAACTGCATGAGAAATACGAATAGCATAATCTTGCAAAGACATTAATGAGAAATAAATATTCTCCTTTCTAATAAACTCTTGTCGTTCCTTCTTTTGCTCACTAATTCCTTTTGAGATTGCTTGACTTACTTCAATAGCTTGTGTCTTTATGCTTTCCAAGACAGGCTTTAAAGTTGGGTTCTGGTTTTCAATACTCTCAATTGCTTCTTTAAAAAATTTCACATCCCTACCAGCTTTTTGCAAAGCTGATGTTGTGGTAACTCTTTTCAAAAGGCGTTCATAAATTTTCACTTGAGAGAACACATCAAGTTGCTCAATGATAAACTCCTTTAAATCTCTATACTCTGCATTATCTACAAAGTCTTGACGATTTGTTGCATCAATTATTAGTGGATTATCTTCTTTGGTAATATCAACAACACCGATTACTTCTCTTGTGCTGATTTTATTAAAAATATCTCTCCATAATCTTTTATCAATTCCAAGGACATCTCTTTGTTTATCTCTGTCATCTTCAAATTCTGCAAAAGGAGTTGTTACAACATTATCCCTATAAACTTTTACTCCATCAATTCTTTTATCGCTATCCTTATACGACTTTCTGAATCTTCTTTTTGCTTCCTCATCAAAAAAATACAGTTTTACACGAACAGGTCCAAAGGATTTTATATCTACCTTATCAGTAATTATTTTACCAGCCTTTGTATCAAATCTTAAAACTTCTTGCTTTCCACTTTCCTTATCAAAATCTATTGCAGCCTGATGTGATGAATATTTAATCGCATCTGCTTTCACCAATTTATTTGTGTATTCTTTATGCTCATTTGAATTCACATAAATATTGAACGGTGGATTTAGAGGATGAAAAGGAGAAACAACTTTCGTTAGCTCTTTATACAATCTGTCAATATCATTCTTTGTCCAAACTTCGTTTACAAAAGAGATTTCTAAAATTGTTCCTTGTTCATCAACTTTCCCAGGTGAAGCGAAAACAGGATTTTCAATATCAGTAAACAAAGTCAATTGACTTCCTTTTGATTTGCTTTCATATTCATCCCAGTTGATATTTACATTGAGCCACTCCTTATCACCTTTCTTCTTTGTTTTTATGATTAGGTTTCCGCCTAATTTATCAACTGCAAAACGACCTATTCCCTTTTCGCCTACAAATCTTCTATTGAATGGTTTTTCAGAATATAAAATTGTTCTTTTACTGTTTGTCCCAACAACCATCCATTTATTTTCAATGTCATCGTATGACATTCCAACACCATTATCCGAAATAGTAATTTTTCTATCGTCTGCGTTTATGGTAACATTATACAAATCCACATTTACTTGCGTAGCATTAGCATCATAGCAGTTTTTAACCAACTCAAATACGGCAGTAATACGGTCAGTAATTAACTCACGACCCAATAAGCGAAATGTATTTACATCAAAACGCCACTTTAAAAATTGGTTAGCTTTTGCCAATTTGATTGATGTGATTTTTTATGCTTTTTGCAATCGCAATACCCAAACCAACAGGAACTGCATTCCCAATTTGTCGTGCAATGTTAAGTGATGAAAATGTTCCATTTGGGTCAATGAATTTATAATTTTTTGGAAAGCTTTGTATAAGTGCTGCTTCTCTCAAAGTAATTGCTCTGTCTTGTTCGGGATGTCCAAAGCGACCATTACCAATTCCAGTGCAATAGGTTGTCATGGTTGGTGCAACTTCATTCCATTTCATTCTGCCATACACACTACGAAAAGTTTTTCCAGATTCTTTTTTATGACATTCAAGCCACAAACTTTTATCCCAATCTCTCCAAAACCCACCTTCCTTTGTTGCTTGTATTCTTCGCTTATTCAAGTCAGTCAACTTTCTTGCTCTGTGTAACGCATCCGTTGGATGAGACACACCATCTTCAACAGGTGGCAAATGTCCGATCGCATCTTTGACAGTTACATACTTTTTCCCTTTAACAGTTTTCTCTATCAGTTCAATCTTGCCATGCTTTGAGCCAAACAAAACCAAACGCTTTCTTCTTTGTGGCACACCATAATCTTGTGCATTGACAATGTAGTAACTGACAAAATATTTTTTGTCCTCCAATCTTTTGACAAAATCGTTAAACACTTTTCCATCATCAAATTTCATCAACAAAGGAACATTTTCCATTGATACAATTTCGGGTTCAACTTCATCAATCAAATTTGCAAACGAGTAAAGCAACTTCCATTTTGCATCGTTAGTTTTTGTTTGCGACTTATTAGAATTTCTGTGATTGTAAATAGAGAACGGCTGACACGGAGCGCAACCAACTAAAATTTTTCGCTTACCTTTGCTATACAATGAAACCAGTTCTTCTGACGAAAAAGCTGTTACATCTTTGTGTAAAAATTTTGACTTGTTGTTTTTTTCAAAAGCAAATTCACAGCTTTTATCAAAGTCAACGCCAGCATCAACTTTAAACTTTTGCTTAACAAAACCGTGTGTTAATCCCCCGACACCGCAGAATAAATCCACAACAGAGAAGTCCTCAAACGAAATTTTCGCTACATTTTTTGCCATACAAAGAAAATCCAAATAATGGCTGCTAAGTTATAACTTTTTCCCTTAAAAATAACCCCAAAATAAACCCACAAACATACATACTTTAATCAGCCGCAAAAGCCCACCACAAAGCAAAGTGCTTAAAAAGTGTATGTTTTTCCCACCCAAGAAGAATTTTTGCCACCCTCTTTTATTTCTCCAGCGCACGGGCTTACAGAAAACTTGCACCAATATCGCTTTGAGTGAAGAGTGCTTCTAAATAACTTCGTGCGGACTTGAAACATGACAACTTCATATGGACAGAAAGGCAGCACTTAACAGTGGGTTTAAAAAATTGGCGGTTCATTGGTTACAGAAAGTTCCGTTTCCCAATGTAACATTTGTGGAGCAGACAGTATAGTGCTCTGAAATACATCATTGAGCCCTCAGCTATCTTAATCTGCGACTTTAATTCTTAATACTTGCTTTTGAGTCTTTTTATCTGGAATATTACAGTAAGGATTTAAAGAATCAAAAAATGAAATCAATAATCTCTACATTTTTACTGATTGCTGCTTCGAGTATTGTTCAAGCGCAGTATCTGGTTCCGTTTTATAACGAAAAAGATCTGTGGGGCTTTAAGAATGATAGTGGTGAAGTTGTTGTGCAACCGATATATAGTTTCGCTAAAGACTTCTTTTTGGGGTTTGCCAAAGTAGTAATTAATGGTAAATGGGGTTACCTTAACAGTGCAGGTAAAGAAATAACACCCCTCAAATATGAAAGGCTCTCCAACAGTTATGATGACAGGGATGAGGAACTCTATGAGAGAGGTTACACCTACGTTAAGCTAAACAATAAATTTGGGTTTATTGACAGTACAGGTAAAGAAATTACACCTCTTAAGTATGACCAAGTCTCCTACTTTTATGCCGGGTACGGAATTGCTGTGGTGGAAATAAACGGTAAAAAAGGGTTAATTAATAAATTAGGAAAAGAAATAACACAGATAAAATACGATAGGGTAAGCTCTTTAACAGGTGGATTTGCAGAAGTATCAATAAACGGGAAATTTGGATTTGTGAGTAAAGAAGGCAAAGAGATTGAAGCAAAGTATGACTACGTGGGAGGTTTCTCAGAAGGCTTGTCTATTGTTTCCATCAACAAAAAATACGGCTTCATAAATACCAAGGGTAAGATAGCCATACCATTAAAATATGATAATGCCGCATCATTTGAAGAAGGCAAAGCCAGAGTATCCCTGGATGGTAAATGGTTCTATATTGATAAAAATGGTAATGAGGTAAAGCAATAGTGCTCACCCGCTCCTAGTCTGCTACTAAGGATTCTTTGTAGTTGCTTTTGTTACTTTTTATTACCAGTTTTACAGGAGAAAGAATGAAGGAAACGCAATCCACATCAAATGAAACCACGTAAAAATAAATATAGCGAACTACTAGATAATATCGGCTCTACACTGCAAAAAGCAAGGGAGAATTCCTTTAAAGCAATCAATACCGAATTGGTTAAAGCAAACTGGGAAATTGGCAGACATATAGTTGAGTTTGAGCAACACGGTAAAGAAAAAGCCGAATATGGAAGTTCATTGCTTACAAGCCTTGCAAATGACCTGAAAACAAGATTTGGAAAAGGTTTTAGTAAAAGCAACATTTACCTTTGCCGACAGTTTTATATCAAATACCAAAAATTCCAGACAGTGTCTGGAAAATTGAGTTGGAGTCATTATGCTGAACTATTAACCCTTTCAGACGACTTGGCGAGAAGTTTTTATGAGAAGCAATCAATTAAAGAAAATTGGACTTTCAGAGAAATGAAACGATAAATTGATTCTGCTCTATTTGAACGTTTAGTATTAAGCAAAGACCCTGCTATCTTTAGTTTTCGACTTATGATTATTTGTACTTGCTTTTGTTGTTTTTTATCACCAGTTTTACAAGACAAAGTATGAAGTAGCTTTTACAAGCTATGTTATTGGTACTTTATGAAACGACAAGAATACATACTTAAAATTGACAACCCCTGTGGACAGGATTGGGCATCAATGTCGCAGAACGGCATTGGTAAATTTTGCGCTCATTGTTCAAAAACAGTTGTTGATTTCACCAACTTGTCAGACATTGAAGTTATTAAAATTATTGAAAATACATCTGGCAAACTTTGTGGGCGATTAACAAATCAACAATTAAACAAGGTTTTAAGAACCAATCAATCCTCAAGTAATTCTCGGTTATACAAAATACTTGCAGGACTAATGCTAGTTGGTGCTACAAACAATTCAGTTGCAACAAATCATCCAACCTTACAAACAGAAATCTCACCACTTGTTGACAAAGAAGAATTATCTGAACATCATATCAATCGGAAAGAAATATTACCAGATAGTTCAAAAAATATCATTCAAGGGGTTGTTCTTGACTCTGAAACTAAAGAACCATTAATTTATGCCAGTATTACAGTTAAGGACACTAAAGTGGGAGTGGCTACTGACCAAGATGGGAAATTCAGATTTGAAATCCCTGACATTTTACTCTCCAACAAAATAATTTTAGTTGTTTCATATCTTGGTTACGAGAAAAGAGAACTTGTAATTAATCGGTCCCAATTACCAATCACAAAAGAAATACTTGTTATTCCTTCAAAATCAATTTTAACTGGTGAAGTTATTATTATAAAGAAAAAGAAATGATGGGAGGAAAATCAGTCCTACCTAATTCATTAAATGAATTAACAGCTACTATCACCGTATAACAACCCGCTTATAATCTGTCGACATACCGGTGAAACAGCCTATGCCTCCGGTAATGTTAGACTCAACGGTAACAGGTGTAGCAAAGGGGCCTCCGTTGCGGTTGGCATCATCAAACGATTCCCAGAAGTTATACGATAAGCGGTCAATCGAACTCATCCACAAATTCACGGTATCGCCTGCATTAAACCTGGTGAATAAGGTTTGCCTGCGGTATTCCCCGTTAATAAAATCATCGCTGAACGTAAACGCTCCCGTGTGAAATCCCCAGGTACGGATGTTGGAGTCGCTGCCGTTGCGGTAAATAATAAAATAGTTGTTGTTGATGGCTACCGGCTCATTGTAGTGCAGGGTGATGGTGGCTTCTTTGCGTTCACGGGTGTACGTCATGCTGTCCAAGGGCACCAGTGCGGGAATGGAAGTAGTGCCGCGTACACTTTTACCATCGGAAGTAATTTCAAGCAGGTACACATGGTTTTGTTTGCCCATCAGTTGTTGTGCAGGATCCATGTAGAACCCTCTTACGGTATCGGTACGCACTTCTACCAGTTGTTTGCGTGTACTTACATCCCAACTGGTATCAGCTCCGTTAACGGTTCCTTCAGTAACAAACACCTGAGCATCTTTTACGGGCACATACCCTCCGGCAGCACTGAAATAATCAACCGAGCGGGTAAGAATAACGTAGTTAAGCGCAGGGAAACGATCATTGATGTAAGCTTCCACCACCAGGCTGTTTGCATTGCCGGGTACATCTACCTCTATTTCTTCTTCGCAGGAGAAAAGTGTAACTACACCAAACAGGAGCAAGATTATTTTTAACGTGTTCTTCATTTTATAAAAATTTAAAACTCCAGCTTACTGAGGGCAAAATAGGAAACAGGTACACGGCATAGGCAGCCGGCTTGGCCTCATCATCCTCAGCAGAGAAATAAATGAAGTACGGATTCTTTCTGTTGTACACGTTGTATATGCTAAAGTTCCAACTGGATTCCCAGTGTTTGGTCTTTTTGCGCAGGTAAGTAAACGAAACATCCGCACGGTGGTAGGCCGGAATTCTAAAGTTGTTTACCGGTCCGTATTGGTCAATGTTATCGTAGCGTTCAGGAATACCCCATATGTTGTTTATACCAATGTTGAAGGCATAACGACCCGTGGGCAAGGTAAGTGCATTACCTGTTCCGTAAACAAATACAAAACCCACCTGCCAGCGTTCACTCAGTTGGTGGTTAATCACAACCGACATATCGTGCCTGCGGTCATAGCGGTAATCAAACGGGTTGCCGTTGTTAAGCGCATCAAACGTGCGGGTAGTTTTAGAAAGTGTGTACCCTATCCAACCGGTTGTTTTGCCTGTTTTCTTTTGAATGAGCAACTCCGTTCCGTAAGAAAGTCCGTCACCAAAAATCATCTCCCCTTCCAGGTTTTGGTTAATGAACAAATTGGCTCCGGGTTTAAACTCAATCTGGTTCTGCATGGTTTTGTAATAGTTCTCTACCGATACCTCAATTTTATTGTCGAGAAAGTTGCGGTAATAGCCGGCCACGTATTGCCAGCTTATTTGAGGTTGTACCAAACCTGAACTGGGCACCCACAAATCAGAAGGTAAGGTAGCACCCGAAGAAGTGGCTAAATGCAAATACTGATTCACTTTGGTTACCGAGGCTTTTACAGATGATTTATTGTTTAACTGATACCGTACATTTACACGTGGCTCAAGTCCCTGATAGAAGGCAACCGATTCTCCCGACTTCCATTGCAGCATACTGTCGGTTTCCTCTCCGTTGGCATCAAAGAGCATTTGCTCGTAAGGCCCCACCTGATTGAACAAAGAATAACGCAAACCGTAATTCACCAGCCAACGTGAGTTGATTTCCCATTCATGGTTTACATACAGTGCTCCTTCATGTGCATACTTTTTGGTAACGTCCACATCCAGTTTTACGCCACCCAATTCTCCGGTGGCTATACCCGGAGAAAACGTGTGAAAGATGTATTGCATACCTGCTTTAACTGTGCCTTTTCGGGGCAAGCGGTAAACCACATCACTTTTAAGTGTTACATCCTCGATACCGCTTTGCAGTATTAACTCACCTTGTGAAAAACCTGCCGTGGTTGATAATCGAAAGGTATTGTAACCTAAAGACGTGGCCATGCTCATGTTATCAGAAAACAGGTGTTGCCACTTGCCGGTAACAAATGAATTGCCCCAATCAGTTTTGATGCTCACCTGCCGTACATCATTGCCTTTAAAATTAAACACATCTCTGCCGGTATACGCAGTAAAACTGAGTTTGTCTTTTGCTCCCAGCTTAAAATCAAGTTTGGCGTTGAGGTCATAGAAATAGTAGCCGTTCCCTTTAAATGAATCAGGCAAAAAAGGTTGCACCAGCAAGTCTATATATGTTCTGCGCGCGCCCACACTAAAACTGCTTTTGTTTTTTTGTATGGGTCCGTTCACCGCCATTTTTGAAGAGATGAGTCCGATGCTGCCCGTGCCTTCCGTTCTGGTATAATTTCCTTCTTTGGTGCGTACATTGATAACTGAGGATAATCGTCCACCGTAATTGGCCGGCATGCCTCCTTTCACAATCTCCACATCCTGCACGGCATCTGTATTGAATACTGAAAAAAAACCGAGTAAGTGTGCGGGGTTGTATATCACAGCATCATCCAATAAAACCAGGTTTTGGTCAGGACCACCACCACGAACATAAAATCCGGTGCTTCCTTCACCGCCTGATTTAATGCCCGGCAACAGCGTAATGGATTTTAAAATATCCGTTTCCCCCATCACTACGGGCAGGTTTTTAAGCGTACTCATCTCCACTCGGATGGTGCTCATTTCTGAGCTCTTAACGTTTTCATCCTTCCTTCTTCCCTGCACCAGCACCTCACTGCCTTGCACAGCCAATGAGGAAAGATATATTTTCAAATCTTTCTTACCCGTAAACACCACAGTAGTAGTGAAGGTATTGTGACCAATAAACGTAACCTTTAACGTGTACTTGCCCTCTTTTACATCAAAGCTGAAACGGCCCTTGTCATCAGTAGCCACAACAAATTCCGTTTCATTTAAACTTACTGTGGCACCGGGTAGGATTTCCCGCGTAAGGGAATCGAGCACTGTTCCGCTTAACTGCGCATAACCGGGTAATGCCGCAATAAAAAACAAAAAGACTGAGCAGATTTTTTTCAGTTTATACCACATCATCTCTTATCAACATCGGCAGTATAGTCAATGTTTGCTGAACGAATGATTATTGTATATCTTCCTTTTTTCATCTTCTTGTATTTTTTGATAAAGAAGCGTTGGGTCTCGTTTGCGTTGATGTCAAATTCAAAGTTGTACTTTTTGCCTTTGGCTGAAGTCAGTTCTACTTTTATCGCCTGCTTGCTTTTGGAGTGGAAGGTGAGTGTGAGGTAAGATGAATTTACAGGCACTGAAATATCCAGTAACTCATCCGCTTTCATGGGGTGTTCTGCGTCACCACCCAGTATTTTGTTGGCCAGATTAAAATCAGGTATTCCGTAACCTCTGTACACATCAGGGTAAGCGTACTGACTGCCGCTCATGATGAGCGCCTGCATAATTTGCTGTGGTGTTTTGCTAGGATTAGCCTGATACAAACAAGCCAGCATACCGGCAAATACCGGTGCCGAAAACGAGGTACCATTAGACGGATACGCTGCTCCGTAGGGCGACATCACTATAGTCATCTCTCCCATAGTAGCCAGAGTAGGTTTGATACGTTTGTCTTTAGCCAAACCGATAGAACTGAATCCGGCATACTCTCCTTTCGCATCAACTGCTCCTATGGTAAATATGTTGTCGGCATCAGCAGGCACACCAATGTACTTCCACAAGCCGTCACCCTCATTACCCGCACTGTTTACTACCATAATGCCCTTGGCTGCGGCCATACCCGCTGCTCTGGATATTACGGCTGTTTTACCATCCAAATCGTTTTTGGTGTGGCTGGTTCGTTTATCATCAAATGTAGTATAGCCCAGTGACGAGGTGATAATATCTACTCCTGCACTATCTGCATACTCTGCAGCTGCCAGCCAGTTGTACTCTTCTACCAGATATTCTGTAGGAGCATCTTCACAACGCAACAACAGGTAAGAAGCGTTGGGGGCAGTACCCACTATTTTTCCCGGTTTGTAAGCAGCCATGCAAGAGAGCACATTGGTGCCGTGGTCATCATCCTCAAAAACTGTATCGTTCAATTGTACAAAATCATAAGTACCCATCAGATGGTCTGAACGCATAATAGGTTTAAATGCAGGCAATAGATGGTAGTTGCTAAAGCCGGCATCCAGCACTGCAATTTTTACTTTGCTGCCGGTAAAACCTTTTTGGTGCAACTTATCACCGTTACACATGGCAATTTGCTGATATGCTCTTCCGTAAAACTCTTTGCTATACGGAGCATACGTTATAGTGTCGGATTCTTTTTTCCCTTTGCGCGCATTCTCGTCAATAATGGCCATAGCTTCTGCCACCTTAAACCCAACGTCCATTTGAGCGGAGAGCCGGTCATAACCAATCAATATTACCTCTTTCACATAAGGCAGTTCTCTTACATTTCGAATATTGTTGGAATCAGAGAGGTAAATAACTGCACCGTTCATCCAGCGGCTGGTGTAGCGCAACATCACATCCTCTAAGCCCGTTAGTTTTTCGACATACTGAGGTGATACAGGCAAATCGGTTTCATCTAAACAAACACCCAAACGTTGCTTGCGTTGCATACTTGTAACAGATAAAAATTCCTTTGCCCTTTCTATGGTGTAAGGATTTGCTGCTTTATCTTTAAAACCTACCCAATACTTGAAGGTAACAATAGGTTGAGCCCATGCTGTTAAACCAAAACAGGATACAGCAAAAAATAAACTGAGTTTTTTCATGAATAAATTACGGAGTGAAAGAGCGCAAACGCTGGTAGTAACGATATCCTTTGGTTTCCGGATTGCCCTGATTATCGAATTGTGTTTCTAATGAATCAATCTGTTTATATACCAAACCCACCAAAGGGGCGTACCATTCAGCCCTGAAACGTTTTTCAATGAGGTTAGAATCATTTTCCTGAATTACTTCAGCCACATTAGCAAAGTTACCTGCGGGTGAGGAAAATGTTTTTGACGTGCTTCGGTAATAAAATTCAGGTTCGTTTGTGCGGGTGGTGTAAGCATATCCGTTCCAATCGGTATTGTTTTGAACCGGGAACACCAGTTTAATTATACGCTCACCATTTTCCACTACTTCTCCGGTATGTGTTTTCAAAACGGAAGTACCTGCCTTATTCAACACCCACTCCTCTGTATCATGGTTGCGGAAATACCACTCCAGTCGTTGATTGAGCTTGCCTGATAAATCATAAAAACTATCTGCAATAAGTTGACGCTTTTGATACGTATAGGTAATGATGGTATCTCTGAAATCATCGTATACCACACAGTCCACATCAAAAATTAAATCGTGCCCGGTGTTGGTAGGGAAATATTCGTATCCTGAACTGTATACTCCGTCATCGGTGCTGGATTTCTTGCAGGAAACCAACAACAGCGTAAGAATAAAAATGTAGTTTACCGCCTTTTTCACGGCCTCAATTTACATCAAAAGAGCTTTCAATCCAACCACCACCCAAAACATCATCCCCTTCATAAAACACAGCCGATTGGCCGGGTGCTATGGCATTTACCGGTGCATGAAACATCACCTCTACTCTGTTGTCGTGCTGGGTGAGGCTGCTCATGGTGCCGGCATCTTTGTAGCGTATTTTAGTGAGTGCTTCGGTATCATCAGGAATAGCGGCATACTTACCTAAATTGAGGCCACGTACCCACATCCCTTTTCTTTCCAACTCTTCTTTTTTACCCAATACAACAGTATTGGTTTCCGGTTGAATGTCTAACACAAACAAAGGTTCGCCCACAGCTATCTCCAAGCCTTTTCGTTGACCAATGGTATAAAAAGGATAACCCCGGTGTTTACCCATAACAGTTCCGTCACGCAACACAAAGTTTCCTCCGTTTACCTGCTCTTCTAAACCCTCTACCCTTCTTTTCAAAAATCCACGGTAGTCGTTATCGGGCACAAAACATATTTCATAGCTCTCGCTCTTTTTGGCAAGTTCCGTAAAACCTCTGTCAATGGCCATTTGCTTAATCTCCGTCTTGTGGTATTGCCCCATCGGAAAACGGGTTTTGGAAAGACTTTGCTGACTCAATCCCCACAACACATACGATTGATCTTTGTTCGCATCTTTGCCTTTTGAAATCACGTAACGTTCATTTTCCAAACGTACATTGGCATAGTGACCTGTGGCTATAAACTCGCAATCGAGCATTTCGGCACGTTTTAACAGCGCTTCCCATTTAATGTGAGTATTGCACAGCACACACGGATTTGGTGTACGACCGGCTATGTATTCATCTACAAAATTATTGATAACGAAATCGCCAAACTCTTCCCGTATGTCCAGTATCATGTGGTGAATACCATACTTTACTGCAATAGCACGCGCATCGTTAATGGAATCCAAACTACAGCAACCGGTTTCCTTCTTTCCGCCACCGGATGAAGCATAATCCCAGGTCTTCATGGTAATGCCTACTACCTCATACCCTTCCTCAGCCAACATTACCGCTGTTACGGTACTGTCAATTCCGCCACTCATGGCTACCAATATTTTTCCGTGTTTGCTCATTTGAGCTGCAAAGATAATCTTAAAGATTAAGATTGTAGAATGGTTTTAAATAAGATGATAAGCTACTGGTTAAAAGGCCTTATTGAAGATAAAAAGGCGGTTCTTCCTAAACAGTTTACTGCTTCTTTTCCGTAAGCATCAGATAGAAATACCCTGCAAGTCCTATCAGTAGACTGAACACCATTTGTCCGCCATGTATAAGAACAGCCAGGGCAAAACCCGCTTGTTCTGTTATGCCATAAATCACGAGTGTTTTGGTTACCATAAAATGATATGCCCCGAACCCTCCACCCTGAATGGGCAATGAGCGCCCAAGTGTACCGGCCACCATTACTACAAAAGCCTGTAGAGGTGATATATTTTCTGTTTCAGTAAAGGAAAAGGCCCACAAATAGGTCATCAGGAAATAACACGTCCAGATGCCGGCCGTGTAAAATGCAAATTGCCGCTTGCTTTTCACCTGCCTGATACTCTTCAGGCCGTCAACAAATGAATGAAGTTGAAGCTGACCGGATTTCCATTTGCTTATTTTTTGGACAATAAAATACAGCAACACCACTATTACCAACATTAACAAAAAGTAGTGAAGAGGTATTTCTGCCGAACCGATTTTCTCCCGTATAGGTTGATATATATTGGTCTTGGCAAAACCAAACAACTGCTTGAATTGAAGCAATAGCGCAGCCGACACAACCAATCCCAACATGGCAATGTCAACCAGCCTTTCCATGATAACAGTTCCGAGCGAAAGTTCAAACGGCACCCCTTCCCTTCGCCTGATAATGTAACAACGCGTTAACTCACCCAGTCGGGGAATGGCGTAGTTAATCATGTAACTTACACTAAGCGCAGAAATGGAATGAACAAAGGAGGCCTCTTTACCTGCAGCATGCAACAACAGTTTCCAGCGTTTGGTGCGAAACCAATAACTGGCATATGACACCAGCACAATACCAAACACATTGTAATACGTGCCACCGGAAATAATGGACCTGAAATTACCCCAATTTTGGTTGCGCACAGCAAAGTAGAACAAGGCTATACCAACACCGGTCAGCATCAAGGTCTTTATCCACTTCAGGTAATTTTGTGTCAACCTGTTTCCCAATTATCTTTTGATTAATATACTGAACACCGTTTCAAAAATATTTTTTAATAGTGCAAATATTCACTTTAATAGCAGATAAGTGCAACCGCATTTAAAGTAAAGACAGAATTAATCCGGCCCCAACAAACAATTTGTATCGGTATACATGTTTAGTGTATTAAAATTACCTTTGACCTATGACATTTAAAATTTACACCAAAACCGGAGATAAAGGCGAAACCTCTTTGATTGGCGGAGTGAGAGTACCCAAGTACCACCTGCGTATTGAAAGCTACGGAACTGTGGACGAGTTGAACTCTTATATTGGTTTGGTGAAGGACATGATTACCAATGCGCACGCCAAAGAAGTATTGTATGAAATACAGGACCGCTTGTTTACCATTGGTTCCGTGTTGGCTTCTGATCCTGAAAAATCAAAAATGAAAATACCTGATTTACATGAAACAGATGTAGAACTGCTGGAAAAAGAAATGGATGCTATGGATGAGAATTTACCTGAACTGAGAAGTTTTATCCTACCTGGCGGACACCCGGCTGTTTCTACTGCGCATGTGGCCAGGTGCATTTGCCGCAGGGCTGAGCGTTTGGTTGTTCACTTGAGCAATGAATCACAGGTGCCCGAAATAATTGCTGTTTACCTTAACCGGTTATCTGATTACCTGTTTGTGCTGTCGCGCAAAATTGCTACTGATTTTAATGTGGATGAAATTCCTTGGCGCCCCCGTTTGTAATCTCACAGGTTTAGTTTTAATTTGACAAAAAGAATTCAGAATGAAAAAAATACTACTTACTACAGCTTGCATACTAACCTTGGGCACATGGGCCATGGCTCAAACTAAACCGTCTGCCACTCCGGCCAAACCATCCGTTCCTGCACAAAAGCCTGCCCCAGGCAAACCGGGCACTGCAGGTAAACCCGGACAACCCGCAGCACCAAAAGTTGTTCCCATTGATACCTTGTGGATGCGCGAAAAAATCAAGTCTTACTACACCGATTGTTATACCGTAAAATCAATACCTAACTCATGCGACTCTGCTGTTTACTGGGGACAGGTCTATTTCGCCACAGTAAAATCAGAGGACCCGAATGCCGGCTATTACAGGTGTTTAGCAGCCTTTCATAAATTCAACAATATCCTGTTCGAAGAAACACAAAAGAACAAAGGCAAATCAACCAGCGGAATTAAAAATACAGATGCCGCCATTGCTGCGCTTCCCAAAGAACGCAAAATGGAACTGGTTAAAATTGCTGAATCAGCCAAAACTGAGATGCTGTGGTACACTCAGGTTTACAACACAGAAGAAAAATCCATGTTTCGTTTAGGTGACGTTACGCAGAAAATGGGCATAGTGGACGAGTACATCAAGAAGCTGAATAAATAAGTTTTATAAGGGTTCTCAGGTCTTTCTCAGAAGTCATTTTGTAAGCTGTTCAATGCGTTCTTTAGAAAACTTCCAAGAGTTTGGAATTTTGTCTATTGTACCAAAGCCTATAGCAATTTTTCGTTTCCAAGTATGATTTTCATAAAGAATTGTAGCCCCATTATTATTGGCAGTTTCTTTTAACCGTTTTGCAACTTCTTTAGGTGTTGCAAGATATATTCTTGGTAAAATGTCAATTGGTACATTTTGTAATTGAACAAAACAAAATATTGTCTTAGAGCTATGCTTTTGTAACCATTTATCTATTGCGTCTTTATAGTCTGCTTTACTTTTTGTTAAAAATTTTTGAGTTAAACCCCAATAACCTTCTTGACTTCCTTTTACAGAAACTTTATAGAGTTTATCGTCACCTTTTGATATTATTAAATCGTATTCAGGTTGGTTGGCTCCATATTGAACTGAAACATCATAACCAAGTCGAGCAAACTGTCCAGCGGCAATTGCTTCTGCTGAGACTTTTACGTGAAAAGGAGCTAGTTTTTCGTTTTGCCTTGTCATAGTTGATTTTATTTTTTAAATGAAGTCCATTGTTTTTTTACATCATACTCAACAATTGCCTTGTCATAACTAAATCCTATTGGGTCCCCTGTTTGCAGTTCGAGATTAAAAAGAGCATATTCTGGTTCATAGTCTAAATACAAGTCGTCTATACCTTCAGTCTTTATGCTAAACTCAATAGCATCATTGCACTTCCATGGTGAATTTGTTGTAATATTTCTTTTAAAACCACACTTGGTTTCCCAAAATTTACATTTACTTGAACCTATTACTGATTTGTCTTTGTAAATTATTTTAAGGTTGCCTTTTAATTTCCCACTTGTTAAAGTTTTACCTGTCTTATTTTTTATTTTCCCTTTAATCAAGTAAACAATTTCCTTCTTTCCACGATTGCCTTTTTTATATTGATTGCTAATTTCATTTTTTGTTAAATCAACTACCTCAAATAATGTGTCATCGTCAAGCCTTGTTAAACCATATTTATAACTTAAATATTCGTCTTGATTCACGTACTTAACGATGTTAGTTTTTATATTGGCTTCCCATCTGTGTCCCCACCCAATGTTGTCGGTAAATGCTACAAGATAAACGTCCGCATCAGAGGTGCTTGCAGAGTTCCATTCGTATTTAGTGTTTGGGTCTTCTTTTGCGATTTTGTTGGCAAAATCTAACCAAGTAGAATTTGGGTCTAGACCAGAACCTGCGCCCAATTCGTTTTGAAGTTCTTGTTGAAATAATTTAAAAAGTGGATTGTCTGAAATGTCCTGCTGAACAAATTGAACTTGTGATTTTTGAACAATTTCAATGGATTGTTTCTTACCTCTGTCACATCCAATATATATCAGAGATATTGTCGTAAAAACTAACAGTCTCAAAGTTGAAGATTTTATTTCCATAGCTTACTATTTATTTCTTCTTGGCATATCCATTAACTACCTGACAACAGCACCTCTGCCAGCAGTAAATCCTCCGGTGTGGTTATTTTAATGTTTCGATAGTCGCCATCAAAAAGGTAAACACGTTCTCCTGAAACTTCATATACCGATGCATCATCCGTGAATGAGGGAGAATAATTAGCGGCATAAGCTTCCCGTATGGCCTGTAGTCTGAATACCTGAGGGGTTTGAACAAGTACGTAATTGTTGCGTTCTACTGCCTTACTGCCGTTTTCATGCAACACGCGTAAAGAATCTTTAGGCTTAACAGCCACTATTGCCGAACCGAGTTGCTCTGCCTGAGCATAGGCTCCGTTAATGATGGTGTCGGTTACCAAAGGCCGCACACCATCGTGAATAGCCACCAATGCATCCGTCTCTTCAATAGCAGATAAACCGTTGAGCACAGAATGGTAACGTTGCTCTCCTCCGTTTACTACAGAATGCGGCACCTGAAAATTAAACTCCTCGCAAAGGTTTTCCCAGGTAACGCTGTGCATCTCCGGCAAAACCAGTATCAATTGAATGGCTGCATCTGCCTGATGAAAACGTTCGAGGGTGTGCATTAAAACAGGCTTTCCGGCCACAGTTAAAAACTGTTTAGGTACTTCTGTACCCATTCGTTGTCCTTTTCCTCCGGCAACAATAATGGCGTATCGGTTCATAAAAAAAATTGCCCCACTTTTGGTAGGGCAATTTATACGTATTGATGGAATTTCGATATTATAAAATCAGCATGGCATCACCGTAAGCCAGAAACTTGTATTTTTCTTTGATGGCTACTTCGTAAGCATGCATCAGAAAATCATAATCAGCAAAGGCAGCTGCAACCATCATCAACGTTGATTCAGGTGCGTGAAAGTTGGTAATAAAGGCATTGGCAATGTTAAAATCAAAGGGAGGAAACAAGAAAGTATCGGTCCAACCGGTAGAGGCATTTAAGGTTTGTGTAGAAGAAACCGATGATTCAATCGCACGCATCACGGTAGTTCCTACAGCAATAACCCGCTTTTTATCATCTACCGCTTTGTTTACCATGCGGGCACATTTTTCGTTGATTTCGTAAAACTCCGAATCCATTTTGTGCTTGGTAAGATCTTCCACTTCAACCGGGCGGAATGAACCTAAACCCGAGTGTACAGTTAACTCAGCAAACTTGGCTCCTTTAATTTCCAAACGCATCATCAACTCGCGAGTAAAGTGCAAACCTGCTGTTGGCGGGGCTACAGCTCCTATGTTTTTTGCATAAATGGTCTGGTAACGGATTTTATCATCTGCTTCAACGGGGCGATCAATGTAACGTGGCAATGGTGTTTCACCCAGCTTATCTATTAAACCACGAAACTCTTCTTCCGGGCCGTCAAAAAGAAAACGGATGGTACGACCGCGTGAGGTAGTATTATCAACCACTTCAGCCACTAAATCATCATTTCCGAAATAAAGTTTATTGCCCACACGAATTTTACGGGCCGGGTCAACCAAAACATCCCACAAACGTTGTTCGTGGTTTAGTTCGCGTAATAAAAACACCTCAATTTTAGCTCCTGTTTTTTCTTTGCTACCGTAAAGACGAGCCGGAAAAACGCGGGTATTGTTCAGAATGAAGACGTCCTTGTCATTAAAAATGTTCAGAATGTCTTTGAATTGCATGTGCTCGATTTTCTTCTTGTCGCGGTGAAGCACCATCAAACGGGCCTCATCCCGAACGGGTGAAGGGTATTTAGCAATAAGATTTTCAGGAAGATTGTACTTAAATTGAGATAATTTCATCAGTGCATATTTTTGGGAGGTGCAAAGGTATAATTATAGCCCATTTAAACAAATGCTAAAAAAACTAAATGCTGCCCTCTTTCTTTTGTCAGCTAAACGCCTCCGTTGGTCGAAAAGCATAACTAACGCTGTAAAAAACGCCCTGCTCCGTTAACTTTGCATCAGTGAAACTGATCATATTCCTCCGTCTTATTGGTGAAAGTATAGCCATTGCTTTGCAGGCTTTGCGCATGAACAAGTTGCGTACTTTCCTTTCTATACTGGGTATAACCATAGGTATTTTTTCCATTATAACCGTGCTGGCCATTGTTGATTCTATGGAAAGATACCTGCGCAACAACATCAATTCACTGGGCAACGATGTAATCTTTATACAAAAGTGGCCCTGGTACGAGGAGAATTACCAGTGGTGGAAATACATGAGCCGCCCTATTGCCACTGAAAATGACTTTAAAGCGGTGAGCAAAAATTCAGGATATGCCGGAGCCACAGCCCTGCTCATTAACATTGACAGCAAACTGTTAAAGTACGGCCCGAATACCATTTCCAACATAACCGCTTTGGGTGTAACGCATCAATGGTATGAAACCAAAAACTTCGACATTGAACAAGGACGTTATTTCACCGAGGCCGAATCTAACTCAGGCCACACAGTGGTTATTATAGGCGCTGAAATTGCAGCCAACCTGTTTAACGGCATGGAGGCCATAGGCAGGCAGATTCGTATGTCGGGGCGACCCATGACCGTAATCGGTGTGTTTAAACGGGAAGGCCAAAGCCTGTTGGATAATTCACTCGATAACATGATTGTGATGCCTTACAGTTATGCCGTGAGTATATCCAAAAAAGACTCGGAACGAAACAACCCCACCATTATGGTTAAGGCCAGAAAAGATGTTCCGTTAGGTTTTCTCGAAGATGAACTTCGCGGTATTATGCGCTCCAACCGTAGAATTAAACCGGGATATGACGATAACTTTGCTTTAAACAAAACAACACTGCTGGCCGGTGGTATTGAACAACTGTTTGGTATTGTGGGCGTGGCCGGTTGGGTAATAGGTAGTTTCTCTATTCTGGTGGGTGGCTTTGGTATTGCCAACATTATGTTTGTATCAGTTAAAGAACGTACCAACGAAATAGGCATTCAAAAATCACTGGGTGCTAAAAATTACTTTATCCTGCTGGAGTTTTTAACTGAATCAGTTACCCTGTGTATTTTCGGTGGCTTAATGGGACTGCTGCTGGTTTTTGGCGGAACGGTTGTGGTAAGTAAACTCTTCGATATGCAGATGGTACTCTCGTTCACCAATGTAGTTACCGGAATTATTATATCCGTTGTCATTGGTATCTTTTCCGGGTTTGTGCCGGCACTTAATGCATCCCGACTCAATCCTGTAGATGCTATGCGGGCAAAGTAAACAGCTTATTTTTTAGTGCACTACGGCAGGCAATAAACAGTAGCATAGGCTTTCCGGCCACCATCAACAACAAACAAATCATACTGTAAAAAACAGTGTAGTCTGATTGAACCAAAGCAGAAATACCTGTACCTGAAAAAGCTGAAACAGCTGTAAAAAAATGCACCCCGATAAATGTGCCCGGTTTCACTACCCACAAAAGCAGGGTGGCTGAAAGAATGCATAACAGCGCGTAGTATACCACCGACTTAGCCGTGTGCAACAAAGCTGAAGACATTTGCACGGAATACCTTTTAGCCAAAAGTACCCATACCATTAACGTAGTGATTCCCCCTCCTGCTGCGGCAAAAGAACTACCAATGAACATAAAGATTGCAGTAACAGCCAGCAAAAGCAGATTGGAACCCAACTCCTCAGGAGCTATTAAACTGAACCCTGCACTGCGCCAACTCACCGATTGAAACAAACTGTAAATTCCTTTTACCACCGCTTTATCTGTTGAGGCTACAGGTTGGTTAGGCAAAAGATAAAACAATACAGCACCGGTAAGCAATAAACCAACGGCTGCAAATAAAGATACACGCGTGATGGCCTCCCATTTAAGTTCAGGCTGCATTAATCTTTCACGTAGTTTACGGATAGAATACATATCAAATATCACATAACTGCTCAAACTCCCGGCAAAAATTACCGGTGTACACACCAGTTGAATAAGAAACGCCTGTTGAAGCGCAACACCGTTAAAACCACCTGCTGTTAAGGTAAAACCCGAATGCGTAAAAGCCGATACAGCCATAAAAACCGAATGGCAGATTTTCTCCAGAGGTGAATGAAAAATCATTTCAGCGTTCCACAATATATTTAAACCAACAATGGCCAACAATTCAATAAGAATGGTAAAAAAAACTGCTCTGCGCAGGTTTTTCCATAAATCAAACTGCCCGTGATAAACACTGATTAAACTCCCTCCTACCCACATGAACAGCAAGGCTGAAAGTTGCATGAGAACAGCCACAGTAGTTTGCGAAAAAAAGGATAATTCCTCTAAACCATCTGCATACAAAAGCGGGCAGCCACATACGGCTGAAACGGAAAGTGAAACAGCAGTATAAAATCTTTCACCTGAAATAAACAACAACAAACTACCACCCAAAAGCAGGGTAAAAAAACCTATAAGAAGTGTGCGTAAAAGTTGCTTAACAAAAGATTCAGCAGGTAACATACTGTTAGGCTACAGTTGGTACAATTGAGCCTCAGCAGCAAAACGTTTTTTATCAATAGGCACCACCCCTACCTGCTCGCACACCAAACCTCCGGCCAGGTTAGCATAAGCTGCTACCTGAGAAGCAGAACAACCTGCGGCAAGGGCAAGAGTAGCCACACTAACCACCGTATCTCCCGCACCTGATACATCCGATATTCTGCGGATATGTGCCGCAATGTGGTACATCTTTTTATTGCCCTCGGTAATGGCTACACCATCTTCTGATAGGGTTACCATCACATGTTTAGCCTTTAGTAAATTCTTTAATTGAAATATAGCCGACTCCAACTGGGTATGATTTTTTAAATCGGTATCCAGTTTTAATCCTTCCCGCAGTTCTTTGAGGTTAGGCTTAAATAAAGTGACTCCTTTATAATTTAAGAAGTTATTTTTCTTCGGGTCAACCACTACAGGAATTTTGCGTTTAGTTGCTTCTTTTACTACCTGTTCAATTATGCGAGGAGTAATAACGCCTTTATCGTAATCTTCAAAAATAATGGCCTGAACTGACTTCATCTGCTTAAGCACAACCGATAACAAAGCCTTTTCATCTTTGGTTGAAAGCGGTGTGGTCATCTCTTCATCCACACGAAGCAAATGGTGGTTGCTGCCCATCAAACGCGTTTTTACTGTACTGATGCGCTCTTTGGAAGTAATTAATCCGGCTGCATTCAGTCGGTGTTTTTTCATGAGTTCAAGTACTGATGCGGTGTACCGGTCATTCCCAATCACAGCACACAACACAGGTTCAGCACCCAAAGCCTGAATATTCAAGGCAACGTTGGCAGCTCCGCCCAAGCGGCTTTCGGAATGTTTTACGTTCAAAATAGGAACAGGAGCTTCAGGCGAGATGCGCTCCACCTTGCCGCTGTAATACGCATCCAGCATCACATCACCAATGATGAGTACTTTCAGATTTTTGCAGGTATGTAAAAACTCTTTTACGTTCACTTCAGTTCACTTAATGCTTCTTTGATTCTGCTCAGTGCTTTTCTCAGGTTCTCTTCACTGGCCGCATAAGAGAAACGGATATAGTTGCCATTACCAAATGCCTCACCTGTTACCAGCGAAACATGCGCATGGTTAAGCAGGTACATACACAACTCCTGAGCATCCGATATAATTTTTCCTTCAAATGATTTTCCGAAGTAATAACTCACATCCGGAAATACATAAAAAGCACCGGTTGGTTTATTCAGTTTGAATCCCGGTATTTCTTTCATCAGTTCCAAAACCAAATCTCTCCTTTTGCGGAATTGCTCACGCATATCAAAAGTTGGCTTTAGATCAGTCGTGATGGCGGCCAAAGCTGCGCGTTGTGCAATGGAACAGGTACCTGATGTAAACTGTCCCTGTATTTTTTCACAGGCTTCAGCAATCCACTTGGCCGCACCAATGTAACCTATGCGCCAGCCCGTCATGGCAAATCCTTTGGATACTCCGTTAACGGTAATTACACGTTCAAATATTTCAGGAAACTGCGCAATGCTTTCATGTTTGCCTTCGAAAGTAATGTGCTCATAAATCTCATCTGCTATAATGTAGATATCGGGGTATTGTGCAAACAAATCAGCCATTGCTTTCAGTTCTTCTTTTGAAAAAACCGAACCTGTAGGATTACAAGGTGATGAGAACATAAACAACCGCGTTCGTGATGTTATAGCCGCTTTTATCTGCTCTACTGAGGGCTTAAAATCATTTTCAACTGTGGTGTGTACAAATACGGGAACACCCTCAGCCAGTTTAACCATCTCTGAGTAACTAACCCAATACGGTGTAGGAATAATCACCTCGTCTCCGGGATTAATTAAAGCCAATACGGTATTCATAATGGCATGTTTGGCTCCGGTGGAAACTACAATCTGGTCAAACGGGTAATTGAGGTGGTTATCGTTTTTGAACTTTTCACTGATGGCTTTCCTCAACTCCGGATAACCGGGCACGGGTGTGTAAAAAGTAAAACCATCGTCAATCGCTTTTTTTGCCGCGTCTTTGATGTGCTGCGGAGTTTGAAAATCAGGCTCACCAAAACTCAGGTTGATGACATCTTTCCCCTCTGCTGCCAAGGCTCGGGCCAGTTTGGCCATACCAATGGTTTGCGACTCCTGTATTCTATTTAACCTCTCGGCCGGATGTTGCATATTTTCTATGTTAAAATGCGAATATAGTGGCTATGCGACAATTGAACCTTGTTTATACCCCCGTATTTGTGCAGAACCCGCTCAAATAGTCCACTAAAGTAGAGTTCACAGAAAATCACGAAATAACAAGAGGTCAAAGAACCCAGTAAAATCAAGCCTCACAAGATTATTCTGAAAATATTTTCCACCAAATGCTTGGAATTGTCTAAAATTATGTAATTTTATAATTCGATAGAGATTAAATAGTAAACATTTTTTGCGTTGATTATATAATATGAGCACCTGAAGTATACACCATTAAAATACAACTGCCATGAAAGCAATCATCTTAAACCAATTAAGCACCAGCATCCGCAGCGATGACTCGTTTCTTTTTGTAATTCTGATTATTTCATTTCTGGCTTTGCTGGTGGGGGTTCATTATTTCATAGTGCATTATGCACAAATCAAGCAGGCATTCTTTAATTACCTCAACACCTACTACTCCATGCTTTCGCGTGATGAGGAGTAGCCTGTAATTTTTTCAGTCAGCTCTTACCGCACTGCTTAAGGCTTTTGCCTGTTCCTTCTGTCGCTTTGTCTTTTAATTTCCACTGAACCTCCTTTTTTCAAGACATTTTTTCAGCAAATTGAGGCTCATTTTGTATTGGCCATTCTTTTGAGCAATGCAGCACAGGAGTAAAACCAACGAAAATGAATTTTAACAATTATACTATCAAAGCGCAGGAAGCTGTGCAAAAAGCTTTGGAGATTGCATCGCTCAACGGCCAGCAGGCTATTGAAACAGGCCATCTGTTACAAGGCGTGCTAAGCAGTGAAGATACCATTGCTGAATTGCTGCTGAAAAAACTAAACGTAAATGTACCACGCGTAAAAGAGGCCCTTGAACGAATGGTTCAAGCTTATCCTAAAGTAAGCGGTGGAAATCCGTACCTGAGCAATGAGGCCAATCAGGTGCTTATCAGAGCCACCTCTTCGCTCAAAGAATTTAAAGATGAATACATCACACTAGAGCACTTACTCATCGGACTCATCAGCGGAAAAGACCAGGTAGCCTCTCTTTTAAAAGATGCCGGTGCCACAGAAAAAGACCTCAAAAAAGCCATTAAAGACAATCGTGGTGATAGCCGTGTAACCAGCCAAACAGCTGAGAACACTTACAACTCATTGGCTAAATATGCCAAGAATTTAAACGAACTGGCCGAGAGCGGTAAACTTGATCCCGTAATTGGTCGCGATGAAGAAATAAGACGCGTGCTGCAAATCCTCTCCCGCAGAACCAAAAACAATCCGGTACTGATAGGTGAACCCGGTGTAGGTAAAACGGCCATTGCTGAAGGTCTTGCCCACCGTATTGTGAGTGGTGATGTTCCGGAAAATCTTAAATCGAAAGTAATTTATTCCCTTGATATGGGTTCACTGATAGCCGGTGCTAAATACAAGGGTGAATTTGAAGAACGTTTAAAAGCAGTTGTAAAAGAAGTAATAGACAGCGATGGAGAAATCATTTTGTTTATTGATGAGATTCATACGCTGGTAGGTGCAGGCGGTGGCGGAGACAGTGCCATGGATGCCGCCAATATTTTAAAACCGGCATTGGCCCGTGGGGAATTACGCTCCATTGGTGCTACTACTTTAGGCGAATACCAGAAATACATTGAGAAAGACAAAGCACTGGAAAGACGTTTCCAAAAAGTGTACGTAGATGAGCCCGATAGTGAGGATGCCATTTCCATACTGCGTGGTTTAAAAGAACGTTATGAGGTACACCACAAGGTGCGAATTAAAGACGAAGCCATTATTGCGGCTGTAGAACTTTCACAACGTTACATCAACGATCGTTTTTTACCGGATAAGGCCATTGACCTGATGGATGAAGCTGCGTCTAAATTGCGTTTGGAGATTGACTCTGTTCCGGAAGAACTGGACGAACTCAACCGCAGAATTATGCAGTTGGAAATTGAACGCGAGGCCATCAAGCGTGAAGGCGATAATGACAAAGTACAAACCATCTCTGAACAACTTGCCAACCTGAATGAGGACCGCAACTCCTTAAAAGCAAAATGGCAAAGTGAAAAAGTAGTGGTGGAAGGCATACAGGTTAAAAAAGAAGAAATAGAACAACTGAAGCAGGAAGCAGAACTGGCTGAGCGCGCAGGTGATTACGGCAAGGTTGCCGAAATACGCTACGGCCGCATCAAAGAAACCGAGGAGGCTTTGTTGCAACTGCAAAGCAAATTGAACGAAGCGCAGGGCGACAATGCGATGGTGAAAGAAGAAGTAGATGCCGAAGACATTGCCGGTGTGGTAAGTCGCTGGACGGGTATTCCTGTTACCCGCATGCTGCAAAGCGAACGCGAAAAACTGTTGCACCTGGAAGAAGAGTTACATAAACGTGTTGTGGGTCAGGAAGAAGCTATTGCTGCCATAAGCGATGCCATACGCAGAAGTCGCGCAGGATTGAGCGACCCTAAAAAACCCATTGGTTCATTTATATTTTTAGGAACAACCGGTGTGGGTAAAACTGAACTCGCCAAAGCACTGGCTGATTTTCTCTTTAATCAGGAGAATTCTATGGTGCGTATTGACATGAGTGAGTACCAAGAAAAACATACGGTATCGCGCTTAATCGGAGCGCCTCCGGGATACGTAGGCTACGATGAAGGCGGCCAACTGACCGAGGCTGTTCGTAGGCGCCCCTACTCTGTTATTCTGCTTGACGAGATTGAAAAAGCACACCCTGATGTATTTAACATATTGTTGCAGGTATTGGATGACGGACGCTTAACCGATAACAAAGGCCGCACAGCCAACTTTAAAAATACCATCATCATCATGACCTCCAACATGGGGTCACACCTTATACAGGAAAACTTTGAGCTGGTTACAGAAGCCAACCAGGATGAGGTAATGGCCAAAACCAAAAATCAGGTATTTGACCTGTTGAAGAAAAGTATTCGACCTGAATTTTTGAACCGCATTGATGATGTGATTATGTTCACACCGTTAAGTAGAGAAAACATACGCGCCATTGTCGAGTTACAATTTGAAGGCGTTCGCAAAACACTGGCACAAAACGGTATTGAATTAAATGCTACCGAAGAGGCTATGGACTGGCTGGCACAATTGGGTTTCGACCCGCAGTTTGGCGCACGCCCGTTGAAACGCGTAATGCAAAAACGTATTCTCAACGAGCTATCGAAACAGATATTGGGTGGTAATATTAAAAAAGACAGCAGCATTTTACTCACGCTTTCTGATAAACATGAGTTTGAGTTTAAGAATGATGAAGCAGAAGGAAAATAAAAGTCCTGAAAGGAAGAACTACAATACAGACGGGTGCAGCCCGTCTGTATTAGCATTGACTTGAGGAGTGACAACAAACGAAAGGCTTTGATAGAACAACAGATTATATACTAAACACTTCCGTTCTCCGTTTGGTATGCATGAAAAAATACATATTAATTCTGCTTTGGGTTTCTGTTGTGAAAATGAGCTATGCACAAACCGGTGAGTCCTCCTGCCGGTGCACACTAAAACTGTACAACCTGATTACAAACGAACCTGTAACCAAACACTACACAAATCCTTATCATTACTCTAATACAAAAAAGATAGAATACCTTCATCCG
The DNA here is from genome assembly GCA_041675505.1 of Bacteroidia bacterium. GTDB lineage: Bacteria > Bacteroidota > Bacteroidia > UKL13-3 > UKL13-3 > JAGPCK01. Next base: position 180,222 of record JBAYTR010000005.1, on the reverse strand, counting down.
ACTTTTGCAGTGGAACTCATAAACAAAAACGGAAAAACACATGAGTTTGAACTTACAGAATACTTAGGAAACTCACAAACCACATCAAATTTCTTGGATTCCCTCCCATACTCCACAGATGGTGAAACACGATATAAAACCCGTTTTGCCTTAAGATATGAATACGCTTTTGTTTCCACCTCCTCCGAGAAGAAAATCAGGTTGTCATTGGGTGCCGGGGCAGGAATTTATTATTACAAAGACCGATACATCGGCAGCTTCGTGTATACACCTTTTACTTATGCAATGCCAGATAAAGAAGTCAATATGGGCGTGAGGGCTTATTTTATTCCGAGGCTTCAGTGGGCAATGGGCAAGCGATTTAATTTAGACCTGAATATACCTGTTTGTTTCGCCCAATTGAATAACTATATCATGCGGGTTCCGAACCCTGCCCTAAAGGCTAGCGAACAAACCAACTCGACCATTGATTTTAATGTGCTTCCCAAACTTCTGTCTGTGCGTTTAGGGGTTGGATTACGAATTTAAAATGGCTGGCTATTAACTCTTTTAGCTATAGTTAAGTCCATACAAACCACCCTTTCAAAATAAACAACCAATCCCGGCCTTAAATTGAATGATGCTGTAATGAACTGGTGATAGTTCCTTAAACTTATACCCTCTGTTTGAGTAAAAAATATTGGTTCTTATTAAAAAGTGAGAAAAACTCCCTTCCAACGTCATTTTCCATCTTTTATAGATATGAATTCGTTCACAGAAGCCAATGCTTTTATAAAAGGCCAATTTAGATGACTTAGCTTCTTGTATACCTTCATTATCCGGATAAATCGCACCCCAACCGTCTGAAATTTTAAGAAAAGAATATCCGGTATTAAACACATGAGTCATGCCTACACGAATAGGAAAGTCAAGTCCTGAACCATTTTCAGGATTATTGTAAGCTATGACTTTAATTCCTGAATACAGGGTATTACACATAATATACCTTCCTTTTATTCCGCTCATATCTGTTACTGAACCATATGCAACCTCAGAAATATTCTTGTCTAAACTTGCCTGATTTGGCCGAAATGTATAGTGCTCGACCCCTGTGCTTAAACAAATCCTGGAAGTAAGGAGTCTTTGCCAATCTACACCCAATGCAAAACCAGGACTAAATACCGGGCCCGTTGTTCCTACCTGTATTGCAACACCTGAGTTAGCATACAAGAGGTCTTTATTTTGTGCAGACGTACTCATATAAGAAAATAAAAGTATGAGCACTAAGTAAAATCTTCGTCTATTCTGTAGCAAAAAAACAGTCATATACCAAATGTAATAAAATTACTTTGAAAGTCTTACACACATATGTCTTAAATTTACGAATACTTTGCATTTAATCTAAAGTTGTTCAACCCTTTTGATTAATCGCATCTCAAAGAATCATTCCTATAAACTTAGCACAAGGGCTGTGGTTCGTGTCTCACGAACCACTCTTCAATAACACACCACTCAAACTATAACAAAGTCCTGAAAGGACGCCATATTTTAAAGACGGGTGCAGCCCGTCTGCAAGACAAGCTGAGTTGATATAACCGCTCCCTTATAACTTAAACAATCTCTTCCTTATCTTTGCCCGAGATGAACAGCGAGCAACCCAACAACCCCTTGCACGGTAAAACCTTAGAAGCCATTCTCACCTACCTGGTGGAATATTACGGATGGCAAATTTTGGGTGATGAAATACGTATCAACTGTTTTACACACGAACCCAGCATTAAATCTAGTTTAAAATTTTTGCGCAAAACACCTTGGGCAAGAGCCAAAGTAGAAGAGTTATACATTTACACACTCAAACGCGGATAAGGGATTCTCCACTTACACACGACAACAGATGATTGATAACAAAAGAGAACACCCAGCCATAAAAACCAAATTACACCCGCGCAACAAACACCGTGAGCGGTATGATTTTAAACTGTTGTGTGCTGCTTATCCGGAATTAACTCCGTTTGTAGCTGTCAATAAGTACGGAGATGAATCCATTGACTTTTTTAATCCCGATGCGGTTAAAGTATTGAACAAAGCTTTACTTAAACAGTATTACAGCATTTCACACTGGGACATTCCGCAAGGATATTTATGTCCGCCCATTCCGGGAAGAGCTGATTATATTCACTACCTCGCTGATGTATTGGCTGCTGCGAACAAAGACAACCTACCAACGGGTTCAAACATCAGAGTGCTGGATATCGGTACAGGCGCCAACTGCATTTACCCCATTATCGGTACAAAGGAATACGGTTGGTCGTTTGTGGGCTCAGAGGTTGATGCAACTGCAGTGAATGCCGCACAAGCACTGATAGAAAACAACCCTGCACTTCGGGGGAAAATGGAAGTGCGTTTACAAAAGAACCCGCAGCATATTTTTAAAGGCATTATTCAACAAGGCGAACGTTTTGATTTAACCCTGTGCAATCCGCCCTTTCACTCCTCAGCAGAAGAAGCACAAGCAAGTACCCTGCGTAAACTGAGTAACCTGAAACAAAAGAAAATCAACACACCGGTATTAAACTTTGGCGGACAAAATAAAGAGTTGTGGTGCGAAGGTGGTGAAGTAGCATTCATCAGTAAAATGATACAGGAAAGCACCGAATTTGCCGACTCCTGTTTGTGGTTCACTTCCTTAGTATCCAAAGAATCCAGCCTCAAACCGCTGTATGCCGAACTTAGAAAAACCGGAGCTATACTGGTCAAAACGCTTTCTATGGGACAAGGGAATAAAAACAGCAGGGCACTGGCATGGACATTTTTATCGAAAGAAAAACAAATCAATTGGTCAAAAACGCGCTGGCAATAAACCTCTTTCAATAAACATTACATACCTTGTTTCTACTTACTTTTGTTCATGCATTTTAAACCGCCCTTTCTCGATAAAGAATTTCGTTTATCTGCCTCGCGTAGTGGCGGCAAAGGCGGTCAGAATGTAAATAAACTCTCTACCAAAGTAATGCTGGAGTTCAACATTGCCGCCTCGCTCCTGCTTACTGAAAAGGAAAAAGAAATACTTACCGAAAAACTATTTGCACGTTTGAACAAAGAAGGCGATGTGCAGGTGGTGGCACAAACTGAACGTACACAAATGGGCAACCGCCTTTTAGCGGTTAAAAAAATGTATGCTTTGCTCAACAAATGTTTTGTAGAAAATAAAAAGCGCAAGGCTACATCGCCTTCCAAAGGCTCGAAAGAAAGAAGATTGCAAAGTAAAAAAATGCGCTCGGCCATCAAAAATATGCGCAGCAATCAACTGCCTGAATAAGCACACTTCTGCTTAAAATCATCAAATTAGCTGACTAAAATCATTTACACCCTTTGCGGTGGAGTGTAGCTTGCGTCATCAAATTATTTAATTAATAGCTTATGCCACTCTACCGTCAGGCGGGTATCATTCCCGCGAAAAGACATATCGTTTTCCGCCAGCCCAATGGTAATTTGTACCATGAAGAGTTGGTAGGTACAGAAGGATTTTCCGGTCTCTCATCCTTAGTGTACCACTTACATCCGCCAACGCTGGTAAAAGAGCACGGAACACCTTACTCTGTTCGCCCTGAAATTGCGGTAACCGACAATTTGCAAGCCCGTAGTTTTATGGGATTTGATGTAACACCTGAAGAAGATTACATCTGGAGCAGAAAAACATTGTTCCTCAATAATGACATGACCATTGGTGTAGCTGCACCACGACAAAGCACAAATGATTATTTTTTCAAAAATGCAGATGCCGATGAAATGATTTTTGTTCACAAAGGATCAGGTGAACTGCACACCATGTACGGCAGCATCAAATTCGGTTACGGAGATTACCTGATCATTCCGCGAGGCACGGTATATAAAATAAATTTCAACAATCAGGAGAACAAACTTCTTATTGTTGAATCATACGGTCCCATTGAAACACCTGCCCGTTACCGCAATAACTATGGTCAGTTCTTAGAGCACTCTCCATTTTGTGAGCGCGATTTTCGAATGCCGCAAAACATGAAAACACATGATGAGCAAGGTGATTTTCTGATTAACATCAAAAAACGCGGACTTATCTACCCTTACGTATACAGCAATCACCCGTTTGATGTGGTAGGTTGGGACGGCTGCAGTTATCCGTATGCCTTCTCCATTTTTAACTTCGAACCCATTACCGGTCGCATTCACATGCCACCGCCCATTCACCAAACCTTTCAAGGAAAAAACTTTGTGATATGTTCTTTTGTACCCCGCCTGTACGATTACCATCCCGAAGCTATTCCGGCACCCTATCACCACAGCAACATTGATAGTGATGAATTATTGTATTACGTAGATGGCGACTTTATGAGCCGCAACAATATTCAGAAAGGACAAATCACCTTACACCCTGCCGGAATTCCGCACGGCCCGCACCCCGGAGCTATTGAGCGCAGCATAGGCAAAAAAGAAACCAATGAAATGGCTGTAATGATAGATCCGTTTAATCCGGTGCAGATTACCACCGAAGCTACCAAGATTGAGTTACCTGAATACTACCAATCCTGGATGAGCAAAAATCAGGAAGTAATCGCTTAACTATTTTCATTCATTAACACCAATAAATATTTAACATCATGACCGATTTAACCTCCGTAAAAAACTTCACTTACAGCGGACAAAAAATATTTGATCAGGCACAGGATTTTCTTCCTATCAACGGCACTGATTACGTGGAACTAATAGTGGGCAATGCCAAGCAGGCGGCACACTTTTACAAAACTGCACTTGGCTTTCAAGATTTGGCTTATGCCGGATTAGAAACAGGTTTGCGCGACAGAACATCTTACGTTTTACAGCAAGGGAAAATCAGGCTGGTACTTACCACACCTTTTGACCCTGAAAGCGACTTAGCTCATCACTTGCGCCAACACGGTGACGGGGTAAAAGTAATTGCGCTTTGGGTAAATGATGCCTACGATGCTTTCAATCAAACTACTTCGAGGGGTGCAAAACCCTACATGCCTCCACAAACCATTTCAGACAAAGACGGAGAAATACGCATGAGTGGTATACACACCTATGGCGATACCGTTCATGTATTCATTGAGCGTAAAAATTACAACGGATTATTTTTACCCGGTTACGTGAAACTGGAAACCGACTACAATCCGGGGTGGACAGGTCTCAAATACATTGACCACATGGTAGGCAACGTAGAAATGGGAGCTATGAATAAGTGGTCGGAGTTCTACGGAAATGTGATGGGATTTGCCAATCTGGTAACGTTTGATGACAAAGACATCAGTACTGATTACACTGCCTTAATGAGTAAGGTAATGACCAACGGTAACGGCTACATCAAATTCCCGATTAATGAGCCGGCAGTGGGTAAAAAGAAATCGCAGGTAGAAGAATATCTTGATTTTTATAAAGGACCCGGCTGCCAGCATATTGCAGTGGCAACAGACGATATTGTATTCACAGTTTCTGAAATGAAAAAACGTGGTGTGGAATTTTTGCACGTACCCGGCTCTTATTACGACACCGTAGAAACCCGCGTGGGACATATTGCCGAAGACATTGCTATATTGAAAAAATGGGGCATTATGGTTGACCGCGATGAAGAAGGTTACCTGTTACAGATATTCACCAAACCCGTTGAAGACCGCCCTACTCTTTTCTTTGAAATCATTCAGCGCAAAGGAGCCAAGTCATTCGGCAAAGGAAATTTTCAGGCCTTATTCGAATCTATAGAAGCAGAACAAGCCCGAAGGGGCACGCTTTAATCGCCAGTTATAAAATACAAATCCTGCATGAAGCACACGCTTTGTGCAGGATTTTGTTTTCAGTAGTGAATTACGCTACTTTTGATGAAATCAAAACTTAAATCATGCCTTTCCTGATTAAACGTATTCTTCTTGCTTGTTTGTTGGTGCTTTGTTCGGGCGTTATGCAAATTATATCTGCACAAAATGCAACTCATACCGCATTAGATCCCCTCAAACGCTCTGACTACCTCATATTGGATGACATGGAGGCCGAAGCAGAAGTAACCAGCTACTTAGGTGTGGTGTACACCTCCCGCTTAGGTGGCAGTGACCCGCTCAACGTAATGCAACCCATGATTAAAGGTGCATTTGTACGGGTAGGAAAATTTAACATCAACTTCTCAGGCGTTATTACAGGGTTGGCTTTATCAGCAGGTAGTGCATGGGCCATTCGCGAAGCCATAGGTCAACGCAGAAAAACAGTAAGTGAACCGAATACCATTTCTATTCCGGGTGTACCTATTCCTGTCCCTATTGGCAGCACATCAAAGCGGGTGAATGATGGTTACCGCGTACCGCTGGGGCTGACGCTTATTCCCGGACTATGCATGGGGTTTGCCATCAACAACCAGATTATGGGTACACCTTCCCGCAAAGCAAAAAAGTTAGTCAACCAACATGTGCTTTCCGTTCATAATGCTGATTTATTACTATACCCGAAATACCAGGCCACACATCAGAAAAACCTTTTGATGAACCGTTCATTGGTGAAAATAAAAACCAAAGCCATACGTCTTGTTCCTGATATTAAAGCACCGGATAACTCTTTACGACCTGCAAGCAAATAGTCATTTTCTACATTCCCATACACTTTTTTAGGGCTGGTGAATAAATAACCTGCCACGTATGTTAATTTAGTATTAAATATTGTTTACTTTTGTGTAAATAGAATTTGACACATTGGCGTTCAGGGGTATAATATTGAGTTTCTTTCTGCTGTTCCTAAAAACAGAAGCCGGAGCACATACCATTACGTTCAATTTTTATTCCACCGTACTTGAACTGAAAACGGATAGCAGCATATACGTGGAACTATCCAAAGAACTGAAAGAACAACATATCGCTGCATTCTATGAGCAACTCACCTGTGCCAACTACCAGCCGCTCATTAACCAACTGAATAGTTACAAAAAACAGTATAACCTCAACGACTGGTTTTACTACCAATTGGTGCGCAAAGCCAGTGAAGCAATAAGTCCTAAAGCAAAACATTACGAACAGTACACGCTCTACAAATGGTTCCTCATGGGCAAATCAGGGTATGATGTGAAACTTTCTGCCAACAGCAACCAGTTATTGTTTTACATCAAGTCAAACGAGAATATTTACGACATACCTTACTTCACCCAAAACGGCAACCAGTACGTGTGCTTAAATTACCATGACTTCGGCAGTATCGATTTCAAAAAGAATCCCGCATTTGAAGTGAACGTAAAAATTCCTGAAGGTGAGCAAGCCTTTACGTATAAGGTAACACAGATACCTGATTTTAGTCCGGAGGCGTACACAGAAAAAAGTTTACAGTTCGAATACAAACAACAGTTGTACACCTTTCAGGTAAAAGTAAATCCTCAGGTGCAGAATATTTTTCAAAATTACCCGGTGGTTGATTTTGACACTTACTTTAACATTCCTGTATCAGGTACTACATATTCATCTCTTATTCCGTTACTCAGGCAACAGGTGCAACAGCTAAGCGAGAAAGAAGGCGTTGATTACCTGATGCACTTTTCCAGGTATGCTTTCGGGTTTGAGACCGATCAGGAACAATTCGGTAAAGAAAAAAGATTATCTCCTGAACAAACTTTGTTGTACAGCAAAAGCGATTGTGATGACAGAGCCTCTTTGTTCTTCTATCTGGTAAAAGAAATATACAACCGCCCCATGATTGTACTGCTGTACCCCACACATGTTACTATTGCTGTTCAGTTTGAATCTTCAGCAGGAAAACCCATCGTATACAACGGCAAAAAATATTACATCTGCGAACCCACACCACAAGCAGGAGACTTACGCATAGGGCAGGTTGCTCCTAAACTTCGTAAAGCAGAATATCAGGTAGTGTATGCTTACACTCCCGGTGAATGATTTTAATCAGTTCACAAAATTTTATTTAGTTTTTATAAATCACTTCCTTAACATTGCATCATGAAGATGAACAAAGCCGTATCGGGCTACCACATGCTGATGCTACTATCTGAAATTGATGGCGAATTCTCAGGTCCTGAGGGTTTAGTGATAGTTAAATACCTGAAAGAAAACTTCCCCTTCTACATTAACATGGATAATGAAGTGGAAATATTAAGCACACTCCAACGCGAAGATTACATGGATCACTTCCGGAAGGCTGCTGAAGATTTTTTCAGTGATTCTACTGAGCATGAAAGGAGTGATTTCCTCAAGTTTGCTATTAAACTGGTAAAGGCCGATGAGCAAATAACACGCGATGAGAATAAATACATCGATTTGCTTTGCGACAGCTGGGATATTAACTAGCTTTTTTTGACCGAAGTATTACAATTCTAAGGCTTGGCGATGGCTGTTGGTTCAGCAGCCTGATTACCTTTGCAGCCATTAAACCTGCACATGAAATACACATACATTTTTCTACTTCTCCTCTCCTTTTCAGGAGTATGGGCACAAAGCAATGAAAAACACCTGAGTAATTTAAAACAACTCACTTTTGGTGGTGATAATGCTGAGGCCTATTTCAGCCCCGACAGCAAACACCTCAGTTTTCAAAGTAATAACCCTGCCTGGGGTTTAAAATGCGATCAGATATTTCATTACAACCTGAAAAAAAACGGAGATACCACGTATAAACCGGCTCTTATCTCCACCGGAAACGGACGCACTACCTGCGCGTATTTTATGCCCGACAACAAGCATATTCTCTATGCCTCCACACACCTGGCCGGAAAAGAATGTCCCCCGGCCCCTGTTACCTCAGGCAAATATTTGTGGTCAATAGATTCTACCTACGACATTTTTGTGGCTGACATGAAAGGGAAGATTACCGCACAACTCACCAACAATCCGGGTTATGATGCTGAAGCCACGGTATCTCCCAAAGGAGACAAAATTGTGTTTACCTCCACCCGCTCAGGCGATTTAGAACTGTGGACCATGAACATTGACGGCAGCAACCAGAAACAAATCACCTTTGGATTAGGCTACGATGGCGGAGCGTTTTTTTCACCTGATGGAAATAAAATAGTATTCAGAGCCTCCCGCCCCACTGAAGAAACTGAAGTAAAAGAATACAAAGAGCTTCTGTCAAAAGGATTAGTTGCACCCTCCAATATGGAGATTTACACGTGCAATGCAGATGGCAGTGAGTTGAAAAAAATCACCAATCTGGGTAAAGCCAACTGGGCCCCGTTTTACCATCCTTCAGGTAATAAGATTCTGTTCTCCTCCAACCACCATTCCGCCCGCGGGTATGATTTTCAGTTGTATATGATAAATACTGACGGAACAGGTCTGGAACAAATTACTTTCGAAAGTAAATTTAATGCTTTCCCCATGTTTTCTCCTGATGGCAAAAAGCTGGTATTCTCCTCCAACCGCAATAACGGGGGCACACGTGATACCAACTTGTTTATTGCCGATTGGATTGACTAAATTGCTGAACTAAATTATTGTCAGAAATGAAACGGCTAATTCTACTTTTCCTGTGTATCTCTATCTGCTCGTTCCGCCTGTATGCACAAAAAATTGAGACGGAAAGAATTAAAAAACACATCACCTACTTAGCCGGAGATAAGCTTCAGGGGCGTTTTCCGGGTACCAAAGGCGAGAAAAAAGCCGCCAAGTATATCATTAAGCAATTTGAAAAAGCCGGATTACAACCTATGGGAAACCTGTATTACTTTCAGGAATTTCCCATGAAATACAATCCCAATCCACACGATACTTCTGACAAAGGCACCATCAAAACCAAAGGACAAAACATTGTAGGCTTTCTGAATAACGATGCTGAATATACCATTGTAATTGGCGCACACTATGATCATTTGGGCTATGGCCATGCCGGAAATTCTATGGACAAAGAAGCCGTAAACCAAATACACAACGGAGCAGATGACAACGCATCAGGCACCACCGGTGTAATTGAACTGGCTCATCATTTTGCTAAAAACGACCGCAAAGAAAATTACAACTTCCTGTTCATTTGTTTTTCAGGCGAAGAAGAAGGATTGCTGGGCTCAAAGTTTTTTACCAATAACCCCACTTATCCGTTAGAGAAAATCAGTTGCATGATAAACATGGACATGATAGGCCGTTTAAATGATTCCACTCATAAGTTGATGGTATCAGGTACAGGCACAGCAGCCCTGTGGGAACCCCTACTGAACAAGCTTATTGCAGATAATACCTACCTGAAACTTAAAACAGACTCTGCCGGAATGGGTCCGTCTGACCACGCTTCTTTTTACCTCAAAAATATCCCTGTGTTGCACTTTTTCTCAGGCTTACACAGCGATTACCACAAACCCTCTGACGATATTGAAAAAATTAATTTCTACGGACAGAAACAGATACTCGATTTTATTGTCAAAGTAATTAATGAAACCTCCAAGGAGGCCAAACCAACTTTTCTGCCTACCCGCAACCCGCAAACGGAACGTGTGGCCTTCAAAGTTACGCTGGGCATAGTGCCAGATTACTCCTTTGAAGGGCCTGGTTTAAGAATGGATGGAGTAAGTGCAGATAAGCCCGCACAAAAGGCAGGATTACAGGCTGGAGATGTACTGGTGGGCATAAATGATTTAACCATCAGCGGCATGAAAGACTACATGCAGGCCTTAGCCAAATTCAAAAAAGGCGACACCGTAACCATCCATTTTATACGCAACGGGAAAAAAGAATCAACTCAGGCAACTTTCTGAGGCCTTCTTCTGTCTCCATTGTTAATTAGGGTGAGGTTTTTCGGAATCTATACCGTAACTTAGCCAAACAATTAACTAGTAATACCTTGCGCATGGTTACACTACTGTATCGTTCATTGTGCTTGCTTGCTGTCCTCCTGCTGTGGGTAACTGCTACGGCACAGTCAGGGTATTCACCTCAACGGTACATGGGAGGTTCTCAGCGGTATTACAAACCAACGCCAAAAGCGGCTTATAGTGGCAGTGATGTTCTGTTGGCTCGGGCAGCTTTATACAGGGCTTTGGAGAATTACAAAAACAAAGACTACCGAAGCGCTGAAAAAAATCTGGATGTTTATCTCAAATACTTCGGAGGTGATGATGATGCACTCTATATGCGTGGTTTCTGTCGTTACCTGAATAATAACGATCGCTATGCCCTACGCGACCTTAAACGGGCTGTTGCTATGAACCCTTATGTAAACAAAGACCTCTACACACTTATCGGAACTATTTATAGCCAACACAACAAACATAAAAAAGCTATTCGTTACCTGAAAAAATCTTTAAAGTATTACCCCGATGAAGCGGAAACATACAACAATCTGGGCAAGGCTTACCAACAGATAGGTGAACACAGATTAGCTTATAGTTGTTACAACACAGCCATATCACTCAATCCTGACAATGCTATAATTTACAACAACAGGGGCTGTGTGCTTAATGTGCGTTATGAGCACATCAACTACGTACACACCAATGACATCAAACAAGCCATTACTGATTTTGATTTGGCCTTAGCCAAAGACCAGAAACTGGCCATTGCTCATAAAAACAAAAGCGTGGCCTTCTTTTTACTCAAAGAATACGATGCTGCACTTAGTGAAGTAAACCAATCCATTGAGTTGGACTCAACTGATCCTACAGCATTTTTTCAACGGGCAAAAATTTACACCGCACAAAAAAACTTTGAAGCAGCATCCGATGATTTGGACTACTGCCTCTCTCATGATTCAACTAACTCTACCGCTATAAAAGTCGAAATAGGGAATCTGATTATGGCTCAGGAGAGTTACTCTGAGGCTTCGACTTACTTTCATCAGTTGTTAAAAGAAGTTGGCTATTCTTACCGCGCTTTCATTCACTACAAAATAGCTCAATGCCACGCCTTAAACCAAAACGAAGATTTATGTGTGAAAGAACTGCGAAAAGCGGCACAATTGGGTTATTTTGCCAAATCAGCCCATGTGAGAAGATTTTTGGCTGATGAAAATTTCAAATCAGTTAAAAGCAAAGAGTTTATCAAATTTAAACAACACAAAAGCAAACGATTCCTTTGAGAAAAACACATTACATTTTCATTTTCTGTCTGCTCTGTCTGCTCACCCTGCTGACCAACCGAACTTTTGCCGGTGGATATAAATTCATTGAAAACAAAGGTCAGTGGCCCGAGCACATTCTTTTCAAAGCCGACCTTGGCGGTGGTGTGTTGTATGTACAGCAGACCGGGTTATACTACGTTTTGTACGATGCATTAAAACTGCATGAAGTGAAACACGGAGAAATTCCGGATCAGCCTATTCCTGCACATGCCATTAGAATCACGTTTCAGGGTGGTCAGCTTCCTGCGCAAATACAACAGTACAAACCCTCAGCAGAATATTTCAACTACTTTATAGGCAGTAACGCCTCCCGTTGGCAAACAGATGTAAGAGCCTGGCAACACATTGTACTCAAAGATATTTACCCTGGAATTGACTTTGAATTTCTGGCAGAAGATCAGCAGCTCAAGTACAACTTTATAGTGCACGCAGGAGCAGATATCTCCAAAATTAAACTGAAGTATGAGGGACAAACATCTCTCGCACTACAAAATGGTGAACTGAAAGTAAGCAATACCGTTCGGGAAATTATGGAACGAAAGCCCTTTGCCCATTTTGATGCAGGTAGTAAAAAAGAAATTTCGTGCAAGTTTAGTTTGAACAGTAACGTAGTAAGCTTTCAAACAGAGCAGACTACTTTCAGCCAAAGAGTCATTATTGACCCTGAAGTGATTTTTGCCACTTACTCCGGCTCTCAAGCCGATAATTTTGGTTTCTCCGCCACGTACGACAACCAGGGAAATACTTACTCAGCAGGTAACGTTTTTGATGTAGGCTTCCCTACCACTCCCGGAGCTTTTCAGGTAAACTACCAGGGTGGAAGCGGCATGGGGACAGACGTAGCCATTTTGAAATATAACCCCAGCGGAACAGGATTAGTCTATGCCACTTACCTGGGAGGTAAATTACATGACGAACAACCGCACAGCCTTATAGTAAACAGCAAAAACGAACTGGTTATTATGGGTACAACGTCTTCTTCCGATTTTCCTGTATCTTCTACAGGATATGATAAAAGTTTTAATGGAAGTACAGACATATTCGTAACAATTTTGGGCACAGCCGGAAATGTTTTGACCGGTTCAACTTATTTAGGTGATGTAGGTATTGATGGGCTCAATGGAAAAACAAACAGCTACAACATAACCAATGCTCCTTTAGCCTACAACTATGGCGATAACTACAGAGGAGAGGTGCTTGTTGACAAGAATGATAATATTTATATCTACACCTCCTCACGTTCAGCAAGCATTACTTTAAACACCGCTGCCGGCAATGTAAGCTATACCCGAAAAGGAACACAGTACGCCATGCTCGCCTCCTTTAATCCTACGGTATCTGTTTTACAACGGGTACGTTTTATTGATGGTACCGGACATGTTGCCGGATATGGCCTGAACTTTAATGCCGATCAAAGTCAGATTTACCTTTGCGGAGGAACCACTACAGGTGATGTATTTACTACCTCCAACGGATATCAAAACACCTTTGCAGGCGGAACTGCTGATGGTTACCTGATGCGCATTGAAACTGCTACATTCACTACATTAAGCAGTACTTTCTTCGGCACCTCCACTTATGACCAGATTTATTTTGTTCAGGTAGAAGAATCAACCGGTAGGGTTTACGTAACGGGACAAACAGACAATACTAACTTTGTGAGCACAGCGGGTGTTTACAAAGTTAATCTGGGAGGCATTTTTATCTCAGCGTTTAATGCTGATTTAAGCAGCCTACTCTACTCCACAACTATCGGCTCAAATGCAGCAGGGAACATAGGCACCGAAATATCTCCTTCCGCATTTTTGATTGACCGCTGCGGGAATGTTTCTTTCTCGGGCTGGGGAGGAGAAACCAACAATACCTACAATGGGGCAACGGGAAAAACAACGGGCATGCCTACCTCCACCAATGCCTACCAACAAACTACTGATGGCTCTGATTTCTACATTCTGGTGATGAACGGCAAATTGGACAAGGTTATTTATGCTACGTATTTCGGTGGGCCACAAAGCGAAGAACATGTTGACGGAGGCACCAGCCGTTTTGATGACAAAGGAATTGTTTACCAATCGGTGTGTGGCGGTTGCCGAGGCTTCTCTGACTTCCCTACTTCTTCAGGCGCATGGTCGCGCACTAACAATAGTTTTAACTGCAACAACGCCACATTCAAAATTAACCTGAACAACTCACTCAAAGCTCCTGTATTTCTCACCGATACTTTTTTAACTGTTTACGCCACCGATTCCATCTACTATCCCTTCTCTATTTTTGATCCCGATCAGGATGATTCAGTATTTTTCAGTTACAGCGGAAAAGTGTTTAACCCTGATTCCACAGGCGGTAACCCTGCACGTATTATCGGACCAACCAAAGGCAAAAAAAATCTGAGTGCTGCATTAGTATGGGGAACCAAATGTGTAAACGGGCGCACAGATACGATGGAAATAGGCATCAGTATTCGCGACAATGCCTGTCCTGATCAGAAATTTGCTTTCGGTAGAATACGCATACTCGTAAAACCTATTCCTGATGTTTTACCTCCGGAGTTGAGCTGCATAAAAAGTATTGATTCCAACACCACACAACTGGTATGGACAGCAGATAAATCAGTAAACCAACGCTTCTTTAAACAGATTGTGATGAACAAGGTATTCCCTGACGAAAGCGTTGAGGCTCCGTTTCATCAAATGAATTTAAACATTGATGACAGCCTGATTGACCTCAATACGCCTCAACACAAACTCAATGATTTTTGCTACTACATGTATGGCGTAAATGTGTGCAACAAAAACTCTGATACCACCCGTTTCTCCTGCACCAAACTGTATCCCGATACTGCTGCATACAATCCGTTTGATATGGCTATGGATACCGTGCTTACAGCTATGGCAACAGATAGTTTTTACTACAACTTCACCATCAAAAGTAAAAAGCCGCGTAAGTACACGCTTAAATATGAATTCAGCGGAGAGATACTTGCACCCGGTAATATATCCGTAAACACCGGCAAACTGGAAGGCAGTGGTGGTATTGATGAAGCCTGGGGTAAAATTTCATGGAAACCTTTATGTCAGGATTTAAGAGAAGATACATTTACCATTCATTTGCTGGTGTGGGACAATGCCTGTCCTGTACCTAACTCCCGCACCAACCGTATACATATTCGTGTGGTGCCTCCGCCCTCACCCGCTCCCCCAACGTTCTATTGTGTAAAAAAACTGAACGACAACACTGTAAGAGTTCGTTGGGAATATGACACCACAGATAAATTCTTTGCTTACCACTTACTTTACAGAAAATCACCTTCAGGAGAAGTAAGACTGTTGGGCAAGTTTATGAAAGGTGAAGTGTTGGAGTTTATTGACAACACGGCCATTGCGCAAAACTTTAATAACTACTGTTACTATGGCAAGGGAGTCAACATTTGTGATATTCCCGGAGACACATCAGACCCAACCTGTACCTTGCTCGACCCTAAATTTTCACCGGGACCTGTGAACATGAATTACGTAACTGTGGTTGATAACAAGGAGGTGGAAGTGCGTTTTACCAAGAGTAAAGAAAAGCTGATAGAACAATACCGCATCTATAAAAAGCCTAACGACCCTGATGAACAATTTTTGCTGTATCAGGTATTCGACACCTCATTCAGCGGCATATTTACAGATACAGCTGTGAATGTAAAACAGCAATCGTATTGTTACAAAACTACCTTGTTTAATGAATGCGGATTGGAGTCAAAAGAAGCATACGAGCACTGCACCATTTTGTTAAAAGGAGAAAGCCTACCCTTTAGGCATCAACTGCGGTGGAATCCATACACCTACTGGAAATTACCAACGGAGAATTACCGTCTGAAAAGAACAGATCCGTTTATACCTGAACTGGACATAGAAACCATTTCGCCCCTCAAAAAAGAAACCACGGATACCAGCATGTACGATGATTGCGGGTTATACTATTACCGCGTTGTAGCGCGTGAAAATGCAAAAAGTACTACTTCTTTCGAAAGCTCATCCAATACCATTGAACTGATTCAGAAACCGCTGTTGTTTGTACCTACCGCCTTCAGCCCCAATGGTGACGGGCTGAATGATGATTGGCTGAACGTACCTTCTTTTGTAAAAACGTTTAACCTTAAACTGTTTAACCGCTGGGGCGAAATGATTTTTGAAACCAACGACCGGCATTTCCGCTGGGATGGAACATTCAAAAGCAACCGCGAGCACGATGATGTGTTTGTCTACCTCATTACCTACAGCGGCTGGGACAACAAAATGTACGTGACCAGTGGCGATGTTACCATGATCAGGTAACTTTGTGGCACAGCTATTGAAAAATAGTACAGGCTGCGTAGAAATGCCCTATCTGTATGCCATTTTGACCGTAAATTGACCCAACATGAACGACACAGGAAATTTGATATTGTCAGGCCTTTTTCAAGACGACAAAGATAATAACGACTTCATACAGCTTCTTTCTCAGGAAGAAGAGGATGAAATGAACCGGGAAAAAACACCGGAAACTCTGCCAATATTGCCCCTGCGCAATACCGTACTTTTTCCGGGTGTGGTAATTCCCATTACCGTAGGTCGCGATAAATCTATCAAGCTTATCAAAGACGCACACAAAGGCGATAAAATTATCGGAGTAGTTTCTCAAAAAGATGCCTTGGTGGAAGACCCTAATTTCAGTGATCTCAATACCGTAGGTACCGTAGCTCAAATATTAAAAATGTTGCGCATGCCTGATGGTAACACCACCGTTATTATTCAGGGAAAAAAACGTTTTGTATTGGGCGAATGCCAGGCTGTTGAGCCGTATATACGTGCCAGTGTTTCAGCTATTGATGAGAAAAAAACAAAACCTGATGAGGAACTGAAAGCCCTTATCTCCTCCATCAAAGAACTTTCTTACAGCATTATTGAACAATCGCCCAATATTCCTTCAGAAGCCGGATTTGCATTGAAGAATATTGACAGCCCTACCTTTCTGGTGAATTTTATTTCTTCCAACCTTAATGTGGATGTAAAGGACAAACAAACCATACTGGAGGTTACCAATTTTAAAGACCGCGCAGCCAAGGTGCTGGAGTTTCTTACCAAAGAACTTCAAATGCTGCAACTCAAAAATGAGATACAAAGCAAGGTGCGCAACGACCTCGATAAACAACAGCGCGACTTTTTCTTACAACAACAAATACGTGCCCTTCAGGAAGAGCTGGGACAGGATTCACCTGATAAGGAAATAGAAAACCTGCGTGCCCGCGGAGCACAGAAAAAATGGAACAAAACCATCCACGAGGCATACAACAAAGAGTTGGATAAACTGATGCGCATGAACCCCATGTCGCCTGATTATTCGGTTTCACTCAACTACGTACAAACCCTTATTGAATTACCCTGGGGCGAAAGCACTAAAGACAATTTCGATTTAAAAAATGCCCAGAAGGTGCTGGATAAAGACCACTTCGGGATGGATAAGGTTAAAGACCGTATTTTGGAATACCTCGCTGTGCTCAAACTGAAAGGCGACCTCAAAAGCCCTATTCTGTGTTTGTACGGCCCTCCGGGAGTTGGTAAAACATCTTTGGGTAAATCCATTGCAAAAGCTTTGGGCAGAAAATACGTGCGTGTTTCCTTAGGCGGCTTGCATGATGAAGCCGAAGTACGTGGTCACCGCAAAACCTACATAGGTGCCATGCCCGGTCGTATTATTCAAAACATCAAAAAAGCCAAAACAGATAACCCCGTTTTTGTATTGGATGAAATTGATAAGGTAGGCAGTGATTTTCGTGGCGACCCTTCCTCTGCCCTGTTGGAGGTATTGGATCCCGAACAAAACAGCACCTTCTACGATAACTACCTGGAGCTGGAGTATGACTTATCTAACGTAATGTTTATTGCCACAGCCAACAGTTTAGATAGCATACAACCTGCTTTGCTCGACCGTTTGGAGATTATCGAAATTAACGGGTATACATTGGAAGAGAAAATTGAAATAAGCAAAAAATACCTGCTGCCCAAACAACGCAAATTTCACGGACTAAAAACCAAAGACTTCGGATTAACGGATAAAGCCATTACCAAAGTAATTGAAGATTACACCCGTGAATCGGGCGTGCGCGGACTGGAGAAAAAAATATCTTCCCTGGCCCGTTCAGTGGCCAAGTCCATTGTGATGAAGGAAAAGAGCAACCACATTTTAAGTGAAGAAGATGTGCTGCGCATTTTGGGCGCTGAACGTATGGAGAAAGAAATGTACCAGGACAATGATGTAGCCGGTGTGGTAACAGGCTTAGCCTGGACTCCTGTAGGTGGCGAAATTTTGTTTGTGGAAAGCTCCATTACCAAAGGCAAAGGCAAACTTACCCTTACCGGAAAACTGGGTGATGTAATGAAAGAATCAGCCATTACGGCCCTCTCCTTTTTGAAAGGCCATTGCGATTACCTCGATATTGATGCCGATTTGTTTGATAACTACGACATTCACATTCACGTACCTGCGGGCGCTGTGCCTAAGGACGGACCATCTGCCGGGGTAACCATGTTGACTTCATTAGCTTCCTTGTTTACGCAACGCAAGGTAAAATCGCACTTAGCCATGACCGGTGAGATTACCCTGCGCGGCAAGGTGTTGCCTGTAGGCGGAATCAAAGAAAAAATACTGGCCGCCAAGCGCGCAGGTATTAAAGAGATTATTTTGTGTGAGCAAAACCGCAAAGACATTGAAGACATTAAGCCCGAATACATCAGTGATTTAACCTTCCACTACGCTAAAAACATGCTGGAAGTATTGGACATTGCTTTACTCAATGAGAAAGTAACCAACCCCATGAAACTGATTGTAACCAACAAAGAGGAAAACACCCTGAAGCGAGTGAATTAAACCTGCGTTGAAGTTGCTTTAAATTTTATTTACTGCCCGGCCTAAAGCCTTGGTATTTGCAATTGTGCCTGCAGCCCGTTAATTTTACTTCGAATTTATCTGAAGGGCTGCACAACACTCCTGTGATATTTTATACAAAGTGAAGTATAATGGCACATATATACTAGTTAGTGGTGATTGCAATAAACCTTTTGTTAACCTAAAAAAATCAAGAAGTGGAATCAATTAAAAACGCATGTAGTCAATTATCAAAGAACCTCATTTGGTGGCAAATTGAACCAGACAATTCACAAATTGACCGTGATTTAGACGAGTTTAATACAATGACAGAAAAATTTTATGAGATAGCATTAAAAAATTATTATAAAGTAGAAGAGCTTACCAATAGCGAAAAAATTCTTTATAGTGCAATTAGTTATATTGATAAGGCTATTGCATGTCCACCATTACGAGGACAGTATGAATGGTTTGATGATTCCCTATTTGCTCTTCTTGAATTATGTAATCCTAATGCTCGATTGACACAAAAAGAATTAAAATTTCTAGAACATATAGAAATTGGAATAGCTAAATATAGAGCCGATGAAGTGCAAGACTAAACCCCACTCTCGCGTGTTTGCAACGCGTGTGCATTCAGCCAGTCCTATCCTTAGACTGCACTAAAGATTCTTTGCACTTGCTTTTATAACTTTTTATAGGCAGTTTTACTGTACAAAGTGTGGATGAGGCTTTTCACAAACTGGCGTTATCCACCATTTTAAAACCAAACGTTAATGGCACGAGTAATAAGTAATTCCGCAGTAAGAATATACATAATAGCCACACTATTTCTTTATTCGAGTGCCTTCTTTATAAACTATTTCGTGAAAAATACACTTTCGCTTCATTGGGGAAAAGATGGAGGTATAGTTTCTATTGCATTTTTTCATTGTATAAGCAGCTATATATTTTTTCTGATATTAAACAGAAGTACAATAGCATTCCTTGGTCTTGGTTTTTTTGTCGGACTATTTAGTTGTGCCATTATTATTTTCTTACCTATCATCGAGATATGGGATAATCCGGACTGGTTTATTTACATATTGGGTCAGCAAATATTTGCTTGTACCATTGTATTCCTTTTGGGTATTAGCTGTTCCTTATTCTTAAACGCAATCAATAAACCTAAATGAACCACGCTCGCGCTCGTTTATTTAATTCGTTCATGAGAACGTTTCGCTAAGTTGTAACGCGTGTGCATTCACCTGTCGGTTACAATCTGCTTTCCTTATTTTGCGACTAAGGATTCTTTGCACTTGCTTTTATTATTTTTTATTGGCAGTTTTACAAGGCAAATTAAGACAGATTTTTTTACACACTACTGTTATGCGCAACCTTAATGCTGAATATTGGAATGAAAGTTAAATTACTGATATCTATATTAATATTTGTTTCTGCTAAATTATTCGGGCAATCAGATGGTGGCGAAGACTTAGAAATTAATGATTCTAAATTCTATTCAAAAATCCATACTGATAGTTTAATAAAAGCTGGACTTTATTTTCAAACATATTACTGCGGTGACTTTAGAAGTTGCTTATGTTCTGACTCAATCGCCAAAAAATATAAATTTCAAATAAAAACCATACCATATACAGGCTGTTTTTCACTTTCTAAAAAAGCTTCAGACACTATCAAATTTTTCAATGATAGAATGTATGAAATTATTACTAAGATAAATGGTGATAGTTGGAAGGAAAAATTTGATCTCGAAGTTGCAAATTGTTCACAAAAAATCTGTGGTAATGACAAAGAAATAGATTCATTTATGTTCGGTTTTTCGATGTTTAATAAACCAGCTATAATGTTTGATTTTAGGGCAACAGAATTAAATAAAATAACAAAATGTATTTTGGACTATTGTATTATAAAGACATTAATAATGTATCCAAAAATAAATGTTAGCATTGAAGGGAATTCGACATATGACGAAAATGATTCAAGTGAAAGCATATCTAAAAGGAGAGCTTTAAATACTAAAAAGTACTTGATTTTAAAAGGCGTTAGTAGTGATAGAATTACTGTTGTTAATAATGGCTTTAAAAAGGGAATAAATTCAAATGACCCTAAAGACAAAAAAAATTGGATTAGAAAAAACCGGAGTGTTACTTTTAGCTTTAGGAGTAAAGCAAGTACAAAGTTGAAGTGATTTTTCACACTCTGACGTTAGCGGGCATTTAAAATGAAAACAATAGCATTATATATTTCGACAATTATTTTTTTGTTTTCTTGTTCAAACGTAACAGAAAATCAGAAAGCGAAAACATTAGAATACCGTAGTGTAAATTCCATTCACGACAAAAAGGCTATATCCAAAAAGGTTGTAGACAGCCTGAAAAAAGAAAGCAGCGAATATATTTTATCAAATGAAGTTTTACAAAATGGAAAATATCGCTTCGACATTGCGTTTGCTGAATGGGACGGAAAATCTATGTGCGAAAAAGTAACTGTTTTAATAAATGGAAGTTCAATTCAAGTAATTTATGAAGGGGACGGGAAACTTTCTCAGACAAAAAAGGGAGAAGTGCTTGACCAAGGTAAAATAATGAAACATAAATCAGGCGTTTGGATTATAGGCAATAGTTTATCAGACACTCAATTGGATGAAATAGGAGGTTGCACAGGAGGACCAACAATTATAGACTTTAAGAACAAGAAATATTGGATGTGCTGACAGAAAGACAAAAAAACGACCCGCTAACAGCAATTACAGCAATGAAAAAAATAAAGTTAATTTCAGTATTCGTCATACTGACAATAATTGAACTAGGTTTTGTTTTGCTTTTATTCATGCAATACAAAAAAGACTCTGATTTGGGACAAATAAGTTCGATTGGAAACTTTTTGGTTGAACGCCATCGATACTTAAATCTTATCCCAATTACGTTTGGAATAATCGGACCCTTGAAGAAAAAAAGGCTAGGCTGGATATTTACCGCAGCGGTATTTTACCTATTATTAATTATGGGTATTGCTGTCGGTATTAGGAATGAAATAAAATCCATCTATGAAATATCTACTTATTTGTTATTTATCACCACGACAATTTTACCATTGATTATAATGAATAGTAATGATTTCAAACAATACTACGAGATTGAGAGCGGGAACGGGAAAATACTTTGGAGAGAAAATATTATTTCGATGGTGATAATGACCACCCTAGGAACTCTATTAATTGTATTGAACGGATAGCAACAGCTGCCAACAAAGTGTATGCGGTAATTATATGACAGAGAAAAACTCGAATATAGATATATTGAGAACCCACCTTGCTACTATTAAGGACAAGGGTAAATCGTACTGTATTACGATAAATACAATTGGACATTTATACTACATTCTCAATGATGGTAAAGGTTTTTATGTTTTATTAGTTCCGAACCAGAAATTAACAATCGAAAAATCTCATAAAATATTAAATCTAACAGGCTGGACTGAAAAGTTTTCATTGACGAATTATCACAAATATTACGACATTTCTTCAATTGACATTCTGCTTGATGAAATTGAGAATATTTCCATAAATATTCTACGAGTTCCGACTGAAAGAAATTGGCGTTTTGAAGTTAATTCGGGAATGATGGTTGTTAAAGCACACGAAATTTCATTAGACGCAACCTCACGCAGAGAAATTAATAAAGCAAACACACCGTTAAGACGAATTCTAAAATATCTGACTTCTATCCTTAATCTGTGACAAGGATTCTTTATACTTGCTTTTTTTACTATTTATTGGCAGTTTTACATGGCAAAGTGTGAATGAGTTTTTCACACTCTGCCGTTATAGACAATGCTAACAAGTTATGGGAGTAACTTTACATTTAGGTTTTGATGATTCAGTTGCAAGCGACACAAAGCACTGTGGAAAGAGCTTTATGTCCGAAATCATAAGCCCTTCTTATCCTGACTATTTTAATCTAGACGACTTCCTTACACCCGAAGAACAACTACTACTTTATCCAGACTATAACCAATATGATGACAAGGTTGACAAATACCGGCATATTGACCCTTTGACACTTAAAGATGTATTCAAAAAGGTTTATGACTATTTGCAGAAGTATCAAAACAACTTCCCATTAACACATCTTATTAGTGAAAACGATAAGAATTATAGCAGTAGCTCTGACAGATTTAATTATAAAGGACACGAATGCTATATAGACGGATTTCACCACGACTACAATCACAGACATGAACTATGTTTGACTTATTGGCAAAACGGATGGAAACCATTAGAATGGATAAAGGCTTCAAATAAAGTGATAGTAGGAGATAAAACTTATTACGTTCAAACAAAGAACAAATTTGAACAATACAAAGACATCCTTCAAGAACTAATTGACATTTGCGAAGAAGGAATCAAAGCTAATAGAAGATTAATCTGGGTATTTTCAAATTAAAAAAGAAAGACCTACTAGCCTTAGCCTGCACCAAAGACGTCTAAATAAAACTAATACGTACGAGTGGAAAGTGAACGTTACGCGCCCAAAGAGTTTCTTAAATCGTGAATCTGGCTATCCCAAAGGGCAATGGATTCTTTTTCTTCTTTTTCGTTTACAAAATCAGTGATTACAAGGGCCACGTCATTGGTTAATTCATCCTGAGTAATTTCAAATTCAATGTATTCATCATTTTCTGAATCTACCCAATGAAAACGAATGAGTTTGTTGGTTACCTTTTTAAGCATTTTAGCGCGCATCTCTTCCCCGTCCCACTTAAACTTGTATTCATCGTTGTACACATCCACGTCATTACAAAACCATTGAGATAGTCCTGATGGAGAGCTGATGCTGGAGAACAACAAAGCCGGTGAGGCTTTAACGGGAAACTCCATGCGAATAATTTTTCTAGCCATAGTTATAGTAATTGTGAATGTCTGATGGGCAAAAATAGCAGAATAGATAAGAATTCAAACCTTTTGTTCTTTTTTTTAGCATATAACATGTTGCGTTATCTTTTCAAAATAAGCGGGTACGCGTCCTTCTTCCATTTACCATAGATAGGTAGTTGTCATATTCCCTCATAAACACATAGGCACATAGATTTTTTTTGAAGTTAAATCCCTATGTGTCCGATAACTATCGGACTTGTTTCTATGTGTTTTTCTTCTTTCTCACATAGTCTGATAACTACCGGACACATAGAGGAGTTTACCACGGGTTAAAGTGTGTCTTGATAGTACATATAAAAAAAGGCCGCCAGCATTTAAGCCAGCGACCTTGCTATACGACAATAAAACTGATTACTCTTGTGGCTCAATAATGCCCGCACCTGAAATGTTCTTTATCTTAAAGGCAGGTGAACCTTTGTAGGTAATTCTGCTGGCTCCGCTGGCTCTGGCCCTGATGCTGCTCTCCACAAAAACAGTTGCCTTAGCAGCGCCTGATGTGTGCACAATGGCATTGTCACACTTGAATTCTTCGGCATCTAAAGCAGATGTGCCTCCTACCTCTGTATCCAGTTCTTTAGCTGAACCTTCCAATTCAACAGAAGACGCACCCGACATATCCAGACGTAGTTTTTTAACATTCACATCCTTTATCTCCACTTCGCTCACTCCGCCTGTTGATATACTGATGTCATTGCCCCACCACTTGGAAACATACACTTTAGTTGCCTCTTTTGCTTTGAGCGACCGCAGTTCAGGAGTAGTAATGTTTACTACAATCTTCTCCCCGTCTAACGATTCAAATATGTGTTTGAACTTACTGTCCATTCCCAGGCTAAGCTTATCCCCGTTCATGTTGATGAGCACATTGTTGAGCACATCCATTTCAGAGGCACTTATTTTTACGCCATACGCTTTACCTTGTTCAATGTTCACTTCAAAAACACCTTCGGCTACTATTTCCTTAAAACCTTCCATATCAAAATTACGGTGGTAATACCCTGAGTTGCCTTCCGTACTCCCGGACACATCTTCACACTTAATGCAGGTAAATCCGTTCTCGGTCATTTGCCAGGTGGTGTTTTCACTCACTCCGGCCGTGTTGCCATAAATAGCGTCAGCACCATCTTCAAATACTACCGTTTTGCCTTTGGGCACAAGCAGTGTATACGTAACCTGTTGCTTCCGGTACTTACCGGTAACAGGCAATAAATAACCCGATGGTAATACGACACCTGAATCATGCTGCGAAATTTCAGGTTGTATTTCTTTAGCTGAAGCTTCAGCATCGGTAACAGAAGAACCTTGCGAAACAATATTCTGAACCAATCCGAATTTACCGTCACGTGATTCCGATACTTGTAAGTCAACCTGCTCAATCAAAAAAGCATCATCGTTGTACACCTGCAAACGAATACTACCGGCCCGGTACACTTTCCGTTTGTTGAGTTCAGTTGAAAATGCTTTTACATTTACATACAAGGTATCCGCATCAGCTGCTTTTAGTGTAATGGTTTTGTTTACTTCACCATCATGCGCAAACTGGCTGATCATGTATATTAAACTAACCAGAAACAACGCTATGCCTATACCAAAAGAAGAGGCGCTGATGTTCCGGAACATTTTATTGGAACCTGAAATATTAAAGAGCAACTTAATGCCGATGTAAACCATGTACACCAAAGGAATAATGATGAGTGCCACAAAACCCAGTATGGCCAGAAAGAGCATAACAGGTGAGGCAATCACTACGCTAAAAAAGGGATAAAGGGAGAAGGATACCGGCCAGGTAACACCCAGCAATACCATTACAGCTACCACAAATAATCCTACACAAAACAGGGTGATAAAAAATCCCAGTATGCGCGTGAGAATTTGGGCGAAACCGATAATAATGGTGGCCAACACGTGCACTAATTTTTGTACTACATTGGTGGCTTTGGGTTTGTTGTTGCTGGCAAAATCCTTGAACTTGTCTTCCACCACTTTGAACTCATCTTTTATTTTTTTTTCAATGTTGTTGATGTCAACCCGCTCGCCTTTCATTTGCAATCTTTCAGAAACAGTTTTTGCTTCAGGAATTACGGCCCACAATATGATGTACAGCAACAGGCCTGAACCGGCAAAGAAAAAAGCAAAGGCAAATCCTAAACGTATCCAAACCGAATCAATGCCAAAATAAGCACCCAGGCCGGAGCAAACACCACCCAGCACCCTGTCATCCGGGTTGCGGAACAACCTTTTTTCTGCGGTGCTGTTACCGGCAGAATATGCTTGCTGCTTATTGTCTGAAGAGGAGTCTTCCTCCTCCATGTTCATTTGCGAAGGATCACCCATTACGGCCATCACCTCTTTTACATCGTTATCGTCAATAAATTGTTTACCGCTAGCTAAGCGGCTTTGCAACAATTCAGCAATACGACCTTCTATATCGTTGATAATTTCATTGCCTCCGTCAGTGGTTTTGAAATGAGCACGCAAACGCTCAATATACTGCCTGAGCATATCATAGGCTTGTTCATCTATGCTGAATACAATGCCGCTGATGTTGATAGTGATAATCTTATTCATGTTTGTTATGGGTTATTTGTACGGTTATTAGTGGATTGTTCAACTGCGTATACCAGTTCGCCCCAGGTTTTCTGAAGCTCCTGTAAGAATTGTTCGCCAGTTGGAGTAAGTGTAAAATACTTGCGTGGCGGACCGGATTTGGATTCGACCCACTGGTAATTGAGCAGGCCATCGTTTTTTAAGCGGGTTAATAATGGGTACAATGTGCCTTCCACTACAATTAAGCGGGCATCTTTTAACTGACCGATTATATCAGTTGCGTATACCTCACCCGTAGAGATGATAGACAAAATACAATACTCCAGTATTCCCTTTCTCATTTGCGCTTTGGAGTTCTCTAAATTCATGGCACAAAGATCTATCTTTTAAACAGTACTTTGCAATACATAATACTATAATATTTTACATATACTTGATTATCAATACATATATTTTTATGTGATGTAAATTAAACCGATTAATTGCACTTTTGAACTGATGAACGAACTGTACCAACGCAACAAAATATTCTTCAATCTGTATATGGTGTGGGCATTAATTTCGATTAGTGCTCTTATAATCTGGAACAAAGCAGAACTCTTCTTTTTTATTAACAGCAACCGTTCTTCACTGGCCGATATCTTTTACGCTCCGGCCACACACCTGGGTGATGGATTATTTTTTATTGCACTTATTGTATTCCTACTCTTTATCAAATACCGTTATGCCTTAATGGGAGCTGCAGCTTATGCCCTGTCATCGGCCGTTACACAAAGTTTGAAAAGAATAGTGTTTCATGAACCTCGTCCGGCAAAATTCTTTGAGGGCATACAAGAGGTACAAACGGTAAACGGTACAGAATTGTATATGATGAACAGCTTTCCTTCCGGCCATGCCACAACTGTATTTGCCATTGCCTGCCTGTGCAGCTTAATAGTAACCAATAAAAAATGGCAACCTGTTTTTCTGTTGTTGGCTATCTTTTCTGCACTCAGTAGATTGTACTTAGGTCAACATTTTTTTGCTGATATCACCCTAGGCGGATTTATCGGAACATGCTCAGCAACGGTGTGTGTGTATTGGTTGAACAAGCCGCAAAAAATGTGGATGGAGGATTGCTTGTTGAGTAAACTAAGGCATAGGGAATGATAAAGCTATTCATATACATACAATTTTGCTTCGTGTTATACTGCCCACTTTTTGCGTTTGGACAACAGGACTCTATAAAACATTATCCAAATTACATCATTTATTTATCCGGTTCCTCAACACAAGCAGACACTCTGAATTATGTTGACGAAAGAGGCTTGAAACAAGGAAAATGGATTGAGTATGATAGTAGTTATTCGCAGACAAAAAGTATGAGAAGTGTCAAATATAAAGGCAGCGACAGTTTATGGACACATGGATGGATATTCGAAGATGTTGGTGACCCAAAATATGAATTCAGGATTAAAATTTGTGGCTATTACATTGACGGTAAAAAACAAGGCGTATGGACAAATAGCCTCAGAAAAACCAACATTAATAAAGAACTATTTTACATTGATGATATCCTTCAGTCTCCTGTTATATTCTATAAAGATAATAGAATCGGTGCCCTCGCTACATTTGACATAAAGAAACAAAAGTGGCAAGTAAAGTCTTTTAATGACGGTGGACTAAAATATTACACCTCCTATCATGACAACTTGACCTTTTTCATGGAGGCCTACTGAAAACCACTGCCTATAACAAAACTCGACAATTGCCTTTACCATTCTTAAATTCAGCGTCTCGTTTAAACACTTTATTATCTTAGCTTCTAAACCAATTGCCAACTGCGTAGGCTTGCAAAACAAACACGAATAACCTTAAAACACAGAGGCTATTGCATGTATTACTACTCTGCAACGGGTACTTCTCTTTTCAAAAACACAAAACCATTTTTACGGTAAAGTTCTTTTAGTTGCGTGTATTGCTCAAAGTTTTTAATTCGATCTACTTTACTCACAAAATACACCGGCTTATCAATGTCTCCCTGCAACAGCCAATTTAAGTCTGCGGTCCGGGGTTCAACAGGCTTGGGTTTTTGAGTATAAAAAAGGTGGGCGTAACTCTTAAAGCCAAGTACCTGAACATAACACTCCTCTCCTGCCCGTTCTTTCAAAAAATCAATGGAAGCACCTTGTGAGTAGCGCTCCACTTTAGGCACTACAATAGCTGCAGCAAAAAAGATGGTAAGCGCTGTGCCCCCGAACAAACTGTAGGCAGCCTTGGAAACCTGTCCGTTTTTAAACCAGATAAGTGCTTTCCATACCAACACAAAATATACTATACCTATTAAACTTTCGAAACCACTCCAATGCACATCAGCTTCCATATTACCCTGGGCAAATTCATCTTTTACATAAGGAATGAGCTTTTTAATGTTCATGGCTACAAACGGGAACACCGTAAATAATAAAGCCACCACAGAACCGATAGTACCAACAATAATGGTGATGTAAAGTTTCCATTGCATTCTGTTTTCGAGCAGTTGGTTTACAGTAAACGCTCCTAAAAAGGTAACAGGAAACCAGGCCATAGAGGAGTAATGTATTATCCGTGACTTCACAATACTGAACAAAATGGTAACTACCCAAAATAAGATGAGCATCCATTTTTTCATGTCCTGCTCCTGTGTGGTGATATCCTTTGATTTAAAAAACGATGGAATAGCCAGTACCGAAGCCGGAAAACAGCCCAGTAATAATACCACATAATGATATCCCGGAAATCCTTTATGGCCGGCATCGTGGGTGGAGAACAACCTGATTTGATACGTAATAAACTCCTGCAAAAACCAGGGACCGTTTTTGATGGATTCATAGCCAAACCACACCGACATAGTTAAAACAGCAAACACAAGAAATAAAAGAACATGTGCCCAACTAAAAAACATTTTGAAACGTATCGTAATCCAGTATACCAATACACTCAAACCAAAAATCACTAAAGCCACCTGGCCTTTGGTAAGCATAGCCAACCCGATAAATATACCCGACAGTATAGCGTATTGCCACGGTTGGTATTTCAGGTTAACTATCTCCATATGGTTACGTTTCCACACATATTGAATGAAGTTCCACAGTCCAAGGAAAATGAACAAATTAAACCACGGGTCAATAATGCCCGATTTGAAATACATATTGGGAAACAATGAACCTGCAAAAGCCAATGCCCACAGCAAGCCGAAACGCATCCCGGAAAGTTTTTTACCAACCAGATAAATAGTTATCAGCGTAACTACTCCGCATATTGCATTGGGAAAACGAGCGGCATATTCATTTACCCCGAAAATTTTCATCGCTGCACTTTGCATCCAAAAAAACAAAGGAGGCTTCTCCCAAAACGGCTGAAAGTCGATGTAAACGCGCAGATAGTCACCGGTCGCCAACATCTCACGGGAGCACTCGGCAAAATTAATTTCGTCCCAGTCAAACAAGTGAACTGCCCCCAAAAAAGGGAAAAAGAGCAATACCGCGCAGGTAATCAGGAGTAATATATTTTTCAAGGCACTTTTTTTGTTTGCAAGTTAACACATTGAACCATTTCAAGTATTAGTAAATTTGCATTTTAAGAAACACTATGACATTAAAGAAAACGCTTCTATGGGTATTGGTGCTATCAAGCATAATCATTGCCTGCAAAAAAGTTCCGCTTACCGGCAGAAGACAACTCAACCTGATTTCTGACAGTGAAATTAATTCCATGAGTTTTAAGGAGTACAATTCTTTCATCAAATCGAACAGGGTTATTCGTAACTCACCTGATGCAGAGATGGTGAAACGGGTAGGTGAAAATATTTCCAAAGCAGTAGCGCAAATTTTAAATGAGAAAAAACAAGGCAGCATGCTCAAAGACTTTAAATGGGAATTTAACCTCATTGAAAGCAAAGAAGTGAACGCCTGGTGCATGCCCGGAGGAAAAGTGGTGGTGTATACCGGCATTCTGCCCATAACAATGGATGAAGAAGGTTTAGCTGTGGTGATGGGACATGAAGTAGCACATGCCATTGCCCGCCACGGAAGTGAACGCATGAGCCAGGGTATTATGCAACAATTGGGAGGTGTGGCACTGGCAGTGGCCTTAAGCAGTAAACCTGCTGAAACACAACAATTGTTTTTAGCCGCTTATGGTGTGGGTTCAACCGTTGGTGTTATGTTGCCTTTTTCAAGAAGTCATGAGAGTGAAGCCGACCAATTGGGCTTATCTTTTATGGCTGCAGCAGGATACAATCCGGCCGTTGCAGTTGATTTCTGGCAACGCATGTCAAAAAAATCAGGCGGACAAAAACCTGATGAGTTTTTGAGCACTCACCCCAGTGATGCCAATCGAATTGCCGACATTAAGAAACATCTGCCGGCTGCGTTAAAATATTACAAAAAGAAAAACTAGATTACTTTCAAAAAATAAAGCAGGGCAATCCAAAATTGCCCTGCTTTATTTTTTGAATATTGTAATTAGTGGGTAACTACCACCTGAGCTGAATGAACAGCGTAACGGGAAATAATATTCACCAGATACATACCATTAGCCAGATTTCCGGTGTGTAGTGCTATCTGGTGTTCTCCTGAAGTTAATACCTGTGAACTCACATGCATCAATTCTTTTCCGGCCAAATCAGTTACCTGCACGCTAATATCAGTTGCCTGTGGCAGGTTCAAATAGATACTCAATTGTTCACGGGCCGGATTGGGATAAAGTGATACGGCTATCTCTTTGTTACCTGTTCCCTCTAAGCCTGTGGTAGCGTTTGAAGCAATGTTGGAAAGTGATGAATTAAACGTTTTAGAGGTATTGCAAGCCGAAGGGCTTACCACCTCCACACGGTAATAAACAAAACCCGCAGGCGGATTTAAATCGGAGTATTGTGTGTTACCGCCCGAAACAGAACCTATCAATTGAAGGTTGGTTGGGCTGGTACCTCTGTAAATATTATAGGTAGAAACAGTATACCCGGTGTAAGGATCCCAAATCAGGTTCCAGGTATTTCCCATGCCTTGGGTAATGGCGAGATGCATGGTTTTATGGTGGTCACTCATTACCAATGGCAAACCGCAATTGGTATTGTAAGACACTTTGTACTTGTTGGATTGTACCTCGGGATGTGAAGAGGTATCCACAAACGAACTCAACTCCGTGTGTTTTTGTCTGCCTATTACCGCATACACATCAGTAACATTAGTTTCCTTGTATATGTAAAATGAATCAAGAACTGTTGACACCGGTTTCTCCCAAACCACCTCATTCTTGTTTTGGTCATCAACGGTTACCATACATACTTCTACTTTCTCCTGAATGGCATTGATATTCGCTTTCCACAAACCATTTTCAGTACCTGCGTATAAATCATTACCGATAATTACGAGTGTGTTTACTTCTAAAGCATAGGGCATACAATGGTTGGCTTCTTTCCATTTTACGCCTTCGTTTTGTGTGCGGAAAATAGTTCCGGTACCGGCATATACGGTTGTGCCTAATACTTCCAGCGTAATGATGTAGGGAATATACAAACCGGTATTAATGGCTGTCCAGTTGGCGCCTCCGTCTTTGGTGAGGTACACTCCTCCTCCATCGGTAGCGGCATAAAGATTATTACCTGATACAGCCAGTTCCCTTATTTTAGGGTTGTTAAGATTATTGTCAACTTGGGTCCAGTTGGTAAAATTTGCGGTTGATTTAAACACGTAGTTATTTTTGGTGCCTGCATAAATCACCCCTCCTATTTCTGCAAATGTATTCACTTCCTGTTGTAAGCTGGTTTGAGTCCAGGTGGCTCCAGTATCTGATGAAACATACACCCCATCATTGCTCCATTTACCTGCGTATACTTTGGTGTCTTTTACAAACAGGGAAAGTATCTGAGAGCCTGCCATCGTACCTGTCCAGTTCAGGCCATTATCTTTTGATACCTGCACTCCGTTACCAATTGTACCCGCATATACGTTGTTTCCGCTCAGGGCAATACATTTAACATCCATACCTGCCAGCGAACTGTCCCAGGTAAGTCCGTTGTCTGTTGACCGATACAATCCATTCCCCTCTGTCCCGATGAATAAATTACTTCCGCTAAAGGCTATTGACCTTACGAATAAGTTGGAAGGGAAATTTGTTGGTCGCCATTGCGCATTAGCCAGTGTACTCATCATGCAAATAAGCACCAGTGTTGTAACTATTTTTTTCATTTATTTATTAGATTAGGTATGGTAAAATTCACTAAACAATCAGCCGGATTTATTCTAAAATAAGTTTGCGGGTAGTTACACGCTCAGCCGCATACACCTTGATAAAATATACTCCTTTTGACAACGCAGACAGGTTTAAAATTTCATGAGTGCTAGCGGGTATTACCGAGATTACCTGTTCACCCAATATAGTATAGCACTCCATTCTGTCGGCTATTGCCGCAGTTTTCACCTGAACCAAACCAATAGCCGGATTAGGATAAATCATTAACGATGCATCTTCGGCATATTCACGTACACCTGTACCTCCATTGTTGGTGGCTCTGATGACTCCCACAAATGTTCTGCTATTGGAATCCTGACAATTGATACATTGTTCACCTACCAGCCAACCGTGTGAGGCATCATTAAAATAAACAGAAAATACCGAACCATCTTTTACCAGAGAATTTTGCACTTCCCAGGTTGTACCTCCGTTGGTAGTGTGATGCACTACACAATACTCTTCGTTCTGCTCAGGGTCTTCGGTTATCCAACCGGTATTGGCATCAATAAAATGAAAGAACTTATGCCGGGAGTCTGTTCCGTATTTTATGGGTAAAGGAATGGTACTCCAGTTAGCACCTCCATTAGTGGTTTTTAACATTTTCATTCCGGGGCCCTTCACCCAACAGGTACTTGCGTTAATGGCATTTAAAAAATTCAACGTTTGCACATTCACAGCAGGGTCGGTATAAGTGCTTGTCCAGGTAACCCCACCATCGGCTGATTTTTCAATGGACCATTTGGTTGGTGTGGAGGGTAATGAATCTTCTCTCCTCGTAGTAACTGCCCATCCGTTCAATGCATCAGCAAAATGAAATGTAGTTACCGCATTCGATTGAAGTTCACTCCAGTTTGCCCCGCCATCGGTGGTACGCATAAACCTCATGCCCACATTCATTTTAAACATGGTGGCCCATCCGGTAGTTTGATTAACGAATTGTATCTGTAGCGGAAAATAACCGGTGGTATCTATTGTTTTTTTGGTCCAATTTTGTCCGCCATCAGTGGTAGAAACTATCACTACACCTTTAGAGTCCTCCATCCAGCTGCCTGTTGCAAATATCATCCAACCGTGTGTTGCACTCACCCAACTCATGCCGGTTGCCGGGTCGGAAGAGTGTACCAATGAATCATTAGGGAAAGGGTAGTGTTTGGTCCAGCTTGCACCACCGTTGGTGGTTTTAAGATACCCTCCGTTTCCGGTAGCAATCCAGCCCTCGTTGTTATTGATGAACTGTATTTGCCCGAGAAGTGTATCATTACCTGCAGGGTTGTTTTGTGGTTGCCAACCTGACTGTGCTGATACCGTTATGCTGATGATACAAGCAATCGCCAAAAAAGTGAATTGTAGTTTTTTTTTCATGTGTTTATTTTTTTGACAAAGTTGATTATTAAAGCAGAAAGCGAATATGAAATAAATCATAACCGGAACTGATTGTTATCACACTTCATAAAAATGAAGTCAGGAATACCGGAGAAATACACGCTCAAGTCAACTTCCTTCACGGCAATTTTATCAAATTGATAAACTGCCTTGCAATTTGCTTAAGACAAACGTGTATGAATTACATAATACAATGAAAACTAAAGACTTTCAGTGCGGCACGTTAATGGGATGTTTAAGGCATGTCGTATATTTTAGTCGTGGATGACAACAAATTTGTGAGCTCTTGTGTAGCGGTGTTGTTAAAGAAAGAGAAGTACCATGTTATCACTGCCTGCAACGGAACAGAAGCTATTGATGTTATTGATCATGGTATACCCAAAGCCATTATTTGTGATGTAGATATGCCCGGGATGGATGGGTACACCTTTGTCAAAAAACTCAAAACAGAGAATGTCAAAAATAAAATTCCCGTAATCATGTACACCACCAATCAAAATGAACAGGACAAGAACAAGTTCTTTGCATTGGGTGTAGCCTATTACATAGACAAACGCTGCAAAACAGAAGCACTGATTCATGCACTCAGAATAACCTGCAACGAAGAACCTAATTAAGGCAGGTTTTTGCTGTTCCGCGTTGAAGAGGTATATTTGTTTAGGTCTACCGTTAGTAACGGATGATGTTAAACCCTATACCATGCTTTCAAAAACGCTGTTTTATACCTCTGTCTCATTTCTGTTGTTGGCTTGTTCAAAAACGCCTCAAAAAACTGCCGCATTACCTGCGCAATCAACCACTCCGCTGTATAGTGTGGAGATGAAAATTACAGAACCTGAATTTACTCCTGATAAATCGCCCGATGCATCTTTAATCTGTCTATTTACCAATCATTCTGATTCTATGTTGGCCATTGACATGGATACTATCATGAATATTTTAAAGGTGTACGGACAGGGTGCAAACCAGAAATTCCCCATGTACATTTTGTATTCACTGCCACCCAACTACGACTCGGGAGAATTGCTTTACATTGACCCGCACAAAACAGAGGTGTTATTCAGAAGTCCGCTGCAACAATTGTTTTTCGGGCAGATGCGGTTTAACAGTACCGAAGAATACGGATGGATGTGGAAGAGCACCGTAAATCAAAAAGCCAACCTTTCACCTGCGCATGATTTTGATGCCTTGCAAACGGAGGCTAAATTCTGGTTCACTTTACGTTGGGGAGGCAAAACCTACACCTCTAATACCGGTTCTATTAAAATTAACTCGTCCGCAAAATAACCCTTCCCCCTTTTGCATAAAAAAAGGAGAGCAGAAACGGCCCTCCTTTAGTGTTTTATTTGTGTACTATTATTTCTTAGCTGAACGGTCGAAAGAAAATGTACGGGAAATGTTAAACCCGAAACGTACGTCCCCTTTATCCCATTTGCCTGTGGTTTCTGTTATAAACTGTGGTTCATTTTGTCCCACTGAATTGGTGAAATGCAATTGAAATACGTGCCCTCCGGTTTCAATATCAAATCCGACAGAGAAATTATTAGCATACACTTTTCCGTCATTTCCGTTCAACATCGGAAACCATTCTACATTAAAGCGGGTGCTGCGGGTAATTTTTACTGAACCACCCATACCCATTGCAAATAAATCATTCGGATCTTTTTTAAGCGTAACCAGATTTTTATGAATGTGTGTTGGCGTTAATTGTACGGAGAGGTGGTCATTAAATTTACGTGCTATGAGCAATTGATTGCAAAAATTAAGTCGGCTGGTGAAATAGTTGTTGCGGGTAGGGTCTTCCCACTTCTGTGTTTTAAGTGTAGTACTTCCGAAATACGAAATGGTAACAGGAAAAGCCTTCTTCCCTTTTTTCTGAGAAAGAATTTTATACTTCACAAAACCATCCAATGTTTTACCAACCGTGGTACGTCCGAAACCAATCATCAGGTCTTTGTTTATGCCGTATTCAAATCCCAAACGCAGGGTAGCCTGGTCTAAACCAAACAACTCGTATTCGCCTG
This sequence comes from Bacteroidia bacterium, assembly GCA_041675505.1. Classification (GTDB taxonomy): domain Bacteria; phylum Bacteroidota; class Bacteroidia; order UKL13-3; family UKL13-3; genus JAGPCK01. The sequence goes on along the minus strand of JBAYTR010000005.1, from coordinate 144,123 downwards.
TATTCAGGTTGCCGAATCGGTGAGATATTCTGAAGTCAAGATGTTTGGCAGCAATGTTTTCTACAGAGTGCCCGTTAATCACCCGTGTTGATTTAAATGTAGCGTAAACAGGTGTTGGTTTCTCCTCTGTTTGCGACTTCTCTAATTCGGCCAGTAAGTCTTCCTGAGCCAATACCGGAAAACTGAACAGTAATGCTATAGGTAATAATATTTTTCTCATGCGTTGATTCATTAGTTGTTTTGAGCTCCTTTTTTCACCCAGTTTTCAATAATCTGAATATTGCAGTCAGACAATTTTCCTCCACCCTTTGGCATATTGGAAGCAGATCCATCTTGTTTGATGGCACTCACCAATTTACCTGAATTAGCTGCCTGAGCCACGCCAGCATGTGTGCTGAAATCATAACTCAATTGTCCGGTAGAATGACAGGCACTACCCATACAATTGGCATCTAATATCTTTCTTACTGCGGTGGAATATTTAGTATCGGTTGTATCGCAACTGCCAAATGAATTGGGGTACAATTCCTCTTCCTTGTCATAATAACAAGAGTTGAGTACTGCGCTCATCACTACCCCTAAGGTTAACAATAAAAATAATCTCTTCATATCTTTTTTAAAATTTAATTGACTGTAATTCGATCGGTTGTAACGCCATGGCAACTGTTGCATTTACCGTGTGGAAGAATTGAGTTCATCGCAGCGGTACCTCCTGTAGCACTCACCACATAAGGATATAAACCCGGGCGGAAATCAATAATCTGGTTGGTGTATACATTACCCAAAGCATCTATTTCAAAGGCATATTTTAATTCACCTTGACCGTTGGGTTGTGTATACAGATACAACTTGCCGTTTACTGTTGGCACAATGCCGTTTGCACTGTATACAGTACCGCCAATATTCCACCATTTATCACTTTCAAATTTACCTGCTTCGCCACCTGCTTTATGACACTGCATGCAATCACGACCTTGGTTGTGACTCTCATCATCCCCGTTTTTGCTTTGCTCTATATTTTTTTGCAAATCATCATAATGCGAACAGGCTACTGCAAAAAAAGCAATCACGGCCAATGTTAAAATTCTTAGTTTCATATCAGTTGTTTAAAGCACCATTCTCTATCCATATCTCCAATGTACGGATATTACACGCATTCAGTTTTGTTCTTGCAGAACCGGGTGGGCTATATGGCATTGGTGTAACATTTAATGAATCCTCGTGATTGATTGATTTACGAAGACGGCCATTGTTTACCCACACTTTCACGCTATCATAGCCCGCCAAACTAAAACCACTGGAAGGATTTGTTCCCGCATGGCAATTTCCCATACAGTTACTGTTAAGTACCTTGGTTACCTGATTGGAAAACGTCACATTCATTGTATCACAAGGAGTAGTGCACGGGGGATTTTGTGCACCCTGAGCAATCCAGTTGTAGATGAGTGCGATTTTATCCTGACTTAGCGGAGGGGCACCAAGAGGCATGCGGTCATCAATATCGTCTTCTATTAAAACTTCGTACAATTCACTTCCAGACGGGTCAAAAGCCTTTACAACTCCTGATGCAATAATATTGGCATAGTTATCCAGAATTATTCCTTTTTGTGGATTATCGGTACTGTGGCAGCCAGCGTCACTGGCACAATTGGACCTTAATACAGGTAATACCTCTTCTTCAAAACAAATCAACTTAACCGGTATAGGTTCCGGTTCATGTTTGCAAGAATAAATGACTCCTCCCACAACAAAACTCAAGGCTGTAAAAACGAGTACTTTTTTCATATTCAAATTTCAAATTATTGTTGGTGTAAAACAATCAGATTAATCATTACATCAACTGATATTTATCATACATATTCAATATCATACGCCTTCATGAAATCATATAATTCCTCGTTGCCTGAGGTTCTGATTTGCTTGCGGTGGCCATCCCACCATTTTTTACCTTTCCAGATAAATATGATGTTCTCTCCCATATCAAAAACACTTTTCATGTCATGGGTATTGATAATGGTAGTTATATTATACTCTTCAGTAATCTCTTTAATCAGTTCATCAATTACCCGAGACGTAAGCGGATCAAGACCTGAATTGGGTTCATCACAAAACAGATAACTGGGATTTAGCGAAATTGCTCTGGCAATACCCACACGTTTTTTCATTCCTCCGCTAAGTGATGAAGGATAAAGCTGATTTACATTTTGAAGATTAACACGTTGCAGGCAGGTATTCACCCTGTCCAGTCTTTCTGTAGAAGACATAGACGAAAACATTTTTAAAGGGAACTCTACATTTTCCTGCACGGTAAGTGAATCAAACAAGGCAGTTCCCTGAAACAACATACCGATTTCTTTTCTGATGTCTTTCCTTTCCTCGTAACCTAAATGAGTAAAGTCGCGTCCCTCATATAAAATTGCACCACTATCTACCTCTTCCAAGCCCACCATACATTTCATCATCACACTTTTTCCGCTACCACTGGCACCGATAATAAAATTAGTTTTGCCTTTTAAAAAAGTGGCTGATACATCTTCGAGTACCTTCTTTTCCCCGAAAGCTTTTGAAACGTTTTTTACCTCAATCATAATCTATAACATCAGTTGAGCTAAAACATAATCAGCAAAAAGTATGAGCACCGCACTGTATACAACAGCTTTGGTACTGGATTGTCCTACTTCAAGCGCTCCGCCATGGGTAAAGTATCCCTGAAATGCAGAAACAGACGTGATAATGTAGGCAAAGGTTACTGCCTTTGTTAAAGCAAAAAACACTGTATACCCTTGAAATGTAGAACGTGCCCCCTTCATAAATTCTTCTACAGGTAAAATACCTGAAAACTTTCCTGCCAGCAAGCCACCCGATATGCCTAAAAATATGGAGATAATAATAAGCATCGGAATCATAATCATACTGGCAACCACCTTGGGCAATACTAAAAAATTGGCCGAGTTAATGCCCATAATCTCCAAAGCATCTATTTGCTCTGTTACCCGCATGGTTCCTATTTCACCGGCAATGCTGGAGCCTATCTTTCCGGCTAAAACCAAACTGGTTATGGTAGGTGCCAGTTCCAATATCGTTGATTCACTTACAATAGTTCCTATGATAGTTCGGGATACTAAGCCACTCACCAATTGATAAGCGGTTTGTACAGTTGTTACCGCTCCGATAAAAAGAGAGATAATCGCAACAATACCCAGCGACCCTACCCCTATGGAGTACATTTCCTGCAACAAACGCTCTCTGAAAATGCGAAACTTCTCGGGCTTAGAGAAGGCGTCTTTCATAAAGAGCAAATACTTTCCGAATACGTAAAAAAATGTCATCCCGCTTTAAAAAACCGTGTAAATATAGGAATATTAGGCTTTATTTTGCGAGCAAGAAATATCCCCACCATGAATATACTCGTTAGCGGAGGCTCCAAAGGAATTGGCCGGGCCATAGTGAAAAAGTTTGCGCAACAAGGTTTTGGTGTGGCGTTTTACTCCAAAAACCCTGACAATATACAGTCGCTTAAGGAAGAATTACTCCTGAGTAATCCGGCTACAAACATCTTTTGTGCTGTAGTTGACGCAGCAGATACGCCCTCTGTCAATAACTTTGCTGCCGATGCACTTAAGCAATTGGGCCATTTCGATGTATTAGTAAATAATGTAGGAATATTCAAGCCCGGGCAGATACTTTCTGAACAAGAGGGTGTACTGGAACATTTGCTACAGGTAAATGTGGCATCAGCTTATCACTTAACCCGTGCGGTATTACCCGATATGCTGAAACAAAAAAAAGGGCATGTATTTAACATCTGTTCTACCGCCAGCATTATTCCGTATGTCAATGGCGGATCTTACTGTATCAGTAAGTTTGCTTTGTTGGGTATGAGTAAGGTATTGAGGGAAGAATTGAAAGAAACCCATGTAAGGGTAACTGCTGTGCTGCCCGGTGCAACCTACACCGAATCCTGGTCGTCAAGCAACCTGCCTGAAGATAGGTTTATACAACCCGAAGACATTTCTGCTGCTATCTGGAGTTGTTACGAGTTATCGGCTCATGCTGTGGTAGAAGAGTTATTAATTCGCCCTCAATTGGGAGATATTTAAAGCTTAACAAACTTTCTACTAAGGCAATTGGTTATCTCATCAATAGCACGCAAATTTGCGTCAACATACACTATATGACATTTCAGGAGCAAATCAATCAATCAAAAAAGTACTGCACCGGTTTAACCCAATACCACAGACGTAAAACCTCAACGGTTAAGGTGGGCGATTTGTACATGGGCAGCGACTATCCCATCCGTATTCAGTCCATGACAACAACCGATACCATGAATACCATGGCTACTGTTGAGCAGTCCATCCGCATGATCGAATCGGGTTGTGAATTGGTAAGGATTACGGCTCCCAGCATTAACGAAGCAAAAAATCTCGAAAACATTAAAAAAGAATTACGTGCCAGAGGATATCAAACCCCACTGGTGGCAGATATACACTTTACCCCGAATGCCGCAGAAGCAGCTGCGCGCATTGTAGAAAAAGTACGCATCAATCCGGGCAACTTTGCTGATAAGAAAAAGTTTGAAACCATTGAATACACCGATAGTGATTACGAAGCAGAATTAGAGCGAATACGTGAGCGTTTTATTCCCTTGGTAAAAATTTGCAAAGAATACGGAACCGCTATGCGCATTGGCACCAATCACGGTTCATTAAGTGATCGTATTTTGAGCAGGTATGGAGATACGCCCATGGGAATGGTGGAAAGTGCTCTGGAGTTTTTGAGAATTTGCGAAAGTGAAAACTACAAGAACATTGTGCTTTCCATGAAGTCAAGCAACCCGCAGGTAATGGTTGAGGCCTACCGTTTGCTGGTAAATAGAATGAGTGCTGAAAACATGTTGTACCCGTTGCACTTAGGCGTAACAGAAGCCGGAGACGGAGATGACGGAAGAATAAAATCAGCTCTAGGAATAGGTTGTTTACTCGAAGATGGTTTAGGCGACACCATACGGGTTTCGCTAACAGAGGACCCGGAATTTGAGGCGCCCGTAGCCATAAAACTGGCACAACGCTACACTACCAGATCAACTCACCAACACATCACTCCTGTATATCCTGAATCGGAAAAATTATTTTCCCCGTTTGAATATGAAAAAAGACACACCCTTACAACGGGTAATTTCGGAGGGGCAAATGTTCCCAGAGTAATTGCAGACTTGAGTCACAAACCAAATATTACACCAGCTGACCTTACCGATGTGGGACATATTTATGATGAGAAACTGGACAAATGGCACATGTCTGACATGGGAGTAGATTACCTATATCTGGGTGATCATAAACTTTCATTTATGCCACCTAATGGCCTGAAATGCATATACAATACAGCTACCTGGGATGAAATTGAGGACAAAAAGAATAATTATCCTTTAGTAGAATTTAAAAGAAGTGAGACTAAGATAACACCAACTGAAAATATCAACTTTATACTGGTTGATACGGCATTGGCAAATCAGGAAATGTTTTCTATTCTTTCAACTTTAAAAAATGCCGTGTTGGTTGTGCATACAACTAATGAGCATGCCATGCCCTCCATACGTCAGTTCTTTTTAGACTGTCTTGCATCGGGGGTACAACTCCCCGTCATCATTCAACGCAGTTATTCTGAAAAGGATAAAGAAACTTTTCTATTGCATGCCTCTACCGACACCGGTGCTTTATTTATAGACGGTTTCGGTGACGGGCTTTGGTTGAGCCATCCGGGAATTGATGCAAAAGTCATCAATGCTGTAGCTTTCGGGGTATTGCAAGCCAGCAGAACACGTATTTCAAAAACGGAATACATCTCTTGTCCGTCTTGTGGCCGTACCTTATTTGACTTACAGGAAACAACCGCCCGAATAAGAGCAGTAACCGATCACCTGAAAGGAGTTAAAATAGGTATAATGGGCTGCATAGTAAACGGGCCGGGCGAAATGGCCGATGCCGATTTCGGATATGTAGGAACGGGCCCCGGTAAAATAACCTTATATAAAGGCAAGGAAGTGGTTAAGAGGAATATAGACGCAACTATTGCGGTTGACGAGCTCATTGACCTGATAAAAAAGAACAATATGTGGGTAGATAAAGCCCAGGCTTAATGCAACCAAACACAAACAAATTAGGTCTTAATTGTTATAAATCGCTTGTTGAGATTAAAAAATCATTAAATTCGCACAATCAAAATTCAGAAATTAAATTCAGTATGAAAAAAATTTTAGTTACCGTTTTCGCTTCAGCACTTGCATTTGGTGCTACTGCACAAAAAACTTTGCCGGCAGTTACACCCGCCAAAGTGGACAACATCAAGATTGATGATAAACATCAATTAAAAGTTAATTCAGCCGGAGGACAAATGAGCCAATGGTTCGGATATGCATTGCTTCAAGAAGAGCTCAACAATTTTGATGCTAATTCAGCCTTCATTTTTCCTGATTCTAACGTAAAAGTTGCTTATGTAAACGCAGGACAACCAGCATCTTACTATAACACTTGGTTTGCTTTCGGTCAGGTGTTTGACCCAAAAGATCCTGAGTTTGCTTTCTCCAGTGAGCCTGTTGAAACATTGAGCAAATACAACAATTACACAATTGACTCATTAAACCTTCTTTATTTATACGACAGAAAGAATCACACTGCTGTGGATACGCTGATTGTTAAAGTGTACAAAACCAACTCAGGTATTTCTTACTGGCAGTTTACTCCTGTAACCAATGTATTTGCCGTAGTTGAATACGACAGAACAAACAGAGAGCCTGCAGGTGCAGCAAACGTAACTGAGTTCCGTATCCCGCTTACTTCTCTTGATTCTAATGCTAACGGTACAGTTTGGGGCGAGAAATTAATCGGCTTAACTAACTATAATGTTACCAGAGACCAGGAAGTAGCTGTTGCAGTAAGTTTCAAACCGGGTTTCACATACAACAATGGAGACACCATGTTTGCTACTTCTGATGTTAATCCTCAACCAACCAACACACAATTCAACACTTTCCGTGTAAGAACAGTTGACAACAATGCCAACGTTGAGCATTCATATTACAACAATGGTTTAGCTGTTGATAAAACTCAGGCATACACCAACCGTTTAACCGGAGCCGGATTTGAGAATACACCTAAATTCCTACCTTCTAACTACTACGGAGTATCTCAGTTCCTTGATGTTCGTTTCAAAGCATCATCACCAAACGTTGGTATCAAAAACATCAACGCTAACGGTTTCGGATTAGGTGAAGTTTACCCTAACCCTGCTTCTAACAAAGGTTCAATCAACGTTCCTTTTGCTATCGGTAAAACCGGAGAAGCTACTTTGAAAATCACCAATGTTATCGGACAAGACGTTATTACCGTTACTGATAAATTCAATGCCGGTGAAAACAAATTTGAAGTAAGCATTAACGATTTGAAGCCAGGTGTATATTTCTACACTGTAAATAGCGGCAACTTTACTGCTACCAAAAAGATCACCATCACCCAGTAATTTAGAGATTACTAATACAAAAAATCCCCGCACAGTTGCTGTGCGGGGATTTTTTTTGCCCTATTAAAAATGAATTTACATTGTATTCAGGGGCGAGAGTCACTGAAATTTATAGACGAAAATAATGTGGGGTTTACAGAATCGTATAAAAACCAAAAGGCCACCCGAAGGGTGGCCTGTTTGGAAACTATGAAAAACCTATCTGTCTGCAATACAAATGTACGAACGATTTCGATAAGTGCAATGGTATATTCATTTTTTTTTCATATGAAACATCAATGCATTATTTATGAGGCAATTATTTTTTAGGATAAACTAATTTTGGCCATGGTGGTGGTGCATTTTGCTATCAGGTGGCGTTCATTTTCTACCAATGAATATACTTCGGCCTCACAAAAGCTGAGCATATTACCTGATTTTATCACCTTACCCGAAGCATAAATGGCATCCCCTATTCCGGGATTCATGTAGGATACCTTTAATTCAACCGTAACCACTGTAGCACCCGGCTCAACCAAGGTAAAAGCAGCAAAGCCGGCTACCAGGTCACAAAACGTAGCAGTTGCCCCACCGTGCAAAAATCCGTTCTGTTGCTGTAAAAATTTCTCCATTTTAGCCTTGCCTTCCACAAATCCGGCTTCGATGGTGGTTAATTCAAAGCCAATGTGGTGCATAAAGTGCTGTCCGCTGAGCTTTTGGTTGATGGTATTTACAAAATCAGGATTTTTAGATTCAAACTTCATGAGGCAAAGTTGATGAAACTGCTCAAAAATACTAATATTGCCGGGTAAGTAATTTTAAACCCTTGGCAGCATCTACCCTTCTTTATCAATCTGACCGTTGGAACAAAGACCATTTGTTTCTGTACGATGCCTGTATTCAGGTAAATGATGCCGATATTAAAATAGCTTGTATAGAAAGGAGCAATAAAAAAGCAGGTTTGATACTTTCGTTTCCTGTTGAACAGGCGTACATTAGTGAGCAGGCAATTTTACCTTTAAATACCAAACTCGATGAAATACTGTCAGAAATAAATGGTGTACACCGCTTTTATGTGCTTATTAATTCACCTGTACACACCTTAATTCCGGAAGTATTCTTTGAAAAGGACCATGCTTTTGCTTTGCTAAGTGCGGCCAATGAGTTAACAGAGACAGACGAAATTATCTTTAACAAAATTACTTCGCACCAGGCTGTGCTGGCGTTTCCACTCAACAAATACATCCACTCTTTACTCAACACTAAGTTAAGGAGTCCGGTGGTGGTGCACCACACTGCGGCATTAATGCAGTACTTTCATCTGCACGCACAAAACAGGCTGAATGTATATGTCGGGAATAATTTTATCACCCTCTTCTTTTACAAAAACGGCCAACCCGAATGCATCAACTCATTTGAAGCCGAAACGGAAAACGATGCTCTCTATTTCGTGCTGGCTACTTTTGAAGAATTTGGTTTAACTGCTGAAGAACCGGTAATGTTATACGGTGATGCCGATGAGAAAAGTTTATTATTCCTTTTACTCAAAAAATACATCCGTACGGTAAATATAGCCGATACCTCTGATCTAAACTGTCCTCCTGCCCTTTTGCCTCTTCTTATGGCTTCTCAATGCGAATAATAGGGGGCAAAAACAAAGGTCTTATTCTAAGGCCGCCACAAGGATTACCGGTAAGGCCCACTACTGATATAGCCAAAGAAAGTTTATTTAACATTCTCGATAACCGAATTGACATTAGTTCTTTGAGCGTGCTGGATTTATTTGCCGGAACGGGAAATATCAGTTTCGAATTTTGCTCCAGAGATGCCGTATCGGTAACGGCTGTCGACAATCACGCTAAATGCATCGGTTACATCAAAGAACAAAAAAAAATATTGGGGTATGAACAACTTCATCCTGTAAAAAAGGATGTTTTCAGTTTTTTGAAAAGTACAGATGAAAAATTTGACCTCATTTTTGCCGACCCGCCCTACGCTTTGCCTGGCATTATCAATATACCTGCCTTGGTTAACGAAAGACTGTTGCTGAATGAAGGTGGTTTACTCATAATTGAACACCACCGGCAACTGAATTTGAAAAGTGTTGTTACCTTTGCCAACGAACGGATTTACGGACAATCTGTTTTTAGTTTTTTTAATCCAGCTGAATGAAACGAATTGCATTAGTACCAGGCACCTTTGATCCCATTACCATCGGACACGTGGACATAATTAACCGTGCCCTTCCCATGTTCGATGAACTGTGGATTGGCATAGGCCGCAACTCCATCAAACAAAGTCTGTTTACTGAAGAAGAACGCAAAGGCTGGATTGAGGCCATTTATCAAGGCATCCCCAAAGTTCATGTAGATACATACGAAGGACTGACCACCGAGTTTTGCCGCAAAATAGGGGCACATTTTATCATTCGGGGTATACGCACCAGTTCCGATTTTGATTACGAAAAAAACATCGCGCAAATGAACAAGGCCCAGTACGATGATATTGAATCCATCTTTCTGATGTGCAATCCGGCTTTTACGGCCATTAGCTCTACGATTGTGCGGGATATTATTCGCAATGGCGGAGATGCCCGCCAGTTTGTGCCCAAGGAAGTGAAGATTTAATTAGCCTTTCGCCTGCAGCAACACATCTTTAATAGACAAGTACGAATCCAACTGCTGGATATCTAAGACGTCAAAAGGTTCCCATTTTACTTCCGTAATGTTTTCTTCCAACTGCGGGGTAAGTTGTCCGCTGTAAGTGCTTTTCATTTTGTACCACGAGGTTTCTTTGAGAAAACGGTAACCGTGTTGTTTGTAGGTATGAAATGAAAAGGTGAGAAAAGATTTTATGCTCAATTCTTTTATGCCGCACTCTTCCTCTACTTCACGCAAAGCCGCTTCTTCTGTCCCTTCATTGGCATCAATTTTTCCTTTAGGCAAATCCCATTTCCCCAAACGTTTGATGAGTAATACCTCTCCGTTGTTGTTAAACACCACACCACCGGCTGCTTTAATAAGTATAAACTCTTTGAGCAACGATTGAAAAACCTGTTCAGCATCGGCACATAAAAACACCAGCCCTTTGGAGCGAAGCGACTCCAGTTCTTTTAAACACTCGAGCGCTTTTTTACCTGCGGCCTCTTCCACCAGCGACAATTGCGGCCAATCGGGTAGCTTTTCCTGCTTTTCAGCGAGGATAAAAGGGTTATCGTTTACAAAAATTTTATACATTTGCCGCTATGCCAACCAATGAATCGACATCAGCAAAAGTAGCAGAATATTTATTAGAAATAAAGGCCACAAAATTACAGCCTCACCAACCCTTCATCTGGGCATCGGGATGGAAGTCGCCCATATACAACGATAACCGCATCAGCCTTTCCTACCCTAAGGTGCGCAACTTTATTAAAGGTGCCTTAGCAGAGCTTATTCGTACCCATTACCCCGGTTGTGAACTGATAGCGGGTGTGGCAACAGCCGGCATTGCTCCCGGAGCTTTGGCCGCTGATGCACTCGAATTACCTTTTGGCTATGTGCGCAGCGAGGCTAAAAAACACGGCATGGGTAACCGCATTGAAGGAGCCGTTTTACCCGGACAAAAAGTAGTGGTGGTAGAAGACCTCATCAGCACCGGAAAAAGTAGTCTGGAGGCGGTAGAAGCACTAAAAGCTTACGGTTGTGAGGTATTGGGACTCGCAGCTATTTTCACTTACGGATTTGACATTGCGGTACAGCAATTTGCGCAAGCCGATTGTCCTTTTGTAACCCTGAGCAACTACGATGAGCTCATTCGCGTGGCCATTGATAAAAACTACGTTCAGCCGGAAGACTTAGCCCTGCTGGCCGATTGGAGAAAGAACCCTGCTGAGTGGGGTAAATAAACGTATGGCGCATCAACAGCCCTTGTCCGTAAGAAAAGTGCTGCGCAAAATATGGGGCGCCTGGTTTTACTTTAACCTCGCGTTTATCTTTTTCCCGCTGTATCCGTTTTTTCTGATTTTCCTGAGCCACCCCAAAACATACAAGTACGCTCACTTCTGTCGTAAAATATGGGGATGGGTGCTGTTCTTCAATACAGGCATGTACCTTAAACGGCATTTTGAACAGCGGCTGAATCTTAAAAAAACCTACATCATTGTGTCCAATCATTCGTCTTACATGGATATACCCAGCCTTACCTGCGGCATACCGAATGATTTGAGTTACATGGCCAAGCAAGAGCTAACCAAAGTGCCTTTATTCGGGCGTTTTTTTCACACTATTGACATTGCTGTTAACCGCAAAAGCGCCACCGCCTCTCACAAAGCTTTTTTGAAAGCAGCCGAACAGTTAAAACACGGAAAACGCAGTTTGGTTGTTTACCCGGAAGGAACTATACCTGCACATGCACCAAAGTTGGGCAAGTTTAAAACAGGACCCTTTCGTTTGGCTATAGAAAACAACATAGAGATTTTGCCCGTTACACTGGCCGACAACTGGTACCATTTGCCTGACAACGGCACCTGGGAAGGATGGCCGGGTGTAGTGAATATGTACATTCATCGTCCCATTCCCACCGCTGGTCTGAATTTGAACGATGAGGAAGAGTTGAAGCAAAAGGTTTTTAGTATTATTGAATCAAAATTGATTGAACATGGAAGTTACGAACGAGCTGGTAGATAAACTGGCCAACTTAGCCAAGCTGGAATTTTCTGCTGAGGAAAAGACAAAAATCCAACAGGATTTGGGAAAGATTGTAACCTTTGTAGACAAACTGAGTGAGCTGGATACTACCAACGTGGAGCCGCTTATCTTTATGAGCAATGAAGTAAATGTGTTGCGCGAAGATGAGGTTCACCAAACCATCACACAGGAAGAAGCATTAAAAAATGCACCTAAAAAAGATTCCGACTATTTCAAAGTGCCTAAATTTCTTGATAAATAATGCAAGAACCTCTAATCAGTCTGAGCGGCATTGCGAAGGTGTACCAGATTGGTGCAGAAACTGTGTATGCCCTGCGCTCCATTGACCTTAAAATTAACAAAGGTGAATACGTTGCCCTCATGGGGCCATCGGGATCGGGTAAATCAACGCTCATGAATATTTTGGGTTGTTTGGATACACCCAGCAACGGTACGTACATTCTTAACGGTACCAATGTGAGCAACATGACCGAGAATGAATTGGCCGAAATACGCAATAAGGAAATAGGATTCATCTTTCAAACGTTTAACCTGCTGCCGCGTTTAAGTGCTTTAGAAAACGTAGCCTTACCGCAGGTGTATGCCGGGGTAAAAAAAGAGGCCCGTTTGGAACGCGCAACACAAAGCTTAACCAACGTAGGTCTGGCCGACCGCATGCTACATAAACCAAATGAACTCTCAGGCGGGCAAAGACAACGTGTGGCCATTGCCCGTGCACTGGTAAACTCCCCTTCCATGATTCTTGCTGACGAGCCCACAGGTAACCTCGATACCAAAACCAGCTATGAGATTATGAAGTTGCTGGAAGAGATTCATCAAAAAGGAAACACAGTTATTATTGTAACCCACGAAGAAGACATTGCCCGCAGAGCCCACCGCATTGTGCGTGTGCGTGACGGTGTGGTAGAAAAAGATTATGTGAATACACCTGATCCATTGGAGGCGCCTTAGAGAAATTGTATTTCATATAAAGTAGCAGAAAAAATAGCTGCACATGAAATACAAATTAAAAAATTAAAAACAACCTACCTCACTCTCGTCAATTTAATTTCTTCCATTCTGCTTTTGCCTTTTTCGATGCCTTCTACGGTAGCTGTGATGTGGTCATCGTCATGGAAGGCGTAAGTTATTTTTTTAGGAAAATCGTGTGAGGGGTTTTCGAATACCAGTTGCTGAGCCATGCCCGTGAGCATAAACTCCACCGGCTTGCCTGCATTTTGTCCTTGCACCTGAGCAATGTAATAAATGCCTCCGTTTTTCACTCTTACCTGCAAGTTTTCATGAAATACAGTATCCTGTTTAATGATGTACCAGCCGTTGCCGTTAAAGCCATCTTCATTCTTTTGCCATTGCTCTACAAAAGTCCCTTCGGGGGTTACGTACTGCCAGTTGCCCAGCATCCACTCCAGTTGTTTTAACTGATTACCCGAATTGCAGGAACTACCACAAAAAACAAAACAAAGTGCAAATAAAACTACAAAATATTGTCGCATCAGTTGACTAATTTCCATTGAGAGCCATCGGTTAAATCATATTGAACAATGCCTTTACCGGGGGCAATGTACAGGCGAAAGGCATCGGGTGAGGAAGTAAACATTTCCACTACTTTCACGGGCTTATACATGGTGCTGCCCACTACCAAAGAATCCAGTTGCGTGTAGGCTATGTTTTTGTAAGTAGTATCTGCCGGTTGGAAAATACTGATCACATCTGAGCTGTCGCCTAAGGGAGTATAAAATCTCCAACCGCCAAACGTAATTTGCAGTCGGGCTCCCGTTTGTGCATTGTACTCATAGGTGAGTTGTTGACTGAGCGAAGGAGAACTGTAAGAGTAAGTATGAAAAGTAGTGAAGTACAAATCTCCGCATTCCTTTGTTTGTGTTTCAGGATATGCCCAGCCCTCTCTTTTTCCGGTATTCAGGTATTCCACAGTATCTGCACCTTTAGCATACCTTATGGCAGCAGGCACCACTTGAGGTAACCACACTTGTTCCTGAGCGGGGAAAGCATCTTTGTGATACATGGTGTCGCACTCTTTTTTGCACGACCATAACAAGAACACTGCAATTACAACAAGTAAAAAACGCATAGGCCAAAGGTACATCAGAATTCAATGTCTTTCAAAATGCGCCATTCTGTTGGGTAATAATTATTAAGTCGCCTATCGAGCACCTTGGCCCAACCCAAAGGATGCTGCCGGTAACACATCAACACCCAGCCTTTGGGCCAGTCAGCTTCAGGCAACAGGTTTCCTTTCTTAAGGTAGGTGATGGCCTGTTCCCTGCTCAATTCTGCTTTGTTTACAGAGGCACTCAAAATACTGCTGAGCGCCAACTCATGTGCCGGTATTACTTCCTCCCGCATCAGTTTGCCCACCGTTACTCCGCATTGAACTACCTGCACGTGTTGCTTGAGCAACTGATACGTAGCCGTCCACGCTTTGGGAAATGCTGCGAGTAAATCTTTCAGCAACATGTAATCAAAATGACTCACCTCCTTTATCCAACCGTTGAGTTTGTATTGTTCCTTTATTGGTAACAAAGCGGGTGCAGGAGCTTTTCGTTCCTGCTCAGGTGTTTCTTGTGTATTAGAAATGCGCCTCAGCACACTTACAAAAAAACCTTCTCCTTTGGTTTTATGGGGATAAAAATGATACCCGAAAACTGTCTCCGAATGCGTCTCCGTAATGTTCCATTCCGCAGGTATGTTCAGTTGCACACTTTCCCATGCTCCGGTAGAAAGCAAGTGTTTCACCTGCTGTTCATCCTCCTCTTCATTGAAGGTACAGGTGCTGTAAAGTAGCACTCCACCTGCTTTTACCGTATCAGCCACATCAGCCAGAATACGTTGTTGCCTGGCTGCACAAAGGTTTACGTGCTCAGGGCTCCATTCGTCACGTGCTTTTTTATCTTTTCTGAACATGCCTTCACCTGAACAGGGAGCATCCACCAGCACCACATCAAAAAAGTTGGTGAGTGATTGAAAAGCTTTCGGGTCGCTGTTGGTGACAATTGCATTGGGTCTGCCCCATTTGGCAATGTTCTCGCGCAGAATATTGGCCCGCGCTCGAATAACCTCATTGCTCACCAGCAAACTTTCAGGCGAGAACGTATCCAGCAATAAAGTGGATTTACCTCCGGGCGCAGCACACAAATCAAGTGCAACTAAAGGTTGTGTTACATCCATTACCTGCTTTAAAGCATACTGAATAAACATGGAAGAAGCCTCCTGCACATAATAGGCTCCTGCATGAAGTAAAGGATCAGCCGTAAAATCAGGTCGCTCGTAAAGGTAATATCCTTCCTTGCACCAAGGCACGGGTGAGGTTTCAACCACTTCTGCTCTTTTCATTTGATTAAAACGTATGGCCAGTGATGGTGATTCATCCAATGCAGCCAGTAAAGCGGCTCCTTCAACGGGAAGCTGGTGCTGAATGCGCTCAATAAAAGAAGCAGGTAAAGTGGAACTCAACTGAATTTGTATTTCGACAAATATACAGTGTGAAAGGAAGAGAAAACCAACAGGAATGTGTATTTTTGAGTATGCGTAAAACTACTCTTTTCCTATTCAGCTTAGTCGCTTTTTGTATTACCACTCAGGCTCAATCACGACTTGATTTGGTTGACATTACCCATTACTCTATTCACCTGCGCATTAAACAGGTGGATAAAACCATTGCGGGCTACACAGATGTTGCTGTCAAGAGTAAGAGTAACAACATTCAAAACGTAACCCTCGATTTGCTAAAACTGCAGGTAGATTCCGTTATGTGGGATAATGCAGTTGCTACGTATCAATACAATGATACCGCCTTGCGCATTTTACCTGCATCCAATTTTAATACAGGCAATACCGCCACAATCAGAGTGTATTACCACGGTAACCCCGTAAGTGATAGCAAATGGGGGGGCTTTTATTTTACGGGTGTATATGCCTTTAACATGGGCGTAGGTTTTGATGCTGAACCCAACAGTTTTGGACGGGTATGGTTTCCCTGTTACGATGATTTCAAATCACGCGCTACCTTCGATTTTTACATTACTGCTGAGAATAACTTAACCGCCAATTGCAACGGATTGTTACAAAGCAAAACCGATATAGGTAACGGATTAAGCACCTGGCACTGGAAAGAAATAAGGCGCACACCCGTGTACCTGGTTTCCGTTGCAGTGGCCCCGTATGCTGCTGTAAAATGGACTTACAAAAGCCGGGTGACTAATAAAAACATTCCCGTAGAATTGTATGCACTACCTGCTGACACAGCCAGAATGCGCGCCTCTTTCAAAAACATGGACAGTGCCATTGCTATTTACGAAGATATTTTCGGGCCTTATCCGTTTGACCGTATCGGTTACAACATTGTTCCTTTTAACGGTGGTGCCATGGAACACACGGGTAATATTGCTTATCCGTTGTTTGCCATTGACGGTAACCTTACTTATGAAACCATGATGGCACATGAATTTGCCCACAGCTGGTTTGGTGGTTTATACAATTGTGCTACATCCAGCGACATGTGGCTCAATGAAGGATGGGCCGTTTACTGCGAGCATTTATTTATTGAACGCATGTACGGCAAAGAGGCATTTAAAAAAGCAGTGCGTGAAAATCTGAAAGAAGTACTGCACTTTGCTCACTTGCAGGAAACCGACTACAGGGCCGTATCGGGTGTGCCACATGCATATACTTACGGGGCTCACAGCTATAAGAAAGGAGCCGTGATTGCACACAATTACCGTGCATCATTTTTTAGTCTTAACAAAATAAAAGATTTCAACCTCTACCGTTTTCGTACCAGTTCAACATTGCCTTCCTATGCTCACTGGAACGCACAACAATTTGCCGACATGATAATGCCGGGTATTCCAAACAATAACTATTGGTACGCTGCCCGCACACTGCCAGATGTGACAGTTCGCTTTGTTCCGGGAGAATCATCCAGAACATATTTTTATCCGGGTATTAATCACTTGATTTCACCGGGAAATTCATACAGTTCATACAGCTTCCCGCTTTGTTATACCTGGTTTGACATCAACCGTAAACGTTTTGATACCTGCGTATACAACCACCAACCTTTGAGTATTATCTCTGACAAAGTGGAATTTGTGGCCATCAATTTTGAAGAGTTGCTTAACTTCTCCATCACCGCAAAAAACAAAGAAGTGTACCAAAATGATTCCGTAGATTTTGAAGAAGCCCTGATGCGTTTAAAGATTAACACCTGTGCCGATTCAGCCCTGGTGCGTGTTGAACACCACTGGTATCCGGCCAACCAGCACTATTGTAAAATACCCGGCTTGTATGTTTCCAATTCCCGCTACTGGACCGTTGACGGTTGGTGGCCAAGTAATTTTAATGCCACCGCTTACATTACCTACGATGGCCGTAAACCGGTGAACTACGGTGCTACAGGTTACCTCGACCACACCTTTATCCGCAAGACAGAAGATAGTCTGGTGCTGCTTTACCGTACCAATGCCATCAGCGATTGGCAACTTTACAGCGACATAGTGAAAACCACCGGCAGCAAAACCGACAAGTACGGTAACATACGCATCAACAACCTGAAAAAGGGGGAGTATGCTTTGGGCATGTACGATATTTCCTTAGGAGTGCCTTCTGTTCCACCCGCCCCAACTCGCAAAATCAACGTATTTCCGAACCCGAACGAAGGTCGTTTACACATCAACTGGGAAAATATGGATGCCGCTCTTGTTTGCATAAGCGACATTACCGGAAGAAATGTAGCCGCTGTTGCTCCGCTCAAAAATGCTGTCTCAGCCGAAATAAGTTTAACACATTTACCCGCGGGTATGTATTTCGTATCGGTGCGCAACTCTGAAAACGTGAATTTTACAGAAAAAATAATACTCAAGTAAGGATTACAATTGGCAGTTGATATAATAACCCTCAACACATACTTTTGCAGCATAATCAGTAACACATGAAGAATATAACCGTTATCGGATCAGGTACTATGGGCAACGGCATTGCCCACGTTTTTGCGCAACATGGCTATGCAGTTTCTTTGGTTGACATACAACAAACGGCCTTAGATAAGGCTATTGCTACCATTGCAAAAAACCTCGACCGTCAGGTAAGCAAAGGTTCATTAACTGAAGAACAAAAAGCAGCTACCCTCCAAAACATTACTACCCACACTCAGTTGGCCGATGGTGTAAAAACTGCTGACCTGGTAGTAGAGGCCGCTACTGAAAACATTGAAATAAAACTGAACATTTTCCGCGAGCTGGACAAACTGGCTCCCGCCAATTGCATATTGGCTTCCAATACCTCTTCTATTTCCATTACCAAAATAGGTTCAGTAACCCAGCGCCCGGATAAGGTAATTGGTATGCACTTTATGAACCCTGTGCCTGTAATGAAACTGGTGGAAGTAATTAACGGTTACAAAACATCCAAAGAAGTAACGGATACTATTCTTACCCTTTCCAAAGCAGTAGGTAAAATACCCGCAGCATCTAACGATTACCCCGGCTTTATTGCCAACCGCATATTGATGCCCATGATTAACGAAGCTATCATTACCCTGCATGAAGGTGTGGGCAGTGTGGAAGAAATTGATACGGTAATGAAACTGGGTATGGCTCACCCCATGGGACCGCTGCAACTGGCTGATTTCATAGGGCTGGATGTTTGCCTTGCCATCATGAATGTTTTACACTCTGGATTCGGCAACCCCAAATATGCTCCCTGCCCGTTGTTGGTTAACATGGTAACTTCAGGAAACCTGGGCGTAAAAACCGGTGAAGGATTTTATAAATACACTTCAGGAAGTAAAGAGTTGGTGGTGTCTGAGCAGTTTAGGAAAACGTCTTAATCTGCTTCAGAAATCATATGTGCATTTTTACATAAAATTTCTTATTGTCGGAACATTTTTTATAATAGTCTTTCCTGTTTTCCTTAACACATTTCATAACTTCCAAAATCTCTCCTTCATTAAGAACGGTTTTAGAGTTTATTTGATAAATCTCCAATTCTGGCGCTAAGCCAAGCTTTACATTCAAATCAAAAAACTCATTATCCAAAATACTAAAGTCAAGCGAGAATTTGTCGTAGTTTGCTGCTAATATTTCCATACTGTATCTTCCGGGCATCAACTTTAGTTGTCCAAGTCCATCGAAGTCAGTCAGAATTTTATACATAGTGTCATTGTCAAAATCCTTAATGCAGATAAAAGCAAAATCAACAGAGTCTCCTTTGTTATCAGTTAGTTGAATATTTGATATAGATTTCCCTTTATTTTTTTTAAAAGTGTATGAGGAAGTGTCGTCTTCGTTTTCAAAGTGAAACCAATATTCATATTTGAATTTTGAACTTTTATCAACGCGATTCAAATGCCATTTTTGTCCGTAAACATTACAGAAAAGCAACAGAAATATTATGTTTATCGTTAGTCTCTCTTTCATCTTTGAAATGACCTATATCGTTTTGGAGATTGGCGAAGAAGCGGATTTTGCAGATTAAACTTTCTGCCCGCACAAAGTTTATTAGATGTATTACTGTTCATATTCGCACATCCACCGCTATAACGCAAAAAGCGCTGTTATAGCCAGTTTTTTTTCATTGTCCTTCAAGTTTTCCGTCTGGGTTAATAATTCTCTTGGAGTTAACGTCTACTAAAAAGTTAAAATATGTCACCAAATTGGTTCCATTGTCTTCGCCAACTTTTACTAAATAAACATTATTCGTTGGGTCGTCTAACATTGGTACCAATGTGATGTGTCTTTGCCCTTTAGATGAACTGTCTATGAGTTTCATTTTGTCCTTTACAATCTTAAGTTCTGCTACGATATTCATCGCATTGATAAGATTCGTGCTGTCAGAAAATGTATTTTGCTCTGCGATTGGGGATGCGATTGTATATCCTTTTTGAATACTATTTTGTTTTTCCAACAATTGATTCTGTCGATTGGCATAAAACGCCTGAAAAACTACGGCAACTGCACCTACAAATGTCGCAGCAAAAGTTGCCCACGCTACTAATTGTGTCGATTTAGCATTAGTCTTAATGTCTTGCTTGACTTTCTGTTCTTTTTCAAAGTCGAGTTTTGCCTGTATTTCATTGGCTTTAATTTCACCGTCTTTAGTAATTCTCCATGCTTTCAGATTGAGGTTCTTTTGATTTGTGTCGCTGTCCTCATAAATATAATTTTTGTCAAGTAGAGATGATAGTGCTGTCTTTAAGTCGTAATCTGTAATAGATAACATTTCAGATAAAATCTGGTCAACGTTATTTTGACCACGTACCTTATTTAAGTGAAAAAGTATTTTAACTTCTACATCTGTCATGCTTCCTTGTCTGTCTTTAAAAGTTGGCTATACCTACGAACTTGCTGTTTCCGGCACATACAGTTTCTTTACTTGTGCCACAACAAAATCAACTTCCTCTTTGGTGTTTTGTTTACCAAAAGAGAAACGCACATTGGCCCGCTCAGGTGAAACACCCAAGGCGCCCAATACGTGCGAACCCACGTTAGAGCCCGATGAGCAAGCACTTCCGCCTGAACAGGAAACTCCGGCAATATCCAGTTTAAACAACAACATTTCATTGAATGCTGCCGGAGGAAAGGATACGTTGAGTACAGTATATAACGCATTGCCCGTACAATCGCCATTGAACTGCACCCCGGGAATGTTCTTTTGCAATTGCTCAATCATGTAGCTTTTCACTTCACTTATGTGAGCCTTTTCTTTTTCTAAATCGCGATACGCAATTTCAAGTGCTTTGGCCAATCCTACAATTCCGTAAACGTTTTCAGTACCGCCACGCATGTTACGTTCTTGTGCTCCACCGGTAATAAACGGATGAATTTTTACAGCAGAGTTGATGTATATAAAACCTATTCCTTTAGGTCCGTTGAATTTGTGAGCTGCACAAGCAATAAAATGAACAGCTGTCTTTTGCAAATCCAGCGGATAGTGCCCGATGGTTTGAACGGTATCGCAATGAAAAACGGCATTATAGGTTGTACACAACTCCCCTACCTTATCAATGTCGAGCAGGTTGCCTATTTCATTGTTGGCGTGCATAAGCGAAACCAGCGAACGGGGATTGTTTTGGAGTAATTCTTCTAGATGGTTGAGGTCGATGTGCCCGTTGGGGAGTAACTTAACCAAAGACAGTTTGATTTTTCCTTTGTGCGCCAGTTCTTCCAATGTATGTGATACGGCATGGTGCTCAATGGGTGAAGAGATGGCGTGCGTAATGCCCAGTTCCTCCACACTACATCGAATAGCCATGTTATCGGCCTCCGTTCCGCCTGAGGTAAAGAATATCTCCCCGGGTGAAACGTTGAGCAAACCCGCTACTTTTTTACGTGCTTCTTCAATAATGGTTCTCACCTTGCGGCCATCTGAGTGGGTGGACGAAGGATTGCCGAAATTCTCGGCCATAACCGGAACCATGGCCTCTAAGACCTCTTTATCCAATGGCGTAGTAGCCGCATTATCAAAATATACACGCATAGCTGGTGGTAGTGTTTAAAGGACAAAGGTAACATTTGGGGCGCTTACATAAAAACAGAAAGGAGCAGTTTTGAAATCCCCTATATTTGCCGGCTATTTTTTATGATGAGAAACCATTACCGCACTTACCTTCCGTACGTTTTGTCCATTCTCAAACTGAGTGTGCCGCTTATTATCGGTCAGCTGGGTTTTGTGTTGATGGGTGTGGCCGATACCGTAATGGTGGGCCACGTGAGCGCTGATGCACTGGCTGCTGCCGGAGTAAGCAATGCGGTGTTTTTTCTGATTATGGTTATCTGCATAGGTACGGGAACCGTTATTTCGCCCATGATTGCGAAAAGTAACAGTGCAGGCGAACCCGATGAAATCAAACTCATTTACAACAACGGATTGCTGGTACACCTCATTTTGGGTGTGGTACTTACGGCTATTGTTGCTTTGCTGGCCTACAACTTCCATTGGTTCAAACAACCACCCGCTGTAGAAAAACTTTCGATAGAATACACACTTATACTGAGTTTGACGTCTTTGCCTTTTGCCTTGTTTTTCTTTCTGAAACAAATAAGCGATGGTTTATCTAAAACTACCTGGAGCATGGTGGTTACAGTTGCGGGCTTATTAATGAACGTGTTGCTCAACTGGGTGCTTATTTACGGCAAATGGGGTTTCCCCGCAATGGGCTTGAACGGAGCGGGAATTGCCACCTTAATTACCCGCGTATTTATGGTGATGGCCATGTGGGCGGTTTTGTGGTACGTGCCTGAATTCAGCGCACTCATTCGCAGAAAGGTGTCTCACTTTTATGAGCACAACTACTTCGTCAACATTCTAAAAGTGGGACTGCCCGCTGGCATGCAATACTTCTTTGAAATAGGTGCCTTTTCGGGTTCGGCCTTTTTGATTGGTTGGTTAGGTACCTACCAACTGGCAGCGCACAATGTGGCCATTAACCTGGCCTCAGTAACGTACATGATTGTATCGGGAATATCCATTGCTGCCTCCATTAAAGTGGGTGATGCACTGGGGCAACACAAATGGAAAAAGGTACGCAAAACAGGCATCTCGGCTATCTATTGCGGACTCTCCTTCATGACGGTGTTTGCACTATTGTTTCTGCTGTTTGATAAACAACTGGTGGCCCTGTACACCAATGAACCGGAAGTAATACGCTACGCTACAGGACTGGTTATTATTGCCGGATTTTTTCAATTGTTTGACGGTACACAGGCCATTGGTTTGGGCATTTTGCGCGGGGTGAGTGATGTGAACATCCCCACTTTTGTAACACTACTTGCCTACTGGGGCATTGGTTTACCCTTAGGGTATTACCTGGCCTTTGTACAAAATTTTGATGTGTACGGCATATGGATGGCACTCTTACTCGGATTGTTTATGGCTGCACTCCTGCACACGTTGAGGTTCCTGCATTTAACAGGAAAGAGAATTCGGGAGAAGTGAGATGATTAGGTCTAGTTTGTGAGGATATGGACTGAAGTGGAATGACAAATAGTGAATTATACAATAAAAATGTAATTTTGAACTCTAATGGCAAAAGCAGACTACATAGTATCGTTAATAAAATCTCATTACAACAATGAGCCGGAACGGTTTACCACTATGGCTTTGCAAATTGCTGCCCATGAAGCAAAGTTAGGGCATACACTTGTGGCTAACGAAATCAAAGCCATTATAGACAAGGTAAAAGAGGCAAAGCATAAAACCAAAGGTTTCGCACCCGACTTACAAGGCTTGATTTTGGAAAATGTACCTGCTGTAAATCTTGCAGACATGATTGCATCAGAGGACATCAAATCAAAAATCACAAGAATCATTTCAGAGTTTGTTCAACGTGACAAACTACGCAAACACGATTTGGAGAACAGACGAAAAATTTTACTTTCTGGACCTCCAGGAACTGGTAAAACTCTCACAGCTTCGATTATTGCGAATGAATTGAACTTGCCACTTTATACCATATTGATGGATAAAATGGTAACCAAATACATGGGTGAAACTAGTGCAAAGCTTCGTCAGGTATTTGATTTAATAGAACAAAAACAAGGTGTTTATCTTTTTGATGAGTTTGATGCAATTGGTGGAGAAAGAAGTCGGGATAATGATGTCGGTGAAATGAGAAGGGTATTAAATTCTTTCTTACAATTTATTGAACGAGATAATTCCGATAGCTTAATAATTGCAATTACAAATAACAAAGCTCTTTTAGACCAAGCATTGTTCCGCAGGTTCGATGATGTAATTCTCTATCACTTGCCTGACAATGATGAAAAATTAGCATTATTAAAAAACAGACTTTCACGCTACAGCAAAAAGGTAAACTTTAACCAACTGCTACCAAATATAAACGGCTTAAGCCATGCCGAAATATCGCTTGCATGTTTAGATGCCATTAAAGAAACTGTCTTAAACGAAAAACAGTCAATGAGTAATCAACTAATTCTCAAATCAATCAAAGACAGAAATGCAGCATATCATAAATAATCGTTTAAGATGGCAGAAAATTACAAGCACATTTTCATTTCAGGGAATGTAAAACCGGAAAAATACAAAGCTTCACCTAAGCAAGGTAAACAACCTAGAATTCCACCAAGAGACAGGGCAGCACACAGTGCAAAATTGCTTCAGCAATTTGACGCAATCTGGAATCAGAAAAAAGAATTAGAACAAGCAAGAACTGCTGAAAAAATTGCAACAAGAGAAGGCACTTATTTATCCTTTACGAGTGCAGCCGACCACGACTTAATCACAAAGAGTTTAGAGAACATTAAAACAGGTATTCGCTTATTGAATGTTAAAGAAGAAAAGGTCGATGGTGAACACACTCAGGTAAAAGCAACAGTTTATATTCCCAATGGAATGGAGGGCTTTTTCATTAGTAAGATTGCCAAATATGAAGCAGTAGATTTAAAGTCGGGAAAGCCAAAGAATGCACCTTTAGTCAATAGCATAAACGATGTAAGCATTGCTTTATTAGAGGGCTTGTGGACTGACAAACTTCAATTGATTCCTACAGAAAATTCAAAATGGTGCGAAGCATGGCTTAACGTAAACACCAAGGACAAACAAGAACAAGATCAAATAGCACTGTTTCTTAAAACACTTGAAAACATAGGAATTGAGTATAAACGCAACACAATTATATTTCCTGAAAGGGCGGTTTTACTTATCAATGCAAGCAGAAACCAGTTAATCGAACTCATGTTACAAAGTGATTTATTGGCAGAGTTCAGAGCAGGACAAGAACCGGCAGGTTTTTGGATAAATGAAAGTGCCATTGAACAGCAAGCATGGGTTGACGATTTATTACAAAGAATTGAGCAAATAGAAAGTAATATTAAGGTTTGCGTACTGGATTCAGGCGTTAACAATGGTCATCAGCTTTTACAGCCCCTAATTGACAATGCAAATACACTAACAGTTGATAATGCTTGGGGAACCAATGACCATGAAACAGGTTCAGGACATGGAACACTAATGGCGGGCATTGCAGGTTATGGACAAATGGAATCAATTCTTGTTTCAACTGAAAACGTTCCTATTACACACAGAATTTGTTCAGTTAAAATTTTACCACCAACAACGCAAGAAGCAACACCAAAAGAGCTTTGGGGTGATGTAACAGCACAAGGCATAGCAAGAGCAGAAATTCAGAATCCGGAAATGATTTTGATTTATTGCATGTCTGTGACTTCAAAGCAGGATGCAGAACAAGGAAGACCTTCTTCATGGTCAGGAGCAATAGACAATCTTGCATTTGGTGATGGAGAGAATCAAAGACTAATAATTATTTCTGCCGGAAATATCAGGGATGAAGTTTCTTGGAAAAATTATCCTGACTCAAACTATGTAACAACTATTGAAAACCCCGCACAATCGTGGAACTCAGTTGTAATTGGTGCATACACTGATAAAAATCAAGTGAATGATGAAAAATTTAAAGATTATACACTTGTTGCAAATCAAGGTGAATTATCGCCCTATAGTTCAACTTCCTTAGTTTGGGAGAAAAAATGGCCTGTAAAACCTGATGTGGTATTTGAAGGTGGAAATCTTTTAAAAGCACCAGACGATAGTGTAACTACACATGAAGATTTAGAATTACTTTCTACATCAAAGAAATTTAATATAAAACCATTCGATACTATCAATGCAACAAGTGCCGCAGCCGCACAAGCATCTTGGTTTGCAGCAAAAATTGCGTTTGAATATCCAAATGCTTGGCCTGAAACAGTTAGGGCACTTATAGTTCATTCTGCTTTTTGGAATGATGCTATGAAACAACAACAAGATGTAAAATCAGGAAATAGAGGTGATTATAGAAAACTGTTAAGAGTTTATGGCTTTGGTGTTCCTGAATTAGAAAGGGCGTTGTATAGTAAGGAAAGTGCTTTGACTTTCGTTGCACAAGAATTTATTCAACCATTTGGGTTCAATGACAAAAATCAACCTGAAACAAATGAGATTCATTTTTTTAATCTTCCTTGGCCAAAAGAAATATTACTTGAAATGGGAAATATTCCTGTTAGGTTGCGAGTAACACTTTCTTATTTTATTGAACCCGGAGCAGGTGAAATTGGGTGGAAGGATAAATACCGCTATCAATCACATGGATTGCGTTTTGATATTAATAATGTTGGCGAGGAAGAAGATGAATTTAGAAAACGTGTAAATGTTGAAGCCCGCGAAGAGAATGAAGAAGTAAATGGCAACTCAGGTAGTAATAGATGGGTAATTGGAGCGAATAATCGCAGCAACGGCTCAATTCATTCCGACTATTGGGAAGGAACTGCAGCAGATTTAGCAACTTGTAATTTGATTGCCGTTTTCCCAATTATTGGTTGGTGGCGTGAAAGAAAGCATCTTGGAAAAGTTGAAAATTCAACCCGCTATTCCCTCATCATTTCTTTGGAGACACCTGCACAAGATGTTGAATTGTACACAACAGTCAAAAATATGATTGAAGTGCCAATTGAAATTAAAACTGACTAGTCATAGGGCGTCCTTATCTTACAAAAAAGGATACACCTGCTGTGGTTCGTGCCGTCACAAGCCACTACTTAGGACTTACTTCCTAAACCCATAAGGGCAATGCAGGCAGCCGTTTTCACAGCAGTAACCTCTACGTAACAGGTAGGTGGCGGTGAGCACCATTAAGCCTTTTTCGTTGTAATAATAATGTTCGTTGGGTTTCAATTCTTCCCGGGTAAGTGGCTTATCGGCCGTTTCTAAAGCAATTTCTTTCAAACACTTTTCACATAAACAATCGTTGTAGCTGGCGGCAATCACTCCTTTAGCCGCAGCATTTACCTGCACATCCATGCACCAGCAATTGCTGATGTTCGATACATTGCAGGTAAACTCAGCTTCACAACGTTCACAGGTTTTGTGTTCCATCTTAATTAAATGCAAAATTTCCCGGTGTGATACCCGCTTTAAATGAGGTGATGAATGCTCCTGCAGGAGTGAAACATTTCACGTTTCCCTTCTGCACATAATCGAGTGCATCGCCTGCATAAATCTCTCCGCTCACAGGATCTATTCCTAAACTGTAAAAATTTTCACCCGACTGTTTGGTTATTAAAGGAGCAACAGGAAGTGAATCAGCAGTGATGTGCATGCTGTAAATGTGGCCCTTTATCCAGTAGAGCTGCGTGCGGTCGGGGTTGGTGCGCAACACCTTTCCTGCTCCCGTGCCCAAATCAAATATTTTGAGTACCTGCGTACCTTGTGCGTTGAGTTGCATCAAACGGGAAGGCGCATTGGCTTGCAAAACCTGACTGCACAATACCCACAATTTATTGCCGGCATCCGTTACTAAAGAACCTGCGGGAAAGCCGAGCAACACACTATCTTCCATAATATCTGTAACCGGATTGATGCGATAGAGGTAATTGGTGCGCAGGTTGGTAACCCATACTTTGCCATTGTGCAAAAGCAACTCTTCCGTCCACCCGCGACAAGGAATGGTTTTAATGAGTGTACGCGTATTCAGATTCACCACCCAAATGCAGTTGGAATAAATATCGGTTACATAGGCTTTATTGCCTCCCACAGGTAACAGGTAACGCGGTGAAGTCAATCCGCTGATGACACCTTTGGTAACAAACGTGGTGGAATCTACTACTTCAATTTTAGAGGAATTATTGATGACGAGATACCCCAATCCGTTGTGAAAGGTGATGGATTGTGCCACATCACCCAAAGGGCGTTGGTTGGCACTTTCAAAAAAATCATCGTGCGTTTTTTGTTTGCTGATGCGATCAAAGCGGGTGATGGTAGCATTGCCCCACTGAAAATTCCCCTCGTTAATTACGTACACCAAACGGTTACTTTGTGCTGAAGGCAATTCAGGTGCTTGCGGAATTTCTTCTTTACAGGCAAATACCGTTAGTGCAACTGAAAGCAAAAACAACAGACGAAATGAACTCATTGAATCATCCATTTGCAGCGGTAAGTGATACCTTGCTGTTCGACTTCTACCAAAAATATTCCTTTGGGTAATGCAGCAGCTTGGAGGTAATCACCCGCATGGTTGAGTTGTTGGGTCAATACCATTTTTCCGTTGATGTCATAGACTTTTACCTGTGCAGGCATATTCCACATGGGCAAATGTAATCGCACCGCAGCATGAGTTGCAGAAGGATTAGGGTATAAAACAAGTGCCTGTTGAAGTGTTTCCTCCACAGTGTTAGGATCGTTCTGGTTAATCACTCCTATCGCATCCACATCAAAACCACAGTTGGGAAAATCAGTGGGCCAGGGATCATTCACTATAATTCCGCGTGAATCACGCTGCGCATAGGGTGCATCAATACTGCCCACCACATCTACTAAACGAATGTGTGTGATGCGGTTAACATCTAAACCCGGTGTGTCTTTCAATAGTTCTAAGTCAAACGGGGTGCCGTAAGGAAACACGTACTTACCGGCCAGTTGATCTACTTTGGCTGCATCGCTGATGCCGTAAGGGTCACATTGAACGCTTGTATCTATATTACTTATTGCGGGGAAACGAACAAAGTACTGACCATCTGAACTCACTTCTACAAAAGCAAATTCCAAAAACGCCAAACCTGAATCAGCAATAAACTGAAAACCGTTTTCGAAAATTGCGAAATCATATCCGGCTTTGTTTTTAATAGCAGGATAAAAAGTGAGCACTGCATTTCCACCATCTCCCAGACTCACCACTCCGTTAGTGCCCGCTTTGCCAACGGCCATAGACGAATCGCCCACGGTAGGATAACCCAAAGACGGATTACCTGCATGCTGGTAACCGCGATTAACGGTGCAGGTTTGTGCCCAGTTCACAAACAACACATTGTCCTTGTGAATGGCGGTAGAACCGGGCCTGCCAACCTGCGGAGCAAATTGTGCATTTGCTCCGCCAAGGCTCAACAGAAGTATAAAAAACAGACTGTAAAAACGCATTAGTACCTGATTAATTTTTGTGTGCTTTGTCCGTAAACATTGCTTACACGAATAAAGTAAATTCCTGCGGCAATTTCAGCGGTATTTAACGTGATTTTCCCTGCGTCAGAAATGGTTTCATTTAATACTACTCTCCCATTGATATCTAACAGCACTATAGATGAAGCTACCTCAACGGCAACACTAACTTGTGTAGTGAACGGATTAGGATACGCAGCAACAAGGTTGGTTTTCACTGGAGCAACACTTGCGGCAATATCGCGTGTGGTAAAATTATCTATGGCGTAAAACAACGGGGTGTTAATTCCCCACTGGCCCACATCAGAAGAAGTCATAAATAGTTTAATGCTATCCACATTACCCAGTGAAGTAAGGTTAACCCAACGCCAGTCTTTTACGATATAATCAGCGCTGCTGTCTGTTGAGCGGAAATCTGCCAGATAAAATTTAACGGTATCGTTCTTTAATGTACCGTTGTGCCAACCCACTACATGCAGTAAAAAGAAGTCAGGGTCAGTACCGGTAACACCACCGAATTTCTTCGAAAAACTGTCTCCGTTTTTTATGGTGCTGTAAGGATAAGTTCCGTTGGTTACATAAAAACCTTCCACTACTTTACCTGCTCCGTTTCCTGTTAAACGCACTATGGCGTTTTGCTGACCGATAACAAAGTTGGCTGAGGCGTTGTAGCCACCGGCAGTAATGGCTGAATACTTATTGGTATAGGTTCCATTGATGGTATCTTTTTTATTGCTGCAGGCAAAACCATCTGCCCAAAAACCACCGAAAGAGGTATCCCACATGTTGGTAAAAAAGGCATTACCGCTGCTGAAACCTTTGGCCTGCTGGTCATATCGGCCATCCCAAAAGCTGTCGACAGGTAAGGTGATATTTTCAAAATTGGCAACTGTTTGAGCAGAAACTGCCGCAGAAAGAATAGCGAATAAAAATAGTAAAGTTGTTTTTCTCATGATTATTGATGTTTAATTTTATGTTGTAATTCCAATCGTAAACCTGCTTCTATGTAGCGCCCCGGCATGGCTCGCCACAACATCACCTGGTAATTTTCATTCCACATATTTTTTGCCGAAACAAACGCACGGGCCGAGGCAGGATATTTTTTCAATTGAAAGGTGTAGGACAGCTGAGCACTGCTTAACCAGAATGCTGGCAGGTAATTGTAATTGTCGCTGCTGGTAAAACGCAAACCGTTATACACTTGCTGAAAACTGAATTGACACTTTTTGTGTTGCACACTCAGTTGCAACGAGCCCATTTGTCTCGGCATATAAATTAACTGACGGTGCAAAGCAGCATCTCCTGCAAAGGCCACCTTCTCGTGTGTGGCTTGCTGCCACGTATACAACGCGTTTACCGAAATAGCTGTGTTTAACTTCGGCTGCCAGGTATAACCCAAACCATACTCTACTCCCCTGCTCCACACTTCGGCTGCGTTGTTGGGAGTCCACACGTTGGGGTTAACGGAATCAGGCATCCAGATAATCCAGTTATCAACCCAATGACTGAACACCGTTACGTTAGCTTTGAACTGATGCTTTGATAAAGTGTATACATAGTTCAATCCGCTTTCCGCATTAAAGCTGTACTCCGGTTTCAGTTGTAAATTGCCACCGGGTTGCCAGTACAAATCATTGAACGTTGGGTAACGGTAATTGCGTGATACCAAAGTATGAAAGTGCAAATTATTAGCTACCCTTGTCTGCGTTCCGAAGCTGAAGGTAACGGGCACCCAAACTCCCGAAATATTTTCAGCACGTGCCGAGATGTCTGATTTAAAACGCGAGGCTGCTGTTTGCTTCCCCCATCTGGCAGCTGCGAAAATGGCTGTTCTGTTTTGGGAAGGAGAAGCAGTTGATGAATAGCCGGGTGAAGATGCATTGATGGTGGTAAAGTTTACCCCCGATATCACTTTCAGAATCGGTGAAACGGTATAAGAAAGCTCCAACTCATTCACCCAATTGACTGCACGATTTTTACTGTCAATACCAGCAATCGGGTCGCTGTAGCGAAGTTGTTCCAGAAAAAATCCGCTGCGTAAAATGCTTTGCCATTTGTTACGACCATAAGTAAAATCAATCGCTGCCCGGTGTGATTCATCCGCTTGTGTAGCCAATGAAGTGCTTTGCAACATAGTAGGCGGCAAATCGCGTTGGTTGTTATGCCACCAGTAATACGCATTGATGCGGGTATATTTAGACACGCTCCCACCGACATTCAACACTACACCTTGTTGGGTAAAGGCCGCATGTGTTTGTTTTACGTCAGGAGATTGAAAAGCTGCGGTATTGGTAAAAGAATAATTATTATCTGAGTTATTGCGGTAATATTTCACTTGTGTACTAAACCTTTTGCCTGAATAACCGTAGCTGCCAAAATATTGCTGTGTACCAAAGCTTCCCGAAGAGGCTTGCAAGACCAAGTGCATCTGTGGTGAATCAACCAAGGCAGCTGTGTTGCGCAAATAAATGCTGCCACCAATTGCACCACTTCCGTACAAAGCACTGTTGCCGCCATACTGCAACCTCACCTCATCAAAGGTGCCTATGGGAAACATGGACAAATCAGTTTGCCCGTTCATGGAACTTTGCAGGTTAAACCCGTTCCACACAATTGCGGTATGCGAGGCTCCTGTACCCCGAAAAGAAATGCTACTTAAACTACCCGGTCCGTAACTTTTAATAAACACCGGAGTGTTGGCTGAAAGTAGTTCGCCCAGGTTAGCTGTGGCAAATGCACGTAACTGTGCGGGAGTAAATTGTTGCACCTTGGCACCTGTTTGCAACTGTTCCCCGCGCACGGCTGTAATGGTCACCTCAGGTATGTGTTTGGAGGAATCAGTTTGTGCTGAGGTATGGAACACAGCACAGGCAACACTCAGTAAGGTTAATAGTAACCTGAGTTGAAATGAGTCGCATGTGTATTTTTCGTTCAGCATAAACCGTTAGTTATTGCTGTAGCCAAAGGAAATAACAAAGACTGCTCGTTGCGATTAATTACGGTAATACCATAATGGGTTGAACCGAGAACGCCTTATGCTTTTTTCCCGAAAGCTACATGCACTTGTGTTATTGCGGCAGGTCTTCTGACTCATTTCCCCAGTTGTCCGGTCTTCCCATCCACCAAAGGTGAACAGTGACGTAAAGGCTGGCAACAGGTTGCAACTTGCGTTGCAGAAACTTACAGCAGCGGGAACTGTTCAGGATTTACACCTGATTCCCTATTAATCTTTTGTTCAAATTATATGAACTAAGAACCGAGTAACGGATGCGAAGAAAGGGAGAGTTTTATTTTTCTCCAAACAAAAAATACAAACAGTTGCTGTTTAACGCGTTGAAATTTACCTGCCAACTGATGATGCAATTGTAAGCCCGTAGAAGTAATTTTATCCCACTGTAAGCACACATGCAACGCGCACCCGAATCTTGTTTTCTGTTTGTGGACATGAACAGTTTTTTTGCTACCTGCGAGCAACAGGTAAACCCTGAACTGCGCGGAAAACCTGTGGGCGTATGTGTGTACCTCAACCGTTTTGCCGCCATTATTGCCGCTTCCGTTGATGCTAAGAAAAAAGGAGTAAAAGGTGGTATGCGCATGAACGAGGCTTTAAAAGTGTGCCCCGATATTGTAGCGGTGGAAACACATCCTAACCTGTACCGCGAAATACACATCAAAATCATGAACGTGTTGCGCAAGTACTCGGATAAGGTAATTCCCAAAAGTATTGATGAAGCCGTGATTGACCTTACGGGCTACCACCTTATTTACAAAGACCCGAAAGAGCTGGCCAAACAAATAAAAAAAGATATTAAAAATGAAGTGGGCGATTACCTTACCTGTTCCATTGGCATTGCCCCCAATGCCTTTTTAGCCAAGCTGGCTTCCAATGTGAAAAAGCCCGATGGCCTTACCACCATTATGCCCGATACCATTGACGGTATTCTGAAAAACATGAAACTAACCGATCTGCCCGGCATTGCCCGTGGCATGGCCACGCGACTGGAGCATGCAGGCATTCGCACTCCGCTGGAACTGCGGTATACCTCTCCGCAAAAACTTAAAGCGGCTTGCCGCAGTGTGGTGGGTTTGTACTGGCACCAGCGCCTCAACTTTCAGGAAGTAACCATAGATACCGAAACCCACGATTACAAGAGCATGGCCGCGCAACGCATGATTTCCAAACACCAGCGCGAAAAATTGGAAACCTTGCAAGAGTTGTTGTTATCCCTTTGCCTCAAACTGGAAGGGCGCATGGTAAAGCAAGGCGTATTTTGCCGTAACATATCGCTCTACTGCCGCTACATTGACGGCTACGAGTGGGGAACAGGCATCCCTCTCTCCCAACCCTTGCAGGACGGCATTGATTTGTTGCACTTAGTAAAACAAAAAATGGAGGCTTTTGAAAAGGAGCACCAAACACAACCCATCATCAACAACCAACTGGCAGCTTTGGGCGTAACGGTAAGTGATTTTGTACCCGATACACAGGTGCAGTATTCCCTGTTTGACGACCACAGCCGCAAAGACAAATTACGCAAAACCGTGTACGGCATTAAGGGCCGCTTTGGTACAGAAAAAATTATACGGGCCGCTGAGTTATCCAAAGACCCGGTGCTGAAAGATGTGATTGGCTTTGGCTCCATCAAAGACCTGCACGAGGATTTGAACAAGATACCGGGGAAGAAAAAGAAATAGCTCCTGCACAAGAGGAGTGCGACACTGATTGCACAGATTCCACGGATTTTTCTTTAGTGGCTCGTGGGGACAGGAGCTATAGCGAAGTTGAACTTATCTTCTACATTTGTTTTTCTGCATACATGCGATTAGTTTTACCTAAAATTTATCTGGTATGGCTGCGAAATCTAATCAATATTTTCAAAAGAACTAAGAATGGCGTCTATATAAATTCCAAGCATATAAAACGACAAACCATCAATAAGCATGAGAAAGAAAAAGGACTTACCATTAGTAATTTTGAAAGCATTGGAGCCTTTCGTCAATTTAAAAGGTGACAAATTTGAAGTTATTGAGCCAAAAGAAAATTTACTTAAGATAATTGATAAAGATTTAGATTCAAAGTTTCATTTTACTATCGAAGATTATCAAAAAACTAACAGTAACATATTTCAATTCTTAATAACAAAGTGTCCACGAAACATTAATGATAGCGGAAGTTATCAAACTTGGGTTGAAGTAACAAGTTTGAAAGGGCAATTTGAAGCTTGGTCAAATTTATTAAATGAATACGAAAGCGTAAATTCTTTTTTTGATGACCCAATAACAAAGTCATTTAAAGAAGAGTTTTACGCTGAATTTGAAATAATAGACGAAGAAGCAGAATCAAAGCCATTGAAAACTAATCAGATTTTACTATTAGACAAATACTTGGAAGCGATAGGGAATAGATTATCTGAATTTGAAACTGAAAATAACACAAAAGACATTAAGGAAATAAAGCAAGACATTATAGTCCTTCGTGACCATATTACTAATAAATCAAAAAAGTGGGTTGTCACAAAGTTGACAAGTATTTGGGCGAAAATTGCAAAACAAGGAACAAAGTTCATAAAGGAATTTTTAAGTGAATCTAAAAAAGAAATCATCAAACAAGGTGTAAAAGGATTAATTGATACCTTAAAAGAAAACGGTGCAGACTTACTTTATTGAAATAACACATATCCACTCACCGTTTTCTTTTGTTTGTGACAGCACTAACAAACGAAAGTGGCAAAAAAGTTAAATTACATCAAATTACCCCGCTTTGGTTCGTGTTACACGAACCAACCGAAAGCCCCAATGCTTGCAAGAACCAAAGTTGAGCACAAGAAAAGATTGATTTAGAAAATAAAAATTGAAACAGCCTCATAAAACCTCTCTTTTTTTTCTATTTTAGTACAATGAAAGTAAGATGTACTTTTAATTCCTTATGCATAGTTCTTATTCTGTTAATTGTCTCTTCTTGTGACAATACAACAAAAAAAGACATTCCAAGCAAGAATAGTTGCGTTGTATATAAAGAGAAATATCATGCTCTATACCTAACAAATTGCGATATCTCAGAGATACCAGATTCAATTAAATCAAAAGATATAAGTCAGTTGGTAATTAATTCAACAAAGCCAATTGATTTCGAAGCATTGTCACTACATATTGACCTGAATAAAATTATCAGCATTCGGATTGACAATTTAAATCAGCCTGTGACCAATCTAGATTTGGCCAAATTTGAAAACCTTCAATCAATTGGAATCTTTGGAGGATACAAGGTGGATAGAATCAACTTGATTAACGTAAGTGACAGCTTGAACTTTTTATACTTGTTTGCGCCAAATTTGACGTTTCCCCAATTTGATTCAGCCTTTTTGGGCTTAACTTTTTTAGGCTATAGAGGAAAATCGCAGGTTATACCACAATGGATAGAGACACTAAGTAAGCTTCAAAGTTTCACATTCGAGACCAAACAAATAACAGAGATTAAATGTGATGTTTGTAAATTGAGCGACATTCATCAATTCAATATTATTGATTCAAAAATAAAAAACAAAGAACTTTATTTGAGTCGAATGAGTATTTACCCAACTATTCAAAAGATTAAGAAGTGCAAACCGAATTTAGTTTTTTGGGATGTTCTACCACCGCATTAGAAGGCACACACACTATGAGTACTGCTTTGGTCCGTGTCAGCACTGACCAACCTAATAGGAAAAAATTGAAACACTCTTTGAAACCGCTCTCTTTTTGTATTTTAGTACAATGAAAAAAGCACTACTACTCGCCATTATTTGCCTGAGCTTGTCCACAACTTTATTCGGGCAAAAAATATCTAAGAAAGAAGCCCGGCTGCTACTGGAAAAAGCCATAACACATTTAAAAAGTTCTGACAGTGCATCCTTTATCGGCCTATGGCATACCGGCAAGTACAAGTGGCCCTATCACGACAGACCATTTACTGAGCAAGATATAAAAGACAACTTCTATCACTTACAGGAGTTTTTAGACACCGCTTTGAACCGTAACCTGAAAATTGACTACATAGAAATTTACAGTGTAGAAGCCGAAAAGATGTCACGTGATTTTGGCACCTACAACATCAAAGCCTGGTTCAAATACGATAAAAACTATTACAAAGGATTTGGATTTTTTGTTGAGTTTGTTGACAACAAATGGGTGGTACTTTTTAATCCGGATACGTCTACGTTAAATAAGAAGTAAAACACAGAATTCGTAATTGTCCGTAGTTGGCGTCCCCCGCCAACCAACGCTTCCACCTCCAAAACAAAAAAACTGCACGGGACGTGTTCACCCAAACACTTGGCCCCGGCAGAATCTTTTATTTGCTAAGCTAAAATTTCAATTTAAGAAGGTAACTCACAGCGGTTGGAACGAAAACGTTCCATGTCCAGGTGAGCACCCGTATTGTCGTTGAGCTGCTTGCGGCACAGGGCACGCAAGAAATAAGCATCGCGGCAAAAAGGCATTTGTATGAGCAATTGGTTGAGGCAGCTTAAGGCATAGGCATATTGGTGCTGCTTAATAAACAAACGTGCCCGTTTAATCAGGTACTCCTGATTGGAAGGTTGCAGTTGAATGGCTTGTTCCACAAACTCCAGCGCCATTTCCGTTTCACCGCTCAGGCTGTAAAAGTTGGTAGCGATAAAGTAGTACTCGGCTCTGTTAATTTCATCGCAATCACTTTCCAGTGCCCGGTGAATATGCACCAGTGCCATGGTTTTATCACCCAGACTAAAGCATACCTGCGCCAGTTGCGACAGTGCCTGATGATGATCCGGATCCTGCTCCACCAGTTGCAATAAATCATGGTAAGCCTCTTCCTCCTGCCCTAAATGTATTTTGCACAAAGCCTGTTGGTATTTAGCCGGCATGTGGGCGGGCTGTAGGGCCAGTATAATTTCCAGTTGCTGAAAAGCACGGGTAAATTGCTCCTGGTGGTAGAGATGTAACGCCTCGCGAAACATCAGTTGAGTACTGCGGTTGTCTTGCATAAGTATGGATTTTAAGAGTTGATTGATTAAGCTAATTCTTCAATGCTGGCCTGCATCAGGTGAAAACGGATTTCGCCTTTGATGATGAGTATGCCCAAATGGTTTTGTATGCTCTTGTGGCAGGCCAGTAAAATTTTGCGTACCGGCATAGAGGTAAGCAACAGCAACCTGTCTTCGTGCATCAGTTCAATGCAGTCCGCCAGCAATTTGCGCGAACCGTCATGTTTAAAGGCAGGGTGCTTAATCAACTGGCGAAGTACGTTGCTCAGTTTTTCGGTATCACGTTGCACAAGTGCCATGCGACCTTTGTAGATAATTTCACCCAGCTCTTCTGCATACACATATGTAACTCTGAAATCTTCCAGTGCCTCATAACTGAATTCATCTGTAACTTCCAATGTGTTGACTTTACCCAGTAAATGCAGCACCTGATTGATAACCTGAATTTGTGTGTTCATACTTGTTGTTATTTGATGATACAAACAAAATGGGGTTCACCGCAGCCTATATGCGGGGAAATATTTTTTTTAAATTATTTTTACCACATGCCAATAAATAAGAGTGCTTATATCCGTTTCCGCATTATTGACCAGTGTTTGCGCAACAAGCAAAAGCCTTATCCCAGTAAAGAAGACCTGATAGAAGCCTGCACCGAAGTGGTAGGTAAAGTGTCCTTACGTACCATTGAAAAGGATTTGGAGGAAATGAAAAACAATGAAGAACTGGGCTACCTGGCTCCCATTGTTTATGAACGCAGGTACAATGGCTACTGCTACAGCGACCAGCATTACAGCATTAACAAAATGCCCTTGCGTGAGGAAGAACTTTATGCGCTGGACTTTGCCAAACAACTGATGCGGCAGTTTGACGGGCTGCAACCGGTGCAATCTTTTGCCGGTGCGGTACAAAAAATAGAGGAGCTTATTAACCTGCACGATTACCTGGGAGATGAAAAATTGGACGATTACGTGCAGGTAGAAAAAGGTTGGGTACAAACCGGGAATGAATACCTGGGTGTT
Source organism: Bacteroidia bacterium (assembly GCA_041675505.1). Classification (GTDB taxonomy): domain Bacteria; phylum Bacteroidota; class Bacteroidia; order UKL13-3; family UKL13-3; genus JAGPCK01. The sequence goes on along the minus strand of JBAYTR010000005.1, from coordinate 105,957 downwards.
TTATTGCAAGCCATTCGCGAACGCAAAGTGGTGACATTGATGTACCAACGTTTTGAACCCGATGCAGCAAAACAACACCACCTTCACCCCTATCTTTTAAAGGAATACCGCAACCGCTGGTACGTGCTGGGCTATCACCCCGATAAAAAACAGATTACCACTTTTGCGCTTGATCGCATTCAGTCGCTGGAGTTGAAAGAGGAAAAATTTAGCAGGGAGAGTAGTTTTAATACCCGTGAATATTTTGCACACGCCTTTGGTATCTCGGTACCCAATAACCTGCAACCGGCCAAAGTTACATTTACACTCCCTGCCAGCGAGGCCATGTATGTAAAAAGTCAGCCGCTGCACCATTCACAACGCATTGTGAGCGAAACGAGCAAAGCCTGTAAGTTTGAAATTGAGGTGATAGAAAGTTATGAACTGGTGGCCCAGTTGCTCAGCTTCGGGTCAAAGATTAAGGTACACTCACCCGCTCACCTCAAAAACAAGATACAGCAGGAACTGGAAGCTGCGTTGCAGAACTATATAAAATGAAAAAGTCCCGCACAGTGCGGGACAGTTCCACTTATTACGCTTATATGAAATTTATTTTGCTAACTCATTACAGGTTTAAAGCACCTTTTGCAAAAAAGTCCTGAACTCTGCTTTTAGTTCATTGAACATGTCGTCAAAAGCCAGCACCTTGTTGCGCAGTTCTGTTTCAGCCGGCATGGATTGGTGGTCCCAAGCTGTAGCATTATCTTTCATACGCTCTTCAATGGCATGCTCTGATTGTTTTACGTTGTGTTTTAACACATCGAGTTTCTCTCTTTGCAGCACAAACTGATTTTGGAAATGCTCTACCTGAGGGGTGATTTCATGCGAGGTGTTCTTAACTGCTACTTCACCTAACAGACGCTCATAATTGCTGAATTCATTTTTATAGAATTCAAAACGGTTGAGCCATTCGCGGTGTTCGAAATGAAGTAATTTGATACTTTCTTTAGCTTGTGCGGTCATAGATATAATTATTTTACCTCACAAAGGTGAGCTTATAAAATCCCCGCTAATATGACAATCGTCAACCTTGTGGATGATTTTTATCATGCGAGTGCTTACTTTGCAATCAAAATGAGCATTTCTACAGAATACAACCGCAACACCATTACCCGCCTCACCGCCCTGTGGGCGCTTTCTGAAAGCGGACTGGGAGGCATGATGCATGCACTCAAAATTCCTTTCACCGGTTTTTTTCTGGGTGGTTTTGCCATTGTGGTGATTACCCTTATCGCACATTTTTCACAAAACAGGTGGAAAGATATTTTGCAGGCCACGATATTGGTGGTGTTGATTAAAGCCGCAGCCAGTCCGCACTCTCCACCACCGGCCTACATTGCAGTAGGCTTTCAGGGATTGATGGGTGCAGTGGTGTATTCAACCCTGCCCGCATTTCGTTTAGCTGCAGTGTTGTTTGGAATGCTCGCATTGTTTGAATCAGCCATTCAAAAATTTCTGGTGATGACACTCATTTTCGGAAAATCATTGTGGGAAGCTTTGGATCTTTTTTTCCAGGGAATAGCAAAAGACCTCTCGCTGTCATCCGACTTCTCTTTCAGCTTTTGGCTCATTGCGGTTTACACGGGCATCTACACTTTGTGGGGAATGGTGCTGGGTTGGTGGGCCGGCAAACTGCCCCAACAACTGGAAGTACAGCAGATGGAAATTTTACAGCAGTATGAAGCCCTCACTATTTCACCTGAAGAGGAACAACAGGAAAAGAAAAAGAATAAACGTTTCAAAAAACTGTTCAGTGCATTTTTTATACTACTGTTTGTGGTAGGTGTGTTTCTGATACAAGGTGCCGGCAGTAAAGCTACCTATGCCATATTGCGTACGTTGGCTGCCTTGCTGTTGCTGTTCTACCTGATAAACCCGCTGATAAAATGGTTGCTGCAAAAGTGGGCCGGCAAAAAAGAAGGGAGTGAAAAAGCCAAGATGCAAACCCTGCTGGATATGCTACCTGAGCTTCGTAACCTGCTTGCCCCTGCCATGCAACTGGCCAAACAGGAACACAAAGGTTTGGCCGTTTACAGAGCCTTTGTGGTGAACCTGATTGTGCTGGCCTTGTACCACAGCAGTACTGCCGATGCAGAATGACATTTACATATTAAGTGAACCCATACAAACCGGCAAAACTACTTTGCTGATGAATTGGCTGTCTCTGCCTGCACAACAAAATTCAGGAGGAATACTTACACCGGATGTAAACGGACAACGCAAACTGTACCTGATTCAAGAAAAAACCTACCACAACCTGCAACTGACAACGGGTGAGAAAGGCGTTGAAATAGGCAGGTTTGTATTTGATAAAAATGTGTTTGCTCTGGCTCAGGAAACACTTACCAGCGCACTAAATAAAAATTTCGATTGGATAGTAGTGGATGAAATAGGCCGTTTGGAAATGGACCGTAAAGAAGGTTTGGAACCGGCCATTACCAGTGTAATTGAACATTTCAAACAACACACTACAAGCACTAAACTGTTGCTCATCATCCGAGATTATTTATTACAGGAAGCCTTGCAACATTATGATATTCCCGTGGCCACGTTACTACCTAAAGAGTATTTCCTGAATGAGGCTTATTCTCCTGCATCGCTTACGGGAGTAGTGTTGTGCGGAGGTCAAAGCACCCGCATGGGAACCGATAAAGCCTTTATCAAATACCACCAAACAGAACAGGTGTACCATGTTCAACAACTATTGTTTCCGTTGTGTAACGATGTAGTTATTTCCTGCAATGCTGAACAAAAAGAAAAGCTAGCAACCAATGCGGTAGTAATACCTGATGAAACCACCTTTGCCGGTGCAGGCCCAATGACGGGTGTGCTCAGTGTTTTTCAGCAGAACCACAATCAGGCTTTACTGGTTGCGGGTTGTGATTACCCATTCCTCACCTCGGCTGATATACAAGCGCTCATCGAAGCACGGGAAGCAGAATATGATGCCATTTGTTTTAAAAACGAAGACGGTTTTGCAGAACCTTTACTGGCCATATACGAACCGCAAACGGCCATCAAAATGCGGGAATATTTTAACAGCGGCCAAACCTCTCTCCGACATTTTTTGCAAACCATTCGCACCAAATATATTTTCGCCCCCGACTCACGTGCCATAAAAAGTGTGGATAGTCCGGCTGACCTGAAAAACAATACTCCGTAATTTTGGAATCATTTTAGCTAAGAGAGTCACATGCGAATCATCTTACCAATTTTGATCATGGCGCTTATCTGGGGTTGTACACCTGAAAACAACGGCACAACACAGGATACCGATACCGTGTACCATAGAAAAAAGGTGATCGTATACGAAACTGAAACTGTTCAGGTACATAAAAGGCAGGTAGTAATCGAACACACCGATACTGTTCAACAGCTAAAGAAAACAACACCTCAACCAATCAAAAAAATTACAACTCCCAACCCTGTCAAAAAAACTCCCGAGAAAAAACCTGTAAAAACTCCGGTTTACAAAATGCCCACCGACACGCAATACGTTTACTACAGCAACAGCAAAAAAATATCCGTAAAAACCAGTCCGTGGAAAAATGACCAGCGCACCATTCAGCTCTTTGATATGAACGGACAGCTTACCTATACCTTCGAAGACAAGCACTTCTCCTACTCCATCATCACCATACTGAAACACCGCCCCAACGGTTCGGTAGAAAGTGCCAACACCAGTATGAATCCGGGAGCCAGCAGGTATTGGTATGAAACTGAAATTACCTTCAGCAGTACCAATCAACCTTTAACTAAAGTGGATACTCAAATGCCCATGGAGCACCTCACACCCACAGAGAAAGAATACTGGGACGAAAAGAAAAAGCAATGGGTAAAACAACTCACTATAGAATGCCAACCGGTTCCTGCACCAAAGCAGTAGGGTTCTGTTCACACTACCGATAAACTGCCACTGATTAACACTGATTTCACAAATTATATCACATTTACCAGAAGCCCTCATTAAACATTAAGCGAAGCGTTTCTTGCCGCTAATTTAGCTTCGCTGAGCTTACGGTTCGCAGATTAACGCAGATTAAATCACATTTAGTGGAAGACATTTCATTAAAAATTCAAAATTAAGCGAAGCACAGGACTGCCACTGATTCCTCAGATTCACGCAGATTATATCACATTTAACGGAAGAAGGGTAATTCAAAATTAAGCAAAGCGTTTCTGCCACTGATTACACTGATTAATTTTCTTATCTGTGAAATCTGTGGCTTAAATAAAGCCTGCCCATAAACACCTAAACACTTACCCACTTAAACACCCAAAAGCACCCCATTAAGAATTAAGCATTAAAAATTCAAAATTAAGCGAAGCGCAAAAGTTGTAATTTCGCCCCATGACTTTAAAGCATGAAGTAAGCGTATTGCTGAAGAAGGAACTACTCACCGAGTGGAGACAGCGTTATGCCATTAACGGGATGTTGCTCTACGTAATATCTTCTGTATTTGTGGCTTTCCTTTCTTTTCATGTAGTCAATCCCGCCAGTTGGAACGCGCTGTTTTGGATTATCATGCTGTTCAGTAGTGTGAGTGCCGTGGCCAAATCTTTTATCGGAGAAAGCCGCGGACGCATGTTGTATTATTACACCATTGCCAGTGCGCAAGGCATCATACTTTCCAAAATGATTTACAACACACTGCTCATGCTTGTGCTGAGCCTGTTGTGTTTGCTGGTGTATTGCACCCTTATCGGCAACATTATTCAGAACATGTGGGCCTTTACCCTTACAGCAACCCTGGGAAGTATGGGGCTGGCCGCTTGTTTTACTATGGTTTCGGCCATTGCTTCCAAGGCCAACAACAGCCACGTGCTTATGCCCATTCTGAGTTTTCCGGTAATCATTCCGTTGTTGCTGGTCACCATTAAAGTAGCAAAAAAAGCCGTTGACGGATTGGACTATACTACCTTCTACCAGGATTTTTCTGTTATACTGCTCATCAACCTCATTATCGCGGTTCTGGCTTACATCCTGTTTCCTTTTATATGGAAAGACTGAGGGGCTAATGTTGAGTGATTAATTCTTAATGTTGAATGATTGAGTATTCATTAAGAATCAGCTGCACTGAGCTCCGCTTCGCATTAAAAATTAATTTCCTCTTTTCATTTCCATACTTAGCTGCATTGGCTAACTTTGCACCGCTTTATGGCTAAACACTGGTGGAAAATACTGTGTGTGGTTTTACTCTACTACACCATCTTTCAAGGACTTACGGGTCCGGTGCCCCATTTACCCATTCTGGAAGAGTCCATCCGTAACCTGTATTTTCATGTGCCCATGTGGTTCAGTATGTTACTGCTGCTGCTGGCCTCTACCGTTTACAGCATTGTTTACCTGAGCACCAACCAGCGTCAATACGACATTATTGCTTCACAACTGGCCTTTTCAGGGATATTTTTCGGAGTGTTGGGTTTACTCACCGGTATGATTTGGGCCCAAAATACCTGGGGCACCTGGTGGACCAATGACCCCAAGCTGAACAGCGCGGCCATTGGCATGCTGATTTATTTAGCTTACACAGTGTTGAGAGATGCTTTAGAAGATGTGGAAAAAAGAGCAAGAATTTCAGCCGTTTACAATATATTTGCATTCCCCGTTTTTGTGGTGTTGATATTTGTATTACCGAGGCTTACCGCTTCACTTCACCCCGGCAACGGAGGAAACCCGGGATTTAACCAATACGATTTAGACAGCAACATGCGTATGGTTTTTTATCCCGCAGTGCTCGGATGGACGCTTCTTGGCACGTGGATTGCGACAATTCGCGTTCGAATTAAAAAGATTGAACAAACGTTAAACGACAACTGATTATGAAAGCAGTGATCGCATTTTTTTTAAGTCTGTTTCACATTCCAAATCTGGATATATTATCTGTTACCGGCAGTGCAGCCGCTGAAGCTGAAGGTTCTGACAACAAGCTGATGGTGGTGGTTGCTGTAATTGCTGTAATTTTTACCGGCATTGTGGTGTACCTGCTTTTTATTGACCGAAAAGTGGGGCGCATCGAAAAACAAATTCCTACAGGTAAAAGTTAATCAGACAACAGAAAATATACGATGAAGCTCAAATACATTATTGCCATTGTTCTTATTGCCGCTGCTATTGGTGCCATTGTAAGTACTTATGGAGACAGCAGCACTTACGTAGCCTTTGATACAGCAGTGGAAAACATGGGCTCAGAATACCACGTTATTGGCACACTTAACCGCGATAAACCGCTGGAATATAATCCCGAAAAAGACGCAAATCACTTCAGTTTTTATATGCAGGATAGTTTAGGCATGGAAATGAAAGTGATATACCACAACACCAAACCGCAGGATTTCGAACGTTCTGAAAAAATTGTGATCGTGGGCAAAGCCCTGAACAAAGACGAATTCGAAGCCTCACAAATACTTTTGAAATGCCCGTCTAAATACACGGAAGGACAAAAACCCGGAGAACTTTAGACCCCGAACATGCAGGAAATTATTTTTGAAGGAGAACATTTGTTACCCGGAAATCTGGGTCATTTCTCAGTAGTTCTCGCCTTTGCCACAGCCATATTCAGCAGTGCCGCTTTTTTCAAAGCCTTTCGCTCACCCGATGAAACCGGTTGGGGTAAATCTGCCGTAATTGGTTTTTACCTACACGCAGCCGCTGTGCTGAGCATTGTAGCTTCCCTGTTCTATATAATTTACAGCCACTACTTCGAGTACCAGTATGCCTGGCAGCACTCGTCAACCGACTTGCCTTGGTATTATATGATTTCCTGCTTTTGGGAAGGTCAGGAAGGAAGTTTTCTGCTGTGGATTTTCTGGCACATGGTACTGGGATTAATTCTGCTCTTTACTGCCAAAGAATGGAAATACCCCGTCATGTTTGTGCTCAGCCTTTCGCAAATTGCACTTACCTCCATGCTTATCGGAGTTAAAGTTTTCGGCTACAAATTAGGCAGCAGTCCGTTTGAACTGATGCGGATAGTAAATGAAAGCGGCCCTGTTTTCAGCATGCCCGATTACCTTACCCGCATTAAAGACGGCAATGGTTTAAATCCGCTGTTACAAAATTACTGGATGGTAATTCATCCGCCTACCTTGTTCTTTGGTTTTGCCTGTACCATTGTTCCGTTTGCGTATGCCATGGCAGCCTTGATGCAGAAAAAATATACCGAATGGATTAAGCCTGCTTTGCCTTGGGCACTCATTGGAGTAATGGTATTGGGAACCGGCATTATTATGGGCGGTTTCTGGGCCTATGAATCATTGAGTTTTGGCGGTTACTGGGCCTGGGACCCCGTAGAAAATGCCTCACTTATCCCCTGGTTAATTCTTATTGGTGCGGTACATACCATGCTCATCTACAAAGCGCGCAAAACGGCCCTGCACTTCAGTTACCTTATGGTGATTACCAGTTTTGTATTGGTGCTGTATGCTACGTTCTTAACCCGCAGCGGTATTTTGGGCAACTCCTCTGTACACTCCTTTACCGACTTAGGTATGAGCGGACAACTACTGGTATTTCTGCTTATGTTCCTTGTATTGGCCATAGTGCTTATGGTGGTACACTGGAAAAAAATCCCTACAACTCCCTTAGAAGAAAATGCTTACTCACGTGAGTTCTGGATGTTCATAGGTGCATTGGTATTAATTGTATCTGCCTTCCAAATTATACTTACCACTTCCCTGCCCGTTATCAATAAAGTATTTGGCAGTAACATGGCCCCTCCTACTGATGTAATTGCTCACTACAACAAATGGCAATTGCCCATCGCTATACTGATTGCTTTGCTAACTGCAACAGCACAATTACTCAAGTACCTGAAAACCGACAGCAAAAAATTCTGGAAAGAGGCTGCTGTGCTCGGAAGTATTTCATTGGTGTTAACCGGCATGGCTTTTTGGTGGTTCGGGTTAAATAATTGGCTGTACTTCATTTTATTATTTGCCTCCGTTTACACTATTGTGGTTAACTTTAAAACCGCCTGGCCGTTTATTCAGGGCAAGATAAAAGTATCGGGAGCATCTGTGGCCCACATCGGTTTCGGGCTTATGCTCATAGGTGTATTGGTTTCTTCAGCCAATAAAAATGTGATTTCGCGCAACAATACCGGACAAGCATTTTTTGATGGTGAAGATCAGAAAACCGTGCGCGAGAATTACGAAAATATTTACCTGGAACAAGGTAAGCCTGTTGACATGAATAACTACCGGGTAACCTATTTAGGCGACTCCAGTAAGTGGGTAAATATTTACTACAAGGTGCGTTATGAACAGTTGGATAAAGAAGGGAATGTAAAAAACACCTTTATGCTTTATCCCAACGGACAAATTAATCCGAAGATGGGCTTTATTGCCAACCCGGATACTCGACACTATTTATCGCATGATGTGTTCACGTATGTAAGCTCAGTTCCTAAGAAGAACGAAGAAAATGATGCGCCTTTCCACAACGAAAAGAAACACGAGTTGAAACAAGGCGACAGTGTACGTACCAACAACGGCATGGTTTACTTTGACGGATTACACACCAAGGTTGACCGCAGCAGTTCGCCTGAATTGGCTAATGTTGATTTAGCCGTAGCCGCAAAAATACGTATAGTAACCTTGGACAGTACCTACACCGTTGAACCCGTTTACGCCATTGAGGGTAACGGCATAGTAAGCATTGAAAAAGTGAGCGATGAAACCGGACTGCGTTTTCGTTTTATGAACATCGACCCTAAAACAGAACACATCCTGATAGAGACTGCTGAACGTAGTCCGCGCAAAAATTTCATCATCATGAAAGCCATTGTATTTCCTTACATCAACTTCCTGTGGGGCGGTACTATTGTGATGATTATCGGATTTTTATTGAGTATTCAACGTAGAATTTCCGAAATTAGACGGACCATCTAACTCAATCACAAAAACGTTGATTCCAACCCACTGAAAAGCCGGGTGCAAAAAAAAAGTATTCAGATTCTTTTGGCTTTCCCATCAAATATTGTTTACATTAGCACTAAGGTCTTAAATGCTAATGAAACATATATACATATTTCTGCTGCTGGGATTTTCTTTTACTGTCCAAGCCCAATCAGCAGTTTTTGCAAAGGAACCTCAATGGAAATTTTGGGTAGCGTTTGAAGATTCCAGCGGACAAAGAGATACAGTTTATCTGGCTTTGGATTCGTCTGCCACAACAGGTAGAGACACGTTGTTAGGCGAACAAACTATTTCAGTCGATACATCTGCAACAGCAAAATTTCAGGTCTATTCTTTTTATGGCAATGACCCTGTAAAAGCAAATACGGTTCGTACAAATTATTTTGGAGTTGTTACAGATGTTTTTTCATATGGCGGAAAACCTCCTTTTATTGTTCGATGGGACACCAATTTATTCAGGTCACAAGCTATTCCATTTGTTATACATGAAGCAAAAATGCGCAATGATTATATTTTAAATACAAATTTTGGTAATCGATATGATATGAGGATGAGCGATTCTATTGTACTCCCCCCATATTTTAAGTGGCACTTTCCTATTGAAATTGCACTTTTTGAATTTGCAAGCGGTATACAAAAAACTGCTGTAAACAAAGTCGAAGTTTACCCCAATCCATTCAATGACCAATTGCATGTAAAAATACCAACCGCACCATACTCCCTAATACTTATTCATGCGAGTGATGGCAAGGTAACCAAGTGTAGTTTCAAAGAAATACAATCTGAAATCATTATTGATGAGTTGCGGTATCTGGTACCCGGTTTGTATATCCTTCGGGTTCAACTTGCCGATGGGAGTTTTAGTTATCAAAAAATACTAAAAACAACTTCCGAATAGTTTCTTAACCACCAACTCAATTGGATGAGTGCTACTGCATTCCTATTTCACCTTTTCTCAATTCCATTCAAATGTTAGTTAATATATTATAGGCTAATACTTTACAACTTTTCCTTTAAGCGCTTCGCCTATCCGGTCTGATTGAACTCTTTCCTATTAATATTTAAAACATAAACTTCCTATGGGCGTAACGAAGTCGTATTTAAATGACTTTTGTTGAGTTTTCAACGCGAATTACCGAAATTGGACGCAGTAATTAACTGCCATGTCTTACAAAATTACCATCATCGGTGCCGGAAACCTCGCGTGGAATCTGGCCCATTCACTACACCACAATGGTCAAACGGTGTTGCAGGTTATCAGCCAGCACCTCAACCATTCGAATGCATTGGCAAAAGAAGTGAATGCATTGGCTGATACCAACCTCAGTAATATTGACCCCACAGCCGATATGGTGTTGCTGTGTGTAAAAGACTCAGCCATTGCGTCCATTGCGGCACAACTCAATTTGGGACAACAGGTAGTGGCACATTGTTCAGGTAGTACGCCATTAGATGTTTTGAATAAGAGTTCCTATCAATACGGAGTTTTTTACCCGGTACAAACCTTTAACAAAAATGAGCTGAAGGATTTTCTGAACATTCCTCTTTGCATTGAAGGCAACAACAATACATCAGAAGAGAAGCTCAGCATACTGGCCGACAGAATTTCGAACCATGTTCACCGCATGGATTCAGCCAAACGATTACAACTGCACCTGGCAGCGGTGTTTGCCAATAATTTCACCAATTACCTTTACGGCACTGCTTACGAATTACTCGAAGCCAACAAACTCCCCGTTAACCTGCTGCATTCCTTACTCACAGCGGCCTTACAGGATGCCATGAAACAAAACCCGCACAAGATTCAAACCGGTCCGGCTAAACGTAATGACGCAGGTGTAATCACTAAGCACCTCGAACTGCTTCAAAACAATGCCGAGGCAAAGCAGGTATATGAATTGCTTACCGCGCTCATACAGAAAAAACATAACACATAACTGACACATCAGCCAGCACATTTGTTTAGATTTGTAGCAATGAGCAATGAATTCTTAAACAAACTTCACCACGTAAATACTTTTATGTTGGATGTAGATGGTGTACTTACTGATGGCAGCGTACTGGCCACCGATACAGGCGAACAACTGCGCGTATTCAACATCAAAGACGGGTATGCTTTGCAACTGGCCGTAAAAAAAGGCTACCGCATAGTCATTATTACCGGAGGAAAATCTCCCGGTGTGATAAAACGTTTGCAAGGTTTGGGCATTACCGATATATATGCAGGTGTGGCCAATAAACTCGAACAGTTTAACAGCTACATTAAAGAACACCAAATGAACACTGAACACATCCTGTACATGGGCGATGATATCCCTGACCGTGCCATCATGAAACAAGTGGGTGTACCCTGTTGCCCCAAAGATGCTGTGGGAGATATTCAACAGGTAAGTTTATACACCTCTCCAAAAAAAGGGGGCAAAGGCTGTGTGCGCGATGTGCTGGAGCAAGTGATGAAAATACAAGGCAAGTGGAACGTGGAAGAAAGTGAAAACCTCATTTGGTAATTACCCCGCGTGAAAAAAATCATTGACTTCTTTTCACTCATCCGCTGGCTCAACCTGCTGATTCTGCTGCTCACCCAGTTGCTGGCAGCCTGGTGCCTCTCCGATTACCAACACATATCTCACTTTATCTCCACCCGTTTTTTGATGTTGCTAAGCGGTACGCTGCTTATTGCTGCAGCCGGATACATACTGAATGATTACATTGATGTAAAACTGGATTTGGTTAATAAACCCCGCAAGGTGGTGGTAGGCAAATCCATTTCCCGCAGATGGGCCATGATATGGCATTTTGTTTTTAATGCAGCGGCCTTGTTGATGGGTTTATTACTCTCGTGGCGCATTGCCTTACTTTTTTCAGCAGCCATATTACTGCTGTGGATTTACTCTTCGCGATTAAAGAAACGCTTCTTCATAGGTAACCTCACCGTAGCTGCACTTACAGGTATCAGTTTGCTCATGTTACCCTTGTTCGACAACAACATCAGCATGAATTATATACTGGCCTATGCGGGTTTTGCCTTTCTCATCACACTGGTTAGGGAGATTATCAAAGACATTGAAGACATGAAAGGTGATGCTAAGTATGCCGCACGAACTTTACCTATTGAAATGGGCATTCGTCCGGCCAAGTTAGTGGTATCATTTATTATGAGCACGCTGATGCTGGTGTTATTGTTTTACACACTGTTTCAGGCACAGCGAATGGGATGGTTTTATTTAGCCTATGGCGTGCTGGCCGTATTAGTACCCATGAACATTTTTCTTTTTAAACTGAAAAAGGCAGATAAAAAAAGAGACTTTAGTTTACTGAGCAGCTACTGTAAAGTAATTATGCTTACAGGCATTCTGAGTATGCTGTTCTTTAAAATTTAAACCCACCGGTAACAATAAAACTATTGCGGATAATGGTGTTGACCGCTGTGGGTGTTTCAGCACCCGAAACCATGACGTAAGGTGTATAAAAAGAAGTAGATTTTGCCGTAGCAAACGCAAAATCCAAATAATAATCTCCTTTGCGGTAACCCACCCCTCCGGTAACGGTACGTGTCCTTCCCTCTTTATTGGTAATGATGGATGACTTGTATGGATTGCCCATCATTGCATACCCGCCCCTGAAATACCAGTAACCGTAACGGTATTCTGCACCGGCTTTAACATTCATAGCTTTTCGGTACAACTGATTGGCCATTTGATTGGCTTCAGAAAAACTGTAGTCATCTGCCTTTAGTTTTCCGTTGCGGTAATCCACCTGCTCCACATCAACATTGATAAGTCCTTTTTTGGGCAGTATACCTGTAACACTGAACATAGTTTTTCCTGGAGTTTTAATGGTGTATTCATAATATCCTTCACCCGAGGATAGTGAGGCAAAACTACCATCATCAAAACCAACAGTAATTGTCTTACTAAAGTAATCATTCATGCTAAGGTAACGCGGAGTATGGTAAGCCGCTCCAATTCGAATGAATTCAAAAGGGCTATAGATAACGCCAAGTTTTCCGTTAATGCCGAAACCTAAAGCGTTTAGTTCATCGCTTACGCGTATACTGCTGTAAGGAGTAAGCTCTGCATCAAAAGGTACAGTACCTGAATTGATGGTATCGTACACATCACCTTCATAGAAGGAAGAGGATACCCGAAACCTGACACTACTGAGTGTAAGTGTAGCACCCAGATAAAGCACATCATTGTAACTGGTAGCAAACGAAAAGTTATGATCATTAATACGCCCTTCCCTTTCTGCCCGGTAAAACTGCTGCAACAACAACCCAGTTCCTTGCGGAATACTGCTTTTATAATCTGCGGAATTATTTCCAACGGTGTCAATCAAATAAACTTTCCAGGCCAAACCATAATCTGTAAAGTCACTCAGCTGGTTGTAATCTGTTCCGTTCGCTTGTTGAGCCAGTGATTGCAAGTAAGATGAGCTGTTGTTCATGCCTGCAAAATCAGTTGTACTGTTGTAACTCGCAGCCCTGTTTAAGCTAAAACCAAAATTATAGTTCATCCAACCTTTATCAACCGGCTTACCTTTACGTTGGTGGGTATTTGCTTTTACCACACCCAAATTAGGAAAATGAAAACTTGTATTGCCTGTTTTAGTTGTTTGTGAAAAATAATCAGATGAATTGGATGCATTAAAAACCGAGGCCGAAAGCGTGAACTCACTTTTGCGGTACAATCCCAATCCGGCAGGGTTATTCGACAAGGCCGACATATCAGCACCCATCGCTCCGGTGGCACCACCTAAAGCAACAGCCCGGGCATTACCGCCAATCTGGTAAACAGAATAGCGTAAAATATCTTCTTCATTTTGTGCTGAGGCATGCAATACCTGCATACTCCAAAATACTGTCAGTATTAACAGTCTGTTCATCCGCTTACAATTACCTTATTCTACCTTGACGTGGAGCAGGAGTTCTTGGCGCAGGAGTCGGTGCCGGAGACGCGGGCCTTACCTGTGGTGCCGGACGAGATTCAGGCTGTCTTTGTTGTCTCTCTTGCCTTTCAATACGCTGTTCCCGTTGCCTTTCTTTCAATCGTTCAATGCGCTCCTCACGTTTATTGACAGGCACTTGTGGTTGCGGAGTAACCTGGTTTTTCGGGGCTACATTCGGTAAATTATTTTGAGGCTGATTTGACGGAGTAACCGGAACGCGTGCAGGTGCAGCGGGTTGCGCAGGTTGAACCTGCACCGGTTGTGAACCTGAACGGGGAGTAATGGTTTCTTTACGAGGTTGCACAGTTCTGTTGGGTTGAACAGGAACTACATTTCCTCTGTTATACACTCTGCCGGGTAAAGAACGATTTCCCTGTGTGCGCGGGGTACGTGTTGCTGAAGGACGGTTATCATACATAATTACACCGGGTGTAGTACTGTAACCGCCATTATAGGGATTGAATCCGTAATAATTGTAAGGGCTGTAATAAGAACCCCAGCCGGTGTTCCAAAATGGCGAATAAAAAGGAGAATTATATCCCATGCCTCCGTAACCGTAAGGATTGCCAAAATAGGTGGAAGGAAAACCCCAGGTGTATCCTACTGAAAAGTGCCATCCGGGAGTCCAAAACGGACTGGGCTGAAAACCGAACGGGCTACCCATGAATCCACCGTAGTAAGGCGAAGGTGAATTGTAAGTGCCCCAGTCATCAGTACCATAAGCCACCCCGTTTTCATCAAAATAACTTCTTTCTTCTTTTGACGGCACATCTGTTAAAACATCGTTGTCGGGAAGTGTGTCACTAATGGCGACCGAATCCTGATTTTCACCTTCAATTACATACTCCGTGCTTTTCATCACGGGTGCAGCCGTCTCCTTAGTTTTTGCTAAATATTCATTCCGTTCCTGCTGTGCATCTTTACGACTGTAGTAAACATCGTCATCCACCTTTACGTAAGTACGTGCCGGCTGACAGCCCGCCCATAGCACTCCGAAAAAACCCAAAATGTAAATACCTGTTTTCATGTTGAACGGTTAAATAAATTACCTGACCGGAACAAAGGCAAGTTAGTTAAACCAAAGGTAAAATTGACCGGGTACACATACCTCAACTAAGCTGATTAAACCTTATTTTTGCCCACATTAAATTTAACAAATACTATTCCAAGCATCAAGGTCAATGGAAAATAAAAAAGTAAAACGCAGCGAGAACTATTCAGAATGGTACAATAATCTGGTCAATAATGCCGATCTGGCTGAACATTCAGCTGTGAAGGGCTGTATGGTGATTAAGCCTTACGGCTACGCTATATGGGAAAAAATGCAGCAGGAGTTGGACAAACAGTTTAAAGCAACAGGACACGTAAATGCTTATTTCCCCCTGTTTGTGCCCAAAAGTTTGTTTGAAGCTGAAGAAAAAAATGCAGAAGGTTTTGCCAAAGAATGTGCTGTAGTAACACACTACCGACTTAAAACAGATCCTGACCATAAAGGTAAATTGATTGTTGACCCTGAAGCAAAACTTACAGAAGAGCTTGTGGTACGCCCAACCTCAGAAGCCATTATATGGAGCACCTATAAAAACTGGATACAATCCTACCGCGATTTACCTATTCTCATTAACCAATGGGCCAATGTAGTACGCTGGGAAATGCGTACCCGTTTATTTCTGCGCACCACAGAGTTTCTTTGGCAGGAAGGCCACACGGCTCATGCTACCAAAGAAGAAGCCATTGTTGAAACCAAACAGATGCTGGAAGTATATGCTGATTTTGCCGAGAAATTTTTAGCAGTTCCGGTAATCAAAGGTGTAAAAACAGCAAACGAACGTTTTGCCGGAGCCGATGACACTTATTGTATCGAAGGTTTGATGCAGGACGGAAAAGCTTTACAAATGGGTACCTCCCACTTCCTCGGACAAAATTTTGCCAAAGCATTTGATGTAAAATATGCCGGAAAAGATGGTAAGCTCGATTACGTTTGGGCCACCTCCTGGGGCGTTTCCACCCGTTTGATGGGAGCCTTGATTATGGCCCACTCTGATGATGAAGGTTTGGTATTACCTCCCAGTGTTGCACCTATTCAGGTGGTAATTGTACCCATTTACCGCTCTGACGAAGAGTTGAGCAAAGTGGATGCTGTGGCTAAAAATATTAAGGCACAATTAGAAAAACAAAACATCAGTGTTAAATACGACAACCGCGATACACACAAACCGGGTTGGAAATTCAACGAATATGAATTGAAGGGTGTACCTGTGCGTATTGCTGTTGGCCCGCGTGATGTTGACAACGGCACAGTAGAAGTAGCCCGCAGAGATACCAAGGAAAAACAACTATTAAGCAGTGTTGATCTGGAACACAAAATACCTCACCTGCTGGAACAGATTCAGAATAACCTGTATGAAAAAGCACTGGCTTTCCGTGACCAGAATATACATGTAGTAAACACCTATGAAGAGTTTAAAGAAAAACTCGAAAATCCGGGTGGATTTATATCAGCACATTGGGATGGCACCCCTGCAACTGAAGAAAAAATAAAAGAAGAAACCAAGGCTACCATTCGCTGCATACCGTTAAATAATGTGCAGGAAACAGGCACCTGTATATACTCCGGCCAACCTTCCGCACAAAGAGTTCTGTTCGCTAAAGCGTATTGATATGGAAACAAAAATTGATGACATCTATCAAGTGCTCAGCACCAAATCATGCACCAAACAGTTAGTGTACCGAAATACCCTGAACAGCTTTCAACAGTTTAAAAAGAAGTTGCATGAAGTAGAGGAAAAACTGAGCGGTAAAATGGCTGCCTTAGATAAGGGTGTGGAAGTTAAGTATAGTGAGAAAGGTGACTTTGAAGCGCATTTGAAATTCTCAGGAGACACACTGGTACTCATGATGCATACCAATGTATTTGACTTTGCCGAAGATCATCACATCAACAAACACCCCTACATCAAAGAGGATAAAATGCGCGAGTACTGCGGACTTATTCAGGTATATAATTTTCTTTCTGACTCCATTAAATACAACAGACAGGACGATATAGGCATTCTGATAGCCCGCATTTTTATTAACAAGGACAACCACTTTTTTATAGAGGGCAAAAGACCATTAAGTTTTCTGTTCAATGATATCAGTCATCATGAACTTAACGAAGAAAAAATTCAGCGCATTATTGAAGAGGCTATGCTTTATTGCCTCAATTTTGATTTGATTGCACCTCCTGTAGAAGCAGTCAACTTCATTACAGTTGACCAGAAAAACATGGAAAGCTACAGTTCAGGATTCCCGACAGCTAAAACGCTGGGGTTTCAGATGAACAGAGACGCAGAGAAGTAATTAACTCAGTTTTTCCAACACCTGAAAGGTGTAATCGTATGTATTCTTCTCATCCCGCTCATTGAACTCACTACTCAGTTCCTTCCACATGGTAGGTTCAATAACCGGAAAAAAAGTATCTGCTTCAAAGTTGTGATGAATACGGGTTAAATAAATGCGGTTAGCAATGCCGATAGCTTGTTCGTAGATGGTTCCGCCACCGGTTATAAATAATTCTGTTTCCCCGTTCTCTGCTGCGTAACTCATGGCCTGTTGCAAATCGGCCACCACCACACACCCCGGTAAACTTAATAAACTATTTCGGGTGATAACAATGTTTACCCTGTTGGGTAATGGCCTCCCCACAGAGTCATAGGTTTTGCGCCCCATTACAATGTGGTGCCCTGTTGTGGTTTGTTTAAAGTATTTCAGGTCGGCAGGCAGGTGACATAACAATTGATTGTTTTTACCAATACCATTATGCTCATCTGCAACAACAATAAGTGAAATAATCATGTATCAAAGAAAACAAAAAAAGACGAAACTTTCATTTCGTCTTTCGGATATCTTTTTAAATGAGATTAATGGTCAGCCGTTTTGCTCTTAGTGAACTTACTCTTCAATTTTACAGCCGGCACCCATATTTTGGAAGCCAGTTTCTTTAAGAAAGAGGCATCCTCCTTCACTTTCCACATGGTGGTGCGTGATGATTCTGTTGGCTCGTTATGCAGGGTATAAGCGTAGGAAGCAATGGAAGTTCTGAATTGTCCTTCCGGAAAGTTGATGGGGTCATAACCATGCAGAGTATACCCCCGACATAACATAATGGCTAAGCGGTTAAAAGGTACATCCACCTCTGTTTTTACACCGTTGCGGCTATCTTCCAGTTTCAATTCGCCTCCAAATTCTTTCTTCCAGTCTTTGTTGAGGTAAAGCAACAGGTTGAGGTTACGGAACCAATGATCGTTGAGCGGGTGGTAGTTAAAATCAGCATGCATATCAAGGAAACTGCCTTTTTTACCCTGGTGAATACCTCCACCATAAAAGGTGTCATCAATAAACACCTCTTCGTTGCTCACGTAACACAGCCAGTTTTTAAATCGTTCAGAGGTAAGGTCATTGTACAACTCCTGAAAAACACCACCCATGGTCCAGAACTTTGATTTCTCGTATTTCTCAGCTGCAAAAATGTAATCAGCACTTTTGGTTTCAATATTGGGAATACTGTTGTAGAGTTCAATGGCCTTCTCCGGCTCGCAAACCTCATCAATTCCAATGTGTGGGAATGGTCTGGCCATCAAAAACTGCTCACGAAATTTATCTTTATTGGCTTCTAAATAATCAAAACGTATCATAACCGAATTTTATAGTACAAAGTACAGCCAACTGAGGCGAACAAAAAAATGATTTTACTCATTTTAGGTTTTAGTGATAAAACTATGATTATTGGTAAGAAAAATCGAAACGGCCGTGTTCTACGAGAAGAATTTTATCATTCTTTCTCGATTTTGCTTTAAAGCTGAACATACCTGAGAGAATATGATGAATTGAGTCAAATCGGGTGATGACAATGGTTGCAACTTTATCTTGGGGTATGTTGCATAAGTAGGAATGATAAACATCCCCATCCCAAATAGCACTGAAGTGGTCATTGCCAGTAGGGTTGATTTGGAATATACCCTCTGAGTATATTTTATTAAAAATCCGAAGTGAAACACCTTTGTCTAATATTGGACTGAATGGATCTAAGCGAGTCGAATAACTTATATACAATTCATTGTTTTCATAATAAGCCAATGGCATGTGCTCGCCTGGTGCACCAGAAGGAAATGCCTTTCCATTTATCAAACACCCAAAAGTATTGTGGCCTTTGGTGGTAGCAGGTGGTAACTTGGCTAATTCTTTTGCATAACTATCATCATCTTTTTTGCACTGCACGCTTATTAAGCAAAATGCAGCAAAAAAAAGAAGTAGCGTATAGTTGTTTTTCACAAGTTAAAGTTTTTGCTTATTCGATGTAAAAAAAGAATTAATGTTTAACGCTATTCTTTCCAACTGAATAAACTGCCTTAATTAAAAATTAAGCATTCAACATTAAGAATTTAATGAATTATCCCGCCAAAAGCACGGGCACCATTACTTTGGTTTGATCCCAATGCAAAATAAGAGCCCCGCTGGGGTCGAAAGAAATGGTGAATACCTCTTGTAGCGAGGCGTTATTATCAACCGGTACGTTGACTCTCATCAACTCCTTCGCTTTATCTGCCTCGGCTGCACCCCACCTGTCCCAATCACTGCCTAAGCAAATATCCCAGTTGTCTTTTCCGGGGTATACGTAAAGGTTGTATTTGCCTGCGGGTAATATTTTGCCGCCAAAGTTGATGGTTGTTTTGGTTTCAAACACAGTTGCCTCATTAGCTCCGGCTCTCCAATACTCGCCATAAGGTTGCAAGGCACCATCTGCCTTTTCGCCAAAAATCAGCCTTCCTTTTTTAGAGGGTTGGCAGTAGTTGACCTGCATATCAAAACCGTTGCTGTTAAAAGTAACCACCGCTTCGGGGCTGTGTTTTTTAGTTTGAGAGCGCAATACAGGCAGAGCAATTACAGCTAAAAGAATAATTCCGCCTACAATCAAAAGTATTTTTTTCATCTTAAAGGGATTTTATTTCGTTCACCAACTCAGTTAGTGCTTTTTTCGCATCACCAAATAACATGCTGGTTTTAGGACGGTAGAACAACTCGTTTTCGATGCCTGCATAACCGGCTTTCATGCTACGTTTGTTTACAATCACATTTTGGGCATTCTCCACTTCCAGTATGGGCATACCGTAAATAGGTGAAGCGGGATCTGTTTTAGCTGCTGGGTTCACTACGTCATTCGCTCCTACTACCAGTACCACATCTGTGGTATTGAACTCCGGATTGATTTCTTCCATTTCCACCAATTTATCGTAGCTCACATTACTCTCAGCCAGCAATACGTTCATGTGCCCAGGCATACGACCGGCAACGGGATGAATAGCATATTTAACTTCTACACCCTCTCTTTCCAAAAGTTCTTCCAGTTCATGCACCACGTGCTGTGCTTGTGCTACAGCCAATCCGTAACCCGGAACAATAATTACTTTCTTGGCATATTTCATTAGTATAGCTGCATCAGAGGCCTTCACTTCTTTAATGGAACCCACTATTGTTGATGAAGTGGCAACAGCGCCTGAAGCACCACCACCAAAATTACCTATTAACACATTCAACAGGGAGCGATTCATGGCTTTACACATCACAATGGTGAGCAGTGTTCCTGCTGAACCAACCAGTATACCTCCTACCAGCATCACCTTGTTATCGTAAAGGAAACCTCCGCAAGCTGCGGCCACACCAGTAAAAGAATTGAGCAACGAGATAACCACAGGCATATCAGCACCACCAATTGGCAGTACGAATAAGATACCGTACACCAGAGAAAGTGCCAGTACAATGTAAAGTTCAGTTTGAAAATTGTCTGATTTTAATGCAATCACCTGATAGGCGAAAAACAAAATCACCAGCATTAAACCTATGCTGATGTATTGCTGAAAAGGGAATGATTTGTCTTTCACCTTACCGCTGAGTTTGCCCCAGGCAATTATACTTCCGGAGAAAGAAACCGAGCCGATAATCAATCCGGTAATGATGGTAAGTAACATACCACTGGCAAGAGGTCCTGTGTGCTCAGGTGAGGTGAGGTGTTGAAATTCAATAACCGAAATAAGCATAGCGCAGGCACCACCCATTCCGTTAAACAAACTCACCATCTCCGGCATAGCTGTCATCTGTACTTTTTTAGCGGCCATCCAACCTATTATGGTTCCTACAATCAGACCGCCAAAAATTAAACCCAGATTACCCAGGTGATTGCCATCTTTATCTGTATACAAAAAGATAGTTCCGAAAATGGAGATGGCCATACCAAATGCTGCAATAAGGTTACCTTTTCGGGCTGTAGCAGCATTACCCAGATACTTTAATCCGAGAATGAAAGTTACTGAGCCTATCAGATATATGAGTTGTAGTATGTGTTGTTGCATGTTGTTTTAATTTCTAATTGTTAATTCCGAATCTCGAATTGTTAATTTAAACGTTTAATTATAGTCCCAAATATTAGCATCAATTCTTCAGCCTCAGTGGCCAATCTTCTTCTTTCTTCCTCAAGTTCCTTAACATCTTTCGTTTCAATTAAATTAAGCCAGTATCTAGTCTCCTTAGCTTCCTTTCTTGAAATACGTATGCGCATCTTTTTATCTTTTTCTCCTAGGTTCTCATTAGCCTCTATATAATTTGCACCGATTGAGCCTGATGATCTAATTAACTGACGAATATCTTCTTTGTTGGAAATCGTTAATGGCAATAATCGAACAAAGTCTCTAACTCTTTTAGCAAATATGAAAGTGCGTTCCTCCAAATCGTATATCTTACCTTCAGACATTACATTCAAAATATTTACACTATTAACCATTAGAAATTGAGCATTCGAAATTCCTTTATTACTTTTTCTTTTTCTTGAACATTTCGAGCATGCGGTCGGTTACCACAAAACCACCCACAACGTTAAGTGTTCCGAGTACAACAGCCAGAAAGCCCAGTACAAGGGAAACAGTTTGATGTGCCTGCCCCATAACAATAATGGAACCGATAATTACCACACCGTGAATAGCATTAGCACCGCTCATTAAAGGCGTATGTAAAACAGAAGGTACGTGAGATATAATTTCTACACCTACAAAAATCATGAGTATAATGAGGTAGATTAATTGCAGGTTATCTGTAATAAAATTAAGTATTGTTTCCATGTGCTGTATTTAGTTTGAGGGTTGTGATAATGCTTGCTTAATCATGGGGTTCAGGATTTCACCTTTGTGTGCGATAAGTGTACCTTTGGTAATCTCTTCCTCCAGCTCCCATTTAAAACCGTCTTTTGTAGCCAAATGCATAAGCAGGTTGTACACGTTTTTTGCGTACAGCTCACTGGCATTGTTTGAAAGTGTACCGGGCAAATTAGCCTGACCGATAATGTTTACACCGTATTTGTTAACATTTTTATTCAATTCACTCAGTTCGCAGTTACCGCCTTGTTCAATGGCCATATCTACTATTACTGCGCCCAGTTTCATTTGTTTTACCTGTTCTTCCGTAATGAGTACAGGAGCTTTTTTGCCCATTACCAAGGCTGTTGTGATAACAAGATCGGCCTGAAACAATGATTTGTTCACGGCTTCTTTTTGTTTCTGTAAATATTCAGCAGAAACTTCCTTGGCGTATCCGCCTTCTACTTTAACAGCGTCATCAGATTTTACTTCAATAAATTTACCACCTAATGATTCCACCTGTTCCTTTGTCTCCGGACGAACATCAGTTACCTCCACAATGGCACCCAAACGTTTCGCGGTAGCTACAGCTTGTAATCCGGCCACACCTGCACCAAATATGAGCACACGAGAGGGGGTTATAGTTCCGGCAGCCGTCATCATCAACGGAAATATTTTCTGCATGTGGTTTGCACCCAGCAACACCGCTTTATAACCCGCCAGATTACTTTGTGAGCTTAAGGCATCCATATTTTGTGCACGCGAAATACGCGGAATGGCGTCCATAGCAAATACTGATATTTGTTTTTGGTTAAGCTGTTGCACCAATGCCGCGTTCATGCTTCCATAAATCAGCGATATCAGTGAACATCCCTGTGGCAATTGCTGCACCTCATTTTCCTGAGGGGGGCTCATTTTAATAACCACTTGTGCATTGTTGTACAAATCAGCTACTGAAGAAGCTATTTTTGCTCCTGCCTTAACATAAGCCTCATCAGAATAAGAAGAGGCCATGCCCGCTTCCGACTCTACCGTAACTTCAAATCCGGCCTTTACAAAACTTTGCACCACTGAGGGTGTAAGTGCCACACGCGGCTCATTGGCCCGTGTTTCTTTGAGTACTGCTAATTTCACGTAGTATTGTTTTTGGGGTAAATATATAACATTCTGTAAATGTTGCAGTGCAAAATAGCCAATAATTAGAATAATTCTAAACAAACAATTGAGGTAATTCGGACACTGATACCTATGATTCGCATAGCCTGGAGTAACCTGTATTCTTTACCATTGCCCGAAGGCCATCGGTTTCCTATGGAAAAGTACGCATTGCTCCATGAACAACTACTTAGGGAAAACGTAGTAACACCGGAGCAGTTTTTTGAGCCTGAAACAGCAGATCTGAAAACTGTTTTACTTACCCATACCGCAGAGTACGTAGATAAACTGTTGCATTTAGCGCTGAGTGAAAAAGAAGTAAGAGCAGTAGGTTTTCCGCTAACTGATGAACTTGTAAAAAGGGAATTAGTTCTGGTGCAGGGAACAGTAGAGTGTGCTGAATATGCCATAAAAAACGGTGCTGCACTTAATATAGCAGGAGGCACACATCACGCATTTACCAACAAAGGAGAAGGTTTTTGTTTATTGAATGACAATGCTGTTGCCGCTAAATATCTGCTGCACCGGCAACAGGCAAAACGCATTTTAATTGCAGACTTAGATGTGCATCAGGGAAACGGTACTGCTCAAATATTTTCAAACGAACCACGCGTATTCACTTTTAGCATGCACGGCAAAGAAAATTACCCGTTGCGAAAAGAAAATTCCGATCTGGATATCGAGCTGCCCACAGATACCACCGGAGAAAACTACCTGCTCATATTAGCTGAACAACTCAGCAAAATAATGAAACTCTTCTCTCCTGACTTTATCTTTTATAACTCAGGTGTAGACGTGCTGGCTACCGATAGATACGGCAAACTCCTTCTTACCGTTGAAGAATGCATGGAACGTGACCGACTTATTTTTCATCATGCTCTGCAACATTCAGTTCCAATTGTAGCCTCCATGGGTGGTGGTTATTCTCCCCGAATCGGAGATATTGTAAATGCACACTGTAACACTTTCAGGACAGCTTGTGAATTATTTCAGTAAAGTATTTTCACTCATCGTTTGGAATTACAAATTGCCGACATAAATTTCGCCACAGAAAAATTTTAAAAAAATATTTCTGATTTGATTTTTTAATTAATAAAACTTTTAAATTTGTTTAAAGCTTCTCTCGTTACAACTTAAGATGAAAAAAGCTATAAAAAACACCAAAGAAAAAACAGAGGTTAAAAAGAAACCATCTTTAAAACCCACACCAGGTACTCAAAAAGAAACGAAGTACGTGAAGAAGAATTTTTTTGCACCTGATGAAGACGAAGAAGATTCAGACGAAGATCTGGATTTGGATCTTGACGTGGAAGATGATTTTGATGACGACTTTGAAGAAGAAGACGAAGAAGAAGATTTTTAGTACCCTTCAGTCTATCGAAAGCGCTGAGAAGTCATCTCAGTGCTTAGTAATTCATATTAATCTGCGGAGATTCTGTGGTATTGCTCAGGTGTAATTGCCTGTCGGCTATCTGAACCTTAAACTGAATAGTATCTGGCTTAACAGGATAAGGAGATAAGTCAATATCCATTGTAAT
This sequence comes from Bacteroidia bacterium, assembly GCA_041675505.1. Lineage (GTDB taxonomy): Bacteria > Bacteroidota > Bacteroidia > UKL13-3 > UKL13-3 > JAGPCK01. Next base: position 81,194 of record JBAYTR010000005.1, on the reverse strand, counting down.
ATCACCCTTAATTGCTTTGTTTTTTCCGGTTGGTGTAATCACATCCATTCGATATAAGAAACGTATGGTATCATTTGTGAAAGGTACCGTTACCGGTACAAACACGCCTCCTTTTTTCTCCAGGTAATCAATGTAGATATTGTAATAAAATTTATTTGTAGCGGTGTAATGAAATGGGGGGAAAGTATCTCGGGCTGATAAACCCAAATCTCCGTCACCATCAAGGTAATCAAAACTAATTCGTACCAACGAATCCTTTCCTGCTGCATTCGTTATTTTACTGTAACTCTTAAAACTGATTTCCGGCACAACAGGTAACGACTCCCTGTCTCTGCAGGAAAACAACAGAAGTATCAGCGATGAAAATAAAAAGAAAGTACAATTCTTCATATTACTTTTGCAAAGATAATGTTTAACCGTGACAGATTCATTGATGAGCTATTTTCATCCTCCGGCTTCGATTTTAACGAATCTGCCCTGCTTTTATTTCAGCATCAGGCTATTCATAACCCTGTTTACCGCCAGTACATTTCTTTATTAGGAAAAGATGCAACTTCTGTAAAACAAATTCAAGATATACCTTTTCTGCCTGTTCAGTTCTTTAAGACACAACATATACAAACGGGAATTTTTGAACCGGAAATTATTTTCAGCAGCAGTTCCACAACCGGGACAGGACAAAGTTATCATCGCCTAAAATCAACCGACCTGTACATCAAATCCTTTATCAATAGTTTCATCCGTTTTATTGGTAAGCCCGAAGATTTTATTTTCTGTGCAGTGCTTCCCTCCTACATAGAACGTGAGGGTTCATCGCTTATTTATATGGTAGACCACCTGATTAATCAAAGTAAACACAGCGACAGCAGGTTCTATAAGTTAGACGAACAACTCATTAATCAGCTCACTTACTTGCAGGAAAAAGCCCGCAGCGAACACAAAAAATTGCTTCTATGGGGTGTGACGTATGCCTTGCTTAACATCACTGACCAAACCACACTTCACCTCGACAATACCATTATTGTAGAAACCGGGGGTATGAAAGGGCGCAGAAAAGAAATAACACGCAACGAACTGCATCATACTCTTCAAACAAGACTTCAACCTGCAGCAATTATATCTGAATACGGAATGACTGAGCTATTAAGCCAGGCCTACTCAGAAAGCGATGCTCTTTTCCATACTCCGCACTGGATGAAAGTACTGATTAGAAATACCAACGACCCTTTTGATATCAGTGGTGCAAGTGGTGCATCGGGCGCCATCAATATCATTGATTTGGCCAATATAGATTCTTGCGCCTTTATTGCTACAGATGATATAGGACGTTTACATACAAACGGTTTTGAAGTGAGTGGCAGACTTGACAACAGCGATATCAGAGGGTGTAATCTTCTTTTTGCATAACATAAAAAAAGAAACCCCGGAACTCTTGCGAATCCCGGGGCTAACTAAACTATGAAAAACCTATCTGTCTGCTGAGTAGTGTATAGAAATAGTTGTGCCAAACACCAATTTACTGAAAATCAGATTTTTTTATTTCGGGACCAAAAATAACAGACCCATTACGGGATACACAAAAGCATAAATGAACTATTTTGGGATAAAATCCGATGGCCGAATAAAAAGGTGGAAAAAAATGGCCCAAATTGAGAATGTGGTAACAAAGTATATGGCATTAACTTATATTTGCCACGCTTATCAAGAAAGACAGAGGGAATAGGCCCTGTGAAGTCTTGGCAACCCGGCAAGTGACGGGTGCCAACTCCTAATACGAAATTACTGTTTCGTATACAGATGAGCAGTTATTTTTTAACTGCCTGCTGTCACGAAGTCAATCGCGATAAGAAAATAAACAGGCAATGACAAAACCCAATATAAAAGACATTATTCAAAAACGTATCCTTATACTGGATGGCGCTATGGGAACCATGATTCAGCGGTATCATTTGGAAGAAGATGATTTCAGAAACGAACAGTTAAAGAATCACCCACTATCCCTCAAAGGGAACAACGACTTATTATCTATCACGCGACCTGATGTTATAAAAGCCATTCACCAACAATACCTGGAAGCCGGAGCAGACATTATTGAAACCAATACTTTTGGTAGCACAAGTATTGCGCAGGCAGATTACGAACTTGGTTTTTTGGTATATGAGATTAACTACCAATCAGCAAAAATTGCTCGCGAAGTGGCAGATGCATTTACAGCTAAGGAACCCCACAAGCCCAAATATGTTGCGGGATCAATGGGTCCAACAACAAAACTTACATCAATGTCACCAGATGTAAACAACCCCGGATATAGAGCCGTTACTTTCGACCAATTAGTAGTAGCTTTCAAAGAACAGGCAAAGGGCTTGCTTGATGGTGGAGTTGAACTGCTGCTGATTGAAACAATCACTGACACTCTAAATGCCAAAGCAGCATTGTATGCTATTGACGAATTATTTGAAGAAACAGGTAAACGTATTCCTATTATGGTGAGTGGAACCATAACCGATGCATCGGGAAGAACACTATCCGGACAAACTACAGAAGCCTTTCTTATCAGCATGCAACATATGCCTTTACTAAGTATAGGATTAAATTGTGCTTTAGGTGCAAGTGCTTTAAGACCATATTTGCAGGTAATGGCCAACAACTCCCCGTATTATGTAAGTGCATATCCCAATGCCGGTTTACCAAATGAAATGGGGCAATATGACGAGAGTCCCGCTGCTATGGCCAAGCAAGTGGAAGAATTTTGCAAAGAAGGATTAGTGAACGTTTTGGGGGGCTGCTGCGGAACCACACCCGATCACATTAAAGCAATAGCTGAGATGGCTGCAAAATATCAACCGCGCAAAATTGAATCTGCTGTAGTTTCAAATTCTTAATGCATTTACTGACGAGAAGATAATATGAGTGAAGTAAAAAACGACCTGACCGGTTTACGTATGCTTATTGCTGAAGATGATAACATGAACATACTGGTGCTTACCAAATTTGTGCAGCGCTGGGGGGTGATAACGGATGTGGCAAAAAACGGCAGAGAAGCCGTTGATAAATGTACGGAAGGAACTTATGATGTTATTTTGATGGATATGTATATGCCCGTAATGAATGGAATTGAAGCCTCTGTTGAAATACGAAAATTCAATACCACCACTCCCATTTTTGCACTTACGGCAGATGCTTCTTCCGACACACAGGAAAATGCTAAGACGGCCGGCATAAATGATGTTATCACCAAGCCGTTTAAACCCGAAGAACTTTTTGAAAAACTCTCTGCTGTTTACCACGTTTAATTACACCAATTTTTCTATGACCAATACTGCTCAAAACTATACCCTCAAACTATCAGGACTCGAACCTCTAGTCATTTTTGAAGGCTCCAATTTCATTAATGTGGGAGAACGCACCAACGTTACCGGTTCAAAGAAATTTCTTCGATTGATTAAAGAGGGGAATTTTGATGAAGCGCTTGATGTTGCCAGAGAACAAGTGCAGGGCGGTGCACAAATCATAGACATCAATATGGATGAGGGAATGATTGATGGCGCAGAAGCCATGACCCGTTTCCTTCACCTTGTTATGGCTGAGCCCGATATTGCACGTGTTCCCGTTATGATTGACTCCAGTAAATGGGAGATTATTGAGGCCGGATTAAAATGTGTGCAAGGTAAATGCGTGGTGAATTCTATTTCCATGAAAGGCGGAGAAGAAGAATTTGTCCGCCAGGCCAAAATTGTAAAACGTTTTGGGGCAGCTGTAATTGTAATGTTGTTTGATGAAGTTGGCCAGGCCGATAACTACCAGCGCAGAATTGAAATTGCTGAACGTGCTTACAAAATATTAACTGAAAAAGTTCACTTCCCCGCAGGTGATATCATCTTTGACCCCAACATCTTCCCGGTAGCCACCGGAATGGAAGAGCACCGTCAAAATGCTATTGACTTTTTCAAAGCAACCAAATGGATTAAGGAAAACCTGCCCGGAGCAAAAATAAGCGGAGGTGTGTCGAATGTTTCTTTCTCTTTCCGTGGTAACGATAAAGTGCGTGAAGCCATGCACTCAGCATTTTTGTACCATGCCATTAAACACGGTATGGATATGGGCATAGTTAACCCCAGCCAGCTGGAAGTATACGATGAAATTGACAAAGAACTACTGGAGTATGTAGAGGATGTTTTGCTGGACAGAAAGGATGATGCCACAGAAAAACTACTGGAGTATGCAGAGAAAGTAAAAGGTAAAGGCAAAGAAAAAGTAATTGATGAGGAATGGCGCAAAGGCACCATTGAGGAACGACTAAGCCATGCCTTGGTAAAAGGTATTGTAGAGTACATTGATGAAGATACTGAAGAAGCCAGAAAAAAATACGGTAAGCCACTTAATGTGATTGAAGGTCCGCTGATGGCTGGTATGAACATAGTGGGCGACTTATTCGGGCAAGGAAAAATGTTTCTTCCTCAGGTAGTAAAAAGTGCGCGGGTTATGAAAAAATCTGTAGCCTATTTAACACCTTACCTGGAAGAAGAAAAACGTTTAGCCGGAGCAGCAGCAGGTGGCGGACAAGGAAAAATTTTACTGGCTACCGTAAAAGGTGATGTGCACGATATAGGAAAGAACATTGTTGGCGTTGTGCTGGCTTGTAACAACTTTGAAATTGTTGATATGGGCGTAATGGTACCTGCTGATAAAATACTGGAACGTGCCAAAGCTGAAAAAGCAGACGTAATTGGCCTGAGTGGTTTAATTACTCCCAGTTTAGATGAGATGGTTCACGTAGCTAAAGAAATGGAACGGCTGGGAATGGATATTCCGTTGCTGATTGGCGGAGCTACCACTTCTCGAGTTCATACAGCGGTTAAAATTGATCAGAATTACAGTGGTCCGGTAGTGCATGTACTGGATGCAAGTAAGAGTGTACCCGCAGCACAAAGCCTCATCAGCAAAGAAAACCGACCTGCTTTTCAGGCCAACTTAAAAGCAGAGTATGCTCAGTTCAGAGAAGATTACAAAAACCGCAAACGCGAAAAAAACTTTGTATCGCTGGAAAAAGCCCGTGCAAATAAAATTAACGTTGATGTTAAAAATATAGTTGCTCCCGGCTTTACCGGAGTGAAGGTGTTTGATAATTTCCCTCTAAGTGAATTGCGCGATTATATTGATTGGACCCCGTTCTTCATGACTTGGGAATTGGCCGGCCGTTACCCGAAAATCCTAACAGATGAAGTAGTTGGTGTGGAAGCGCAAAAATTGTTTAACGATGCCAACAAAATGCTGGATGAGGTGATAGCAAAAAATCTTCTTCAGGCTAAAGCCGTTATTGCCTTTTGGCCCTCTAATGCCGTAGGAGATGATGTTGAACTCCACACTTCAGCCAATGAAAAACATACTTTCCATTTCTTACGTCAACAAAGCGAGAAAGCAGAAGGACAAACCTACAATTGCTTAGCCGATTTTGTAGCTCCCAAAGAAACAGGGGTTACGGATTACATGGGCGGATTTGCTGTAACCACAGGCATAGGCATAGAGAAGTTAGTGGAGCAATACGAGAAAGACCATGACGACTACCACAGCATCATGATTAAAGCAATTGCCGACAGACTTGCTGAAGCATTTGCAGAAAAAATGCATGAACTGGTTCGCAGGGAATATTGGGGATACGCCAAGGAAGAACACTTATCTACTGAAGAGTTAATTAAAGAAAGCTATCGTGGCATCAGACCTGCACCGGGTTATCCGGCCTGTCCTGATCATACAGAAAAACGTTTGTTATTTGACTTGTTGCAGGCAGAAAAAAATGCAGGTATTACGTTAACAGAAAGTTTTGCCATGTACCCCGCAGCCAGCGTGAGTGGTTTTTATTTCGGTCATCCTGAAAGTAAATATTTTGGTGTTGGAAAAATAAACAAAGACCAAATAGAAGAGTACGCTCAAAGAAAAGGGAAAGATGTGGCTTTCATTGAAAAGTGGCTGTCACCTAATCTGGGCTACGATAACTAACTCCAAGTCCCCTACTCAATTAAATAAAGCCGCTTGCGTTTAGATATACTTTTTTTACTGGCCGCTTTTATATGTGAAATACTGGGAACTGTAGGTGGTTTCGGATCATCGGTATTTTTTGTTCCTATAGCCAGGTTTTTCTTCAGTTTTAACATGGTGCTGGCCATTACCGGCATTTTACACGTGTTCAGTAACGTGAACAAACTGCTGCTGTTCAGAAACAGCATAGACAAAAAACTTCTGCTTTACTATGGCATTCCCAGTGTGTTGCTGGTGCTGGCAGGGTCTTATCTGAGTACCCATACTTCGTTCGAACTGGCCGAATTAACACTCGCCTTTTTTCTGGTTATATTTAGTGCCACCTTACTCTTGTTACCTAAACTGCAATTACCTGCAACGCGAAACAATGCCCTGTTTAGTGGAGCTTTAGCCGGACTATTGGCCGGATTTAATGGTACCGGAGGAGCAATACGTGGTATAAGCATGGCTGCATTTAATCTGGAGAAAAATACATTTGTTGCTACTTCTGCAGCAGTAGATTTAGGTGTGGATTTAAGCCGCAGCATGGTGTATTTGGGCTATGGTTACTTCGATAAACAATATTGGTACCTTATTCCGCTACTATTGGTTATTTCATTTTTCGGTTCGCTGGTTGGCAAAAAATTACTCTACCGCATACCACAAGAAAAATTCAAAAAGCTGGTGCTATTCCTGATTTTAGGCATAGGACTCATTTTACTCTTCAAAGAATCCCACCATTTTAACCTGTAATTTCTGTACAATTTAATATTGGCTGTTGGCGTTTGATAATAAACTCTGATAGTCATGAGAATAAACAAACTCCCGCTACTGGCAATGGTACTGATGGTTTGGTACTGCGCCCCCGTTGCTCTTGCTCAGAATAATCAACTCCCAAAAAGAGATTTCACCTACGCTTTTACATCAAATCAACACCCGGCTGTACAACATCCGCAGTTAACTCCGCCACTACCCGGTATGGAGGTTCCCCGACAAACATTTATGATTAACGTTTCTGTTGTAAAAGAAACCATTATTTCAACCGGAAAAACATCTTACCTCATTATCCCACCCGATGCTTTTGAAACGCTTGATGGTAAACCTGTAACTGGTCCGGTTGCGGTTACTTACCGTGAATTTAAAAATCCGCTGGATATATTTCTCAGCGGTATTCCGATGAAATATGATTCAGCCAAACAACAACAGCTGTTTCAAAGTGCAGGAATGTTTGAGGTGAATGCTACCATGAACAACAATGTTCCCTTAAAATTAAAAACGAACAAGGAGATAAAGGTAAAGTTCGCACCCACAGATGAAGGCGGATACCAGTTTTACCGACTGAATGAACGGGATGGCAACTGGACTCACCTGGCACCTGTACCTGATTCAAAGCGAGACAATCGTATTGTTAAAATCAACACGTCTCCGGCATTATCTTCTGCAAATGCCGGCAAAAGTTTACCCGACACTACCAGTTTTGCCGACCGATATGCTGACCCCGACAATTATTACTATTTTGACAAAGACAAAAATCGCGAAAGGATACCAACCCGTGTGGTGTATGCACAAAGACGTGTATTTCCTGAAGGACGCGCCATTGAAACTAATTTTGCTTACATACGTGAGAACCGAAGTTTGTTTCGCATTGTCCCAATTCTTAACAAAGAACGTGAGGTAGAATACATACAAATTGCCGAAGCACCTGAGTCGATGATATTTTATGAACTCAGAACTTTCAGCATCAGAAAATGGGCATTGGATGAGCCCATGCCCTACCGTGAATTTATTAAAGCGTACAAGAGTGGAAGAAAATATTTTGATCTACGGGTTAAATACAAAGAAGGCAATGATTTCTGCACATTGGAAATGAAAAACCACAAAGGGTTTACTTACCTTAATATTAATATCCGAAAATCGGCACCTACGCGTGATAAAAATGCCCATGTGCGTTTTGCCAAACACTACAGGAAGTACAACATCATGCTTAAAAATAAAGAGAACTACTTTAATGCTAAACTCAAAAAAGACTATCAGAATTATGTAGTAAGCAGAAGGAGCTACTCTTTCCGTGATTCTTCGTTACAGGTGGCCAACCAGTTATTCAGCGTATCCAGCATGGGTATTTACAACTGCGATCAGGTGTACCGTATGTATGCCAAAGCTGAAGTGGCTCCTTCATTTGTATTCCCTCAGCAGGGTGTTCAAGTGAGGCAAGTAGCCGTAGTTGATAAAGCTGCCAATGCGGCATTCTGGTTCTATTCTGTTCCTTTCAGTTTGTCAACCGTAAATACCATTGCTTTGATTGTGCAAGGAGATAATCAGCAATTGTATTATGTGGAACGAAATGACCTGCCTAAAATCAATCAAAAAATAGGTACCATTCCCATTCATTTGAAACCCATATCCTCCAACATTACCAAAGGAGAACTTGCTGCTATTATGGGGCTTTCAGAAAACGGAACATTGCTGGCTCAAAACAGGTAAAGTAAAACGGGCAGGGTTGTATCTTTGCAGCCATGCTTATTCCGGAAGAAATGTTGTACGGGTATTCCATCGGAGTCTTTCCTATGGCGCATCCGGGTGAAGACAATGCCTTGTATTGGTACGAACCAGAATTGCGGGGTATAGTTCCTTTGCATCAGCTTAAGGTGAGCAAATCACTGAAACAAACACTTAACTCCGGCAAGTTTAAGGTAACTATCAATCAGGATTTTGAAGGAACCATTCGTGCATGTGCCGATAGAGATGATACATGGATATCAGAAGAAATCATTCAATGTTTTTTACAACTCCATGAACTTGGTTACGGTTACAGTTTTGAAACTCGCAACAATCAGAATGAACTGGTAGGCGGCTTATATGGTGTGGCTATGGGTAAAGCATTTTTTGGCGAATCCATGTTTCACAAAGAACGTGATGCATCCAAAGTAGCCCTGGTAGAACTAGTGTATTGGCTAAGAAGAAATAACTTTATGCTGCTGGACACACAATACATTACCCCTCATTTGCAAACTATGGGTGCTGTAGAAATTACCCAGAAGGAGTACTTATTGTTATTGGAAAAAGCGTTGCAGGCTTAACGCAACAAGGTTACTGAACCTGAAATATTTTTTCGGCTGCCTGATGTTTTTCCTTTGAAAAAAACCATCCAAACATAAGCATCCTGTTGAGCCGGTTTACCGTTAAATGTGCCATCCCACCCTTTGTCAATACTGGTTGATTCAAACACCAACTCGCCCCAGCGGTTATAAATGAGCAACTGAAATTCATCAACATCCGTCATTACCGGCATAAACACCTCATTTAGTCCGTTGCCATTTGGCGTAAAGGCATTTGGCACAAAGATAGAAGGGTCGCAAAACTCGCTTATCCTGATGGTGTCAACTGTTAAACATTGTTGTGTATCTTTTCTGAGGAGCACAAAAGAACGGTATTCATTAGCATAAATCACTCGGGATGTTTCCCCGTGAGGAAGCCATTGATATGAAAGCGCATTACCACCATCCAGATAAAGTTCAAACTCGCCACAGAAAGTAGTATCAGAACCTAAACTAAATTGCTCACTTATATAGCGCGCAATCTTTACTGAATCCACCCGTGAGCAATTGTTTTTGGTTACACGTATCCAATACCAACCTTCAGTTGAAGGCTGAATGGACTGAGCATTACTTCCGGTTGACCATTGATACGTATCAAAAACAGCGGGTACTTTAAGTGTTAGCTGTTGCTCATCACAATAAAAGGTGTCGCTGGGCAATTGACTTGAAGGAATAGTGCGCAAAAGCACTACTGCGGAATCCTGTGCTTTACATCTGTCGCGTGCAACTTCTACACGATAAACCCCTCCTTGACTTACTTGCAAAACAGAATCAGTACTACCGGTTGACCATTGGTAACTAAATGGAGAGCCTGAAGTCACGGGCCGAAGCATAACCGTTGCACCTTCACAAAGTATAACCGGCTTGGGTAATGATACATTTACATCGTGTTTTTGCACAGAGATGGTATCGTATATCTCACAATCCTCGTGATTAATTCTGATCCAATAACTACCTGAAGTGTTCACCAAAATAGATGTATCTGTACTTCCTGTTGACCACAATACGTTTTTATACGAAGTGGAAAACTTAACCTGTTCTGTCTTACAAATAACAGTATCCTTAGGCAAATTAAACAATAGAGGATTTTTGCCGGTAACTTCAATGGTGTCGTTGACCTGGCAGGAACCCTTAGTCATCCGCACAGCATATTTACCTGTTTTAGTTACGGTGATGGATGGAGAAAATTGTCCTGTTGACCATTGATAATTAAAATAGCCTGCGGGTCCTTTTAATACGATAGGTGAAGAATAACAATTGAGTACAGAATCTCCCTCAATTTTATCATCTGCTATAACAGACATTTTAAGTGAATCAGTGAGGCTACAGTTCTCCGTTATCATCTTTACAGTGAATACTAAATTTTCCGGCAACACTACTTTAGGCTGTTGTTCATATGGATTCTTAAATTTATTTGCCGGAAACCATTCAAACTGTGAGAAGGGGTAATTGGTTGTAGCCTTGAGCTGTATAAGCTCTTGCGCACAACTCACAACCGTATCTCTACCCGCTTCCAACCATACAGAATTATAATACACATATACGGGTATAGTTATTGAATCAGCTTTTTGTAAAACTGTATCTGTAACTACCAGCTTCACGGAAAAAGTATCGACCGTGTATCTCTGTGTATACTCCACTTGAGGTGTTAATGCCGAAGAATAAGTACCGTTACCAAAATCCCAGCGGTATACAATATTTTCTCCCTGCGAAGAATAGTTAGTAAATTTTATTTTACCATCCACGCACCCGCCATAAGGTGTGAAATAGGAGAACGGCTTATTCAGGTCAAAAGGTTTGCAAACAGGATAAACCGTAGTGGTGGCAGTTACACGAATTTCAATCTCACCCACGGTCACTTGTGGTGTAACCACTTGAATGTAATACTCTCCTGCCGACATACAATCCAGTTTAAAGGAAGCGGTGCCATTTGCCACACAAGGACCCGAGGTCATACTTTTACAGTTTCCATAAAGTACCCTATACTTTATCATAGAGGAGGGCGAATTCGATCGGTTAACTATGCTGAAAACCAAATCGACTTTATTGTTCGATTGATAAGTGTATTTGAACCAGGTTGTTTTCACTTGATTTTTATCTCCCAAACACCCCATGTTAGTACCGTCTTCACCAAAGCTTTCTCCAACAGTATGGCAATTCACAACTGCTTTTGCTGAAACAGTTGATGGTGCAGAAGCATTTAGTATAACTGCATTACTGCAATAGTCTCCTTCAATCGGATATCCGAGGCCTTTGAACGAAACTCCCAGCTCCACTTGAAAAACATCTCTGAAAGGTATTCCATTTTGTACCAAAACATAATACCTTCTGGTTTCACACCCTGCTTTAGAAAAAGTTATGTAAGATGGTGTGCCGTCTGACATCGCCCCACCATTTTGCGCTACCCGTTTTAAACCTTGCTGTAGTGTAGAGTCTATGCCTGAAGCACATTTTAGCTGATTAAACGACAGACCTGTGGTATCATCGGAGACAAATACCTGATATGAAAAGGGATTATACTCACCATTGTATTTATAAGCATAAGGTTTTATTGTGATATCGCCAGTACCAGTAACCTGAAATGTGTACCATATATTTTTGGGGATTGCATTATCCTGATGAACAAAATCAGGCTTCCCGCTTGGTCTCTGTATACTTGCATGCATACCAATATTATTAGTATCAGCACCCGTTCGACAACTGAAAAAATCTGGAGCCGACTTTATTTCAGAATTATTCTGAGGAATCATACCAAGATCGTAACTATTATAGGCATAATCAAAAGTCGATACATACTGTTTATCAACCACAAAATAAAAATTGGCTAATTGCGGCACCATGGTATTAGGCATATATACCACCAACGTGTACCACCCAGCTGAAAGGTCACAATATGTGACAGTACCTTGACAAGCAGAAATGTTGTTCAATGTATCATCGAATAAGGTAGAATTAGATAGACAATTACCCTTAAACAAATGATAGTATTGTACGAAAAAAGACTGATAGTTAGTGAGATAATCCTTTGTCCTGATTTTGAGCGAAGTATTATTCTCCGCAATTTGGAAAACATAATAATTAATTTGCAACAGCTGGTTATTTATTAAAGATGGCTGGCAACCTGGTATAACAGCAAAAGGGGTATCTGGGATACAATTGAAATAATGATCTCCTGTTGAATAAATCGCTTTTGTCTTTGGAAATTGTGGAGTACCGCTATTGGGTGCCCAGCTAAGTGCTTGACCACTATTAACCAGCAGTGCCTTTTGAGGTTGATTATAGTTAGGCGTGGTGATATGTGTAATACGCCATATTCTGAATCCGAAACCAACTGGAAACTCAATACATGAATCTGTTGAACTTTGAGCAACAAGGGTATACCATCCTGAGTCAAGAGAATGACAGGTAGAGATGAATGAACCGGGTGATTCAAAAACTCCGTATTTAGACGGGATACGACAGGAGGCATCCTCTATATCTACTGCTTTCCCTTTGACCATAACATAGTAATCAGGTGAACGCTTTTTCCCTGTTCCAGAAAACAAGCCAATGCGAATCAATTCTGGACGGTCAAAATAAAACGAAGTGTATGTGAATCTACCATACAGATTCTTTCCTCCGATTACTGCTGAATCTGTTGTGCCTCCGGCATTGTACTCCTTGGTATCAAAAGTTGCTATCGGAGATGCATCCAATTTAATTGAAAGATTACCCAAGGTATCTGCCAAATTCGGCTCATCATGAAAGGCGGTAATTTCTTTTGCCAGAGGAACAAAATATAAATTTGTAATCACATTAGAACCAAGATAACCAGGAATACCGTAGACATCATTTTTACCATCCACAACTAAAACACTATATTCCCCTGCTTTCAAACACAAGTTCTCACCATAACCTTTTAATGTGGCTATCAATGAAAGATAGCAGTTAATAGATGCATCTCCTTTAAACAACTGAATGCACTTTGCAGTTCTGTATACCGAGGAGCTATAAATTTGAGAATGTATATCAAGCAGACCATCTTGTGTTAGCTTAAATGTAAACCACAGACCGAGATGCATTGAATCGTTTTTTTGAAAAATCTTGTCAAATTTCTGATCTACGGGATTCCATATCGATGTAAAAATACTGTCGTCAACAAAACCTCGAGAAATTGTACCACATAGATTATTTTTGAGTAAGGCATCGCATGAAAAATAATCTGATGTTATAACTCCTTGTGCTATAGGCAAACTCCCCAACTTGTGAGAAGAGGGAATATATGCAGGATGGTACGAAGTCGATCGCTGACTTCCCGCTTCTTGAAAGGCTAAAGAAATTGTATAATCATCATTCTTATGAAAGATTAACTGAATAGTGTAATATGTGTATGGCAATAATTTACAAACGCTGTCTATTTGTTTATTAAAGTAGTTACCCTTCCTTATGTATACTGCCCCTGAATCAATACAAGTTAATCCTGTCGGGTTATTTACCATATTTCCAAAATAAATTCTGTATCCCCAAAAGGTAGAGTCCTTACCATAATAAGCTAAACCTGCAGCACGCATGGACATAGAGAAAGCTTCAGTGTAATTATCCGTTTTCACCATCAACCAGGCTGTCTTCGAATAATCCTTATAATCACTGCCAATTAATGGCAAAAACTCTTTCTCGTTGGTTATACTTAAACAACCAACTTGCAATGAAGTAGTGCGATACCCGCTTATGGAGCCCATATCCATTGCAGTATTCATCTGGTCATAGTCGGGTGAACCCGGCATGTTTACAGTTATTTTAATCCAAGCTGTATCAGTGGCATAATGTCTGGCACAAAGTTGAATATAATATTCTCCCCGAGATAAGCAGAGGTTAGATGTGCTTCCGAATTTATTGATGGGCGTAAGCTTAGTGCTTAAGTTACCTATGTTGGGCGTACCAACTACCCGTTCATATATTGCTAAACCGGCCGCATTTTGAGGGACCATGGTATCTTTTTGCAATAAATCAATGGTTACGCTCCGGGTATTGTTTACTGTAAATTTAAACCAGGCACTTTTGCGATCCATACCGGCACTCACCAGCATTGGGGAAAATGCTTCACCAAGTTCTTTGGTAATGTTTGCCAGCGGAACTTTATTGGAAATAAACTGCCCTGTACCGTAGCCGTTTTGAGGGATAATCAGTTCTTCTGCGCGGGCAAAACTATCATTAACAGGCTGCGCGTAAATGCACAAACTCAATGCAAAAAACAGAAGTAATGAACAGACGTGTTTCATCAAGGTATTCAGCTTCAGACTTAATACATGATAAAATTACGCACAAAAGGTTGCAATTGCAACCTAAATTATCCGTCCGTCCTTCATCACCAGCTTTCTGTCAGCCTGATTTGCGAGGGTTTCGTTGTGGGTTACGATAACAAATGTTTGCTGAAAATGGTCGCGCAACCTGAAAAAGAGCTGATGCAACTCAGCCGCATGGTGCGAATCCAGATTACCTGATGGTTCATCGGCCAGCACTATTGCGGGATTGTTGATGAGCGCACGGGCTACTGCTACGCGTTGTTGTTCTCCGCCTGAAAGTTCTGCGGGTTTATGCTGCGCCCTTTGTGGTAAGCCCAAAAAATCGAGCAACTCCATGGCTTTTTTCTCGGCCTCTACTTTGGCAACTCCACCAATAAAAGCGGGGATACACACATTTTCCAAAGCAGTAAACTCAGGTAATAGCTGATGGAACTGAAATACGAAGCCGATATTTTTATTGCGAAAAGCAGCTAACTCATTGCCTTTAAGCGCGTGAACAGCTGTGTTGTTCAACATTAACTCTCCTGCATCGGCTTTATCTAATGTACCCAGTATGTGCAAAAGGGTACTTTTTCCTGCTCCTGAGGCTCCGACAACCGAAACAACCTCTCCTTTTTGTATAGAAAGGTCTATTCCGTTTAAAACCTTAACATTACCGTAGGCTTTGAAAATGTTTTTTCCCACAATCATCGCATCGAAGGTAGTGAAATTTGTAATTGCCCCTTATAGGATTATTTTTGCGCCAAACTTCACAGAAAATGAATTTACATGAATATCAGGCCAAATTGATTTTAAAATCGTTTGGAGTAGCCATTCAGGAAGGCCATGTTGCCGAAACTCCTGATCAGGCTTATGATGCTGCATTAAAACTGAAAGAACAGTTTGGCAGCGATTTCGTTGTGGTAAAAGCCCAGATTCACGCAGGTGGTCGTGGCAAAGGCACTATCGAAGGCAAGGACCAGCGCGGTGTGGCCGTAGCTAAGAATGCGGATAAGGCAAAGGAAATTGCCGGCAATATTCTGGGGGGGACTTTGGTAACCATTCAAACCGGACCAAAAGGTAAACTGGTGAGCAAGGTATTAATTGCTCAGGATGTTTATTACCCGGGCCCCAACCCTACCAAAGAATTTTACATGAGTGTAATGCTCGACCGTACCACCGCCAAAAACATTATCGTTTACTCTACTGAAGGCGGAATGGATATTGAGCACGTGGCAGAAACCACTCCTCACCTCATCCAAAAAGAACACGTTGATCCACGTGTGGGACTTCAAGGTTTTCAGGCACGTAAAATTGCCTACAACTTGGGGCTGGAAGGGGAAGCCAACAAACAAATGGTAAAATTTGTTGCTGCTTTATACAAAGCGTATGAGCAAACAGATTCAGCCATGTTTGAAATTAACCCGGTGTTAAAAACAGCTGACGATAAAATTATTGCCGTAGATGCGAAAGTATCTCTGGATGATAACGCGTTGTACCGTCATAAAGACTATGCTGATTTACGAGACACCTCTGAAGAAGATCCTACAGAAGTAGAAGCCGGTAAATTTAACCTCAACTACGTGAAGCTGGATGGCAACGTAGGTTGTATGGTAAACGGTGCAGGTTTGGCTATGGCTACCATGGACATCATTAAAATTTCCGGTGGCGAACCGGCCAACTTCCTTGATGTAGGCGGAGGGGCAAACGCCACTACCGTTGAAGCAGGTTTCCGTATCATTTTGCAGGACCCTAACGTAAAAGCTATTCTCATTAACATCTTTGGTGGTATTGTACGTTGCGACCGTGTTGCACAAGGTGTGGTAGATGCTTACAAAAACATCGGCAACATTCCCGTTCCGATTATTGTTCGCTTGCAAGGAACCAACGCTGCTGAAGCCAAGAAACTGATTGATGAATCAGGATTAAAAGTATTCTCAGCTATCGAATTGAAAGAAGCCGCTGAACTGGTAAAACAGGTATTGGCTTAATACTTTAAGATACTTCCAGAAAGCCGCTCATTATATGGGCGGCTTTTTTTGTTATATTTGCTACATGAGACGTATATTTCTAATGTTTATATTATGCTTCATTAATCAAACTCAAAGTGCTTTTGCTCAAGATTCAATATTAAACTCTAGCCACATTATTAAACTTAATACTTCGGATAGCAGCCCGCACTATATATTTGAAGCAAAGGTTAAAACAGATTACCTATCAGAAGATTCATGTGAGAGTATAATTATTTCCTTTCAAAAAAGACCTTACCTCAAAGATACTTTCATTGTAGTAATACCTCAAAGTGATTCTGGAAGGTTCAGCACTGTAATAGCATCTGTTAGAGAATCTGAAATAACAAATATAGAGACTCCGCTTAACCTTATCAAAGAAATTGATGTATATGAATCTGGAGAGTCCTGTACTATTATAAAAAAGAAGCAGCACATTATCAAGTTGGAACTTTACTACAGCCCTCTAAAATTTAATACACCCCCAAATGTTTACTATATGAAATTCCCCCTTTCATTAAGTCATAAAAAATGTAAACATTCCAATGGGTGTAGATTAGATGGAGGAATATCTCATATCCCATTTTTTGGTTCGGAGCGATATACACCAACTGAGCTTATTCTACGCACTGTGCCCGGTGTACCCAGATAAAACAAAACGGGGTAACTAATATTCCCATTGATGTTTATGCTGAAAAAGTCTTTGGTGGAGTGCCCAACAAGGAGTTTTCATAAAAGACTGTCACCTCTAAAAAAGTTCTTACTTCTTCTTCCATCTTGGCCCAATAAGATATCCCACTTTTAGTCTGGAATGCAATGTAAGGCCAACACCCCTCTCCGGAGCACTATAGCCATAATCAACAAAATCATCATTGAGTGGTATGTTGTATAAACCTCTGTATCCACCGTTGGGAAGCGGAATGTGCGGAATATCATTCATCCCGTCCTTAATAATTACCTCTGTTCGTTTCCCTATTCCGGCTGATATATTTACTTCAAGTGACAAACCGAAATCAAATATCCTTTGGTAACCAAACAAGCAACTCAGGTTCCAACCTTTTGATTGGTAGATAGTGCTACTAACCCCTTCAGCAGCCATTACTCCGTTGGTATCAACCTGCCATTTGAAATCAGCCTGACTCGTGTATGAAATCATATTGAATTCAGGTGCCAGATAAAACCCTTGAAGCAACTTTCTCTTTTCAGGAGACATAAATGCCACATTCAGCAAATAAAACTTTACTCCGGCAGACCATTCATTTCCTTGCAACTTCTCAGTACCCGTTTGTAGTGCAGCCCAACCTGTTCCAATCATCCCATAACCTACCTGTGCAGCCACCTTGGGATGAAATGCGTATTCAAGCCACAAAGAACTTGATTTCCTCATGCTTAACATTGGCTCTGTTTTAATCAATATTCTTCGTTGTTCTGTAAATGCTTCTAGCGACACTTTGGTTGCTGAAACAAATATCAACCGCTCTCCATTAAGCAAGCGCACACTTTGCAAGCGCATTTTTTTCACTGATTGTATTGCTGCTGAATCATGAACAGGCCAAATCTTATAATAAATGAAAGACGGACTGATTTCAATGACTTTTACCAAGACAACCTGCCCGGTTCTCCTGTATACGAGCGTATCTTGTGCATTGACATTGGCGTGAAAAAGAAACAACATTAAGCCAATAAAAAAACAGATTGACTTTTTCATTCCTCACTAAAAGATAATTCCAATTTTTATACCGCCCTGCATAACGGCAGAACTTTTATTCATGTACTCTGACATAAAACCAATGTTATTTTCCATCAATTCTTTGTCGGGATCTTCTAACGAGAAAAAAATCTCATCTGCGTCTCTATAGGGTTTCTCCATAGGTTCCAACTTTTTATCTTTTCTTCCGATACCAACTCCAAGATACAAATCACAAACAAGATGACGTGTAAGCATTTGCTGCCAACCAAAGTTGATGATACCCGCCTTACCTGTTACTCTATTAGTGGCCACAAAATAAAACTCGTCTAATCGCAGAATGTTACTTGAAATTCTTTCAACAATATATATTGACCTCCCCTGTTGGGAATGTGTGTAGTTCAGGTAAACATATTCCGGTTTAATGTAGAATCCTTCCTGCGGGTGTCTTCTTGAAAACGTGAATTTTAATCCACCTTTATAAAAATCACCTTTAACTCCTTGTTCTTTAAAAGATGACTCCGCAAAGCCTCCACCCGCAAGTCCATACGTAAACTCTAAGCTAAGTTTTTCTACTATACGCTCTTCTATCGAAAACGACCCTCTGTAGGAAAACCATGACATCACATCCGTTTTCAGTATTGTTCTGTTTTTCGCAGACCTGCCGGCTTTATTCAACGGTCTGCCTTCCTGATTAGGCTTATATCGGGTAAACGTGTTCACCAGCATGGTGCCGCTCTCAAAATAAATTCTCCTCAGGTAAAACCTAGGAACACTATACAAAGGAGCAAGAGTATCAACAGGCCATTTTTTGTAAACAACCTTATCCAGATTAACTAATATCACCTTTACAGGCAGTTTTTTGCCACTGTCATAATATAGGGTATCCTGAGCTGATAAGGCCAGCGGGAAAAACATGCAAGCAAGGCATAACAAATGAAAAAATATGTTTCTTATATATGTACGGCTTTCCATTTATCTCGAATTAACTGAAATGCTCTTTTTCCTACCTAATGCAAGTCCACACTTAACTCCAAATTGAAGCATCGGACTAATGTCAGCATTCTTTAACGTGATGTATGAAAACATATCTACCGGAGACCTGTTCAAATACCTGTGGGAAATTACAAATAACGGTGGTGGAAACGTTGTGCTGATCATTTGATTAGATGCCCAGGAAACTCCTGCCCCCACATATATATCAAAGACTAATCTATTTCTTTCGACAGATTGATAGCCATAGTTAAAGGAAAGTGCTATACTTTTTTGTTTGAATTTCTCGGTATAGTCTTCCCAGGTTGGGCCAAAAACAATTTGTTCCTCTTCATATTCACCGTACCGGGTAATGTTAAGCATAGAAAAATTTATTTCAGGACGTAGATAAGCCCCCGTGAGCTTGTGCCAATAGGAAGGACTCGGACTTCTATTGATAGCCGAAAGCAGTATTTTATATCCGATAGTACCATAAAAGCCATGGGTGTAATCGCTCTTGATTTCACTGTAATTATCATCGTCATTTATTCTCATAATACTTAGGTTTGTATTTACCCAACCTGCACTTATTTCTATTGATGAGGCTTTACCTGCCATCGTTTCAAAAGAGAGGGATAGTCTATTGGGTATACAAAAGGGAACATCCATTTTCAGTGTGCTTGAATTGGACCTGATCATTAAGGTGTCATTAGAATAAAACGCAACCGGCTTTTTGAAAAAGACTTCCACTCCTCCTTTTAAAACTACTTTAGTAATGTACCCTGTAGAAAGTGTATCTGCTTTACTGTTGTGTAACGTATCCGGTTTTACTACAACTATATTTTTAGTTATGCGACTTACATAACATACCAAGGGCTGCTTCTTCCCGCTTACATATACAGAATCCTGCGCCTGTAAAGCAGAGATAAAGGAAATAAAAATCAAGGTTACTGCAATTCTCATAGTAAAATGATAAGCAATATAACAGAAATTCGATTCATTTCTCACATCCACCTACTCTTGTTAAGTATGTAATACCTATACTGCTTATCTTTGCTCCATGCTTATCACTCTTCACCCCGATAATCCTCAGCCACGTGAACTATCACGGGTGATTGAGTTATTAAAACAAGACGGGGTGATTATTATTCCTACTGATACCGTATATGCTTTTGCCTGCGATGCGCATAACCTCAAAGCCATTGAGCAAATTTGCCGTATAAAAGGTATCAAATCAGAAAAGGCAAATTTCTCGCTGTTATGCAAAGACCTTAAAAACCTGTCAGAATACACGGCTCATTTTGAACGCAACGTTTACCGTTTGGTGAACCAGAGTTTGCCCGGCCCCTATACTTTCATTTTTAAGGCCAACAGCAACGTTCCCAAAATTTTTAAGAACTCCCGCAAAAAAGAAATTGGTATTCGTGTGCCTGATAATCCAATAGTACAATCCCTGTTAGAACAATTTGGTCATCCTTTGGTAGCTACTTCCTTACACGGCACTGATTCATTTGAAGATTACCTGATTGAACCCGAAGAGATGGAAGAAAAATTCGGACATATGGTAGCGGCAGTTATTGACGGAGGTTTGGGTGGAATTGTTCCCTCAACAGTAATTGATTGCAGCGGAGACGAACCGCTGTTAGTACGTGAAGGCAAGGGGGAAGTTATTCTGTAGTAAAACCTTGGAGAATATAATTTCTACTTTTTCTCTTTATTCTTACCTCCTAGTAATACCCCCATTTTAAGTCCACATTGAAATGCCGGAGTTATTTCTCCGTCCTCCCCTGATAGAAAG
Source organism: Bacteroidia bacterium (assembly GCA_041675505.1). GTDB lineage: Bacteria > Bacteroidota > Bacteroidia > UKL13-3 > UKL13-3 > JAGPCK01. The sequence goes on along the minus strand of JBAYTR010000005.1, from coordinate 60,354 downwards.
CCAACTCCAGTAGGAAATAAATCCCAAGCATCTCCGGGTCCGGAGGTTAAAATTTTGTTTTGTGAACCAACACCGAGCCCCGCAAATATATCAACTGCAATGATGTTGCTAAACACATATTGCTTTCCGAAATTAATAATGAATGCTCCTCCGGTTGTACGATACGTTGAAACAGGTACTGTGGAAGGGCTGTTGATACTTCTGAAAGTGTAATTAATAAAAATAAGTTCCGGACGTACATAGCCACCTTTAAGTAAATGACTAAACCTCATGCCACGGTTAGTAACATCTGGTGTATTGATAAACTTATATCCAACACGTAAAAAAGCACCTGCGATATCATTCTCCGGAGCATTAAACCCCAAGCCCACCAAGCCTAATCCTATTTCATAGCTTCTTCCTGGTTTAATGCTTTTTTCATAGGCAAAAGAAGACACCCCTAAGGTTGGTGAAATAATATCCATCTTCAACAAATGCTTCCTTTGCCCGACATAATTCTTAGGATCATCTATGTCATCAAGAAAAAAATTCAGAGTTGTACCGCTTTCAAGAATCACTTTACGAATACGTTTTTTTTCCAAAACTATCACCGGATCTTTTTCATTCACAGGCCAGAGTTTGTATTTTACCTCATCCACTCCCACCTCTGTTACTTTGACCTTAAGCGTATCGTGTTTTTCTTTGAGAATAATTAAATCCTGTGCATACAAATTGGTTGTCCTCAGCAATAACAACCCCATCAGAAAACAAATGCCGGGTAAAAGGTTAAACATTTTCATCTTCTTTTTTTTACAAGGTATATTCTCCTGGACAAAAAACAAAAAAACGGTGAAGAAATATGCGCATCCTGTTCATTTAATTCATTTGCTTTTTACTTTCAAACCCTGAACTTTGCGACCCTCTAATAAGAATCAAACAGCATGCAGGCTAATCCGATTTTGGTAGAAGTATACCGCGGAGGAGAACTTGAAAGTTTTCACCGCGGGGTAATTTGTGTAGTAAACGATAAAGGCGAAATTTTATACTCAGCCGGAAACGTAGAACAGATTTGTTACCCGCGTTCAGCACTCAAATTCTTTCAGGTACTTCCATTGCTGGAGTCAGGCGCGGCTGAACATTACGGCTTTACACTTGAAGAGATTGCTTTAATGTGTGGCTCGCACAACGGTGAACCGGAACACGTGCGGGTGGCCTCTTCCATCTTGCAAAAAACAGGTTTAGATAAAAGTTACCTGCGCTGCGGTCCGCAGTTACCTACTTTGAAAAAGGACGTGCAGGAGTTGTACCGCAACAACCAATCGCCTGAGCATATTCACAACAACTGCTCAGGTAAACACGCGGGTTTTTTAGCCATGACCCAATTTATGAATGCCGATTTGGCAACTTACAACCACCCGGAACACCCGCTTCAAAAAGCCATTATTGAGGTAGTGGAGGAAATGTATGAATACCCTTTCAGCAAAATGAAAGTTGGTTTAGACGGCTGCTCTGCTCCTATTTTTTCTATTCCGGTAATCAACCAGGCTATTGCTTATAAAAATCTGGCTAACCCTTCCAAATTCAGCGACAAGCGTAAAAAAGCCTGCGAAACAGTGATTAAAGCTATAAGTACCTATCCTTTCATGGTGGGTGGCAGTCAGCGTTACTGCACTGATATGATGGCCATATGCGGAGAGCGCATTGTAGGAAAAACAGGAGCTGAGGGTGTGTATTGCCTCTCTTTCCTTAAAGAAAAAATCGGGGTAGCCATCAAGATTGATGATGGTAAAATGCTGCCCCAATACAATGTTGCCCAAAAGCTTATTGAGGCCACAGGTATCTTCACAGCCGACCAGTTAAAACCTTTACATCACTATGCAGAAGAAGAGTTGAAAAATTACAATAAACTCAGTACAGGGGTTATCAAGGTAGCTGCTGAAATATTGAACGATCCAATTTTCTGAAAATAAGCTGAATAAGGTATGTAATAAGAATAATTCTCGCACCATTTTACCTACTGAATTATAACCTGCTTCTTCTCCAAAAAAATCACATATTTAAAACTCACAAAATAATCGCTTTTTGTGGATAACTAAACATGTTTCAGGGCCACTAAAATCAGGCATTTCGGGCGATATAAACTATCTTTACCGCATCAATCAGTAAAACTATAAAATGAGTACAGAAAGCGCAGAAAACAGAGGTAATTATTCAGCAGACAATATTCAGGTGCTGGAAGGACTGGAAGCAGTAAGAAAACGTCCGGCCATGTACATTGGTGATGTAGGCGCAAGAGGCCTGCACCACTTAGTTTATGAAGTAGTGGATAACTCCATTGATGAAGCTTTAGCCGGTTATTGTAAAAATATTCTGGTAACCATAAACCCTGATAACTCCGTTACCGTTCAGGATGACGGTCGTGGTATTCCCACAGGCATTCACGCTAAAGAAGGCCGCTCAGCCCTTGAAGTAGTAATGACCGTATTGCACGCGGGAGGTAAATTCGACAAAGACACGTATAAAGTATCGGGCGGTTTGCACGGTGTGGGCGTAAGTTGCGTAAATGCACTTTCCACTACACTCATTGCCACCGTTCACCGTGAAGGAAAAATATTTCAGCAGGAGTACAACTGCGGTAAGCCGGCCTACGATGTAAAAGAAATAGGCACCACCGATATTACCGGAACCATAGTTCACTTTGTACCGGATGGCAGTATTTTTACTACCACCGAATACAAATACGATACACTCGCAGCCCGTATGCGTGAGTTATCATACCTCAACCGTGGTATCCGCATTACACTTAAAGATACCCGTGTAGAAGACAACGCTGAGGGTGAAGCAGCTCAACCAAAAGAAGAGCTGTTTTTCAGTGAAGGTGGCTTAAAAGAATTTGTGAACTACCTGGATGGTACACGGGAAAAAATGATTCCTGAGCCTATTTATGTAGAAGGCGAAAAGAACGGGGTACCTGTGGAAGTAGCGATGACCTACAACACCGGGTACAGCGAAAACCTGCACTCCTACGTAAATAACATCAACACCATTGAAGGTGGAACACACGTAGCAGGTTTCAGAAGAGCATTAACCCGCACCCTTAAAAGTTATGCAGAGAAAGAAGGTTTCTTCAAGAATCTGAAATTTGAAATAGCCGGTGATGATTTCAGAGAAGGTTTAACCGGAGTTATTTCTGTAAAAGTTCAGGAGCCGCAATTTGAAGGACAAACAAAAACCAAATTAGGTAATAACGATGTTACAGGAGCGGTAGACCAATGTGTGGGCGAAATGCTCTCCAACTACCTCGAAGAACATCCGAAGGAAGCCAAGATGATTGTGCAGAAGGTAATTCTTGCAGCAACTGCTCGCCATGCTGCCCGTAAAGCCCGTGAAATGGTGCAACGTAAAGGTGCCATGAGCGGAAGTGGCTTACCGGGTAAATTATCTGACTGTTCGGAGACCGATCCCGGTATATGTGAATTGTACTTAGTAGAAGGAGACTCGGCCGGTGGTACTGCCAAACAAGGTCGTAACCGTGCGTTTCAGGCTATTCTTCCCTTGCGCGGAAAAATACTTAATGTAGAGAAAGCGCTGGAACATAAAATTTACGACAACGAAGAGATTAAAAATATGTTCACCGCATTGGGAGTAACCATTGGTACTCCTGATGATAACAAAGCGCTGAACATTGAGAAATTACGTTACCACAAAATCATCATCATGACGGATGCTGACGTAGACGGTAGCCACATCCGTACACTTATCCTGACGTTGTTCTTCCGTTACATGAAAGAGCTCATTGATTTCGGATATATCTACATCGCACAACCACCGCTTTATCTGGTAAAGAAAGGTAAAGACGAAGAATATTGCTGGACAGAAACACAACGTGAACAAGCCGTAATGCGCATAGCCAAAGGAGGAAATCCGGATACTGTGGGCATACAACGTTACAAAGGTTTAGGAGAGATGAATGCAGAACAATTGTGGAGCACTACCATGAATCCAGAGACTCGTACACTTAAACGCGTAACATTGGAAAGCGCTGCAGAAGCCGACCACATTTTCTCTATGCTGATGGGTGATGACGTACCACCACGCAGAGAGTTTATTGAGGCCAATGCAAAATATGCCAAGATTGACGCCTGAGTTAACAACTCAATCATAACTGAAAGGAGAATCGTTAAACGGTTCTCCTTTTTTGTTTTAGACTATCACCCCTGACAGGGCTGTATGCGGAAGTATACAGCCCTGTCAGGGGTTTGGGTTTGTCTTCCGTGCCGAGGGGCTATCACCACTCGCGTTGGGTAGAGCACATGTGGTCCAATTTGGAGATCGCCACGCCATGAGTACATGACTCGCGATGACGGTGTGTTTGTAGATGTTGAAGGCGAATTACCTCACCAAATGCACCATGCCGCCTTTTATGTTGCCGCTGTTGTGGTAGTTAAATATTTCTATGTACCACACATATACTCCCTCGGGCAAGGGTTTGTCGGGGTTGTTATCTAAGCAACCGTTCCAACTGTCTTGTGTGCCTTTTGATTCAAATACCAGTTGCCCCCAGCGGTTGTAGATTATCATTTTGTACCTGCTTATTCCAACTCCTACAGGGGCAAAGGTGGGGTTTAAATTGTCTTTGGTACCCGGACTAAAAGCATTGGGTATCCACACATCATAATCCATCAGTACTACTAATTTTTGTTGTGTACTATCGGCACAAGCGCTGTTTTTTGCGGTGAGGGATATGGTGTATATACCGCTATCCGTAAAGTTGCGATGGAAGGTGGCGTTACTTGTTTTGGTGGTGATGGTATCGTTAATGAGGCGACTGAAGTGCCAGAAAAAACTATCGGCTTTGCTGCTTTGATTGGTGAGTTGTATTTGAGGTAAGGTAATCCAGGTGGTGTCTCTGCTCAGGGTAAACTTGGCTTCGGGTTTTTCAAATAAGGTAATGGGTGTGGCAAGAACGGCACTGCTTTTACATCCTCTGCTGCTGGTAAGGGTGAGTGTGGGTTGGTAGATTGCTGTAAGTGTATAGCTGTGGCTAATGCTATTGTTATCATTGTTGGTGGTTGCGGTTTGTGTGTTGCTGCCATCGGCAAAATCCCAGTCTTGGGTGTAGGTGCCGCTGTTGTTTTGGGTATTGGTAATGGTGGTGTTCAATGGCGGACAGCCTTGTGTGGGTGTGGCGGTGAGACTAACTTTCGGATTTAGTTCAGGGGTAATGGTGATGCTTTTGCTTTGCGGGTTGCTGCAATTATCACTTACAGTAAGCGTGGCGTTGATGGCTGTGGTGGTAATGGTAAAGGTTTTACTGGAGGTGTTGCTGTTATCATCCCACAAAAAGGAATAGTTACTGCTGCCACCTGTGGCAAAGGTATTAAATGTTACGCTCTGCCCTTCGCAAATAGTAGTGTCATGCAGGTTGTGCAGTTGTAAAGGTGCACGAACATTTACGGTAATGTACACTGTATCGGGTGTGCTTTGGTTATCGCTCAGTATTACGCGGTAGGTGGTGGTAGTAGTGGGAGTAAGTGTTTTGGTGCTACCTGTGCCCTGCCCTTGGTTCCAAGTGAACTGCTGCCCGGCTGAGGGGTAATTGGCCAATAGCGTATAGGTTACACTTTGGCCGGTACAAATGGTGGTGTCTGTGTGGGCCGCTGTATCTGCGTTTGCCTGGTGAGTTATGATGAGTTGTTGCCTTACGGTTATCACTACTTGTGCTGTATCGCTGTTGGCTGCACAACCATCGGTAGCTATTACGCGGTAGGTAGTGGTGCTATCGGGTTGTACAGGTAGTGCTGTTAGCGGATTGGTGGTGCCTATGGCAGTGCTGGTATCAGGGAGTTTATACCACGTAAAGGTGTATGCACTGCCCTGCCCTCCTGTGGCTTGTGCAGTAAGGTTAACCGACTGCCCTTTGTTGATAGTAGTATCTGTGCGGGGTTGCAGTTGTATTTTGCTAAACGTACTCACAGTAATGCTGTTGCTCCAAGCGGGTGTGGCGGTGCAGCCATCGGTTAGTTTAGCCTGGTACTGTTGGTTGTTGTTTACCGTAACGGTGTAAGTATTGCCTGTATGCTTAACGGTAGTAGTATCAGGTAAGATGAACCACTGAATGGTATAATGCCCGACACCTTTACCACCTGAAAGTTGTGCGGTTAATGTTACAGGACTGCCTATACAAACTAGTGTATCGGGCTGTATGCTGAGTTGTAACGGAGGGCGTATGGTTACGGTTACCTGTGCGCTGTTTGCTGTATCGGGTAACATGGTGCAGCCGTCTGTTAAGTAAACTATGTAGGTGCGGGTGCTGTCTGTAGCTGCTTGTAAAGTATCTTGAGGAGACAATGCAGACAATACATTACCCGCAGCATCTTTCCATAGGAAGCGGTAGTTGTTGCTATCGCCTCCGGTGGCGGTGGTGTGCAGGGTGATGGTTGGTGTCTGCCCTTTGCATAAAGTGGTATCGCTGTTGGTAGTTACCAAAAGTTGTGGCCTCATGGTTACGCTAAGGGTAGTGCTGTCTTTACAACCGCCTGCGTTGCTTACTAAAAGTTGTACAAAGGCTACTTGGTTGGTGCTGGTTGTATTGGCGGGTGAGGTAAAGCGGACAGCGCTGTCATTTAAGTTAGTGAGGTAAGTAGCGGGGCTCCATTGGGCGGTGTTGCTTTTTAGGTTAATGGCCGTAAGCGTATCTGCCTGCCCGCTGCACAAAGTAATGTTATTTGCAGTGGCTACTGGTCTTGGGTAAATGGTATAGGTTTGGTTCAAATAATAGCTTTGCACCACAGGGCTATCGCTCACTACACGCAGTTGGTACTTGTTGCTGTAAAGTAACCCTGTAGGTAACTTGCAGGCTATGGTACCGTTTTGGTTGCTTTGCTTGCTGCCTATGGTAACGGGGTTGTTGAAGTTACCTGCGGTATCACTCAGTTGGGCATAAAAGGTGTTGGCTGCATGAAAGGTGTTGTACTTGGTGTAGGGAACATACACGCTATCGCCTGCACAATACACGGTTTTGCTTAACGGGGAACGCGAGATGCCGATGTCGGAGATTTTGGTGAGGAAGAGGTCGTTACCTCCAAAACCTGTTGCTGATAATTGCTTAAAGTTTATTCCATTTTGATAAAAACCGGCAACATAGGCATTATCATATTGGTCAAGCGAAACGGAATTCACTTGCTCACTGTTAGCTCCTCCTGAAGTAAATGAATAAAGAAAGTTTCCCAAGCTATCCATCTTTACAATTATTAAATCTGCTATACCATTTGATCTATGATAATTATTACCAACTTTAATTAAAGTACCACCAGGGGTTTGAATACTACCCGCAAAAAATGCAGAAGTACCACTATAGGTTTCTACAGATTGTAACAACAAGGAACCTATTCCAGATACAACTCCTCCGGTTTTGGCCCATAAACACTTACCTGTTGTATCAAAACATGCAAAAAGGCCTGTGTTCACGCCATAACTTGTGAGAAGGATACTATCTAGATAGAAGCCAGTTGAAATTCTACCCGCTAAATAAAGTAGTCCATTATTACTCAGGCTTAAATTAAAACCATTATCACCTTGCGCTGTGCCATGTATTTTTATCCAAGAGATGGATCCTGTACTATGTACTTTTCCAAGAAACAAATCTGAACTTCCTTTTAGATTGGAGATAGATAAGGTTCCATAAAAGCAGGGCAATAAATAGGTTGTACTGCCTGTCAGGTAAATGCTTTCATCATTACTAACATCTATATCCTGAATAGAAACGTTTTTTGAATTGATAGCCCATATAAAACTGCCAGTACTGTCAAGTTTTGCAAGATATCCGTCTCCATTTGATAAGTTTAAAGACCCAAATGCAGATGAGTTGTTATTATATGAACCAGAACAATATATGAAACCCATAGAGTCAACTCCTATGGTACGGCCATTTGAGTTACCCGTTGAACTATTGTTCCCCATAAGAACAACCCATTTAAAAATTCCGTTTACATCATATTTGGCCACAAATGCTTTTTTACATGAACTTCCATTTGTTCTTACCATATCAACTGATGTAAAGTAACAACTATCACCTAATACACCTGTTACATAAACATTACCCAATCGGTCAATCTTCACCTTATTAATCTGCTCCTGATTTTTTCCGCCAATAGCCTTGGCCCAAAGCACATTACCTAAGTTGTTATACTTTACAATAAAGCCATCTAAACTGCCTTTTGAATACAGCGTATCATTGCCAAAAGGTAAGTTAACACCACCATAATAACCAACTACTACAGTTGAACCATTACTATCACAATCAATGTTATTAATTATTTCTGAATTTGAAGTTGTGCCGGCTACTTGCAGCCATTCGAAATTTTGGGCCACAACCTCTATTGTATTAAAAAAAAAGGCCACAATGATGCACAGCAAAAATGAATACTGTTTTATATGACATTTTGAGCGCATCATTGTGGTTGAAAAATAGAGTATAGAAATTTAGTCTCTAACCAAAATCATTTTCTTGGTGTCAACTACTTTGCCATTTACTTCTAATGTATAGGTAAATGTACCTTGTGAAATGCTACCAGCTTTAACATCCACTTGGGCATAGCCATCCGCATCAGTTTCGGCAAATGAGTGCAGGTTAATTTTATTCATAGGTAGTTTCCTCCAAATCAAAGTTACCTTATTGCACCTATATATCAAACAGTTGTTTGTATGGGTAAAGGTTTTATTAAAACTTAGTGGTGAGCTATCAATCACCCCTGACAGGGCTATGTTCTTCCGCATACAGCCCTGTCAGGGGTTTGGGTTTGTCTTCCGCACCGAGGGGCTATCACCCCTCGCGTTGGGTAGTGCGCCTTTTCAGGGCTTGAAGGATATCTTTGGCTCGAAAGCTGACAACTTCTCCATTCGTACACTCACCCAAAACAGGTTTTCATCCGCAAAGAGTATACGTTGGTACACCCGCTCCTATTCTGTCCCCTTTGAGCACGCACCTTTGCTTCATCAAAAAAGCAACAACGCACATGAAAAAAACCTTTAAGTACATCGGATGGGGGCTGCTCTCTGTAATGCTCCTGCTCCTTATTACCATTTTCGCTCTGCAATTCAAAACCTATGACTATCCTGCCACATCCATCAAGGCTGATACTTCCCAAGCTGTAATAAACAGAGGGAAATACTTGGCAGAGAATGTAGCCCATTGCGGTGCCTGCCACGGAGACATGAGCAAGATGGAACACCTGAACAGCGTGAGTGAATTGCCCCTGAGTGGCGGGTTCTTATTCGACCTTCCCATCGGGCACATACATGCCGCCAACATTACTTCAGATGTTACTACCGGCATTGGTGCATTAAGTGATGAACAACTGGTGGGTGCCTTGCGCTACGGAATATCACACGAGGGAAAAACGCTGCTGCCCTTAATGCCCTACCAGAATATGAGTGATGAGGACCTTACCGCACTTATCTCCTACTTGCGCACCTTGCCACCGGTTAGCAATACGGTTCCTGAAAAATCATATAACCTGTTGGGGAAAACCATCAATGCCTTTGTACTGCGACCCAAAGGTCCGGATGGACAAAACCCCACACAACTCACACCCGACACCGGCATTACTTACGGAGCTTACCTGGCCAATAACGTAGCCAACTGCACCGGCTGTCACACCCCTTTTGACCCCGCCACAGGTAAGCCCACAGGTGAACCCTATTCAGGCGGAAACAAATTTAATTCAGTACGTAAAAACAATGTTGTATGTGTGAGTCCGAATATAACACCACATGAAACATACGGGCGCATTACCCACTGGACCAAAGAACAATTTATTCAACGCTTCAGAAACGGCAGACTTATACCTGACAGTGAAATGCCCTGGAACTTTTACCGCAATATGTCGGACAATGATTTAACAGCCATTTACAACTACCTGAAATCACTGCCTGCTTCAGCCAATAATCCCGGTCCATCTGTTATTCAAGTAACTCAATAAGTATGGAACACATTAAACTTTTTACTGCACCCCACAAAGCCTTACGTCAGATAATGGGCGAGTTTGCCCTGCGGTTGGGTCGTTTAAATACCGAGAAAAAAGAAGAGGTACAACAACTTAAAAAACTGGGTATGGAAATGCTGTTGCTGCTAACCGACCACAGTAAAAAAGAAGATGCTTTTATATTTGAAAAGTTGGAACAAAAAGCCAGCGGTGCCACCCATACCGCAAGCTGGCAACATGAGCAAATACATACTTTGCAACAACGGATTACGCAAAACATTTACGACCTAGACAGTACCATCACCGCTACTCAACTCTACCGGTTTTACCTTAGTTTCATTGAGTTTCAATCTGTTTATCTCGCACACACACTGGAAGAAGAACAAACTGTTCAATCTGAATTACAAAAGCACTTCACTGATGCTGAACTGCAGGAAATAAGAAACAACATTCTTAAAAGCATTCAGCCTGATACCATGATTATGTGGTATAAGCACATGTTTCCGGCACAAACTCCTGCTGAAAATATTCTGCTGTTGAAAGCCTTACAATCCTTACCTGATAGAACTGTATTTGAACGCACCTTACAACTGGCTGAGTCTGTATTGCCGGCCGGCACTTTTAAATTTTTAAAAACTCACATATAATTTATGAAAAAGAACACTATCTCCATGGTGGTATGGCTACTCACAGTAGTGGCCGGAAGCCTCACTGCCTGTAACAAAAATGATGAGGGCAATCCTGTTCCTGCGAATACACCTTTTGAAAAATCAAGCCTGCAGGGCGAAGGAAATTTGTTTTTCAATAATGAAAAACATGAGGTACAAACCTTGGCTGCTATCAAACACCACGGCTTCGGATTTAATACCTTTCAGATTTTATCGTTAGGTACAAAAGCTACAGCATCCATCAGTTTAACTGAAGATGTGATTCCTGCTGAAAACAAAAAATATGTTATCAGCGGAAACTATGATGTTACACCCGGTTCCACACATGCCTTTGTACGTATTACCGACAGCGACAATAATTACTGGCTGGGAGTGGGCGGCACACTGTATTTCAAACGTCACGGAAACCTTGTTGTTATCAGCTTTAACAACATTGACATTATGGACGAAAAGACAGGAATAATTAAAAAATCAAGTTTAACCCTACAATTAAAATAAGAATATGAAACAACTTTTCATTTACCTCACGTTACTGCTGACCGGGTCAAAGGTAACCTTTGCACAAATTCCGAATCAAAGCTTTGAACAATCGAATGCAGGTGTGTTAACCCACTGGACCGCCTTGCCTGAAGTGACACTGACCAATGCAGCCAAAGGTGGCTCACAGGCCCTTCTGTTGAAACCCACAGTTGACCAAGACAATGTTGACCTGCTCACCAGCGGTACATTTGAGCAAGAGTTTATTCCTCTCGCTCAACGGGTAGCATCCAGTACGTTTAGCTTTTGGTACAAAGGTGATTTTGCTCCCTTGGAACGACTGTATGTGCTGATACAACTTAAAAAAGGCGACAATATTTATGCGGTAGGTGCAGCTGAGTTTAGCCAGTCGCAAACAGAATATACCAAGGCCACTATAAACCTGGTAAAAAATCCTTTAGTAGCCAATGCTGATTCTATAGCCGTAAGGTTTAACATCAGGTCGCAACATGGATCAGGTATAAGCGGTAACAGCGAAATTTTGCTGGATGAACTTTCTCTGGACGGTTCAACACCCACAGGTATCGAGAACAAGTACCTCACAGCCGCTATGCTCATCAAACAATCCAACCATGAAACCATCAACGTAACACTGAGTGGAATAGATAACAGTCCGGCTGATATTGAAGTATTGGACATGACCGGAAAAACCGTTTACAGCAAAGGTTTTATAACTGAGAACGGGCACACCTTTAACACCAACGGATGGCCAAAAGGCATCTATGTGGTGCAGGTGAAAGTGGGACAGAAAAGGTTATGCAAAAAAATAATGGTGTAGCGTGTGTTTATTTATTGATTAATACAGATGAGTTCAAAGCACCTCATCGCTTTCAGGCCCGTACTTTTGCGGGCTTGATTTTTTTATATGAGGTTGATACGGGAAAGCAGTTCTTCTTTGTGTGCCTTGGATACCGGCACCTCTGCCCCGTCTCGCATCAACACAAAACCACCATCCGATTTCTGATACGCCTTAATGTGGGCTATGTTGATGATGTGCGATTTATGCACCCTGATAAAATTTTTATCCTTTATGGCATCCTCCACTTCTTTAAGTGTGCGGCTGATCATTTCTTTTTTACCGTTGCTCAGCATTACGTTGGCATAATTACCGGCTGCTTCAAAACGAATAATTTCAGCCACATCAATCAGTAAAAAACCGGCCAGCGTAGGTAAACCTATTTGTTTCTGACGCGACTCCTGCAACTGCATAAACAACTGCTGCAAATTGTGCTGAGGTTGTTTTTGTTCAATTCTTTCTTTCGCTTTTCCGATAGCGATTTTCAGCTCTTCTACATCAATGGGTTTGAGCAGGTAATCAATGGCACCGTACTTAAATGCTTTAATGGCATACTGATGAAAAGCCGTAGTAAAAATAACTTCAGCCTCCAGATTACCGGCTGTTTCCAGCACATCAAAGCCTGATTTAAAAGGCATCTCAATGTCCAGCAGCAAAAGGTTCGGTGAAAAACTTTTTATAGCACTCACTGCTTCCTCATAAGAACCTGCTGAGTGTACCGCTACCACATCATCTGTGAGGTAACGTTCTATCACTTGCTGAAGATAAGCTCTGCCATTAGGCTCATCGTCTACTATCAGTATTCTGAGTGTTTTCATCTTTGTATTTCATTGTGATATTGACCTGAGTGCCCAGGGCCTCTCCGTTTTCTTCTAAATCAACTATAGTGATGGATGAATCCTCTCCGCCTGAGGAATTGAGCAAACTGATACGCTCAGCAGTTTTGCTCATACCCAGCGACTGGTGGTAGTTAATCCTGTTCTCTTTTAACTTCATGGATGCTGCACGTCCGATACCGTTGTCTTTTACCGTGCACAACACCACACCATCCTTCTTTTCAAAACGTATAAGCAATTCCTGTTTACCTTGCTTGTGGTTGAGTCCGTGCCAAAGTGAATTCTCCACATAAGGCTGAATAATCATGGAAGGAATATGCAGGCGGTTAAGTTCTACCTCCGATAAGTGTGGCGTTTGAATCTCGTACTTAAAATCTTTACCAAAACGCAGCTGTTCAATCTCTATGTACAATTTTAGCTGTGTAATTTCCTGTTGCAGGGAAATGGACTTGGCATCTGATGATTCCAGCACGTTGCGCAACAGCTTAGAAAATTTGGTGAGGTAGGTAATCGCCTCATCGTTCTGTGCATTAAAAATAAGGTACTGAATAGAGTTGAGTGCATTAAAAATAAAGTGCGGATTAATTTGCGAACGCAGGGCCCACAGCTTTAACTCCGTAATTCTGCGACCAAATTCCATTTGTTCCAGCCGCAGTTCATTTTCTTTTAATTTCACCACATTGCTCACATCAGAAATAAGCACCATGCGGCATTCTTTACCAAAATAATTTAACTCATCTGTACTCACGTTAAGGGTTACCTGCTCATCGTCATCACCTGAGGCAACTATTGTTACCAACTGCTTCGACTCAGGAAGTGACTTTCTGATTTTATCCGGCAGTTGATTTTGCTCACTTGTTAATCCCGTTTTATGCAGTAACTCGTGGTAGGCTTTGTTGGTATCAATAACCCGGTTGTTGGCATCCAATATGGCAATACCGTCAGTAATCAAATTAAAGATACTGCTGTAATCCTGTTTTTGTTGTTGCAGTAAGAGGTTATTCTGTTGTACAATTTCCTTCTTGCGGTAAAAAGCATACACCATGTACACAAGCAAAGCCATTAGCAAGGCAAACAAAAACAACAATCCCCTTTGCTGATTAATGTTCCTCTGCATCAACTGATCTTTTTCCTTAAGTAACTCCAGTTCTTTCTGTTTGTTAAAATTACTTATCTCAGCATATATTTTTGACAACTGGCTTTTGGCCTTCAGTGATTTATCTTTCTCATCCAGCACAGATGCTTTCTCATGATAGGTGATTGCCTCAGCATAACGGTTCATCACTTTCAGGTAAGCTGCTTTCTGATAGTATACAAATTTCCGCATCTCCTCCACGTCATCTTCTTCGGCCATTTTCTTAGCTTCGTCAATCATACGTCCGGCTTTTTCCAGATCTTTTTTCCCGTACACGTATTGCATGGCATCAACCAACTTGGTTCTTACCAATTGCTCCGGTGAGGGAGTAACACCGGCATTCACCAAACGGGTAGCTTCCGTTACGTGGAATGCAATCTGCTTGATGTCTTTTCTGAAATAGGCTATTAACGCCATAGAGCTTTGGTACCGGTATAAACCCGCAGAGTCTTGCAAACGTGTATGAATCTGATTGGCCTGTTCAAAGTATTTTACAGCCTCAGTATAATTACCTACATCCATATAAGTGTTTCCTACTGATTCAATACACACGGCTAACTTAGATGAGTCGCCTGCCGCGGCAAAAAAGGGAATTGCCTGATGGTAATAATCACGGGCAATGTAGGGGTCGAGTCCGGAATAATAGATGTGCCCCAAATTACCATACACCCTGCCTAACGACAAAGAATCCTGTATGCGAATGGCCAGTTCTTTTGCCTGATACAAATTGCGGTAGGCCAAAGCAATGTCTCCTTTTTGCCTGAGGATAGAAGCTTTGTTGACGTAACCGGTAATCTGCATAAAAGTAATCCCGCTCTCTGCAGCAGTTTTAATAAGACTATCGCAGTATTGCAATGCCACAGCCCTGTCGACATAACGTGTGGCAATTACACTATCGTTAAACGCCTGTACTCGCAAACTATCCTGCGCTGAAGGAGCCGAAACAGTTTTTTCTTCTGAGGTACAGGCAAAGAATGCACTCAGTACAATAAGTGAACTTATAAATAGATAATCCCTGACAGTTTTCATGTGCGGTAAAGTGGCTGCAAATTAAATCAATATCGGGGTAAAAACAGCCGCATGTGCTCAAGAGAGTACTTCTGCCAGGTGCAGGGAATTAACTAAAACGGTATCAGTTTCATACGCGTACTCATCCAACTGAGCATTGGCATTATTGGCTTCACCCAGCCACACCAAGGCCATGAGCAGCAATAGTGATTCTCATATTGTCAATAAATTTAAATTGAATTAATACTTCCTTAAATCAAAACGACCTTCGGATATTTCAATGATTTCTCCGGTAATCTCGTCTCTCGCTTTAAAACTGAAAACACCGGATACAATGTAATGTAATTGATTAGTGTCTATACGTGTAATTATGATTGTACCTGTGTTGATGTCATCTGTTTGAAATCTATCATAACCGCCAGTTTTGTTTTCACGACTGTAATATCCTCTTGAATAGTATGGGGTATTACCACTAATTTGATAGGTGCCAGTACCAGAAATTGTAAAATCACCTATGTTGAGCACTACAGCAGTGTTTTTATCCCACTTATTTTTAGCTCTAATATTTAAAGCCCCCTGTCTGAATTCAACCCAAGCCGTTTCACTGGGCAACCATACCCTGCCGTTCACTTTACAACCAAAGGTATTGGCACCTGTTTGTGTGGCGGGGGGTAATACTTTTGCAGGAGGGTCAATCAGTTGCATAAAGATGTTATCATCTTCGCAGCCTGCATTAACTAAAAGTACAGCAGCCAATACAAAGTATACTAGCTTTTTCATGGTATGTTATTTTCTTACACAAAGTAAAAGCATTTTTTGGGAGAAATGCAGTAGTTTAATATTAGGAGTAAAAATAGCCCTATATATTACTCAGGAGAGTACTTCTGCCAGGTGCAGGTAGAACGGATTAATTTCTTTTCGTTTACCAATGGCATCAGCAAACGAAGTGAGTTTAACTTCACCGCTTATCACACCTACCATTTTATTTCGTTCACCGGCCAGCAATGCTTCTACTGCTCCTGCGCCCATTAATGAGGCATTCAAACGATCGAAGGCAGAAGGTTTACCGCCTCGTTGTATGTGGCCGAGTATGGTTACTCTTGATTGAAAATCGGGGTAATTGGCTTTGATTTTTTTATCCAGCGCAAATGCTCCGCCTGCTTCATCTCCTTCAGCCACTACAAAAATGGAGAAGGAGCGTTTGCTGTTGGCAATTATTTTGTCTATGTCGGCCATGTTCGTTTCCGTTTCAGGAATTACTACCAACTCTGCCCCTCCGGCTATGCCTGAATTAACCGCAATAAAACCGGTATCACGCCCCATTACTTCTACAAAAAATGTTCGCCCGTGCGACTCTGCAGTATCACGAATTCTGTCAATGGCATCTAAGGCGGTGTTTACTGCGGTATCAAAACCAATGGTATAATCCGTTCCGAACAAATCATTGTCAATGGTACCCGGAGCTCCGATAACAGGTATATCAAATTCCCGAGAAAATATTTCGGCTCCGGTAAAAGTTCCGTCACCGCCAATGGCTATTAAACCATCTATGCCCTGTCTCTTCAGTTGCTCATAGGCAGCAGTTCGTCCCGATTCTGTTTTGAATTGTTCACTGCGCGATGTTTTTAAAATGGTTCCGCCACGTTGAATAATATTGGCCACACTCTTGTAATCGAGCTGTTGAATATCGCCTTTAATCATTCCGTCATAGCCGTTGTATATACCGTAAACCTGCAGTTGGTTATGTAAGGCTGTTCTTACTGCTGCACGTATGCAGGCGTTCATGCCCGGTGCATCTCCGCCTGAAGAAAGTATACCTATTCTTTTCATGATGTCAACCTTGTTTTTTGTAGGTGAATACTATGCGTTGGTCATTGGATGTTGCTCCCACATCAATCTGCGTAACTTTTAAAACACCCACGGCCCCGTTACGCAAACTCATCAGAAAAACATCTCCCACTTCCACTTCATTTACGCGAATGGAAAATACTGAAGACGGATTATTGATTGCATTGATAACCGTTTTTACCGTAGCATTGGTGTAATCAAACTGAGGACTTTTTACAAACACACTGGCGGGTGTAAGCAGCGGCACTCTCCATCCTTTGCTAAAAACATTTGCTTCAACAGAAGTATTCATCATGTCGCTGTTGGCTGAGTCGTTGAGGTTACGTGCCGTGTTGTTGACCAAATCCCACAGGGCATTCCGGCCCGCAGCATTCACGTGGTAAATAACTCCGTTACGTTCAGCACTTAAATCCAGTGGCTCATTACCCAGCGTAACTTCAAAAGCAGCCGAGGAAGAAACTCCTCTGTCATCGGTAACAATAAAAAACAGGCGAATAGTGGTGGGCACTGTTGACGTATCAGGCGCAGTAAAAACGTAGGGCCACTCCCACTGCTCACCGCTTATGGCAAAAGCGGTATCCTGCGTTTCGGGTTGCCCGTTGTGTGATCGCCTCACGTCCATTTTCATTAACTTGGAAGTAGACGTGGCCCTCACAGTAAAATATATTTTACCGGAAGTAAATGTAGTACCGAAAGCCGGTCGGTTAAAACCTACTTGCGGAGGATTAGGTGTAATTTCCACCTTTCGCTCACATGAACTTAAAGATATAAGCAGCAGAAAAAATACGGTAAGTAATCGCATTAATGTCCTCCCCCTTGAGTTGGTAAAAAATCTATTCCGCGTTGGTGAAGAATGTGTTTCACCCGATAGGCATACCAGGCCAGGTAAGCAAAACAAACCACACCGGTAAGGTAACTCCATTTAATGCCCAACAAATTATCCGTTGATAAATATCCCTGCAACAAACTGATAATACCACCGCCCATAATCATCATGATGAGCATACCTGCTCCGTTGTTGGTGTGCTTACCCAAACCTGCAATAGCCAGTGTAAAAATACAAGGCCACAACGTGCTGCAAAACAAACCTACACTGATAAACGCAAACACGCTCACCCAACCGCTCGATAACATTCCTATCAACAGAGCGGCCATTCCGGCAACGGAATATATGAATAACTGTCGTGCCGGGTTATCCTTACTTAACATATCTGCTCCTATCATAACTAAAATAATCAAGGCATAAACGTAAAAGGGTGTTACTTCATTGCCGGCAATTGTATTTACGGCAAGAAAAAATAAAAATGCCAGGTAAGGCATCAACAAGCGCAGGGCTTGTTTCTTTACTCCGGTAAGGTTAAACGCACCTACTGAAGCAGTCCAACGGCCTATCATTAAACTTCCCCAATACAAGGATATGTAGGGAGAAATCTGACTGGTTTCAACATTCAATTCCTGACGCATAAACTCAGGTAAGTTACTGGCGGTAGACACTTCAACACCCACATACACAAATATGGCTATCATACCCAGCACCAGTTGCGGAAAAGCCAGTGCTCCCGAAGCTGTATCGGCCTCCGATGCTTTTTCCTGTGCTGCTGTTTCTTCTATATGGTCAGGAATAGAAGAAAATTTAAACACCAAAGCCATCACGGCAAACGCAGCACCCAGTATAAGGTAAGGCACTTTCACACTTTCCATTCCGCTATCGGTTGAGCTGCCAATTCCGCCAAAAATAGCATAGCTGATGAGCAACGGACCGATGGTAGTACCCACGTTATTGATTGCTCCCGCCAAGCTGAGGCGTTGCGAACCTTTAGATGCATCACCTAAATTAATAATAAGCGGGTTGGCTGCAGTTTGTTGAAGTGAAAAACCTAAACCTACAATAAACAGTCCGCTGATCATTAACGGGAACGAAGCCATTTGAGCCGCAGGATAAAACAATAAAGTACCTGTAGCAGAAACGAGCAAGCCCAGAGCAATACCATTTTTGTAACCGATGCTGTTGAGCAAATCTTTTCCGCTCAGTTTGGATACCAGCACATACAGCAATGAGCCCACCGTGTAGGCCACATAAAACGCAAACGATACCATTTGCGACTGCCATTGCTCCAGGTGCAGTTCTTCTTTAAAAACGGGAATGAGAATATCATTGGAAGCCGCTACAAAACCCCAGAAAAAGAAAACGGAAATGAGGGTGTACAGTGCGGTGGTATTGTTCTTACTTGTCATATTTTTTTGCGCTAAATAAAAAGCCGGATGTGTAGTACAACCGGCTCCTTTAATCGTTAAAACAGAAGTGCATTACTGCTCATCTTCAAATCCGCTACCGGATTGTTGTGAGGCGCTTCTGCGGTTAAACTCTTCAAAATCGTACTCCGGCATCAGTTCTGTTTTAATGTGGCCAATGGTTTCATTCAAGGCATCCACAAACTTGCTGAAATCCTCCTTGTACAGAAAAATTTTATGCTTTACATAATTGCCGTCTTCAAACTTTTTGGTGCTTTCGGTAATGGTGAGAAAGTAATCATTACCTCTTGTAGACTTCACATCGAAAAAGTAGGTTCTTTTGCCTGCTCTGATTTTTTTAGAATAAATCTCTTGTCGGTCATTTTTGTTGAAATCATCCATAATCAAAATTTTACATCTTCACTAATAGTTCTAAATTTGGGTTTTATCGGGTAAATATAATTGAACGTCCGGCTATTTTCCAAACATTTTGCTGCCGACTATTTTTTTTCGCTCCCCTGCACTTCTTCCTGTTGCTGCTTTTGATATATCTGAAAGTATTTCCCCTGCTCACGCATCAATACCTCATGGGTGCCCTGTTCAGCTATTTTACCCTCATCCAGCACCATAATATTATCGGCATGCTGTACTGAGGAAACCCGGTGACTTATTATAAATACCGTCTTTCCTTTAAAAAGTCGCCCGAAGTTGGACAGAATTTCATTCTCCGTTTTGGTATCAATAGCCGAAAGGCAATCGTCCAGTACCAGTAATTCAGGGTTACGCGCTATGGCACGAGCCAGAGAAATACGCTGCTTTTGTCCTCCTGAAAGCGTAACTCCCCGCTCCCCCACTTCCGTTTCATAAGCATTGGGAAAGTCGAGAATATTCTTTTCTACTGAGGCCATGCGGGCCGCTTGCTGCACTCGTTCGCGTAAATCGTCCGTGTCCTGACCGCTGATACCAAAACGGATGTTGTTGTAAATGGTATCGGAGAAAAGGAAAACTTCCTGCGGCACAAAGGCCGCTTTTTGCCGGAATGCGTCCAGATTAATCTGTTTGATGTCTTTTCCGTCAACAGTTATTTTGCCTTCAGTAACATCATACATGCGCATAAGTAAAGCGGCCAGTGTACTCTTGCCGCTACCTGTTGCACCAATGATAGCCGTGGTTTTGCCCTTGGGCAGCACAAAAGAAATATTGTTGAGCACATCAGGCCCGTCAGTCAAATAACGGAATGACACCCTTTCCAAACGGATTTCCTTCTCAAAATTAACCGGTTCATTATTCACCGATTTAATCTCAGGCAGGGTGCCCAAAAATTCATTGATACGTTGCTGTGAAGCCGATGCCCGTTGAATAATGGAAGTTACCCACCCCAAAGAAGCCACCGGCCAGGTAAGCATGTTCACATATAAAATAAACTCAGCAATATTACCTGTGGTAATGGTGCCGTTGAGTACCTGAACCCCGCCAGCGTATACCGTAATTAAAGTGCTCAAACCTACCAGTAACATCATGAGGGGGAAAAACATCGAGTCTACTTTGGCCAGTGAAAGACTTTTCTTTTTGTACAGTTCACTTTCTTTCTCAAAATTATGGAGCATGGCCTCTTCCACCGCAAAAGATTTGATTACCCTGATGCCCGACATGCTCTCCTGTACAAACGAAGTTATGCTCGACAACTGCGATTGAATAGCGTCACTTTTAC
This sequence comes from Bacteroidia bacterium, assembly GCA_041675505.1. GTDB lineage: Bacteria > Bacteroidota > Bacteroidia > UKL13-3 > UKL13-3 > JAGPCK01. The sequence continues at coordinate 39,618 of JBAYTR010000005.1, read as the reverse complement.
GGTTAATGATGTTGTTGACATAATAAATGGAGAACGATAAAAACGGCAGGGGCAGTAATACGTATAAGGTGAGCGTGGCATTTACCTGTAGCATCACACTTATCACCAGTACAAAAGTGGTGACTAAATTCATGGTATACATAATGGCCGGCCCCGCATACATTCTCACACGGCTCACATCCTCGCTTATGCGGGCCATTAAATCTCCCGTATTTTGTTTACGGTAAAAGCCGGGCGACAATTGCTGGTAATGGGCAAAAATTTCATTTTTCATGTCGAACTCAATGTGTCTAGACATTACAATGAGTGTTTGCCGCATAAAATACATGAACACGCCTTTTATCACATTGAATAACAATACCATAAAGGCGAAATAGAGCAGCAATACCACAAACACATCATACACCGAACTTTGCAAAGCAAAACCGTTGAGTGTGCGGTACAGCAGAATACTGTCGGCCAGCATATCAAACGCTACCCTTACTGCCTGAGCAGGAAATACTCCGAAAAGATTGGAGAGTGTAACAAAGAGGAAACCCCACAGCAGATATGACTTGTACTTGAGGAAATACTTATTTAAATGACGAAGCGGACGCAATTATTTATGGGTTATGTAGAATTGAAAATATACCTTACTTTTGCGCAAATTTAGTACTATCCTAATACATATTGAGAATGTCCGAGTTAAAAGAAGCCGTAGAAATGAAAGACATCAGGTTATTTGATAGCCTGTCAACCTATGATCATGAAAAACTGGTGTTTTGCCAGGATAAGCACACGGGATTGCGTGCCATTATCGCTATCCACAACACGGTTCTTGGGCCGGGTTTAGGAGGTACACGTATGTGGGCTTACAAAAATGATGCTGAAGCAATAACAGACGTTTTACGTTTGTCGCGCGGAATGACTTACAAAGCTGCCATCTCAGGTTTAAATCTGGGTGGAGCAAAAGCCGTAATTATTGGCGATGCAGGCACTCAAAAAACAGAGGCCCTGATGCGTAAATTCGGGCGTTTTGTAGAAAACCTGAACGGAAAATACATCACCGCTGAAGACGTGGGTACTACTACCCTTGATATGGAATACATCAACATGGAAACCGACCACGTGGTGGGTTTGCCTGAAAGCATGGGCGGTGGCGGAGATCCTTCTCCTGTTACAGCTTATGGCGTATACATGGGAATTAAAGCTTCGGCCAAACAGGTTTGGGGCAATGATAGCTTAGCCGGAAAGAAAATTGCCGTTCAGGGTGTAGGTAAAGTGGGTGGTCACCTGCTGGAACACTTACACAAAGAAGGTGCAAAACTGGTGATTACAGACATTAACGAAGGCGCTTTAAAACATTATGCTGATAAATTGGGTGCTACTGTGGTGGGCATGAACGACATTTATGACCAAACAGTTGACATTTACGCCCCATGCGCTTTAGGTGCATCCGTAAACAACGATACCATTAACCGCCTGAAATGTGTGATTATTGCCGGTGCTGCCAACAATCAGCTGGCCGATGAAAAAATACACGGACAAATGCTGTTAGACAAAGGCATCGTTTACGCTCCCGACTTTCTGATTAATGCCGGTGGATTGATTAACGTTTACTCAGAGCACATTGGTTACAACCGTGAGCGCGCCTATTCACAGGCTGAGAAAATATACGAAACCACACTCAGCATTTTCAAGAAAGCCTACGAAGACAAAATTCCTACTCAAGAAGCAGCCATTAAACTGTCAGAGAAACGCATCAACGATATGTTGCGCGTTCACTCTACTTACTAATAAAAAATTTCACCCGAAGGCCAAACGTTTTTGCGTTTGGCCTTCAATAGTTCTTTATATACCATAAATGCTCAACAGACGACTCATACGGGTTAAAGTTTTTCAATCGCTCTATTCTTTCTGGCAGGATGAAGAGGCCGACCGCCTTTTTTACGAGAAACAGCTACGTGCCAACCTGCTCAAAATTTACGACATCTATTTATTTATACTCGCGCTTCCGCTCGACTTAAAACACATTGCCGAATTGGAAATTGAAATGGAGCAATCCAAGTATTTCCCCGAGGCTAAAGAGATTAACATAGACCACGCTTTTGCCAAAAATCAGTTTATAGTTGAGTTGGACCAGCACCAGGGATTTAACAATGCCCTCAATAAGCTCAAACTTAAATGGGCAACCCACAAAGACATGCTGCGCAATGTGTATGTGGAACTGAAAAAAGATGAAGACTTCCGTGCGCTGGTAGCCAAATCAGACAACTCTTTATCTGATGCCCGCAAGGTGATTCAGAACCTGCTTAACCGCATGGCCGAGGATAACGAGTTTTTTAACAGCCAGATGGAAGAAGTATATATCTCTTGGCAGGATGACAAAGAACTTATCATGAGTGTGGTGAACAGAAGCCTGCGTTTGTTAAAAGACGGCAGCAGTGAATTTATCAGCACACCCGATAGTGAATCAGATGAGCTCTTTCAATTCAGTAAAGAACTGTTTGGTCGTTGCCTTGTTTACAATTCTGAATTATCATCCCTTATCTCGGATAAAACAAAAAACTGGGACATTGAACGCATCGCCTTAACCGATATTATTCTGATGAAAATGGCCTTGTGTGAAATGATGCACTTCCCTTCTATTCCGGTTAAAGTAACCATTAACGAGTACCTGGAAATTGCCAAAACATACAGTACCCCCAACAGTAAAAGCTTTATTAACGGTGTATTGGATGCCTTGCAGAAAGAAATGCGCAGCACCGGAAAATTAAACAAAGAGGGACGCGGATTAATAGAATAAACAGAAACACTATTTTTGTAAACCATACAATTATGAAACAATTACTATTTTCAATTGCCACTTCAGCACTCCTATTCAGTGCCTGCGGAAACTCCGGAGAAGGTAAAATTTCTACCGATGTAGTGTCCAACTCACAATCAGCCAGCGAAAAAGCCGACCCTGCCTCACTTCCCAACATTGAATTCAAAAATACCGAGTACAATTTTGGTAAAATTACCGCAGGCGAGGTTGTAACTTACAGCTTTGAATTCACCAACAACGGAGGCAGCGATTTGATTATTTCCAATGCCACTGCCAGTTGCGGTTGCACTGTACCTGATTATCCGCGCCACCCCATTAAAGCGGGTGAAAGTGCGAAGATTGATGTGAAGTTTGACAGCAACGGCAAAAGCGGAATACAAGACAAAATGGTCACCCTCACCACCAATTGTGAACCTTCTATTAAGGAGTTGCACATAAAAGGTGATGTAACAGCAAAACAATAAACACACGTATATGAACATGATTTCAGTTGTATTAGCCGCACAAGGCGGAGCGCAGGGCGGTGGAATGGGACAGCTCATTATGCTGGGCCTCATTATGGTGGTATTTTATGTATTCATGATTTTACCCCAGATGCGCAAAAGCAAGCAGCAAAAGAAGTTTCGCGAAACTTTAGGCAAAGGCGATAAAGTGATTACCATTGGCGGTATTCATGCTAAAATTATTGATGCCGGTGAAGCTCACTTTATTATTGACAGCGAAGGCACTCGCCTGCGTATCGACAAAACTGCGGTTTCCATGGAAGCCTCACAACCGTTGAATGCCAATAAGGACAAAGACGCTAAAGACAAAAAATAATTAACCAAGCAACAGCATGTTAAAGCTGGGCATAACAGGCGGTATTGGCAGTGGAAAATCTACGGCCTGCCGCCTGTTTGAATTATCGGGCATACCTGTTTATTATGCCGACACTCGCGCCAAAGCGTTGATGAATGAAGATGTGCCATTACGCAAGGCCCTCATCAAAACGTTTGGTGAAGAAGTGTATACCGCACAACAGGAATTGAACCGTACTCACCTCTCTGCATTGGTATTTAACAACCCCACCAAACTGCAACAACTGAATGCACTGGTGCACCCTGCCGTAGCAAAAGATTACGATCGCTGGCACAAGCAGCAGAAAAATGTACCCTACACCTTAAAAGAAGCCGCACTGCTTTTTGAAAGTGGTTCCTACAAAAAACTCGATGCTGTAATTGTGGTCAACTCTCCGCTGGAGTTACGTATTGCACGTACCATGCAGCGCGATGGCAGCTCCCGCGAAGCCATTCTGCAACGCATCAACAATCAACTGTCTGATAAAGAAAGAAACCGACTAGGGCAGTACTTTTTGCAAAATGATGAAGAACACTCCCTGATTGAACAAGTGGTAAAGTTGCACCAACAATTGCTTGCACAAAGCGCAGGTTAAATCAAACCTAAATTTAAAATTGAACTTCTCATTTTTTTGGCTAATTTGCCATAGGAATTTAACCCACTTCAATATGGTTACGCGTAAACTTTTCATCACCCTCCTCTCCGTTTTACTAACGGGTAGTATGTTGGCTCTGGCGGCAGGTAACGATTTATTTGATACCCTTATTCCTTTTATCAAAAGCGGTAACTCCAAAGAAATAGCCAAAAGTTTTAACGCCACCATAGATTTTGCCACCCCTGAGCACTCTGACCTTTACAGCAAAGCACAGGCAGAATTACTGCTGCGCGACTTCTTTAAACAATACCCTGCCAAAAGTTACACCATACAACACCGCGGCTCCTCAGCACAGGGAGCACACTACGTGGTGGGCAGGTACGAGTATGCCAAAGGCGTGCTGCGCGTGTACATTTTAACCAAAGAACAAAACGGACAAGAACTCATTCAGGAATTGCATTTCGAAAACGAGTAACTTCGCGGCATTAAAAAGCCAACGTTTTGACGAATCCATTATTTCATTCCCCCCACATTCTTCAGTTTATTAAAGAGTGCCTGGCCGAAGACATCGGCTCAGGCGACCACTCTGCCAATGCCTGCATACCTGCCAGCGCACAAGGTCAATCGCGCATGCTCATCAAAGAACAGGGCATTATTGCGGGTTTGGAACTGGCCGAGGTAGTCTTCCATCAGGTTGACCCCAACTTAAAGGTAACTCATTTATTGCAAGACGGCACTCCCGTTCAATCGGGCGATGTGGCTCTGTTGGTAACAGGTTCAGCGCGCAATATTTTAACCGCTGAGCGTTTGGTGCTCAACCTTTGCCAACGGTTGAGCGGTGTGGCCACTTCCACTAACAGATACGTTCAGGAGTTGCAGGGCTTGCACACCAAAGTGCTGGACACCCGCAAAACCACTCCCGGTATGCGCTTGCTGGAAAAATGGGCCGTAAAAACCGGAGGCGGAGAAAACCACCGCATTGGTTTGTACGACATGATTATGATTAAAGACAACCATGCTGATTTTTGCGGAGGTCTGGAAGCCGCCATTGACCAGGTGCATGCTTACTTAAAAGCCAATAACCTCGACCTGCGCATTGAAGTGGAAACACGTAACCTGCAAGAGGTACAACGCACTTTAGCCAAAGGAGGCATACACCGCATCATGCTGGATAATTTTGAAGTGCCTGCTTTAAAAGAAGCCGTACAACTCATCAACCGGCAATACGAAACGGAAGCCTCGGGCGGTATTACCCTGCAAACCATACGCAGCTATGCTGAAACCGGTGTAGATTACATCTCGGTAGGGGCACTCACCCACTCCGTAAAAAGTTTAGATATTAGTTTGAAGGCGATGTAAGAGGTGGTTCGAGATGATAGGAACTTTAGCGACACGTATATCAACAAAATATTACACTTACGTAGATGAACTGGACAGAGTATGAAATAGCAATTTTTGAAACTTGTAAGCTATATTTTGTAGGTGCGGAAATAAAAAGAGATGTTAAACTCATTGGAAAATACTCTAAGGCTAAACGACAAATTGATATTCTAATACAAGAACGTATTGGCGGTAATGACATTAAAATAATCATTGACTGTAAACTTTACAATAAAAAAGTTGATGTAAAGGATGTTGAATCATTTATCAGTATGGCTGCTGACATTGGAGCTGAAAAGGGTCTAATGATTACTGAACAAGGTTATACTGAGGCCGCTCTTCAAAGAGCATTTAACAATCCTGACCATATAGAACTTGATATTTACAGCCTTAAAGATCTAAAAAGCAATTTTCATGGAGAATTAGCAATTCCTTATTCAGGAGAAAATGGGGCATTACTCCTAGCTCCCTTTGGGTGGATTATAGATGCCAGCAAAAGACCTGGAAGCCTTTGTTATTTATACCAAAGAGGATTATCACTTGAAGAAGCTGGTAAGCAAAAGGAACTTGCTTACATTAATTTTTGGGATAAGTCAAAATCAAACTTTGAATTGAAAGACTTAGTAAATTATCAAGAAGAATACATGCGAGAAAAACTCCCAGTAAACAGTATAGAATATAAAGAATCAATAAAAAGAGAAGATGCTAAAACACTTATAAGAATAGCTAAAGTTGCTAATTATCCAGGTATAGAGTTAACCGGATTTATTGAGTTTGACGATTTTATTCTTTTCTGTGTTTGGTTTTCTAGAGAAGTAGTTATTCTGCGTAATATTAGAAAGCTTGAAAGCCTTATGAAATTTGCTATTCCGGTTAAAATAAGAAGCCACGAATAAGAAAAACCTTCGCCCTGGTTCGTGTCACCACGAAACAGCCCAACTAAGCTACTTTCCCCGTTTGCAATTGTGAGGTTGTGGTCGTAATTTTACTTGAAATTTATCTGGTATGGCTGCAAACTTCATCAGAATATTTTTTAATAAGAGATGGTTCGTGAAGACATGAGCCAAGCTCTACTCCGCTCCTGTTCGTGCCAGCACAAACCAGCCATTTCCCTTTCTTATTGCTAACAAAGCATTTTCACTGCATTTATATAACTTTTCCAAAGACTTATGTAATACCTGGGAGCAGGCTTAGCCTCACCTTTGCCCACATGAAGTCTAACTTACCATTTTCCTTTTCTATTAAAAAATCTATCTCTTTATTGGTTTTTCTTATTGGCTTGGGTGTTTTATTTAACCAAACATCCTGCTTAGTTACCACCCACCACGACAACGGCAAACACAAGGGTTGGTACAAAAACCGCCACAACCCCCACCATCCAGCCACAAATAACCCCGGACATTCCAAGAAAAAGAAAAACAAGCATTAATCTAACGCATACATGCGGTGGGCGGGAGATTTAATTCCCGCTCACCGCATTGCATCAAAGAAGCCAAGAATTCAACACTTCAGACTGTTCGTTTCATGTCGCCCCGCTAAGCTATAAGCACACGTTTGCATTTGTGGGGCTGAGAACTTATTTTTACCAAAACACCAGCATACTCAGGTGAAATATTATGGTCAGGAATAAATTCACAGCATGAAAAATAAATTTTTAAACCTAACTGCTATTCTGTTTCTTTTAGTTGGAAAAGCAAGTGCACAGTATTGCACCAATGATTCCAGGTATACCGAAAAAGCTTTTTTCGACTCCACTCAAATTACTATCGCAACCAATATTCAATATGGTACTGCTTTAAATTATACAGGCAATCAGGATACCTTGTTGTTTGACCTTTACTACCCCAACCTTACTATTGATAATTCACCTAAACGGCCATTTATACTGATGATGCACGGGGGAGGTTTTTCGTCAGGAGACAAACAATCCGGTGATATCAGAGATGTATGTTTCCACTTGGCCAGAAGAGGATTTGTTTGCGCCTCCATAAAATACAGGCTTGGACACGACTTTTCTGAATACGGCCAATACAAAGCCCGATACAGGGCTATTCAGGATGGTCATGCCGCTTTAAGGTATATTGTAAATAATGCCAATGCAGTAAGAATTGATACCAATTGGCTTTTTGTAGGAGGACAAAGTGCCGGTGCATTAGCTGCTCTTGGGTTGGTATATGCAGACCCGTTTGAACTTGACAGTGTTTCGCTGTTGTATAACTCCACAGCCACAAGTGTTGAATTAGGAAATCTATATACCTCCGGTAATAATCTGACTAAAACTTATTCCATTAAAGGCATATTTAATAACTGGGGTGGTGCTGTGGAAAGTGAAGTGGATGTAGATGAAATGATTCCTACCATTGCCTTTCACGGTGAACTGGATACACTGGTACCAATTGATTCCGATAATTCCTTTGCTCATTATACGCTCAATGGTTCGAGGGCGTTGCATGATGATTTGACAGCGAGCAATGTTTGCAGTGAATTAACCGTAGATACACTCGGGGAACATGGCATCTACAGAAATGCCGGCAGTGTTTTCAGGGCACAACGGGCAAGTTGCTTTTTTAAAAGTATTTTTTGCAATAGCTGCAATAGTTTTTATACAACAGATTCCGTTCCATCGAATTGTTCAACACTTTTAAGTGCCGAACAAAACGTTAGCCGCAGTATCGGAGTTTATCCAAATCCTTTTGAATCTACTTTTAGTATTAACGGAATTGACGGAGTTTTAGACTTAACCATTTACAACTCGTTAGGGCAAGTAGTTGCCAGGGGTAATACAAGTAACGGAACTCCTTCATTTGATTTGTTACCCGGCATGTATATTCTTAAAGCAGAACAAGCGGAGACCGGCAAATCATACACTACTAAACTGATTAAAAAATAACGGGCTGCTATGGGTTCTTAGCAGAAACCCTGCACTACCTCAACTCTAAACTGCTTGCAATTGTGAGGTTGAGGTCTTAATTTCACTCAAAATTCAACGAATATGGCTGTAGATTTCAACTGCTTGAGAGAAAATGAAACTAAAATTCATGAAGGTGACTAGTGACATTGCATATGAACATTAAAACTACACTTAAAAAATATAAAAACTTAGGAGACTACTTTGCTCCCGACTACGCGCAAGAGAATGATGCATTGAATGAGTTCAAAAAGGGAAATCCAAACCTTTCTAAAGACCAGACTATTGAACTTATTAATCTACTAGATAATAACAGTGATATTAATGATAAGTATTTTGTTGCCGACTTGCTTTACCTGTATGACAACTTTGATAAAGAATTGATTGAACCATTATTAAATGCAGCAATAAATCACAGAGACACAAGTTTCAATAGAGTTTTTCTAAATCCCTGCTTAAGAACATTTGGCGTAGGGGTTATCGCAAACCACCTTGCAGACAGATTTAACAAAGTTGATATTGACGAACGTATTGGCATTTTGAAATTGGTCTATTGGTTAAGGCCTCTAGAAGGTTGCGAAGTAGACAAATTACATGAAACAATTATAAAAAGAGCAAATAACACATCAAACTTAATTGAGCTCTATCATTATAAATTACAGTATTCAAACAAAATAAAAAATGAGACTGAAATACCTGATAGTGCAGATGATTTAATAAAAGTCATTAAAGGGAACAAGGAATATGAAGACCTGTTATTTGGCAAACTTGGCTGGAAATAAAACAACAGTATCCGACAAGACATAAATAAGAACCCTCACTCTTTTCTTGTCACCACGAACGAGCACGCACCACTACCCTTTCGTACTCAATACCGCAAACGGTATCAGCATTTCTTCCATAGAGATCCCACCGTGCTGGAACGTGTTCTTATAGTAATTCACGTAATAATTGTAGTTATTGGGGTAAGCAAAAAAATCGTTGTTTCGGGCAAACACAAATCCTGAGCTTACGTGCTGCCTGGGTAAACCAAACTGAGCCGGATCCTTGGCTTCAAACACTTCTTTTTTATCGTAGTTTAAATTTTTGCCCTGCTTGTACCGCAGGTTGGTATTGGTGTTGCGGTCGCCCACAATCTTTACCGGCTCATGCACGCGAATAGAACCGTGATCGGTAGTGATAATAACTGTGGCATCAATCTGTGCAATTTTTTTCAACGCTTCAAACAAAGGAGAATTCTGGAACCAGGCCAGTGTAACCGAACGGTAAGCTTTTTCATCTTCGGCCAGTTCGCGTATCACGTGCATATCCGTGCGGGCATGGGAAAGTGAATCTACAAAATTGTAAACGATTACATTGAGCTTATTCTTAAACAGGTTATTGATGTTATCGGCCAGTTGTTTCGCTCCGTCAAGGTTGGTTACTTTGGTGTAGGAAAGTTTTACATCCAGTTTATTGCGCGAAAGCTGGTCTTTTAAAAAATCTTCTTCGTGCAGGTTTTTACCACCCTCGTCTTCATCATTGCTCCAGTAGTTGGGCATGCGTTTTTCAATTTCAGCCGGCAGTAAACCGGAGAATATGGCATTGCGGCAATACTGCGTGGTGGTAGGCAAAATGCTCATGTACAACTCATCTTCCTCTACCCTAAAAAATTCATTGAGTACCGGTTGTATCATTTTCCACTGGTCGTACCGCAGGTTATCCATAAGCACAAAAAATACGGGTTTATCCTGCTTGAGTAAGGGATATACTTTTTGCGAAAACAGTTCATGAGAAAGTACCGGGCGGTCTTCGATTTTTTTCTGCAAAAACTGCACATAGTTTTCGGCAATGTATTTACTAAAATTATGATTGGCTTCGTCCTTCTGCATGTTGAATACATCAGCCATGGCGTTTTCGTTGGTTTGCCCCAGTTCCAGTTCCCAAAATACCAGTTTGCGGTACAGGTTACACCAGTCTTTAAATCCTAAGTTATCATGAAAAGCCATCCCTATGTTGCGGAAATCCTGCTGATATCCTTGTGTGGTTTTTTCGCTGATGAGACGTTTGTTGTCAATCAGTTTTTTGATGGACAGTAAAATCTGGTTGGGGTTAACGGGCTTAATGAGGTAATCGGCAATTTTGGAACCTATGGCTTCATCCATAATGTATTCCTCTTCACTCTTCGTAATCATCACCACGGGCACATCGGGAGTTTCCTCCTTGATGCGGCTGAGTGTTTCCAAACCTGAAAGGCCGGGCATGTTTTCATCCAGAAATATAAGGTCAATATGTTGTTCGCGGTTTTTATCAATGGCATCTTGTCCGTTGCTCACCGGAACAAGGGTGTAGCCTTTCTTTTCGAGAAACAGAATATGTGGCTTAAGGTGTTCTATTTCGTCATCGGCCCAAAGAATGGTTACGTTTTGCATGTTTAATGAGTTGAGTTTAGTGAATACGGATGTAAAATCGCATTTTTGCACACAATAATAGTGCCTGCGGCATTATAAACTCATTTCTAAGTATTTTATTATACAGCACACGTGCAAAACAAGAAAAAAATAATCAACGACCCCGTATATGGTTTTATAAATATTCCGTACGAGCTGGTTTTTGACCTCATAGAGCACCCCTACTTTCAGCGTTTAAGGCGCATCAAACAACTGGGGCTCTCTTACTATGTTTATCCCGGAGCCATGCATACCCGCTTTCAACACGTGATAGGTGCCATGAGCCTTACCTACCAGGCCGTAGAAAGTTTGCGTTTTAAAGGCATTGAAATTACCAACGATGAAGCTGAATCCGTTTGCGCAGCGGTGTTGCTGCATGATTTGGGACATGGTCCGTTTTCACACACCCTGGAGCACCTTGTTGTAGAAAATGTAGCCCACGAGCACATTTCATTTCTGCTGATGGAAGCACTAAACAAAGGGATGAACGGACGGCTGAATACCACACTGAAAATATTCAACAACACGTACCATAAAAAATTTCTGCACCAGTTAGTCTCCAGTCAGCTGGATATGGACCGGCTCGATTACCTGCGCAGAGACAGTTTTTATACCGGAGTGCAGGAAGGCATTATTGGCCACGACCGTATCATTAAAATGCTTACGGTAATTGATGATGAACTGGTGGTGGAAGAAAAAGGCATTTACTCCATTGAGAAATTCATTATTGCCCGCAGGTTGATGTACTGGCAGGTGTACCTCCACAAAACGGTGATAGCAGCAGAGAGTTTACTCATCAACATTATCAAACGTGCCAAGCAACTGGCTATAGAAAAGCAGGAAATATTTTGCTCCCCCTCCCTGCATTATTTTTTATACCAGCGCATTGATGCTGAAAAATTGACCCGTGACCCCGAAGCCCTTAAACACTTCATTAACCTGGATGACTTTGATATTTTCGGGGCCATCAAAGTATGGGCCTCACATGAGGACAAGGTGCTGAGCCGGCTGTGTACTCAACTGGTGAACCGTGAACTTCCGCAGGTGGAAATAAGTAAAGAACCCTTTGCTGATGCGCGTATAGCCGAGCTGAAAGAGTTGGTAACAGCCAAGTTTAACATCCCTGAGCAAAGTTCAGACTATTTTGTGTTTACCAATACCGTGGAGAACAAGGCATACAGCATAGAAGGCATCCACATCAACATTGCCGACAAAAACGGAAAAGTTATCGACATTACGCAAGCCTCTGATAACTACAACATTTCAGCACTTTCCAACACCATTGTAAAGCACTACTTGTGTTTCCCTAAAAATTTATAACTTGTCAGCATAAATTAACAAGCCAAGTACATGGTATCAGCACTGGAAATCAGCAAGCTACTAAAAGGAGAATTGTCAGGGAACGGAGATGTGGTTATTACCTCGGTATCTAAGATAGATCAGGGGCAGCCAAACTCCCTCACTTTCCTGTCAAACCCCAAATACACCAATTTCATTTATGAAACCAAAGCATCAGTGGTGCTGGTGAACCGGAATATAGAGTTAAAAGACACCCCCGACATCACCCTGATAAAAGTGGATGACCCCTACTCTGCCTTCTGCCTCATACTTGATCAATACTTCAATCCCAAAGCCAAACGCAGCGGTATTGAACAACCCAGTTTTATAGCAGAATCAGCCAAAATAGGAAAAGATGTTTACGTAGGTGCCTTTGCTTACATAGGCAACAATGCAGAGATTGGCGATGGTGCGAAGATTTTCCCCCACGCCTATGTGGGTGATAATGCGAAAGTCGGCAAAAACACCATCCTGTATTCCGGTGTAAAGGTATACGAACAGTGCGTGGTGGGTGATGTATGTATCATCCATGCCGGCAGTGTGGTGGGTAGTGACGGCTTCGGGTTTGCTCCTCAAAAGGACGGCACGTATGCCAAAATCCCGCAGATTGGCAATGTGATTATTGAGGACAATGTGGAAATAGGCTCGAACTGTTCCATTGACCGCGCTACTATGGGCAGCACTTTCATACGCAAAGGCGTTAAGTTAGATAACCTAATTCAGGTGGCTCACAATGCTGAAGTAGGAGCCAACACCGTTATAGCTTCTCAAACAGGCGTATCGGGCAGCACCAAAATAGGTGAGAATTGTGTGATAGGCGGTCAGGTAGGATTTGTGGGCCACATCAGTATTGCCAAAGGCTCGCAGATTGGGGCACAAAGCGGCATACCCAACTCCATTGATACTCCCGGAGAAAAGTGGATTGGCTCACCCGTGCAGGAATACAAAAATTACCTGCGCTCCAGCATAGTAGTAAAACGTTTGCCCGATATGGAAAAACGTTTGCACGAACTGGAACATGAAATGATTGAACTAAGGAAAAAAATAAAAGGCGAATAAGAGTGAAACAAACTACCCTTAAACACGAAGTAACAGTCTCGGGTGTGGGACTACATACCGGACAAAAAGTAAACATGACTTTTTGCCCCGCTCCTGAAAATCATTGGTACAAATTTCAGCGTATAGATTTACCTGAACATCCTGTTGTTGATGCTGACGTAGATAACGTAGTGGATACTTCCAGAGGTACCACCATTGAACAAAAAGGCGCACGCATCAACACCGTGGAGCACGTGCTGGCTGCATTAGTAGGACTGGAAATTGACAACTGCCTCATTAAACTTGACGGCCCTGAACCTCCGATTATGGACGGAAGTTCCATCATGTTCATGGATGCACTGCAACAAGCCGGCATTGAAATACAGGAAGCCGACAGAGAATATTTTACTGTTCCGCAAAACATCCTGTATCAGGAAGCTGATCGCGGAGTGGAAATGATTGCCATGCCATTAGACGATTACCGTTTAACCGTAATGGTAGATTACAATTCACCTGTATTGGGCAGCCAGCATGCTTCCTTAATCAGCATAAAAGATTTCAAGAAAGAAATTTCTTCCTGCCGTACTTTCTGCTTTTTACATGAGTTGGAATACCTCTACAAAAACGGCCTCATTCGCGGGGGCGATTTAAACAATGCCATTGTAATTGTTGACCGTGTAATACAGGAAAACGAGTTGGAAGAGTTGGCCAAAATGCTCGACAAACCAAAAGTGGAAGTGAAGAAAGAAGGCATTCTGAACAACGTAGAATTACGTTTCAACAACGAACCTGCCCGCCACAAATTGCTTGATTTAGTTGGTGACCTTGCGCTGATTGGTATGCCCATCAAAGCACAGATTATGGCCGCACGGCCTGGTCACGCAGCCAATGTAGCCTTTGGTAAAAAAATAAAAGCACTCATCAAAAAACGTAAGAGCAAAACTGCTGCTCCGCACTACGACCCCAACGTTAAACCGTTGTACGACCACGTAGCTATCTCCAAATTATTACCACACACCTTCCCTTTTCTGCTGGTAGATAAAATTATTGAACTGAGTACAAACCACGTGGTAGGTATCAAAAACATCACAGCCGATCAATATTTTTTTCAAGGACACTTTCCGGGCAACCCCATTATGCCGGGTGTTTTGCAAATGGAAGCATTGGCACAAGCAGGTGGTGTACTGGTATTGAGTCGTGTTCCCGACCCGGAGAAGTACAGTACCTATTTCATGAAGATTGACAATTGTAAATTCAAAGATAAAGTAGTACCCGGTGACACGCTCATCCTTAAAATGGAACTGATGGCGCCTATTCGCAGAGGCATTTGCCTGATGAAAGGAACCGGATTTGTTGGAGATAAGATTGTATGTGAAGCGGAATTGATGGCACAGATAATTAAAGACAAAGAATGATTCATCCCTTAGCATACATTCATCTTGACGCTAAACTGGGTACCGGTGTAACCGTGAGCCAGTTCTCCTCTGTTGACGCAGATGTTATTATTGGTGACGGAACCTGGATAGCCCCCAACGTTACCATCATGAGCGGCACACGCATAGGCAAAAACTGCCGCATATTTCCGGGGGCTGTAATTGGTGCCATACCGCAGGACTTAAAGTTTAACGGAGAAGCTTCTACCGTTGAAATAGGCGACAACTGCACCATTCGCGAGTGCGTAACCATTAACCGCGGTACAGTAGAAAAAATGAAAACCGCAGTAGGCAACAACTGCCTGCTGATGGCTTATGTTCACCTGGCACACGATTGTATATTGGGCAACAACATCATTATTGCCAACAGTGTAAATCTGGCCGGCCACGTAGAAATTGCTGATAATGCCATTCTGGAAGGATTGGTAGCTGTTCAGCAGTTTGTAAAAATTGGCTCCCATTCTTTTGTAACCGGAAGTTCACTGGTAAGAAAAAATGTTCCTCCGTTTATTAAAGTTGCCCGCGAACCACTTCAGTTTGTGGGAGTGAATACCGTAGGTTTACGCAGAAGAGGTTTCAGTGATGAGTTGATTAAACAGATTGAAGATATTTACCGCATCCTTTTTGTGCGTGGTTACAACGTGAGCAATGCATTAGAAATTATTGAACAGGAAATTCCTGCATCAACTGACAGGGATCATATTCTTCAATTCATACGTTCGTCAGAAGACGGCATTGTAAGAGGGATTTCGAAATAACGCTCCATGCATATTCAGCTTGAACAATTAGGCAAGCGTTTTGGCAACGAATGGATTTTTAAAGGCGTTAACTACACTTTTACATCACCCGGTTCTTATGCTTTACTTGGTGCAAACGGCAGTGGAAAATCAACGCTGTTACAAGTGATTGCAGGAGCCATAATGGCCAGCAGCGGCAAGGTAAACTTTATGCTGAACGGACAGACCATTGAAGAGGAAAATGTATTTCGCCACATTGCCTTCTGTTCACCTGCTATGGAACTTATTGATGATTTTACTTTGCTCGAACAACTGAACTTTCATTTTGAATTTAAGCCAACCAAAAAAAATCTTACTGTTGCAGATATGGTGGAACTGCTTCAACTGAAGCAACACCAAAACAAAGCACTTAAATCCTACTCATCTGGCATGCGCCAACGTGTTAAATTAGCCTGTGCATTGTTTGCTGATATGCCGGTGCTGATGCTGGATGAGCCCTGCACTAATCTGGATGAAAAAGGTATTAACTGGTACAAAGAAATGATACAGCAACATTGCAGCGAACAACTGGTGCTGGTGGCTTCCAACACTCCGGCTGAATACGATTTTTGCAAATACTCCATCCATGTTCACGACTACAAAAGCTGATGTTTAATCCGGTTAAAAACGCTACCCTCATTGCCGGCATGGCCTGGAAAATGAGTAAAGGAAAAAAAGAGTGGTCGCAACAAACACAGGCATATATTCAACCTTACATTCAACAAGCACTTACAGATAATGACGGCAGTCTTACACAAGGCGTTTTGCACAAACTAAAAGACTACCCTCTGGAAGGATTGTTTGCCGCACAACTGATGGCCGATTTACATGAGTACAGTCTGAGTGAAAAAGCACAACGACACATTGGATTCTGCGGGGCCATCTTAGCCTTGGGTGATGTATTTTGTGACGACACCAACATGAGCTATGAACAAGTGCAGCAAATGCTGGAAGAACCTCATCAATGCAAAGCCAACAGCACTATTGAAAAACTGTTTGTTGCCATTTACAAAGACCTGCTTATTGAGCTGGACGACAAATGGCAGGTGCCTTTTCACAAAGCATTGATGCAGGGTTTTGAAGCGGAAAAACAAAGTCGTTTTCTGAGAGACAATATTTCTGACAGAAAAAAAGTGAATAGCATCATTCAGGAAAAAGGTGGCAGAAGTTTGCTCATATACCGTTCGCTTATCCGCAAAGAAATGGTAAGTGGTGAAGAGGAAGCATTGTGGCTCACCGGTGCCTTCACCCAGTTGATTGATGATGTATTTGACTTGTACTGGGATTTCAGAAAACACACTCAAACATCGGCCACCGAGTGTCCTGATTTTACAGAGTTATCTCATCAGCTTCAGGAACATTTTCAAAAGATGCAAACGGCTTTCCGTACCAGTGAGTTCCCTCACGACCGTGCTTATACTTTTCTGTTTGTATTCAATATTTTTCTGCGCGGTGTGGAGTTGTACATCACACAACTGAAACAACTGTCGGGAATAAAAATACAGCCGGAAACACTACTGGCCCTGAGTGAACAGGAAATAAAATTCAAACAACTTTCGCTGAGTAATGTAGTGGCGGTGCTGCCTTCGGCCCTTTCCTTCTCTTACTGATTCTTGCGCCTGCGGGCACGTTCAGCATCAATTGCTTTTTTAAGTGAATCGGTTTGCTGTTGATTCTCCACTCCCGGTTTCGGCATTTCAATTGTTTTTTGTGCCGGTTGTGTTACAGGTTCTTTTTCCTTGCGTGAGGAGCAGGCAATAACCAGTACTATACTAACGGGTAACCACAAACGGTTGAGTAAACAACGTATTTTCATGTGTAGTGGCTTTAAAGAAATAACTGCCGGCAGGCAAAGAAGAAACGTCAAACGATGCTTTATACAAACCTGACCCGTTAATGATTCTGTCGCTGAATGTTTTGATGATACGTCCCTGTGCGTCCATCACCTGAAACGTACAGGTTGTTTTTTGTTCCATATTCAACTCGAGCATCAACGTTTCCATTACAGGATTAGGGAACATTTTCATGGAAGCCACAGCAAGATTTGTTGCAGATAATTTGGGATCCACATTTTTAATTTTAGCTACACAAGTAGGATGGGTGCCATTGGATGAACCATAAGAACCGGAAACCCAGCAAACACCTGTTTCATTGTACTTACGTTGAATGCCTGTGTAATCTCCCCAACGTTCGTTAGAGTCAGTTAACAGATTAATAGAGCCATCTCCTGAGCGAACACGCAGCGGTGCAGAGATATCTCCGTACCGGTCAACAAACACGACTGAGGTGCCCGGAAATGTAGTAGCTGAAACATGTGAGAAAGTCATGAATAAACTTTGGTCGCCCGTGCCGCCACCCGCATAGGTAAGGGAAGGATAACCGATATCCAGTGTATCATACGAAATTATGCGTGCAGTAACCTGCGGCTGTGCACCCCATATGTTCCCTATTTTACCAAAGTAAACTCCGGCACTGTAATTCGTAGTGTCAATGGTGTTACCTGCAAAGTAGATTACTCCTTGTTCTATTATTGCATGCAAGGCACGTGCATCATTGGTTTGCAGGTATTGTCCGCTGGGTTGTATAGCAGATGGTGGCAAACCGTAGGTAATATTTGATTTAAGAATACGTGTGCTCAATTGTGCCTTTCCTGATTCCAGTGTATTGTTTACTGCATGTAAAAACACGGTATCATTTTTAGCATCTCCCGGGCGCATAGAGATAAAAAACGCCTCAGGTCCGTAAGGTGTGGCACCACCCTGCACGGCACAAATGCTCCAGATGGGTTTGCCGTTGTATATGATATTGTCGTAATAGCGGTTAGTTAAAGCAGCTCCTGAATATCCGTCATCCAGTTTTACCTGCCAGATTACAGATTGTGTGAAACCATCTTTCCAGCCTTTGTTATCTTGTAGTAAATTACCTGTAATAAATAAATCTTTCTTAGAAATGGAAACAATCGGATAGTCAAACCAGGTTCCGTTGTTCCAGCGGTTACCTTGCAAGGCATACCATTTCCAGGCTCCTGCGGGGTCATTGGTTTGTGAGAAACCTACCACAATTCTGGAGTCGTTGCTGCTGTCACCCTGAAGAAAAATCACAATGAAACGGTCGGCATTGGGGTCATAAATTACGCGGGGATCGTATGTCCTGTCCAGTCCCGTTAATTGATTGCCTGTAAAACCGGCAAGCGAGCGGTAAGGCATTTGGTTTGTTCCGTTTTCATCAAATACACGTACATTAGTATTCACTACGCTGATGATTTTACCGCTGTTGGAAATAGCCATGCTGTTGTCGTTGGGCGTACCATTGGATGAATTGGCAATGAATACTTTCTGATTCTGCGGAACCGGAGCAGCATTAGCTCCGTTGGTTTTCATTTTAGCCTGTACCCTTCTGAAATCTTTGCGGGCCAAATCAATTTGTTGCTTGAGTGCTTTATCGTATCCGCCCGGTTCAGGGGCAACGGTAATGCCTGATTTTACCAGAGAAAACGACCAGTCATCAGGTAAATCAGCCGCCACCACTTCTGCAAATGGCAACACGGGTGCATTATCATTAACGCGGTACGAAAATCCGGTTTGGGCCATCACCTGAGTTACTACCAGTGACAGACCTAAAAGTAAACCTGTATACTTACTATTCATTATAACTTATTTCTTTTCTTCAGGTAAATGTACGCAAAAATGGCACATAAAATCAAGAATGTACCCGCATAAAAACCGCTGCTCATAAATTCAGCGTCTCCGAAAATGAGCAACGACAATACAATGCCGTATACCGGTTCCAGGTTGGTAATCATGTTCACCGTAAACGGACTGAGTTCCTGCATTAGTTTTACACTCACTACAAAAGGAATGGCGGTACAAATAACACTGAGGAGTATCAGGTACATGGTATCGGCCATACTGAGTTCAAAATTGAAATTCACATTACCCTGAAACAACCCCATAAGCGAGAGCAACACAAAAGCACCCACCATTTCATAAAAAGTAATGGAATACGAATGGTACTTGTGTGTGGCTTTACCATTGAGTACCACAAAAAGGGAACCGCAAAAAGCGGCCAGAATACCGTAAAACATTCCGTCACTTTCTTCCATTTCAAACTGATATATCATGGATATACCGGCAATCACCACCAGCGCCAGTAAGATTTCATAAACGGAAACTTTGCGTTGAAAAAAAAGCGGTTCCAGCAATGAGGTAAAAAGCGTTATGGTGGAGAGGCTGATGAGCGTAATGGAAATATTGGATACTTTGATGGCATGATAAAAAAAGTACCAGTGTGCCCCCACAATCAACCCGATAAATAACAGGTAGAGCGCTGACTTCAGCGGTATTTTTAACGAGTGCTTGTAGAACCTGAAAAATAAATACAGACTTATGATTGTAAACACCAGTCGGTACCATACCAATTCCAGAGCCTCCAGAGAAATAAGCTTGCCCAGTATAGCAGTGAATCCCCAGATAAAAACTATAACATGAAATTTGGCGAGGGCTGTAGCTTTCACTATTTAGGCGCTTTAATTGCCACGTAAATACCGATACCCAGGTACACAATATTCGGAATCCACACGGCAATAATCGGAGGCATCTGACCGCTTATACCGAATGTGGTTGAGAACTGTGAAAGTAATAAAAATATAAAGCTGGCAAATAAACCAACGCCCAAATGTATACCTACTCCTCCCCTAACCTTACGGGCAGATATGGCAACACCCAACAAGGTAAGTACCAGCATGGCAAAAGAAGAAGCAATACGCTTGTACTGCTCCACCTGAAGTGCATCCAGATTACCGCTTCCGGTTAACTTGGTATTGGCTATCTCGCGGTTAAGTTCAAAATAATCCATAGTACCAATTACCTTGTTGGCCTTGGTTAGTTCTTCGGGGTGCACGTTAATAAGTGTATCTTTTTTGAAACCTGATTGCACACTCTGTCCGTTTTGGAAATACTTACGCAACATGTAATTCTCCAGCGACCACATTTTTTTATTCTTGTTCCAATAAATACGTTCAGCCTGTAAATGATAAATTTTCTCTGTACCTATAAAATAGTCTGATGAAAAATTGTATCCGCTGCTGTCTTCGCTGTTGTATGATTCTAATGAGATGTATGTTCCCGGTGATGGTCGGAGGTAAATCTGGCTGGAGAGTACTTTCTTTTTTGTACGCACATAAATGTCTTCAAATGCCTCTGCTTTTTTGTGGCAAGGCGGTACAATAAATGCGGAAAGCGCAAAATTGAGTAACCCGATAATGGTGGCCCCTATAAAATAAGGAAAAAGAAAACGAGTGTAATTTACACCTGAACCCAGTATGGCTATAATCTCCGAACGATTGGCCAGTTGTGCCGTAAAAAATATAACCGCAATAAATATAAACAGCGGACTTAGCAGGCTGACATAATACGGGATAAAGTTCAGGTAATAATCAAACACTATGGCCGAGAAGGGTGCCTTCTTTTCAATAAAATCATCCACTTTTTCTGAAAGGTCTATCACCACAACAATCAAAATGATAAGGGCCATGGTGAAGAAGAACGTCCCCAAAAATTTTCCGATGATATATCTGTCGAGTATTTTCAATTTACAGGCGTTGGGCTAATTTAGTAACCATGTTGTTTTTCCATTGTACAAATGTTCCGTCAATTATATGCTCGCGGGCTGTTTTTACCAGCCACAGATAAAATTTAAGGTTATGCAAGGTAGCAATATGTGCACCTAAAATCTCTTTACAATTTATTAAATGCCTCACATAGGCCTTGGAATAAAGCGGAGTGAGTTCATCATCTACAGGTGAAAAATCGGTTTCCCACTTTTTATTGCGCAGGTTAATGGTGCCGTCTTTTGTAAACAATAAACCGTGGCGGGCATTACGGGTAGGCATAACACAATCAAACATATCAATACCCAAAGCTATACACTCCAACAGGTTAGAAGGAGTTCCCACACCCATCAGGTAGCGGGGCTTATCAGCGGGCAAAATGCTACAAACCAACTCCGTCATGGCATACATTTCTTCAGCAGGCTCACCTACTGATAAGCCGCCAATAGCATTCCCCTCACGTTGCATTCCGGCAATGTACTGTGCCGATTGCTCGCGTAGGTCTTTGTATACACTTCCCTGTACAATTGGAAAAAGCGTTTGGTTGTAACCGTACAAAGGTTCTGTACTGTCAAACCTGTCGCAACAACGTTTTAACCAGCGGTGAGTTAAGTGCATGGAGTTGCGCGCGTAGCTGTATTCACAGGGATAGGGCGTACACTCATCAAAAGCCATAATGATATCGGCACCAATCTGACGTTGGATGTCCATTACATTTTCGGGAGTAAACAAATGCTTTGAACCATCAATGTGTGATTTGAACCACACGCCTTCTTCATGAATTTTACGTTGGTCGGAAATGGAGTACACCTGAAATCCCCCGCTATCCGTAAGCATGGGTTTGTTCCAGTTGATGAACTTGTGCAAACCACCTGCCTTTTCCAAAGTATCTGTTCCGGGACGCAAATACAGGTGATAGGTATTGCCCAGAATTATCTGTGCTTGTATATCAACATCCAGATTCTGCTGTGTAACTGCCTTTACTGATCCGGTAGTTCCTACAGGCATAAATATAGGCGTCTCAATCGCACCATGGTCAGTCTGTATTACACCTGCACGCGCTTTAGATCCGCTGTCGGAATGCTCAAGAGTAAACTGCATGCTTATTCGAAGTTGAATGAAATAGTAACCATTTTAGGGAAAATACTGTTCAGACTACCTGCATATATGTAAGGGTCTTTAAACAGTGCATTGTTAACTGAATTGGCTATTTTAATTTCCGGAGAAAACTTAAAAAACTCATAGTAAAAGTCTAATCCGCAGCCTGCCTCATAACCGTAGGTATTGGCAATAAGCGAAACCACAGGCTTGGTGTTACTGCGCGATTGGTCAACAGTAGTAGCCAAATCGTGACAATAATAGGCTCCGGCAATAACATAAAAACGCACGTTACGGTGACGGGAGCTTTTGTATTTGAGCAGCACAGAACCGGAAACACTGGCCGACTCCACCTCTACTTTTACATTACGTTTGGTGTATCCGTCAAACTCGTAAATCAAATCACGCTGTGAAAAAGTGATTTGCGGTACAATGGCTCTCAGGTCAAAGTACTTTCCTAACCGGAAAGAAACAATGCCACCCAACCCTACGCCCGGATAGTTCTGTACACTTACATTTTTGAGTGTATCAATCTGGTAAAAATAGGTGGAACGGTTAACCTGAAACTGCGCAATATTGGTGGCTACATTAAACCCGAAGTGAAAAGCTTTGTTATCATACTGCGGCATGTTCAACTGCTGGGAAAACCCGGCAAGCGAATACAGCATACACACTATGAACAACCTCGTTTTCACTTTTGAGCAATATAAATAGACGATATACCAAAACTCAGCGGGCGATTCTCAGCAATGCTGTAGCCTGCTTTCTTAAGTTCTGCAACAAATTGTTCTCCTTCGGGAAAAGCCATCACCGATTCAGGCAAATAACTGTAAGCCGTTTTGTGCTTAGCCAGCAGGTTACCCCAAAAAGGAAGAATGTATTTGAAATAAAAATTATATACCTGCTTTACAGGAAAAGCCGATGGTTTGGAAAACTCGAGCACAATTAAATGTCCGCCTGGTTTAAGTACCCGCCTCATTTCTGCGAGTCCTTTCTGGAGGTGCTCAAAATTACGTACCCCAAAGGCTACAATAATGGCATCGAATGTTTGGTCATTGAATTGAATATGTTCTGAGTCACCTCGCTCCAACCGAATGCGGCCGTTGTATTTTTTCACTTTCTCACGCCCCACATTGAGCATGCCTTCAGAAATGTCGATACCCACAATTTCTTTTGCACCGCTATCCAATGCCGCAATAGCAAAATCTGCTGTACCGGTAGCCACGTCAAGCACCGTATCCGGATTAAAAGAACGAAGAATTTTTACAGCTTTTTTGCGCCACAATTTATCAATGCCCAGCGACAGGAAATGGTTCAAAAAATCATACCGGTGAGAAATCTGGTCGAACATCTGTTCTACCTGCAACTTTTTTGAGTCGGATGATTCTTTAAATGGTGTTACGTGTGTCAATGGATATGAAGTGCTTAAATGGTGTGAAACGCTTAGCTTTGCAAAGTTGCAAATGTAATTGATTTAACGTTTTTTTCACCATGATGGTACGCACAGCCTTATTTGTAAAGAGTTCCACCTCCTTGGAGCAATGTCCGAAGATACAATTGCCTGAGCATGCTTTTATAGGCCGTTCCAATGTGGGTAAATCTTCATTAATCAACATGTTATGTAACAACCGTAAACTGGCAAAAGTTTCAGCCACCCCCGGCAAAACGCAGTTGATAAACCATTATCTGGTGAATGACAACTGGCACTTGGTTGATTTACCCGGATACGGTTATGCCAAAGTATCCAAAAGCTCACGTGCTAAATGGGGCGATTTTACGGAGAAATTCCTGCTGGAACGAGAACAGTTGCAATACGTTTTTGTTCTGATTGACTCCCGGTTGGAACCTCAGGCCATAGACATTGAGTTTATCAATCATTTGGGCACTTTCGGGGTTCCCTTTGTGATAGTATTTACCAAAACAGACAAACTAAGTCCTTCGCAGGTAACCGCTAACCGTGCTTTATTTGAACAGGTATTGCTGGAAACCTGGGAGGAGTTGCCTCCGATATTCATGACCTCTTCTGAGAAAAAGATAGGGCGGGATGAGGTACTTAAATTCATTGACAAGGCCAACAAAGAGTATCATGCAGAAAAAAAGCAGGCCTGAGCCTGCTTTCCTGTGTATTGATCAAACTTAAATAATCTTAAAAATCGCTTACGTTGCGGTTGATTGATTTAAACTCCAGCATGTTGTAGTCTACATAAAACTCTACTACTGCCATACCGTCTCCGTTTCCGTCTGACAAGGTTACCCGAACATCATCCAGGTTCCAGATAAATACATTGTTGCTGTTAATCATCTTCTGTCCGTGAGACTCATCGAACTTATAGGTAAGAATGTACTTTAAATCAGTAAAAAATTTCTTATCGGCTTTCAATACCACACGGGTAAACTTGGCACGGTCAGTAAAAAAGTAAGTGATGGAGTTCAGGTTTACCGTACCAATGGTCAAATCATCGTTATCCAGATAATACGCATTGGCATCTTTGATTACATCACTTTTAATAAAATTGAGTTTTGATTTGTTGCTGTAAACAGAGTCAATGTGCTGTCCCCACTTAATATCGCGGAATCCCTGCACATCGTATTTGCCGTTTCTTTTGCTCTGGGCCTGAGCACCTACCGTCAAAAAGAAAACTGCCACAACCGTAATTATATATTTCATATTCGCTTATTTTAGCTTAGCAAAGTTAAAAGGATGCTGTTAACTGCAAAACAATGGAGGTTGCCAAGTATCCACAGCTGACTACTAATGTAAACAAAAGCAAGAAACTGACTTCAAAAAAGGGATAGAAAAAGAGTAAAAAAACTTCCCAAACCGTTGATGGCTTGGGAAGTTAAAGTGGAGCTGCGGAGATTTGAACTCCGGTCCGGACAAGGAACAGCCGTGCTTTCTACATGCTTATCACCGTTTAAATTTTAGAGAACGGGCAAGCCCGGTAATGGCTACTCCCTTTCCTTAGGTTGCTTTATACCTCAGTGCACACAACCACTTACACCAAGGCCAATGTGATACGACACTCCTGATGATAAACGCACATTAAAACGCCTACCGGAATGATGACTATTGCGTAATCGTCCTGATTAGGCAGCCATTGCGAAATTAGATTCGCCAGTTGAAAGTTGGAACGTTGATATTTAAGAGCCACTCGTCAAATGCTCTGCATGCTTACCCGTCCATTGCACTTCCCGTCAATGCCTGTCAGCCCCATAAATGAAAGAACGAACCGCAAAGATACAGAAATTGTAACGCAAGATTTGTGATTAAGAATAAGGTAGAAGTATAAAAATTTATTATTTTGCCTCCTTAAATCTTAATACTTATGAAAACTACTATTGTAATTATTCTGCTTGTTATAAGCAGTGCAGTAAACGCTCAGGTAACAAAGGGTCGTAAAATGTTTACCGGTAACGGCAACATCACTTACCAGGAAACCTTTAAACATACATTGATTGACGTGCATCCGGGATTTGGCTATGTAGTTGCAGATAATCTGGTTGCAGGACTAACGGTGGATTATATGTTTAGCTCTGTGAAAGGCTATGATAGAGATAGAATAATTGGTGTTGGACCAACGTTCAGGTACTACATCGGAGGAGGTAGTATTAAAGTGTTCCCCCATGCACAAGTAACTTATGACAATTACTATACTAAAAGCACCTTTCCGGGTTATGTCAATAAAGAAAATAATGTTGGCGGCTATGGTGGTTTAGGGTTGGCTTTTTTTGTTAGCGAAAGTGCCTGTTTAGAGGTTTTGGCAGGTTATAGCGTTAATGATTACAATTATTTTGATGAAAGCGCTTTACGTGTGCGCATCGGTTGCAGCATCTTCTTCGGAGGTGAATAAACTATATTAAGCCTTCTTAAAATAGTCTTTAATCAAGGTCGCTTTCGCTTTTCCTACAATTTGCTCCAGTAATTCCAACGGAGCTTCTTTGATTTTTTTTACGGATTTGAGTTCTTTTAACAACAACTCAATGGTGGACGGGCCAATGCCCTGTATTGCATCCAACTCGCTCTGTAAGGTACCTTTGTCTCTGCGTTTGCGGTGATGCGTAATACCAAACCGGTGCGCCTCATCACGTATCTGTTGAATCACCCGAAGCGTTTCTGATTTTTTATCCAGGTACAAGGGCAATTCATCATCAGGAAAATAAAGCTCCTCTAATCTTTTGGCAATACCAACTACAGTCACTTTTCCATATACCCCCAGTTCTTTCAGGCTTTCCACAGCCGAACTCAATTGCCCTTTACCTCCATCTATGATGATAAGCTGAGGAAGAGCTTGTTTTTCTTCTACCGCTCTTTTGTACCTGCGGTGAATAACTTCCCGCATGGTGGCAAAGTCATCCGGCCCTTCAACCGTACGTACATTAAAATGGCGGTAATCTTTTTTACTGGGTTTACCATTCTTAAAAACAGTCATGGCACTCACAGGGTATTTGCCCTGAAAGTTCGAGTTATCGAAACACTCTATGTGATAAGGTAATTCTTGCAAACGCAAATCATTTTTCATCACGGTTAGCAAGCGTTCTGTTTTTACCTCGGGGTTAAGCTTATCGTACTGATCAAGTTTTTCCTTTTTAGCATAAAAGGCATTTTTGTATGATAAGTCGAGCAGTTTCTTTTTCTCCCCGGCTTTGGGTATAGAAAAATGCAATCGCTCATCCTCAATATCGGGTTCAAAAGGAACTATTATCTCCGTGGAATTACTATGAAATGTTTCCCGTATCTCCACAATGGCATAAGCCAGTAGCTCAGCAGGCGTTTCATCCAGTTTCTTTTTAATTTCAACGGTATGTGTTTGAATAATCATACCATTGGCTACTTTAAAATAATTTACAAAAGCATAAAAATCATCATACGCAATGCTGAATACATCCACGTTGTGAATGCTTTTACTTACAATGGTTGATTTGCTTTGGTAGTTCTGTAGCAGGCTGAATTTTTGTTTAAGCGCGGCTGCACGCTCAAAGTGAAGTTGAGTTGAGGCATCCTGCATTTCCTTCTGCAAAAAATCCAGCACCTCATCAATGTTACCTCTTAGTATATTTTTAATCTGCTTTATTCCTTCGTTGTAGTCAGCTTCACTTTGCAGGTTTTCACATGGCCCTTTACAGTTGCCTATCTGAAATTCCAAACAGGTTTTATATTTAAGAGCGGCTACATTAGCTTCGCTTAGTATGTAAGTGCAATTGCGTGTAGGGTACAAACTTTTAATAAGGTCGAGCATGGTGTGCATAATGCGCACGGATGCATACGGACCAAAATAATCAGAACCGTCTTTTACCGGATTACGCGTAGGGAATATGCGCGGGAAACGTTCGTTCTTAATGCAAATGAAGGGATATGTTTTATCATCACGCAGATTGATGTTGAAACGGGGCTGGTGTTTTTTAATCAGTGAATTTTCCAGCAACAGCGCATCAAATTCCGAATCAACCAGTGTGAATTCAATGCGAACAATCTTGCTTACCATCACAGCCGTTTTTCGGTTTTCGTGGTGATTTTTCGTAAAGTAAGAGGAGACTCTTTTCTTGAGGCTTTTGGCCTTGCCTACATAAATAAGCTTATTGTCTTTATCGAAATAACGGTAAACACCGGGAGTTTCCGGGAGTGATAAAATGGTTTGTTTTAAATCAAAATCAGCCAAAACAATCCTTACTGTTTGGGGCGACAGTAGGTCTCTAAGAAACTCAAGGCTTCCTTCTCCCCAAGTTCATATGCCATTCCTACATCTGTGCAGGCCTCGTTGTATTTTTTCAGGTAAAAAAAGCAAAGCCCGCGATTGTAGAGTGCTCTTGTATTTACAGAGTCTATTTGCAGAATGCGGTTAAAATCATCTCCTGCTACCTGGTACTCCCTGCGTTCAAAACGGGTGTTTCCTCTGTAAAACAATGCTGAAATATTTGTGGAATCTATTCTGATGGCCTCATTGTAACAACCCAATGCTGAAATAGTATCTTTTTGAATTTTAAACAACTCGCCTGCCTCAATAAAGGCTGTGGCAAACTGAGGGCGTAAACGCACCAACTGGGAATAATCAGTAATGGCTCCAATAATATCTTTTGACTTGCCTTTAGAAAAACCTCTGCGATAAAGCGCCATGGTATCTGTAGGGTCAAAACGTAAGGTGTAATTAAAATCACTTACAGCTTCACTCCATTTTTTTATCATGTAGCGCACTTGACCGCGGTTGGTGTAGGCCTCAATCAACCCGGGCGTAAGTTCAATCACTTTAGAATAATCGGCTTCGGCTTCTTCATACTTTTCAGTGAACTGGTAGCAGTATCCCCGCTGAAACCAAGCCTCAGCATTGGTTGCGTCTTCATCAATGGCATCAGTGTATGCTTCAATAGCTAAATCATACTTCCCTTCTGTGCGAAAAGCGTCTCCCTTTTGAGTATACTCCTGGGTATTATTCTCACCAAAAATTTTCCACCATCCTATGATGATTAAGGCACATACGGCCACTGCTATGTAGATGTATTTCTGTTTGCTCACAATTGACATGTTTTGCAACAAATATAGTGCTTTTGGAGATTTGACGTTCGTTACCGGCTATTCAAAGCATAGAAGGCAAAAACACCGGTATCAATTAATCATGTAATGAGCGAGGATTGAATATGAGGTAGCCGATGTGAAACAACACGCCCAGTTGTTTCTTGGGGTCGTCATAATAATTTAAACTGCCGCTTACCGGACCAATAGGACTGTGCCATACCACACCCGCAGAAGCCACCTTAAATGTGCTGCTGAAATCCTTACCAAATGTAGGCCGCTGGGCAGGTGATTCCAGAATGCGATTAAATGGTTGAAAAACGTATCCCTCTAACCTGAAATCAAATCTATTACGTATGGATATGATGCTGCGTAAACCTGCTGCTGCATAATTATACGCCCTGAAATTGGTGAGCAATAAGGTACGGCTATCTTGCAAAGGAAAAAATGCAGGTGCACTGATTACACTGGAGGTGTAAGTTCTGAAGAACGGCTGGTCAGACACCACCCCTTCCAGCATGTAGCCCCAGCGAAATAACCTGCGGCCAAAGTATTGCTCATGAGAAAATTTCACCATCAACCATTGGTGGTAGAAGGAAAGGGAGTCAACAAAATTGGATGTACTGCCGGGATTGTGCGTTTCTTTGCCATCAATATACCTGGCTGAAAGCGTGGTGGCCCCTCCTTCTGAAGCATACATCTTTCGGTTAAGGGTATTACTTTTAAGTGATATCCCGAATGAATTGGCATCAAATTCTGTTACATCAAGAATATCAGTTGACACCAGTGTACTGTAATTACTGTACAAGTCATCGTTGTTGAGGTAAGCCCCTGAAAGTTCAATTTTAAATTTACGTCCCAACGGGAAGCCTATGTTCATGCCGTACTTACGATCAATCTGCTCCACATACGTAGGAATTTTTTTCTCGATATTGATAATGTCATTGGTTTTAAAATAGTCCCAGTCATTGATGCAAACTTCAGGCTCTATGTACACCCGCAGCAGATTCGGGAAATTAATTCTGGTTTTTAATTGTGCTGATTGGTAAAAGCGACCGGAGTAAACATTTAACATCACGTTAAAAGACAATCTGTTCACGTAATTGTACTGAAAACCTACAAACAACTGGTTAATGCTGCGTGAAGTAAAATTACCGCCTAGGTCAATGTTCAGGTTGCGGTCTTGCTTTACATCCAGATTAAAATCGTAAGTATTGGTAAGCTGGTTAAACACAAAACGAGGCGAGGAAACGGCAAAATTTTCATCTCCCGCCAGTTTGTAGTATCCCTTTTTAATATCTTCCAGTGAAAGGTACTGTTGCTTTCTTCTTTTCTTAAAAATGCGCTGTGCGTATCTGTTCTGGTAAGGCTTTAACCCGTTAATGAGAACGTTTTCAATACGCACTTCTTCTGCAACAAACGTAAAGGCCGCTCGTTTTTGAACCAGTTCAGTACTGTCCTGGGTACGGTTAAGTTTTCGTTTAATCTCTTCCACTTTTTTCATTCCGTACTTATAGCCTATACGTATAAAATCAGCTGCCCTGGAAAATTCTAATGCAGTATAATTACTCAGATTAGGTTCAATATATACCCCGTTGGCCGAGTCAATGAGTGTGGAATCTGTTTTAGAAATAAGCAGGTAATACATGGCTTTGGGAAGCAACTGCTCATCTTTTCCGTAAGGGTATTTGGTAAAATTACTTCCTGAAACATTTACCCCGATAATAAAGCCCGGAGTAAACTCACTTTTGGCCACATCAACCGGAAAGTTGTTGTAAATACCTCCATCAAAAAGGTATTTGTTATCAACCTTAATAGGTGATAAAACCAGTGGAATTGACATGCTACTTCTAACTGCACCTACCAAATCCCCTTTTTCAAACATCACTTTTTCTTGCGTAAAAATATCGGCAGCCATACAGCGAAAAGGAATCATGAGGCTATCGAAATTCCCTTGGCATTTTTGTGCAGAATGAGCCAGCCATTCAGCCAAAATCATGTTCAACGGCTCATCGTTCATTAAATTGGGGTTAACCACCGTGGCAAAAGAATCAATAGAAACTTTAAGTGAAACCCAGGAGGCATTGTCCTGTTTTTTGGTAAAGTAATATTTGTACTTACTGGGTAATGTTCCTGCGGCCCACTCCTGCATACTGCCGGATAAAGCAATTTCCTCCATTTGTTTAGGGGTGTAGCCCGAGGCATACATGGCCCCCACCAATGCCCCCATGGAGGTGCCTACAATATAATCAACAGGAATATTGTTCTCTTCCAATGCCTTCAAAACACCTATGTGAGCCAATCCCTTGGCACCACCTCCACTTAACACCAAGGCTACTTTTTGGGCCGAAACGAACTGATACATCACCACTAAAAAGGTGATTAACAGAATTTTTATACGTACAGACTGTTTTGGCATATGCGTGTTCAAAAATAGGCAAAGCAGCTGATTACTGTAGTATCAACGCGCCTTTTTCTTTAAAACGTAGAAAAAGAGATGTGAAATGCCGGAGATGCGATGTGAACAAAACTGCCACAAATGATGAATATGAATTAAATTGCGCCATGTTTCATTTTTTACTGCGAACCATTCCGCGCACTATTCTTATTCAGTTCAGTTACCTCTTTAATAAGGTTGCACCTTTACTGCTAAAAGGTAATGCCGTGGAGTGCCCTGTATGTACCAAACAATTCAGCAAATTTTTACCCTACGGATACAGCGGGCGGGCCAAACGCACCAATGTGCTTTGCCCCAGTTGCCTTAGTTTGGAAAGACACCGTTTACTGTGGCTGTACCTCAAAAATGAAACAGATTTTTTCACTGCTGAACACGATATGCTGCACATTGCTCCTGAACAGTGCTTTTACACACGGTTTCGTGGCATGAAAAACCTGAAATACCTTACGGGAGATCTGGTATCTCCCCTGGCTGATGTTAAGTTCGACCTGCACGATATTCCTTTTGAAGATAACCGCTTTGATGTAATCTTTTGCAACCACGTTCTGGAACATGTACAGGATGCCAAGCGGTGCATGCAGGAACTAAACCGCGTACTAAAACCCGGTGGACTTGCCATAATGCAAGTGCCCATTGATTACGAGCGAGCCACTACCTACGAAGATTTTTCCATAACCGACCCGCGTGAAAGGGAAATCCACTTCTGGCAAAAGGACCACATGCGCCTGTTCGGAATGGATTATGCCAAATGGCTCACAGAAGCCGGATTTAAAGTAAACCCTGTACATTATGCCGATAAAGTGGG
Source organism: Bacteroidia bacterium (assembly GCA_041675505.1). Classification (GTDB taxonomy): domain Bacteria; phylum Bacteroidota; class Bacteroidia; order UKL13-3; family UKL13-3; genus JAGPCK01. The sequence goes on along the minus strand of JBAYTR010000005.1, from coordinate 7,604 downwards.
GGCTGAACTGAGTGAAAAATACCGCCTGCAAAAAGAAGAAATCTTATTCGTTGCAACCAAATAAACCATGATTATAAACGCTGATGCTAAAACGATTGCCGTTGATTTTGACGGCACTATTGTAGAACATGCTTACCCTAAAATAGGTGACGAAATGCTGTTTGCATTTGCTACACTAAAAGAACTTCAAAAACGCGGACATCGGTTAATACTTTGGACCTACCGCGAAGGGGATTTACTAAAAGAAGCCGTTGACTTTTGTGAAAGCAACGGAATGAAATTTTATGCTGTAAATGAAAGCTACCCCGGAGAACGCAAGCACCAAACTGAATACCCGCGCAAACTGGAAGCCGATATTTTTATTGATGACCGAAATGTAGGAGGCTTTTTGGGCTGGGACAAAGTATGGCAAGTACTGCACCCTGAGGGTGGTGAATTTACGCACCGCCTGCAAAATGAGCTGGCGCATTACAACTACAAGTCGCAAAAAAGATCAGGTATATTTGACCGTTTGCTGGGAAAAAGGTAAAATTTTTAGGTTAGTCTAAATTTTTATTTAAATTGATTGCAATTTATCATTAGGGAATGATAAATTTGCCCCCATGTTCCGAATCACGGTCTTTCTGATGGCCATTTTACATTCACTGCAAGTAAATGCACAAAGCACCTGCGAGTTAAGCGGCAGGATAAGTTGTGCGAAAACGCCTGTAGAATTTGCCTCAGTTGGTATAGCAGGTACCCCGTACGCTACGGTTGCCGACTCAAAAGGTGATTTCAAGCTCACTGGTATTCCGGCCGGTACATATGAACTGGTGGTATCTGCTGTAGGGTACCAAACCTTTCGAAAAAAAATAAGTCTTCATAAAAACACCTCAGGTTATTCTATTGAATTGTTATCCCTTTCCGCTGATTTGAATGAGGTGGTGGTAACCGGAACCATGAAAGAAGTAAGCAGAAAAGAATCTCCCGTACCCATTGAAGTGGTATCACCCAAACTCTTTCAGCAAAGTGCCTCTCCTACCTTGTTTGAAGGATTAGGTATGGTAAACGGCATTCGTCCGCAGCTTAATTGCAATGTGTGCAACACGGGCGACATTCATATCAACGGCATGGAAGGCCCATATACCATGATACTGATTGACGGAATGCCCATTGTCTCTGCCCTCTCTACTGTTTACGGATTAACCGGAATTCCCAATTCTATTGTGGAGCGCATAGAAGTACAACGCGGCCCAGCATCAACCTTATATGGCTCTGAAGCTGTTGGCGGACTGATTAACATCATAACCAAACAACCGCAACGGGCTCCTTTATTTTCTTTTGATGCCTTTGCTACTTCTTACAATGAATACAATGCTGACATGAGCATAAAATTTCGTCCGCATAAGCAGGTGAACTCCCTGCTGAGTTTTAACTATTTTAATAACGACAAACGCTGGGATAAAAACCTCGACAACTTTACTGATGTTACCCTTCAACACCGCATATCGGTATTTAATAAATGGAGCATTGAACGCAAGAACAACCGCACTATGAATATTGCTGCGCGATATTATTACGAGGACCGTTTTGGTGGTGAGATGCAGTGGCAACCCGAGCACCGCGGTGGCGACAGTGTATACGGAGAAAGCATTTTTACTGCACGTTGGGAACTAATTGGTGCCTATGATTTACCACTCAAAAAAGAAAAAGTAACCTTGAGTTATTCTTTTACACAACACCTGCAGAATTCTGTATACGGCCAAACACTGTATTTAGCCAAACAACGCATTGGCTTTGCGCAACTGGTATGGAACAAAAAAATAAGTTCAAGGCAAAACCTGTTGCTGGGTGCTTCTGTCCGCAATACATTTTATGACGACAACACGCTGGTAACCCAAAATACTGAAGGAGGAATAAGCATCAACCAACCATCGAGGGTGTGGTTACCGGGTATTTTCATTCAGGATGAAATACGTATCAATGCGCAGAATACTTTATTGCTGGGTTTACGTGCAGACCATCACCCGGAGCACGGAGAAATTTTTGCTCCGCGGGCAAACTACAAGTGGAGCCCCAACCAAAATACGGTGCTGCGTTTTAGCGTGGGCAACGGTTTTCGAGTGGTGAACCTGTTTAGTGAAGAACATGCGGTGCTTACCGGAGCACGCGAGGTGGTAATAAAAAATGCGCTTAAACCGGAACAATCGTGGAACGCCAACATCAATTTTAACCGCTACATCACTTTTGGGAAAGGTTTTGTATCCATTGATGCGAGCTTGTTTTATACCGTATTTACCAACCGCATTGTACCCGATTATTTCAGCAATGCCAACCAGATTATTTTTGACAACCTTCGCGGCAATGCCATTAACAGAGGCACTAACATCAATGTGGATGTACGTTTTACTTCTTCACTCACCTGCATGTTGGGCGTTACAGCGGTAGATGTTTTTCTGAGTGAACAAGATTCTTTGGGCAGCAACAAAAAAACACGTCAGGTGCAAACTCCTCCGGTTACGGTTAACTATGCCCTCACCTACGCCTTTCAAAAAGTAGGCATTACCATTGACTTGAACGGAATAGTTTACAGCCCCATGCGTTTACCTGTTTTGCCCAACGATTACCGCCCTGAGCACTCTCCTTGGTTTACACTCATGAATGTGCAGGCCACCAAAAAACTCAGCTCCAAAACTTCGGTTTACCTGGCCGTAAAAAACCTGCTCAACTTTTTTCCCAAACACCCCATCATGCGCCCGCATGATCCGTTTGACAAACAATCCAACAACCCTGTTCAAAACCCCTACGGCTATACCTTTGACCCCACTTACAACTACGCACCGCTGCAAGGTTTGAGAATGGTGTGCGGGGTAAGGGTTGTTTTGTAGAGAAATTATCTTAGATGAGTTAAGGATTCTATAATTTTTCTTGCATTCGCGTTACAAACGCGGACGAGTGAGAGGTATGGATTAAGATTGGCACGAGCTAAAAGCTCGCGCCAGCATGGGGTTTGCAAATTGCCACAGGTGGCGCTTACTTGCACTTACTTGACCCACTGCACAGTGGTAAATTGAAAGCACGAACTTTCAATTTACCACTGTCCCGCCACTTGCGGCAATTTGTTATTATGCCCTGTGCTTCTGTCTTTTGTGTCAGTCCACAATGATTATTTTTTTAGTTGCAATTTGTTTGTTGTCCTCTGTCAACCGTAAGAAATATTGTCCTACGGGTAAGTTATTGCGCTGTAAAATTATCGTCTGACCACTGATGTTATTTAGTTCCATAACGGTCTGCCCTAAAACATTGCTTATAATCAGCTTTGCATTAATCAGAACATTATCGGTTTGTAAAACGGTTTGCGAAGTAAACGGATTTGGGTAAATAATTACACTGCCATTTTGAGTTACTTCAACTATTCCTGTTCCTAATACGGTTACATTGTAACACAAAGATGTGTCGGTGCAACCGTTTTGAGTAACCGCTACCGAGTAATTTCCAGTTACTTTTGGAGTATAGGTTTGATTTGTTGCCCCTGATATTACCGCGAAGTTATTGTCGCAATCCAGCCACTGATAGGTTGCACCGCTTGCATTTGCAGTAAGAGAACCGCCTGTTGGAGTTACAGAAATGTCTACCGCATTAATTGTTACGGCTACTTCAAATCGTGTTGCGCTTTCGCAGCCGGAAAGGATTTGTGAGGCGTAGTAGGAATTTCCATCGACAAGCACTGTGGTACCCGCTAAAGCAGAACCACTTGATGAATCAGCATACCATTGAATGTTAGAGCCGGTTGCTGTTAAATCGGCTACTGTAGCGGCATTGCAGAATGTTTGGGAGGCAGAACCTGTAGGTGCAGCAGGCGCATTAATCGTTACGGCTACTTCAAATCGTGTTGCGCTTTCGCAGCCTGAAACGGTCTGTGAGGCGTAGTAGGAATTTCCATTGACAAGCGCTGTGGTACCAGCCAATGCAGATCCACCTGATGAAGCAGCATACCATTGAATGTTAGAGCCGGTTGCTGTTAAATTAGCTACTGTAGCGGCATTGCAGAATGTATGGGAGGCAGAACCTGTAGGTGGGGCAGGCGGAACGCAAACTCCATTAATTCTTGCAATCCGGTTTCTGCCTGTTCCATTATAGGAAGTAAAATTTCCCCCAATGATTATTTTTCCATCGCTCTGAATGGAGGTTGTCCAAACAGTACTGTTTGCTCCTGTTCCCGGGTTAAAAGAGGAATCAAGGCTTCCGTCCGCATTGAGGCGGGCAATATAGTTTCTAACTGTTCCATTATAGGAAGTGAAATTTCCCCCAATTATGATTTTTCCATCGCTCTGAATGGTGGTTTTCCAAACAGTACCGTTTGCTCCTGTTCCCGGGTTAAAAGAGGAATCAAGGCTTCCATCCGCATTGAGGCGGGCAATATAGTTTCTGCCTGTTCCATTATAGGAAGTGAATTCGCCCCCGATGATTATTTTCCCATTGCTCTGAATGGAGGTTGAATAAACAAAATTGTTTGCTCCTGTTCCCGGATTAAAAGAGGCGTCAAGACTTCCATCCGCATTGAGGCGGGCAATATAGTTTCTGCCTGTTCCATTATAGGAAGTGAATTCGCCCCCGATGATTATTTTTCCATTGCTCTGAATGGAGGTTGTCCAAACAATTCTGTTTGCTCCTGTTCCCGGGTTAAAAGAGGCATCAAGGCTTCCGTCCGCATTGAGGCGGGCAATATAGTTTCTGCCTGTTCCATTATAGGAAGTGAACCCGCCCCCGATGATTATTTTTCCATTACTCTGAATGGAGGTTGACTCAACACTCCATTTTGCTCCTGTTCCCGGGTTAAAAGAGGAATCAAGGCTTCCGTCCGCATTGAGGCGAGCAATACAGATTCTGCCTGTTCCATTATAGGAATTGAAATATCCCCCAATGATGATTTTTCCATCGCTCTGAATGGAGGTTGAAAAAACAATATAGCCTACTCCTGTTCCCTGGTTAAAAGAGGTGTCAAGGCTTCCGTCCGCATTCAGGCGGGCAATATAGTTTCTAACTGTTCCATTATAGGAAGTGAAATATCCCCCGATGATTATTTTTCCATTGCTCTGAATGGAGGTTGTCCAAACAGTACTGTTTGCTCCTGTTCCCGGGTTAAAAGAGGCATCAAGGATTCCGTCCGCATTGAGGCGGGCAATATAATTTCTGCTTGTTCCATTATAGGAAGAGAAACCTCCCCCAATAATGATTTTTCCATCGCTCTGAATGGAGGTTGAATTAACAGTAGTGTTTGCTCCTGTTCCCGGGTTAAAAGAGGCATCAAGGCTTCCATCCGCATTGAGGCGGGCAATCCGGTTTGTGCTTGTTCCATTATAGGTTCCCCCAATTATTATTTTTCCATCGCTCTGAATGGAGATTGAATAAACACTATTGTTTGCTCCTGTTCCCGGATTAAAAGAGGCGTCAAGACTTCCATCCGCATTTAGGCGGGCAATATAGTTTCTGCCTGTTCCATTATAGGAAGTGAATTCGCCCCCGATGATTATTTTTCCATTGCTCTGAATGGAGGTTGAATAAACAGTACTGTTTGCTCCTGTTCCCGGGTTAAAAGAGGCATCAAGGCTTCCGTCCGCATTGAGGCGAGCAATATAGTTTCTGCCTGTTCCATTATAGGAAGTGAACCCGCCCCCAATCATGATTCTTCCATCACTCTGAATGGAGATTGTCCGAACATCACCGTTTGCTCCTGTTCCCGGATTAAAAGAGGCGTCAAGACTTCCATCCGCATTGAGGCGGGCAATATAGTTTCTGCCTGTTCCATTATAGGAAGTGAAAGATCCCCCAATGATGATTTTTCCATTGCTCTGAATGGAGATTGTCCGAACACTACCGTTTGCTCCTGTTCCCGGGTTAAAAGAGGCATCAAGACTTCCATCCGCATTGAGGCGGGCAATATAGTTTCTGCCTGTTCCATTATAGGAAGTGAATGATCCCCCAATCATGATTTTTCCATCGCTCTGAATGGAGATTTTCCGAACATCACCGTTTGCTCCTGTTCCCGGGTTAAAAGAGGCATCAAGGCTTCCGTCCGCATTGAGGCGGGCAATATATTTTCTGCCTGTTCCATTATAGGAAGTGAACCCGCCCCCAATCATGATTTTTCCATCGCTCTGAATGGAGATTGTCTCAATAGTAGCGTTTGCTGCATTTCCGAAGCTGAAGCCGATGTCTGTAGGGTTAAAGGAGGTGTCAATGCTGCCGGGTTGGGCAAAAGTTGTCGTTAAGCCGGTAATTAGGGCTGCGATTATGAAAAGTAGTTTTGTTTTCATTTTTTTTGGTTAGTGTAAGATTGCGAAATTAAAAATGTTTCTATCATCATAGCATAGGGCATAACGTTTCGCAGCTACCCGAAGGGCTGATATTTTACTCAAATTTATATTTATTTCTTCTACTTTTCGATTTTCCATTTAACATTCGGAAAAACCTCCAAACCCAGCCTTTTGGGTAGGTGCTGTTATGCATAGTGGTTTTCGTTTGCGCTTTAAACCATGCTTGTTTTTGAGACGAATATTTGCACTTTAAATTCAGCCTCTTCTCCTACTCACCGCCTTGAACTGAAGCCATGCTTGTTGGCCTAATTTAGCTTTTTTTGTTCCGTATGCTTGTTTTGCTTATATGAGCAGAATGCCTTTCCGTTTCTATGCTAGATCCATTATGCATAACGAGCTCGCGGCCTTGCGCTGGATTCTTTTTGCGTCTGAATGTACCCATTCAGGTAGAGCCAAAAAATACAGCGCTAAAACAGAAACGAAGGAAGGGAAATTCCTTGTGGTAGCAAAAAAAATCTTGCGCAAGACCGCTGTTAGTGGATGCGCGTGTCGCTTCAGCGGGCGTGGAGGTAGCGCGTTGGACGTGCGCTGCGGGCGACTACCCGCTGGCAAACCTTCCCATACGGTCATGGCCTCGGCTTCTGACCTTTCATGTTCACAATACTTAAACAATTATATTTATGAAAAAAATTGACTTAAACACAATTATTCAAAGTGGTAAAATTAAGAACGAATTACTTGTAAAATCGTTTCTAAATAATCTTTCTCAACGATGTCCTCCAAGTCGTTTTCCAAAGCGTCTAACTTTTCTTGTAAATATTCATCTATTTCTGAAGGAGTTTTACCCTGAATTAACTCTTTTATTTCAATTTGTGATGTTAATACTTCTCTTAAATAAACCTCACATCTAATGCTTTTACCTAAAATAATTACAGCTAAATGTGTAAGGTCAATTTTAAATTCTTGGTTTTTAAAACCGCTTAATAATTCGTTACTATCCATGTTAAAAATATTAGTTCTATCTATTCTGCCGACCGCTTGCGGTCGCTGTGCGGTGGGGTTTCTGTTTTATGGCCGCGAGCTCGTTAGTGGCAACGAACGCCTGAGAAACAGAGGGCGTGTACTCACGAACGGTTTATCTGCGGCTGGGTATTACCGACCGCGAAGCGGTCCCCAGCGTTGCCACTAACGTTTTGCCTTTAGTTTGCATAAGATTAAAAGTCTTAACTTTTACCGAAAAAGGAAACGGGTGAACTCAAACGTTTTGTAGGAATAAATTCCTTTAAGCTGCATAAGTCCCGTTTCTCC